>CAIKCI010000018.1 GCA_903825895.1 uncultured Actinomycetes bacterium
ATGACCTGACAGTTGGTCGTGTCAACGGTGTAGAGATTGCCCGCCGGGTCGACGGTGAGCGCCCAGAAAGTGTCGGTCGGATTCGTGAGTGTTGCATAGGGCGACAAAACCCCAGTCGGCGTCGATGCACCTGCGCTCTGTGCACCTGCGCTCTGTAATCCCAGTCCAAGCGAACCAGAGAATGACGCAAGGACGAGAGCCCCAACCGTCAAGAATCGTCGATTACTGTTGTGGTGCGAGAGAATCTTCATAGGGAGAAGGTAGCACCAATGACAAAAGGTGAGAGTCTTCAACAAAGTGAGGGTTTTTGGAGTCGAAAAGGGACGATCAGTGACCCCTCGGACTCCAAACCGGTGGTTTTCTAAGCCTCAGGCTGGACCGAAGCCTCGGCGGGCGTCCGCTTCGTGCGACGCAGGATCTTGCGCCCTAGCCAAGCAACGGGGTCAAAGTCAGCGTCGACAACTCGTTCCTTGAGAGGAATAATCGCGTTATCGGTAATCTTGATGTGTTCGGGGCAGACCTCGGTGCAGCACTTGGTGATGTTGCACATCCCAAGCCCCATCTTGTCGCGAACAAGATCTCGACGGTCGTTGGTGTCCAAAGGGTGCATTTCGAGTTCGGCGTAACGAATGAAGAGACGAGGACCCGCGTAGTTCGTCTTGTTTTCTTCGTGGTCACGGATCACGTGACAGACGTCTTGACACATGAAGCACTCAATGCATTGACGGAACTCTTGACCTCGCTCAACATCGGCTTGGCTCATGCGATAGCCACCTTCAGGTCGAGGAGGTGGCAAGAAGGCAGGGACTTGGCGAGCTTTTTCAAAGTTGTACGAGACGTCGGAGACGAGGTCGCGAATAATGGGGAAGGCCCGCATAGGCGTCACAGTGACTTCTTCGCCTTCGGGAAGTTGATCCATGCGAGTCATGCATAAGAGTCGAGGTTTCCCGTTGATTTCGGCAGAACAAGACCCGCATTTTCCAGCTTTACAGTTCCAACGACAGGCCAAGTCAGGAGCTTCGGTGGCTTGAATGCGGTGGATGACGTCAAGGACAACCTCACCCTCTTGAGGTTTCAGTGAGTAGTTCTCAAATTCACCACCGTCTTTATCGCCGCGCCAGATACGCATCTTTACGTCGCTCATTTCGGTGCCTCCTCAAGGATTGCTCGCAAGTCATCGGGCATCACTGGGAGTGGTTCGGGGACAATCTTGATCTCACCGTTAAATCCTCCACCTGACGGTTGTGATTGCACAAAGTTCACCTTGCCCAACTCGGGATCGGCCTTCGGGAAGTCTTCTCGGGTCTGGCCGCCGCGGCTCTCTTTACGGTCGCGAGCTCCGAGGGCCACACAGGTTGACACCGTCAACATCGCTGGCAAGTCCGTGGCCAGGTTCCAACCTGGGTTATAGGCACGGCCACCCTTCACGGCGATGTTCTGCACGCGTTCTTTCAGTACTTCGAGTTGTTCGATGGCTTCGTCCAGCTCGGGACCATTTCGGATAATACCAACGTTGGCCTGCATCATCTCTTGGAGATCGTGCTGCAAGGTGTAGGGGTTTTCACCCTCTTCTCGGGTAAAGGGTTCCAGCGCCTCGTCCATGTAGTGCTGAACAAGGAGATCATCCACTTTCGCATCGTTCCCGCCGCCGCCCTCGACGTAGTCAGCGGCACCCATGCCTGCGCGGCGCCCGAAGACCAACAGGTCAGAGAGTGAGTTCCCTCCCAGACGATTCGCTCCGTGCATACCCCCAGAAACTTCACCAGCAGCAAAAAGGCCAGGGACTGACGTCGAGCCAGAATCTGGCTCGACGCGCACGCCACCCATGATGTAGTGAAGCGTTGGGCCCACTTCCATCGCTTCTCGAGTGATGTCCACGCCGGCGAGTTCCATAAACTGGTGGTACATCGATGGGAGACGCTTGCGGATGTCTTCGGCTGAACGGCGTGAGGCAATATCCAAGAACACACCTCCGTGGGGAGAGCCTCGTCCAGCTTTTACTTCGCTATTGATCGATCGAGCGACCTCGTCACGGGGAAGAAGCTCAGGTGGTCGGCGCCCAGCGGTGTGGTCGTCATACCATCGGTCAGCCTCTGCTTCTGAGTCTGCAGTTTCGGCTTTGAACATGTCAGGCGTGTAATCAAACATGAAGCGGTTTCCTTCAGAGTTTCGCAACACTCCTCCGTCACCACGCACACCTTCGGTGACGAGAATTCCGCGCACCGAAAGTGGCCACACCATGCCGGTGGGGTGGAATTGCACGCATTCCATATCGATCAGGTCTGCGCCGGCCCACATGGCAATTGCGTGGCCATCGCCCGTTCCTTCCCATGAGTTCGAGGTGAACTTCCAAGATTTACCAACGCCACCTGTCGCCAACACCACAGCTTTCGAGCCGAAGGTGATGAACTCGCCCGTTGGGCGCCAGTAGGCAACCGCACCGGTCACCGATCCATCAGGGCCGTTCAAGAGGCGGATGACTTTGCATTCCATGAAGACGTCGATATCCATCGACACAGCTTTTTGCTGCAAGGTACGGATGAGCTCGAGTCCCGTGCGGTCCCCTACGTGGGCGAGTCGGGCATAGCGGTGGCCACCAAAGTCACGTTGGAGGATTTTGCCGTCTTTGGTGCGGTCGAACAGTGCACCCCACGCTTCGAGTTCATGGACTCGGTCGGGAGACTCTTTGGCGTGCAGTTCGGCCATGCGATAGTGGTTGAGCATTTTACCGCCACGCATGGTGTCACGGAAGTGGACCATCCAGTTGTCTTCTTCATAGACATTGCCCATGGCCGCGGCGACGCCACCTTCGGCCATCACCGTGTGGGCTTTACCCAAAAGTGACTTACAAATCAGCGCAACGCGCAGTCCTCGTTGCTTGGCTTCGATGGCGGCACGAAGTCCGGCCCCTCCCGCTCCGATGACAATCACATCGTAATCGTGGTGCTCAATATCGTTCATGATGCTCCTTTTCTAAAACAGTTTGAAATCGGTAATGGTGCCTGAGGCAACCAGGCGGACATATACGTCGGTCAAGGCCACGACGAAGAGGCTGACCCATGCGAATTGCATGTGCTTCGCATTAAGAGGGGTGACGAACTTCCAGAACTTGTAACGGATTGGATGCTTTGAGAAGGAACGAACCTGTCCACCACAGAGGTGTCGACAGGCATGGCACGAGAGCGAGTAACCCCAGAGCAGCGTTGCATTGAGGCATAGGACCATCGTCCCGATGGTGACGCCGATACCGCCGTCACCAGGCGTGCGGAAGGCCATTACCGCGTCGTAGGTCAACAGCACATTGAAGACAAGACCGAAGTACCAGAAGTAGCGGTGAACGTTCTGCATAATCAGCGGGAAACGAGACTCTCCGGAGTAGCTCTTGTGCGAGTCTGCAACTGAGCACGCCGGAGGGGCCCACCAGAACGAGCGGTAGTAGGAACGTCGGTAGTAGTAGCAGGTCATACGGAAACCCAGTGGGAAGATCAAGATCAATAACGCAGGCGAAATCGTCCACCACGAGAACACTGCTTTGTTCGCTGCTCCCGTTGCTACACACGACTGGGTGAGACAGGGCGAATAAAAGGGACTGATCAAGTCGCGGTGCATATTGGCCCCGACGTAGTAGTCCTTGTTCACGAACGCAGCCCACGTGGCATAGATCACAAATGAACCCAAGATCGCCACGGTGATCACCGGGGCGAGCCACCAGCGGTCGGTACGCATGGTGGTGACATCAGGGCCACCACGAGCGCCGCCGAGAATGACGGGGGTGGAAGAGTTGTCAACCCTGGTAGCGGAGTTTTCCGTTGTGGTCACCGTTTCTCCTTCTTTTTTTCATCGATTCAAGCGGTTCCCCACTGCTGGAAAACTGCTCTTCAGAATCATAGGGACTCCCAGCAGGGAATCTGCCGACTATCTAGTTTGCGCTGGAAGGGGGCGGACTCGCAACTTTGGGACATAGGCTCAGGGAATGGACCACAGCACCTCACCAAATGGAACTCTGACCCAGCCCGCCGAACTGGCGACGACTCTTGGGGCGTTGAAAGCTCAAGGCTGGGAATCTCGCAGCGTCGCCGAAGAGATTGCCATCAACCTCGAGGGGCGTCTCGCCGACGGGAGACCACTTTCGCCAGGCGTTCAGGGATTCGAGGAGACCGTGGTTCCGCAACTGGAGACGGCGATTTTGGCCGGCCACGACGTGATCTTGCTGGGCGAACGAGGCCAAGCCAAGACGCGCTTGATTCGCTCCTTAGTGGAACTTCTCGACGAGTGGCTTCCCGTGATCGCAGGATCTGAGATCAACGATGATCCCTACAATCCCGTCTCGGCATATGGGAAAGCTCAAGTTGTTGAACGCGGCGACGAAACCCCTATTCACTGGATCCACCGGTCCGTGCGTTACGGGGAAAAGTTGGCTACTCCTGACACCACCATTGCTGACCTCATTGGTGAAGTCGACCCGATCAAAGTCGCAGAAGGTCGCTACCTCTCTGACGAGCTCACGATTCACTACGGATTAGTTCCTCGGGTGAACCGTGGCATCTTTGCGATCAATGAACTCCCCGACCTCGCGGAACGTATCCAGGTCGGACTGTTGAACGTGTTAGAAGAGCGCGACATCCAGATTCGTGGACACCGTTTGCGTCTTCCGTTGGACATTGTCTTGGTCGCCACAGCAAACCCTGAGGACTACACCAACCGAGGGCGCATCATCACGCCGCTGAAGGACCGTTTCGGTGCTCAAATTCGCACGCACTACCCGAAAGAGTTGGCAACAGAAATTGACATCGTGCGCGGCGAAGCACGGTTGGCCCGCACTGAACTTCCCGTGACGGTCCCGTGGTTTATTGAAGAGATCATCACCCAAGTAAGTCATCTGGCTCGTCGCAGCCCAATGATTAATCAGCGCAGTGGTGTTTCCGTCCGCTTGACGATTGCCAACTACGAGTCAGTCGTCGCCAATGCGCTGCGGCGAGCGCTTCGTCTCCATGAAGATGAAGTAGTCCCCCGCATCAGCGATCTTTCAGCTGCCTTAGCGTCAACGCAAGGAAAAATTGAGATTGAAGCCCTCGAAGAAGGCCGCGAAGCGGAGGTCATCAGCCAGCTCTTTGGCGCGGCGACCTTGCTGGTTTTCCGTGACAAGGTCACCTTGCCCGAATCTGGCGAGATCGTCGAGGCGTTTGAGAGTGAAGTCATCGCTCACACCGGCGATGACTTAGCGGCTGGAGACTATCTCGAACTTCTGGCGCAGATACCAGCCCTGGAGCCACCGACGCGTCGCATCGCGGGCGACGCAGCTGGACCGGCCGAGATGGCCTCAGCTTTGGAGTTTCTCTTGGAAGGCATGCACCTGACAAAGCGTCTGAATAAAGACTCGTCCGGTGCGCGAGCGCTGTATCGTTCACGAGGCTAATGAGCGCCCGCTACGACTACTCATCGTGGGATGGCAGCCAAGACTTTGCCAATCTCGATCCCGAGGATCTTCTTGCTGCACTCGGCGATGATCTCTTGGCAACGGGAGATCTCAGCGATGCGATTGAACGGATGCTGCGCGGCGGGATAGATCTTCCAGACGGCGAACATATCGATGGCCTCCGAGACCTGTTAGACGAGACGCGCCTCCGCCGTGACGAGTTGCTCGAGCAGGGGAATCCCGATGGCGAGTTGGCAAAGTACCGAGATGCGCTTGACGCCATCGAAGAGCGAGAGCGCCAAGGCATTGAAGAGTTAGCTCAAGAAGCGGCTGACTCTGGTGACGAACGCCGTCAAGAAGTGACGAATGACGTGGTGGCCGAGCGCTCGATGGCGCTCGATCTCATGCCTGCGGACTTGCCGGGGCGTGTTTCCTCGATGACCAACTATGAATTTGTCTCCTCGGAAGCGAGAGAACAGTTTGAACAACTTCTGGAAGAGATGCGCGAAGAGGTCATCGATACTTATTTCGAGGGCATGTCTGAAGCACTGAAGAATGCCGATCCTGAAGCCACGGCGCGCATGCGTGACGCCATGGACGCAATTTCAACCATGGTCGAACAGCGCCAACGTGGAGAAGAGCTCGACCCTACGTTTGAAGCCTTCATGGAGAAGTTTGGCGACATGTTTCCTGGCGCTGAATCGCTCGATCAACTCCTCGAACAACTCGCCCAACAAATGGCCGCAGCCGAAGCGATGTGGCGGTCATTATCGGCCGATCAACGAGCAGAACTTCAAGGGCTTTCAGAACAGTTGTTGGGCGACATGGATCTGCGCTGGTCTATGGAGCGGCTCAACGCGAACCTGCGGCAAGCCTTCCCCGAGATGGACTGGGGCCAGGGTTATCGCTTCGATGGGGAAGGGTCCATGTCGCTCTCGGAGACCGCAGATGCGGCCCGACAGCTCTCAGAACTCGAGCGGATGGAAGAGATTCTCTCCACGGCCTCCTCGGCGTCAGCTCTCAATGAGATCGACATCGACGATGTACGCCGCAATTTGGGCGAAGACGCCGCTCGCCAACTCAGCCGCCTCGCAGAAGTAGCAAAGTCCTTAGAGGCCTCAGGATTAATCGCCAATAAGGGCGGAAAGATGGAGTTGACCTCTCACGGGGTTCGCCGACTCGGCAATCGTGCGCTTCAGGACCTTTTTTCACAGGTCAACAAAGATCGGGTCGGCCAGCATGAAGCGATGTTCCAAGGCTTTGGTCACGATCGAGAAGAAACCACCAAGCCCTATGAACATGGCGATGCGTTAAATCTCCACCTGTCAAAAACCGTCAGCAACGCGGTGGCGCGCGGAGGCCAAGGCATTCCCGTCAAACTCCAAGCCGAAGACTTCGAAGTTGTCGAAACCGAGGCGCTCGCTCGCTCGGCCACGGTGCTTTGTATTGACTTGTCGATGTCAATGCCTATGCGGGACAACTTTGTGCCAGCAAAAAAGATGGCCATGGCCCTCCAGACGCTGATTTCGACGCAGTATCCCCGGGACTATCTCGGCTTGGTCGTGTTCTCTGACGTGGCTCGGGAGGTCTCGCCCACAGAGTTGCCCACCGTGATGTGGGACTACATCTACGGAACGAACCTGCAACATGCCTTGGCTCTGAGTCGCTCAATGCTGGCTCGCCAAAACGGATCAAAACAAATCATTGTGGTCACCGATGGTGAGCCCACGGCCCACATCAATCGCTGGGGCGAGCCGGAGTTCAATTATCCGCCGCTGCCGGAGACGCTGCGCTTGACCATGGCGGAAGTCATCCGCTGCACCAAAGCGAACATCACGATCAATACCTTTGCCTTGGATTTGGAGCGGACCCACTATCCCTTCGTCGAACAGATCGCCAAAGTCAATGGAGGACGGACGTTTTACCCCTCTCACGATGAGCTCGGAGGCTATGTTTTGGTGGATTTTTTGAAGCATCGACGCCTCTTGCGGCCGGCGGGATAGCCATTTTTAGGGCTTTTTTGCAAAACGACTTGCAAAAACCCCAGAAATACGCCAAGATCACATCGTTGTAGTTACATCGGTGCCACCACCGTGTGGCGCTTGGAGGAGGACCGATGGATGTGATTTCGTTGCTAGCAGGGGAAGAAGAGCGGAGCTGGCAAGGCCAGGCCAACTGTAAGGGCGTCGACCCTGACCTGTTCTTCCCAGAGCGAGGGGCATCGACCCGAGAGGCCAAAGAAGTCTGCCGTGGGTGCGTCGTGCGTGAGAACTGCTTAGAGTACGCACTTGCTAACTCCGAGAAGTTCGGTATTTGGGGTGGCATGAGTGAGCGAGAGCGTCGCCGTGTTCGTCGAGCCCGGGCCTTGGAACGTCGCCAGGCCATGGAGAACGCTTCCTAAGACTGACCCAGTCCTAACGATTGCACCGCACGCTCAATCGTTTTTTCTTCCCGCAAATCAAGCGATGCCCATCGGGTTGGGTCGATTGCATCGAGGACGGCAATCGGCACGAGGCCCACGAGTTCACATCGTTCAATTTGTTGTGGAGCACGGAGCATCGACTGCACCCTGTCGACAAGGTCAGAGGGGGTGACGATCGTGGGTGCCAGTAGGTTGCACGACACTTGAACGGACTCACCAACGCGGAGCCCCAAGGCTCGGACGTGTTCAGATCGAATTGACGCAGCAAATTCTTTGGCCTCTGCGAGGGAGGTGCCGCTCAGCCATATATTCCACGCCACCAACGGAGAGCGTGCTCCAACAGCACAGGCCCCGGCCGTTGGGTGCGGTGCTTTGGGACCGACATCTGGCAAGAGGGCCGCAAAGGCACTTTTTCGAATCGAGGGCAAACTCCGGTCACCTTGATTGAGCGGGCCATAGAGAAAACAGGGTAGATCGAACTCTTCAGCTAATCGAAGTGCTGCTTGGTCTCGCAGGATTGCTGCGTCGTGGAGTGAGGCGTCACCAAGAGGCACGAAGGGCACAACGTCGAGAACGCCGATGCGAGGGTGCACGCCTACATGTTTCGTGAGGTCGAGATGGTCGATGACCGAGCGGCCGAACGATACAACCTCGTCGACGATGGACTCCTGCGTGCCGATGAGCGTAAAGACGCTGCGGTGATGGTCAGCGTCAAGGTGGAGATCTACACAGCCTGTCGTCGCTTCAGCGAGCTCGCCAAGCCATTGCTCGTCACGCCCTTCGCTGACGTTGATGACGCACTCAACGAGTGCTGATGGGTGAGCGCTTGCGCTCAGTTGGCATCCACGACGGCGAGTGGTTGTCGTCGTGCTCGTAAGATTCGGCGCCGTTCTCGTTCAGAACGTCCGCCCCAAACACCGTGGTCGATGCGGTTGGCCAGCGCGTATTCCAGGCACGGTTCTTGGACCGGGCAGTCTGCACAGATTCGCTGTGCTCGAATCACTCCGAGACCGTCACTTGGAAAGAACGTCTCCGGCGGTGTTGTCCTACATGTTCCTTGGCTCATCCATTCGGTGTCCATAAGGTTCCCCTTCTCTCAAAACCATTGTACGCCCGAAAAACACGAAAAACCCGAACTTTAGGGGATTCTTACGATGTTCTGAGCAAGTATTTACCTGGCGAAGAGGGGAGTAGCATGAGAACGAAGAAGGAACCCAGGAGGACGAATGAGCCAGGCAGTCACAGAGAACGAAGAGGCCCCCATTGAGCCAACTGGACAGGTTCGGATCGTCTATCTCGGACCCGTTGAGCCGCACTGGGACATTCAACCGGTCTGGGGCGATGAAGCATTTGTTCAAGAGTTCATTGACCGGATCAGTGCTCGCTTAGTGCTGTTACCTCCTCACGACCCTCAGTTCCGACGAAATCGTGAGCGGGTGAACCGTGATGGGATTCGAGAAGGACTCAGCGTTGAGTGGGATCTTGGTTTTCCCGAAGAGAGTGGCGAAGAAAGCCCTTCGGCTTAGCCCTCTGGGCTGTCAAGTTCTGGAAGCGCAATGCGCTCCAGCCACAAACCAGGAGCATCAAGTTCAGCTGCCGTCGGGAGCGTGTCGCCACCGCGAAGCAGTAAGGCCAGGCCATCTTCTCCTTGCCGTTCGAGGACGCCTGAAATAAATAACTGGCCGCGCTCTACCTCTTTGGCGGAGAGATCAAGTCCAAACAACGCGCCCGCTGCTTGCTCACCTTTTCCGTCGGTCACTCGATGACGATGCCATGCCTCTTTCAAGAGAGAAGGGTTCGAGGTCAACTTCTGAGCGACCGCATTTGCGACATGGTCGATGTACGCGGCGAGTGCAGTGGTAGCGGCGGTCAGATTGCTCGATGAAGCGTGGGCTCCTGGGGTGACGAGTTCCGAAAGCATCGCATCAGGATCCGACAACATGGCGCTGAGGGCTTCAGGGTCGCCAGAGGAAGTCATTTTTTCGATGATCTGCGCCTGCGAAGCGAGCGCATCGGTCATGGCCGCCATCAACAATTCGGTCACCCGTTCGCTGATTGAGGAGTTTGAAAACGCAGCGTGTCCCGCCAACTCTCGGGTCAAGGCAAAGAGTCGAACCTCGTCGATGGCCAAACTCCAATCGTCGGCAAAGGCAGCGACATTTTTCGGCACGATGCTGATCGATGCTCCTCGTGGCCAGGGCAGGGGTAGGGCGTAGTTTCCCAAAGCACGTTCAGCCAGGTGGCCCGCGGCTGATCCAAATTGAAGACCGAGGAGCATGGGGCCGAGAAGATTGGCGAACTGGCCGAACAGCGGAGGGACCCCGCTGTTCTCGGGATCTTGGGTCAATTGAGCGAGCGACGCTCCGGTTGCTTGTGCTTGGGCGTCCACGACGGTATCGATGGTGGGTTTCCAGGCATCGAGTTGGGCGACGGCCCAGACCCCGCGAGTGACGGGGAGGACTTCGAGCGTTGCTGGCATGCGTTGGCCCGTGATGTCTTCAACATGACGGCTGGCGACGTCGAGGAGTTGTTCGTAGGCAATGCGCTCTAAGGGGTCAGGATTGGACTCCGCTTCGCCTTCGGTCGCGACGCCAACGGCTAAGGCTCGAGCAGATTCAAACCACGGTGCACCACCAGCTTGGCCCCCCAAGATTTTAAGGAGGTCTCCGAGGAGGCCGTCGAAGGGGCTCTGTGCATCATCCATAGGACTTCTTATCCTACGGCGAAGAAGCCAAGCGAAGGTTCACGATGCGCTGGTGGGCGTTGTTCGTGACGGTGAGTTCTGTGCTGCTCCCGCCAGGAAGCGTATAGAGCGCATCGACTAAGCCCGCCATTGATTCAATCGACTGACCATTTATTTTGGTGATGACGTCGCCGACGCGCAGGAGTCCGACTGCTGGACTTTTCTGGCCGATCGATTGCACCAACGCTCCGCCGGAAGGTCCGTTCGTTCCTTGGATTTGGAGGTACCCGTGTCCATCGCTTGGGGCATCGACGAGGTGGTGTGCTTCTTGGGTCACGAAGGATATGGGGAGATAGGTCTCGGGTCCAAGCGACGGCGAGGCGACACCGATGACAACCCCAGCAGTATTAATGAGCGCAGATCCACTCATTGGCGCCCCCGGAGAACTCGCAGTCACTGTTTGGAGGTCAACTCGATTGTGCATCATGGCTTGATTGGTGTTGGTGACCGTGGCGCTATCCCAGGCCAACAGTGTGGACGACGCGCAGCTACGACAGGTCGCACTCACTACCATGGCGGGTCCTTGACTGATCGCAGTGGTGACCAGGGTCATGCTGGCCCCTACGAGGGCTTGGTTCAGGTGAAGAACCGAAATCCCAGAGGCGGCATCGCTCTTGATCACCGTTGCGGTTGCGTGCTGGCCGTGCACACTCATCACGTTGATCGAACTTATGGCTGAGATCACTCTCGTCGTCACCACCTCTTGAGGATTGACGAGGATGCCCGACGCCGTAGTGAAGGAGGCTCCCGTTTTAATCTCGAGAAGCACTATTGACTCGGCGCTCCCTCGCAGGACCTTGGGTACCTGGTTGAGTGCAACAGCGGTGGTGGGCGTCACGCTTGGCGACGAGCCCGGTTGCTGATTGGCAGCCGCCACAACGGCGACTCCAGCGATCAGGACAATCCCAGCCGCGACGGATAACAAGACAGAAGACCTCACTCGGCGCCCGCGTAGGGGGGCCGCTCCAATGCCGCCAAGCTCAGACGGGTGAATCCATGGTCGATCCGATGGCGAGATGTAGCCGTTCAGATTGGCGTCTGACCCCGAGACCTTTCCCTGGTCGCTGCTGGGATCCTCATCATTTGGAGGCGGGAATTGATTGTTATCCACGAGCCTTCAGGCTAGTAAACGCCAAGAGGGAAAGCAGGGCGGGCAGGGGTCGTACAGTTAAGAGTCGTGTCACGTGATGTCGCTATCGATTTCGGTACTGCCTCCACAAGAGTCATTGTGAAGGGCCGGGGGCTTATTTTCGATGAGCCCTCAGTCATTGCGGTCGATACGAGAAGTCGAGAGGTTCTCGCCCTCGGCGCCGAAGCCGTCGATCTTGTCGGCCGAACTGCCGATCACGTTGTGACGGTGCGCCCCTTGAGCCAGGGTGCCATTACCGATTTCGATATGGCGGAACGGATGTTGCGGGCGATTCTTCATCGATGCGGGATGAGTCGGATGAGTCGTCCCCGAGTTCTTCTCACCGTGCCTTCGGCAGCGACGTCAATCGAACGACGTGCGTTGAAACAAGCAGCGGAGCACGCGGGAGCAGCGAAAGCTGTGCTGTTAGAAAGCCCCCTCGCTGCGGCGATTGGTTTAGATCTGCCGATCCATGAACCTATTGGTTCGGTCATCGTCGACTTAGGTGCGGGCACATCGGAGACGGCGATGATCTCCCTCGGCGGAGTCGTTGCCCTGAAAGCGTTGCGAATTGGCGGAAGTGACCTTGACCGAGCCATTACCGATGATGTGCGGATGCAGAGTGATCTGGTGATTTCAGATCTCGTGAGTGAAGAGTTGAAAATCCGCATTGGCTCAGTCAACTCGGAAGCGGTTTCGTCAGCGGCGGAAGTTCATGGTCGACGCGTGAGCACGGGAACGCCAGCAAGCGAAGTCGTCACGACGGAGATGATTCAGCGTGCAACCACTGATCTGGTCGACGCCATGGTCGCGGGTGTGGCCATGTGTCTTGCCGAAGCCCCGCCCGAGTTGGCGCAAGATGCAATCTTTGAGGGCATTCACATCGTTGGGGGCACCGCAAACCTCGATGGCCTCGTTGCTCGTTTAGAGATCGGCACGTCCGTCCCCGTTCATGTAGCGAACAACTCGGTGGCCTCGGTGGTTGAGGGAACGGCGCGCTGTCTCAACGAACTGGATCAACTGGCTTCGTTTTTCGAAAGTGCAAGCCGTTAATCAAAGAGGTCGTCGGGTTCTTTGCGAAGCATGGCGACCGCTTGGCGTACCTGCCAGTCACGGTCTTCTCCAAGTTGATCCAGGAGCGCTTCAACCTTGACTCCTTCAAAGGCCCCGAGGGCGGCGACGACTCGCCGACGAAGAGCAGGTTTCCCTTCTGCCATTTCAACGATGACGGGAAGGCCTCGTTCGTCACCAAGTTCACCTAACGCAGCAGTCGCTTCTTCGACGACGAGCTGATCACCGTGAGTGCGGGCCAATTCCATCAACAGCGGGACGCTCTCAAGGTCGCTTGACGCGCTGAGCGCGCGGATGGCTTCGATGACGCACAGTGGGATCGAATCACCCAGCAAAAGGCGAAGGGTCTCAAGAACCTCGCTTTCACCGGGCGCTGAGCGTTCGGCGGTAATTCGAGCAGCATCTTGACGCACCCCAGGGTCAGCATCGTGAAGTGCTGACACGAGCGAAGCCGTTTCGAGGAGTGAGTGTTTTTCCAATCCCCGCAGCGCGCTCGCACGAACGTGGGGATCGGCATCGCTGAGGCCAGTGACGAGAAGTTCGTGGTTGTGTTCTCCCGCCCGGTGACCAGCGGTAATGACAGCCAGGCGTCTCTCTTGTGGAGTCTCACCGGGTACGGTTGGTGAGTCATGAGTCACCATGAAGACCTTTCTGAAGAACATTCAATTGATCGACGGCATAAGTTCGTGCGTGGAACCCTCATCGCCGTCGTGGTGGTGGTGTTTCTTGGGTTCATCGCTTCTCGCATTTCTACCAATGACTATTCCATCACTCCAGGTGGCGCAGAGCCCGTCGCTCCACTCATCACCATAAACGGACAACCAGGAACTACTAAGCAGGGCACGATTTTCCTCACGGATGTCTACCTCACTCCATTGACCTGGCTGACGTACCTTCCCGCATGGTTCTCGAGTAGCACGGACATCATTTCGCAAAACGACCTCGTCGAACCCGGTGTGAGCATAAGTGAACTTGACGCGCAGGGGTATCTCCAAATGGCGCAAGCGAAACGGCAAGCCGAATACGCGGCACTCACACGACTCGGCTACACCGTAGGTGTGCGACCGAACGGTGCCATCGTTCAACAAGTTCAAGAAAATTCGCCCGCATGGAATAAGTTGCTTGTGGCAGACATTGTGACCGGTGTGAATGGGACACCAACCAACTCGTCATGTGCGGTGGTTGCCGCTACCCACGATTTGAATGCGGGGACGACCGTCACGCTGCAGGTACGAAAAGCAACGATCTCGAATAACGGAACGATTACGAATGGATCTCCAGAAAATGTAGCGATCAAACTCGGTGTCCCGCCGAAGAACATGGGTTCTTCGCCGTGTCCAAATATCTCCGGAACTGCGAAAGGATTTATTGGGGTGGCCTTCGGCGACAGCAACGCCTACGCCTACCCATTTTCCATCCAGATCTCAACCCCGAACATCGGAGGTCCGTCGGCCGGGTTGGCGATGACGCTCAGCATCATTAACCAACTGTCTCATGGGACACTTCTTCATCATCACGTACTGGCAGCCACGGGAACGATGGAGACCAATGGGGTGGTGGGGGATGTCGGGGGTGTTGCTCAAAAGACCATTGCTGTCGCAAATGCCGGGGCAACCAGCTTTCTGGTTCCAAAGGTTGAGGCAAAAAACGCCCACTCGACTGCGCCGTCGAATCTGGCGGTGGTCCCCATCGCGAGCCTGAATCAGGCGCTGAATTACCTCCTTCGGCACGGCGGATCATTCACTTTGGCTAATGGGAGCGTTGAGAGTCGAGCCAGCGCTACTTCGGGGTCGTAGGCTTAGAGGATGGCTGAAAACCGACAAAGTATTTCATCATCGAGGATCTCCCCCACAGATATTTCGCGAAGCTCGTTCGCGATTGTTCGCAGGGGATTCGACCCACGAGAGGTTCGCTCGTTTCTCGAACACATTGCGATCGAGATGGAACAGTTTGAGGCCAAAGAAGCAGAGCTCCGCCGAGCCGTCGCCGACGCCAACGAGCGAGCGCTTCACCCGGTGCTTGATGAAGAGGCATTGACTGCGGCATTGGGTTCGCAAAGTACGCAGGTACTTCAAGCGGCTCACGAACAGGCGCGCGGGCTCATGGAGTCAGCGCAATCTCAGGCGAATGAAATGCTCCAAGCTGCGCAGTTGCGGGCGAGTGCAGGAATTGTCGCTGCCGAACAAAAGGCTGCGGCACGCGTCGGTGATGCAGAGTCGCTTGCAGCGAATCTAGAAGAAGACGCAACGAAAATGGCTCAGCAGATGATTGGCCAAGCGCAAGCCGATGGCGAAACGCTTGTGGCACGAGCGCGCGCCCAAGGGCGTTCGATGATCGAGCAAGCACAAGATGCGCGCGCCCGGGTGTTGACGGATATGAATGCTCGTAGGCGAATGATGCATGTTCAAATTGAACAACTACGGGCAGCGCGCGACGAACTCGCTCGCTCGATTATTGGAGTTCGAGAGACCATCGATCGATTAACCGATGATATTGGTGCATCCGATGAGGCTGCTCGAGCGGCTGCTCAAGAGGTGGCGCGACGCCAGCCGACACCTGAAGAACTCACCGAAGACCCCAGCGGGCTCCTAGGTGAGGTTGCGGGAACGCAAACACCTATTGATGCTGAAGGTGAGTTAGAGGTCATGGCGGAGCCTACCGAACCGCCCGACACTCAAGTGGTCGAAGAGCTCTTTGCAAAAATTCGTGCGAGTGCGAGAACACGCAACGGAGACGGCCGACCGTCATCGCCTGAACCTGCGAAACGAAGTATTAGCTCAAACGACGTGGCCGGTGGATCGAAAGCAGAGCTTGGAGCCCATGCGGCAAGAGATGGCGCGCTGAGCTCGCCGCGGTCAACATTGACGCGCAAGGTCAAGCGCGTCCTTCAAGACGAACAAAATCGAATTCTCGAAGATCTCCGAGAAGGCCGTTCAGCCGAGATCATGGCCGAGTCGTTATCTCGGCAAGCTTCTCTTTTTGCCTCGGCTGCTGTTGATCCTCTGGCTGATGCTGCGAATGCTGGAAGCAAGTTCGCTCATGACCACGGCGTGAAAAATAATGCAGTTTTGTCGCACGACGCCGTAATGGTGATCGCTGAACAACTCGCTGAGCAAATCACCGTTCCGCTCCAACGACGATTACTCGATGCGTTGGAATCCGAAGATCCATCGGCCAGCATCGGTGCGTCATTTCGCGAATGGCGGGGAAACCGACTTGATCGGATTGTGGGTGACGTAGCCCTCGAGGCCTTCTCGGCAGCGATCGTGGCGTCAGCCGGCTCTGGATTAGTCCGCTGGGTCACTGGCGGGGAGAATGAACCTTGTCCAGACTGTGCCGATAATGCGCTCGAGGGACCTATCGCCGCCGGGTTGAAATTTCCAACCGGTCACGCCTATCCGCCATCGCATGGCGGATGTCGCTGCGCCATCCTGCCTTCCCTCTAAGGGACAGGTGATCTGGGCTCTTGGGGCTGCTATCCCGGGGTCCAATCACCCAGCGCGTCGCCTAGGCTACGAAGAGCCATGAGATCTCCCGAAGACTTAGCTCGCACGCCATCCCCGCGTCGGTCACGCCGAAGAATGTGGGTGATCATCGTTGTCGTCGCTGTCGTGGTCTTCTTCGGTTCGCTCAGATCACTTGCTGGTCTTTGGACGGACCAAATGTGGTTCGCGTCAGAGGGCCAGCAAAATGTCTTCACCACGATGCTGACGTTGAAGGTAGGCCTCTTCGTTGCCTTTGGGTTGATCTTCGCCGTTGGGCTGTGGTTCAACCTGTTCATGGTGGGCAGACTCAGTCGAACGATGGACATCACGGAACCTGACGATGAGATGGTTCGCCGCTACCAAACCGCCGCCCAACCCTACGCGATGCGGATGTATATCGCTTTGGCGGTCGTGCTTGGCTTGATTGCCGGAAGCACCAGTATCGGCCAGTGGCAAAACTACATCCTCTTTCGTCATTCACAGTCGTTTAATGTGACTGATCCGCAGTTTGGGAAAAATGTTGGTTTTTACGTCTTCTCGCTTCCCTTCATTCAATTCCTCATTAGTTGGTTTATTGTCTCGTTGATTTTCATCACCCTCATCACCGGGCTGTTCCACTACCTCAATGGTGGGATTCGAGCCCAACGAGGGAAACCTCGAGTGCGACCTGCGGTAAAAGTCCACCTTTCGGTCCTTCTTGCACTCATTGCACTCGGGAAAGCTGCGGGCTACTTCTATCAGCGCTATGAACTGACGACCTCAACCAATGGATACGTGGAAGGTGCGTCGTATACGGACATTCACGCTCGCCTTCCCGCTATTCAGTTGTTGTTTTGGATGTCCTTGATTGCTGCGGTCATTCTTCTGGCCAATATTTGGCGTCGGGGCTGGACCGTGCCCGTCGTGGCGATTGGACTGTGGGCCTTTGTCGCACTGGTCATCGGAGTGATCTATCCAGCGCTGCTTCAAACGTTCAAAGTCACGCCAGCCCAAAGCACATTGGAGTCGCCCTACATAGCAAGAAATATTTCCGCGACCCGAGCAGCATTCGGACTTGATCATGTGGTGCAGCACAACTTTGCCGGAAGCAATAGCGTCGACTCCGGCTCAATTCAGGCAAATGCTGCGTCGTTAGCAAACATTCGATTGTGGGACCCCAACCCCCAGATTGCACTCCAGACGTTTAACAAACTGCAAGACCTTCGCTCGTACTACACCTTTCAATCACTTGGCGTCGACCGCTATTCCATCAACGGATCGATTATTCCGACGCTTGAAGGTGTGCGCCAACTCAATGCAAATGGCCTTCCTGCTGCCAGTTGGGTGAACACGCACCTTGAGTACACCCATGGAACGGGCATTGTGATTGGAGCGGGGAACCAAGTACAGGCCAATGGAAACCCTTTCTTTGGCGTGGGCAACGTGCCGTCGGTAAGCCAATCGGGCTATCCCATCACGAAGCAAGCTGGTACGTACTTCGGTCTCAACGACCCGGGTTTCGTTATCGCCAATTCAAAACAGCTTGAGCTTGACTATCAATCGCCCTCCGGCGTGAATATTGAATCGCACTACGCAGGAAAAGGTGGCGTGAAACTCTCGAGTTTTGCGATTCGAGCAGCCTTTGCCCTTCGTCTGGGCGATTTAAATCTCTTGATTTCGAACCTGATCACGCCGCAATCAAGAATCATGTCGGTTCGTGACGTACAGACAATGGCCCAGAAAGTTGCGCCATTCCTTTCTTATGACGCAGCCCCCTATGCGATCAGTATCAATGGACAGATTGACTGGGTCTTGAGTGGCTATACGACGTCCAGTATGTATCCCTACAGCCAAAACTCCTCGAACTTGAACGTCCCACCGGGTAGCGGCATCTCTCCGGGAATCAACTACGTTCGCAACTCGGTCAAAGTCGTGATCAATGCATACTCGGGTGCGATGAAGTTTTATGTGATCGACAGCAAGGATCCCATCATCCGTGCCTACGAAGCAGAGTTTCCCTCCCTCTTTACCCCAGGGAGTTCGATGCCCTCGAATCTTCGGGCTCACCTTCGCTACCCAGAGGACATGTTCTCGGTTCAGATGGCAACCTATGGCCGGTATCACATCACGAATACAGCGGGCTTCTATAACGCCGGTGACTCATGGAACATTTCGCCAACTGATGGAGCAGGCCCGCCAGCGCAAGCCCTTGCATCATCTACCTCGGTGAACGCACAAGGTCAGGTTGTCCAAGGACCAAACCAGGCCATGGCGCCTCTGTATCAAGTCAACGCATTGCCAGGCTCGACGGCGCAAACATTCACCATCACAGACGCCTATGCGCCTGCGTCGGCGGGATCCCAAAACCAAAACCTTTCGGCCTTCATGGTGGGAACCAGTGATACGAATAACTACGGTCAACTCAATGTTTACGTAACGCCTTCAGGCCAGAATGTCTTAGGTCCGGTTCAAGCTGACTCTGAAATTCAGCAGAATACGGCGGTGTCATCAATCATCACGCCACTTGACCAGCATGGATCGAATGTTCTCTTGGGTA
Organism: uncultured Actinomycetes bacterium; assembly: GCA_903825895.1. Classification (GTDB taxonomy): domain Bacteria; phylum Actinomycetota; class Acidimicrobiia; order Acidimicrobiales; family RAAP-2; genus CAIUMH01. The sequence goes on from CAIKCI010000018.1 coordinate 18,803, forward strand.
ATATTCTCATGGTCCCGATCAATCAGGCCATGTTGTATCTCCGACCGCTGTATGTGACCAGTACTGCGAACTCACTACCGCAACTGAAATATGTCGTTGCCGTCTTCAACAGTCACGTCGCCATTAATTCGTCCTTATCGCTCGCAATCTCAGATGTGCTTTCTCAAAACGTCACGCTCCCGACGAATTCATCAGGCTCTGGCTCAGGATCCGGTTCGAACTCGGGAACAGGTTCTTCAGCAAATGCGGCCGCGATCGCTGCCTATCTGGCCCAAGCGCAGGCTGACTACCAAACAGCACAAGCCGCCCTGCAGAGCGGCAATCTGGCTGCCTATCAGGCGGCGATTCAGGCAATGTACGCTCAACTTCTTGCGGCGCAAGGGGCCTTGGGTACTTCCACAAACTCGTCAACGTCTCCGTCTGCCACCACGACGACGTCTCCGGTGACAACTCCAACCACCAAGCCCAAGACAGTGAAGAAAACGACTGCAGCGATGGCGAAGGTCAAGCCCTAGGGTTTGCCTCGTTGCCCTGGGATTGAGATGCCAATCCCACCCTTCGTTTGAGCCCCGTAGCGCGCAATCTCTTTGGCCATGTCCAATCTGGTGGTGGTTGCTTTTGACGCGATCGTCGCCTCGTCAAGAAGATTCGCTGGGATAATCCAGCAGAGTTCTATTTCAATCCCGTCAGGATCGACGACATAGAGCGACTTGGTCGTTCCATGATCAGAAGCACCTACTAAGGCACCGGCTGAGGCCATGACGGAAGAAAGCCGCTCAAGCTCACCAAGCGTATCGAGTTCGAAGGCTAAGTGATAGAGGCCAACGCTCGTCGTTCCTGCGGTGGGGCCCGTCAACTGGTCGCCGAGAGCGAACAGCCCGAGGTCGTGATCGTTGGTCGAGAGAGGTGCCCTGAGAAACGCAGCTTGGCCGGGAATCTCGAGAATCATTTCAAAGTCAAGAAGCCCCATCCAGAAGCTCAGACTTCGTTCAAGATTCGCAACGTAGAGTACTGCGTGGTTCAAACGAGTGACGGGCATCGTCAAGACCTCCTGTGGAGAGATTGTACTGCTGGGTTTAAGGAGTTCATTCCTTTGCTCCTCAATGTCTGAGACAATGATCATTATGACAATGTGGCTTACTCTCCTCAGGCGCAAAGAAGAGAATCTTCCCGCGGATTTGAGAGAGGCCATTCGTGACGAATTGGCTCGCATGATCATGGAACCTTCGGGCACACTTCTTTGCTTGATTGCGAATGGACTCTTGGTCACGGTTCTTTGGTTTTTTGCCCCCATTGATCTTTATGACTTGATCTTTAACCTTCACGGAATTTTTTACTTTCCGATTGTCTTAGCATCCTGGATGATCTCCGATGTCCCCGCGACGAACGAGTCTGCTCCTGACTCGAAGCGGATGCTCGCAGCGATGGGCGATGCTGCGATGATCACTCGGCTCTATCGCGCGAAACATTTGGTGCTGTGGCTCTTTGTCACCCCCGTCGTGATTACGGTGGCCGCTATTGTGGGTGGGTCCACGGGCGACTGGCTGACCATGGTCTTGGTGATTGGCTATGTGGCATCGGTCCCTTTGAGCTCGCTTGGGATTTCTTGTCTCCTCGGTATCATTTGGCCCTATCACCCCATTTCTTTAAAAGAACGTTGGGTCCGTCGCTCTGAGTGGAAGCACCTTTGGCTCCGCTGGGGCATCTTGATTGTGGTGCCATATATGTTGGTACCCGCTCTGGGAATGATTGCGATGGCCCCAACTTTGTGGATCTTCCATAATGTCCAAATCCATCATCTTCACCTTGATCACTCACATATTGTGGTTGGTCTGATCGTCACCGTTCCGATTGCCGCGTGGGTCTGGTTTTGGGGGACGCGTTATGCCGCGAAACTCACGATGAAGCGGGAAGTTCAACTTCGGCTCTACCTTTCGGACCCATCATTGGGTTGAAACCAAGCCGGCTCAATGGGCACTTTGGAGATTTATGACTTTTCGCCTATCATCTACTCTGCGGGGTGGAGCAGTCTGGTAGCTCGTCGGGCTCATAACCCGAAGGTCGCAAGTTCAAATCTTGCCCCCGCCACCATTGATTGAACAGTTGAGGACCGGCCCAATGGGTCGGTCCTTCTGTTTATGCTGCGCATCGTTCGAAGTCGTCGCAATCATTTACGCATCAATCGATTCACCCAAAGTTTCACCATTTCCCTTAGCGAGATACTCAAAAGACAATCGCTGTCGCCAGCCAAGTCTCGTACGTTCGCTTCCCCTCGTCCGATTACGGCGTGTGAGAAACCACGCCGTTCCGATGAAATAGGCACTCGCGCAAAAGTAAGCATTTCTCGCCACAACCGTCATGATGGTGATCCACAAATGTTGAATGGTGAGACCTGTCGTGAAGTTTAAATTTTGCGCTCTGAAAAAATACCAAGGTATTAAAAATACCGTGAAGGTAGCGAGGGCGCTTATGCCAAGTTTTGACTTGTAGCCGACCTCAACGGCGGCAAAGAGGAGAAGTGGGGTGAACGTAAAGTAGTGATCCCAAGAAATCGGGGACAGAATTGAAGTGACGAATAACAACGTAACGAAAGAGCTCATTTTCCAGGAGGCGTCATAGAGACGGACTGCCGCGATGAGACCCAGAGCCAGGATGGCGCTACTGCAGGCAATCACTAGAATTACTGTGAGAGAACTCGGGAGAAAGGTAAATCTCTTAAAAAAGCTCCAGGCCGAGGCGGATTCATAGGTTGCCGCAAATGACGAATATGAATCAAAATGAGAAACTTCGCTTCCATTGAGCAGTCGGTTAAAAAAGAATGTTGTTGACTCTCTGGGCCACAAAATCCAACTGCAGCGACGAGAAGCAAAAATGAAATGAGTGCTGTGAGGGCAGCCCTCCATTTACGCTGGAAGCCCCAGAATACGATGAAGATGCCCGGATACAGTTTGATCGCTGCCGCAATCCCAGTCAGGATTCCTTTCCTCTTTCCCGCAACGGCCAAAAAGTCGGTAGCGAGGAGGGCAAGCAAGATCGTGCTTGTTTGGCCCCAAGCAAGGCACTCGATCAGGGGAGGAAAAATCATCACCGTGACTGCTGCGGACCAAAGACTCACTCCAAACGCCAATGTCCCTCGGCGGAATCCCGAGTACGTGAACGCGACGTAGTACGTAACAGAAAGGCACAAAATAGTGAAAATACTCCAGAGGAAGATCCCAAAAGTTTTTGAAATCAAGTGCAACGGCCAGAACAAGAAAATCGCTGGTGGCGGATAGGTAAATGCTTCAGTGGTGAATGGTGAATAAAGTCGACCGAAGTGATCGAGCACCCACATTTGGTTGATGCGGGCACTGAGGTCAGGGAAATAACCGGTGTAGTGCGATTGAAAAAGCCAGGGTCTGAAATTCCCTCCGTAGACACTCAGCCATGCCAAGAAGACAACGACAGCGATGCCGCTGAGCAAAATGGCGACGATCGAGAATCGAAATTTAATGCTCTCCCACCCTAATGCTTTGGGTGCTGAAGGTCATATCAGGCTCAATACCAACAAAGGGAAAACATGGTGTTGGTGTGAGTTATCAATTCTAACTTCTGCTTCAAGGGAGTAGCGCTGGTACTCAACCTTGCGAAGAGTCTTGTCTTAACGATGCCAGAGGTTCCTTATTTCTGAGATGATTGATGCCTTAACTCAACTTAAAAACGCGCCGTGCGTTGCCCGAGAGAAATGGCTCCCAGACCTGGTCTCGGAAGGAAACATCTTCCATCTCTTCAAAGATGCGATCGAGACTGAGACCCATTGGGTAGTACCCTGCGTACATAATTTTTTCGGTTCCGCGCGTGTTGGCGTAGTCAATAATTGCCTGAGGGTAGTACTTAGGGGCAAAGGCACTCGTCATGTAATAAAGCCCGGGCCACTTGAGCATGAGTTTGACTGCCAAGTCTTCCCAAGGTTCCGCACCGTGACGCATGATGATCGTGAGTTCGGGGAAGTCAAAACAGACATCATCAAAGTGCATGACGTCTTGACACGCCGAGGGGAATCGCGGTCCAGCGATACCGGCATTCACGATGATGGGGATGTCGAGATCAACACAGGTTTGATAGATGGGGTAATAGCGACGATCGCTTATGGGTACCTGAGGGTTGCACCCGGCCGGGAAGGTCGAGACGGCAACGATGGAGAGCGTTTCATAGGCTTCGCGGATGGCACGTACTGATCCCGTGATGTCGTTGGGGTCGATCTCGAGAGAACCTCGGAAGCGGTCGGGGTAGTCCTTAAGTGCCTTGGCAGCCTGTGCGCTCCCAACGGAAATGAGACCGATGCCGATACCGTGGCGGTCCATGCCGGCGAGCGTGGTGGAGATCGCATCTTCGTCTTCGGCCAATGAATTGGGAACGTCTTTGAACATGTACTCAGCCAAGAACTCCATTTCGTTGCTCTCAGCATCTTTGGTTTGCGTGCGTAAGTAGTCGTAGTTCGCCCGAGCATTTCGAGAGGGGAACCCGATCATCAGGTCGACAACGGAGATGTCCTTCGGTCGTGGCATGGTCACCGACTCCTTCTCTTTGCTTCTTGGGACAACTTGTTCAGAATAGGTCGCCGTGGCGACCCAGACGGCCTTTGGAAGAATTCGGTAATCCGGTCTATCTTTGAAGGAGAAAGCCCCCCGAAAAGAAAGTCGCCAGATGGCTGATTCTTCCATTATCTATACCCTCACTGACGAAGCGCCCGCGTTGGCCACCTACTCGCTGTTGCCTATCGTGCAGTCCTACGCTGCGCTCGCCGGAGTCAAGGTTGAGACGAGGGACATCTCTTTGGCCGGCAGGATCATCGCCGCATTCTCAGATCACCTCGACGCCGATCATCAAGGCAGTGATGCCCTCGCCGAATTGGCATCGATCGTCCTCACTCCAGATGCCAACGTCATCAAACTTCCGAATATCTCGGCGTCGATCCCTCAACTCAACGAAGCCATCACTGAGTTACAGTCGCAAGGATTTGCTATCCCGGACTATCCGGCTGACCCAACGACCGATGGAGAGCGAGACGCGTTGGCTCGTTACAAGAAAGTTCTCGGTAGCGCGGTGAACCCTGTGCTTCGCCAAGGGAACTCCGATCGTCGCGCCCCAGCGTCAGTAAAGAACTACGCAAAGTCACACCCCCATCGCATGGGTGCCTGGTCACCGAACTCAAAGACCAACGTGGCCCACATGACCGAAGGTGACTTTTTCTCGACAGAGGTCTCAGCAGTCATGGAAGCTGAGAGTCACTTGAGCGTGACGTTTGTGGATGATCAAGGGAATGCCACGCCACTTCGGGAGGATATCCCGGTGAAGTCCGGGGAAGTGATCGATGCCGCAGTGATGCGGATCACCGAACTTAGGGAATTCCTCGCTGAGCAGATCGCTCGAGCGCTCCGTGACGACGTGCTGTTTTCGGTCCATCTCAAGGCAACGATGATGAAGATTTCTGACCCCATCATTTTTGGTCACGTCGTGCGAGCGTTTTTCCCTCGGACCTTTGAACAATACGGAGCGATTCTCTCTGAAGCCGGCCTCACGCCGAACAATGGTCTGGGTTCAATTTTTGATGGTCTTGGAGACCTCCCCGAGGGTGCCGCAATTCGAGATTCGTTTGATCAAGAGATGGCCGATGGTCCTCCATTGGCCATGGTTGATTCGGATCGAGGTATTAGCAATCTCCATGTACCTAGCGATGTCATTGTCGATGCCTCGATGCCGGCCATGATTCGTACTTCAGGCCACATGTGGGGTCCAGGTGGCGAAGAAGCGGACACCCTAGCTGTGATTCCTGACTCGAGTTATGCCGGAATCTATCAAGTGGTGATTGATGACTGTCGGGCGAACGGTGCCTTTGACCCTTCGACCATGGGATCGTGCTCCAACGTGGGCTTGATGGCCCAAGCCGCAGAAGAGTACGGAAGCCACGATAAGACTTTTGAGATGGCAGGCCAAGGCTCTGTCGTCGTAAAAGACGGGACCACAACGGTCTTTGATATTTCTGTAGCAGAGGGTGACATCTTTCGGATGTGCCAAACCAAAGACGCAGCAATTCAAGACTGGGTGAAACTTGCGGTTACCCGAGCAAAGGCAACTGGAGATCCTGCGATTTTTTGGCTCGACGTGCGCCGTGGTCACGATGCGCAGTTGATCGCAAAGGTGAACACCGCGCTCTCGGCTCTCGATACGGATGGCTTGACGATCGACGTGATGGCACCGGCCGAGGCCATTGCGTTCACCCTTGGGCGCATCCGCCGAGGAGAGAACACGATTTCTGTTACCGGCAATGTGTTACGTGACTATCTGACGGACCTGTTCCCCATTCTGGAGTTGGGAACAAGCGCCAAGATGCTTTCTGTTGTTCCCCTGTTGAATGGTGGCGGACTGTTTGAAACAGGAGCTGGTGGGTCTGCGCCGAAGCACGTTCAACAGCTCGTCAAAGAGAACTATTTGCGATGGGACTCGCTCGGTGAGTTTCTGGCGCTGGCCGTGAGTTTTGAACACATCGCTCAAACGACAGGGAATCAGCGAGCGCAGATCTTGGCCGACGCGCTTGATCGCGCTACGGGAACATTGCTCAATGAAGATCGTAGCCCGAGTCGAAAACTTGGCGGCATAGATAATCGTGGCAGTCACTTCTATCTGGCGCTCTACTGGGCCCAAGAGTTGGCGGCCCAGACTCTTGACGGAGCCCTCGCTGCCACCTTTGGTGCGATCGCACGGCAGCTTGAAGATAAGGAAGAGACCATTGTCGGTGAACTCTTGGCTGTCCAAGGCTCACCAGCGGATCTCGGTGGGTACTACCGCCCTGATGCCAAACGTGCTGATGCGGTTATGCGTCCATCGGCGACGTTCAACCAGATTGTTGCGGGGCTGAACGCCTAGATCAAACCGTCACGTGGCGAGATTCGGAGATCGTTGACGCTCAAAGGAGCAATTTCTGGGTTGCCGCTGATCTGCTCAGAGCAGGACTAAAGTAATCAAACCTGAGAATTACCTGAGATTCGAAGGCCGTCATTGTCGAACGTGGAAAGGTCCCTGTGAAAGTTTTTGTACTCGGTGGTGATGGTTTTTGTGGGTGGCCAACGTCACTCCATCTTTCCGCTCAAGGCCATGAGGTTGTTGTCGTCGACAATTTGAGTCGCCGACTTATTGATGTTGATCTCGATGTGGATTCGCTGACGCCCATCCGGCCAATCGAAGAGCGCCTTGAAGTTTGGAAAGAACTCACCGGCAATGAAATCAGATTTATCAACCTTGATTTAGCCCAAGAGTATGAGCGACTCGTTGATCTCTTCATCAAAGAACAACCTGACGCGGTGGTGCACTTCGCGGAACAACGCGCCGCGCCATACTCGATGCGAAACCCTCGAGCGAAGCGTTACACAGTTGACAATAACGTCACTGGCACGCATAACTTGTTGTGTGCGATCGTTGAAACAGGGCTTGATATTGCGGTTGTCCATTTGGGGACAATGGGCGTCTACGGCTATGGCTGGTCGGGGTCGGCTCCAATTCCTGAAGGCTATTTGACGGTTAAAGTTCCGACCCCTGACGGCGAGCTTGATCGAGAAATCCTCCACCCTGCAAACCCTGGGTCTGTGTATCACATGACGAAAACACTTGATCAGTTGCTGTTCGCGTTCTATGCCAAAAACGATGAACTCCGGATTACCGATCTCCACCAAGGCATTGTGTGGGGTACGCAAACTCCCGAGACCGCACTCGATGAACGACTCATCAATCGTTTTGACTATGACGGTGATTACGGAACGGTCTTGAACCGCTTCATCATGCAAGCGGCCATCGGGCACCCCTTGACCGTTCACGGCACCGGTGGCCAGACCCGTGCGTTCATTCACATTAAAGATACGGTTCGCTGCATTGAAATTGCGCTGAACAATCCTCCGAATCGGGGGGACAAAGTTTCGGTGTTCAACCAAGTGACCGAGACCTATCGAGTCAACGATTTGGCTGAGTTGATTGCCTCGCTGACCGGTGTCGAGGTTGCGTATCTTCCTAACCCGCGCAACGAAGCGGTTGAGAATGACCTCAATGTCACGAGAGATCGATTCTTGAGCCTTGGCCTGACTCCGACCACGCTGTCCGAAGGACTTCTTGAAGAGACTCGCGATATCGGGCTTAAATATGCGCCCCGGGCTGACCCTTCAAAGATCATTGCGCGCTCAGTCTGGAAAGCTGGAATGGAGACCTCCGCAGATCTGATGCGCTGATTCACGACGTGGTGGCGCATTTGAACCTCGAAACGACACGGTGGCTTCGGTTCTGTAAGGAGTCCTAGGCTGGCATGGTCAACGAGGAGGACAAAGGCGGCCATGAACATCCTTGCTATCGATCAGGGAACATCATCAACAAAAGCCGTTGTTGTCGGAGACCATAACCAACTGCACGCTGTGGTTGAAATACCGGTCACCCCGAGTGCACTGGCTGACGGGTGGGTCGAGCAAGACCCCCAAGAGCTTCTCGATTCGATTTTGCTCGCTGGACGCAAAGCATGTGAGCGCGCTGGCGTCACTATCGACGCGGTGGGGTTCGCCAACCAAGGAGAGACGGTCCTCGCTTGGGATCGAGCCACGGGCGCTCCGCTGACCACAGCGATTACATGGCAAGATCGCCGCGCCGCGGGTATCACAGACCGACTTCAAGGTTCCGAGCAACAACTCCTGACGCTCACAGGGCTCCCACTCGACCCATATTTTTCAGCGCCGAAGTTAGCGTGGATTCGAGAAGAAGGAACCCCCGACGGCATGATCGGAACCAGTGATGCTTGGATCCTCCACCACCTTGTTGGTGAAGCCATGACGGATGTCACAACGGCCTCACGATCATTGGTCATGGATTTAGAGACGCGTCAGTGGTCCTCGCAAGCGTGTGAGATTTTTGGTATTGATGCTGAGGACCTTCCGCCCATTGTGGATTGTGCCGGATCATTTGGGGTCACGGAGGCGTTCGGCGCAGAAGTCCCCATAACGGGGTTGATGGTTGATCAGCAAGCGGCACTTTATGGGGAACAGTGCCTGAGTGCAGGAGATGCCAAGTGCACCTATGGCACCGGCGCGTTTTTTCTTGTCAATATCGGCGAGGAAGCAAAACGTTCGTCAACAGGGCTGTCGACATCGGTGGCCTGGCAGTTCGGCTCGACACGTTCGTACTGCGTCGACGGCCAGGTCTATACGGCCGGATCAGTCGTTAGCTGGTTAATCGAATTGGGCTTCCTGGCAAACTCGAGTGAACTCGATGACCTGGCTCAACAGGTTCCCGATACAGGCGGCCTGTCGTTTGTCCCGTCGTTGGCTGGCCTTGGCGCACCGAATTGGGATTCTCACGCCCAAGGTCTCATCGAGGGCATTTCACTGAGTACCCGACCTGCTCATCTTGTGCGGGCCGCACTGTTCGGTTTGGCGGCACAAATCGCGCTGATGGCCAAGAGCGCCACGGGTGATCTCGGCCAAGCACTTCGCCAACTCAAAGTCGATGGAGGACTGACTCAGTCGGCCATTTTGATGCAGTATCAAGCAGACCTCTTGCAATGTCCGGTGGAGGTCTTTTCATCGCCTCACGCTACGGCTCTGGGAATCGCCCAGATGGCCCGCAATGGCTTGGAGCCTGGGCAAATTCACGACGTCGAGCAGGATGTAGCGAGTGTCATCTATGAACCGAAGATCTCACTCGACGAAGCCGAAACCGAACTTGCGTCGTTTGCCCAAGCAACCCAGCGGGTCAGGGACCGATCGGCGGAACAGCAGTCATGAACGAAACCGAAGCGAACTTTGACATCGCCATTATTGGGGGAGGAGTCGTTGGTTGTGCAATCGCCCGTGAGCTTTCCGGGGGTTCATTAACCGTTGCGCTCTTTGAGTCGTCGTCGGACCTCGGCAACGGCACGTCAAAGGCCAACACGGCGATTTGGCATACAGGTTTTGATACGGTTCCCGGCTCTCTTGAGTCAAGCCTCGTACATCGTGGGTACGAGAAACTTGGGATCTTCGCCGAGCAGACGGGAATCGCGCTCGAGCGAACGGGAGCCGTCCTTGTGGCATGGGATGAAGAACAAGCAGCCGCACTCAAGAACTTGCAAGAAAAAGCCCTTGCTAACGGTGTGGTGGATACGGAAATCATTTCAGCCGAAGAGGTCATTCGCCGCGAACCTCACCTTGGCGAGGGGGTCCAAGGTGGTCTGGTGGTCCCTGGCGAAGGAATCATTGATCCGTGGTCAGTCACCTTGGCATTTGCGAACCTGGCAGTGCTGCGTGGCGTAAAACTCTTTCGCTCAACGCCGATTCTGGGCATTACTGAAGCGCAGGATCGCCATCTTCTCGAGACACACCAGGGAAGCTATGGTGCGCGCTGGCTGATCAATGTGGCAGGCCTGTATTCAGATGTGATCGACCGGATGATCGGTCATGAAGGTTTTACGATTACGCCGCGACGAGGCCAACTTTTGGTTTTTGACAAGCTGGCGCGACCCTTACTCTCGGGGATTGTCCTGCCTGTTCCGACTGAGCGAACCAAAGGCGTCCTTGTTTCTCCAACGGTGTGGGGAAATCTCCTGCTCGGTCCCACGGCCGAGGATCTCGACGACAAGGGAGACACGCGCTCAACGAGTGATGGGGTCAAGGCGCTCCTCGCTGACGGAAAAAGAATTCTTCCTCGTTTGATGGATTACGACGTCACCGCGGTGTATGCCGGACTTCGTGCCGCAACAGAGCATCGCGATTATCAGATTACGAGCTACCCCAATGAGCGCTATGTCTGCGTTGGGGGAATCCGATCGACGGGGTTAACAGGATCGTTGGGGATTGCTGAGTACGTCGCCGAACTACTGCGATCGGCCGGAGTCGAGATTCCATCGGGGAAAGGTCTTGAAAGTGGCTTCACGATGCCCCCACTTGGCGAGTGTCAAATTCGTCCTCTTCAGGACCCAAACAAAATTAGCGAAGACCCCGCCTATGGAACGGTGCTTTGTCACTGCGAGCAAGTGAGTCTCGGCGAGGTACGCGATGCGTGCCACGCCATGATCGCTGCTGAAAACCTCGAAGGGGTCCGTCGACGGACGCGCGCACTCAACGGACGATGCCAGGGCTTCTACTGCGGTGCCGAAGTGGTCGACGTCGTAGCCCGCGAGTTGGGAACAGCACCTGAGTCATTGATGGGTTTCCAATGAGCAGCGTGGGAGAAAATCAAGCATCCCCTGATGTGCTGATCGTGGGAGCCGGGCCCGCAGGGCTCAGTGCAGCGATTGAACTCAAGAAAAGAGGGGTCGCTCAGGTGGTGGTGATCGAGCGTGAGCGAGAAGCTGGGGGAGTTCCGCGCCACTGTTTCCACCCAGGCTTTGGCCTTCAAGATCTCCGTAGAAACCTCACCGGGCCGAACTATGCGCAGAGACTCGTTTCCAAAGCCCAAGATCTTGGCGTCGAGATCGCCACGAGTTCAACAGTCAATGCGATTGCTCCGGACAAAACCACAAGGGTGACATCGCCGCATGGGATTCTTGATCTGCATCCTCGTTTCGTTCTTCTCACGACTGGTGTTCGAGAACGCCCTCGTTCAGCTCGCCTCGTCCCAGGGACGCGACCCGCCGGAGTATTCACCACCGGCCAACTCCAACAGTGGGTTGGACTCAAGAAGTTTCCGGTGGGAACCCGTGCGTTGGTGGTGGGAGCAGAGCACATCTCCTTCTCCGCCGTGCAGACACTTCGTCACGCAGGGGTTTCATGTGTGGCCATGGTGACAGACCACCCTCGCCATCAATCCTTATGGGGAGCGTCGTTACTGATTCGGGCCGTCTATCAAGCACCCCTTTTGCTGGGAACCGAACTAATTGAGATTCTCGGTACTCACCGTGTTGAAGGAGCCTTGCTGCGTAACGTTGCAAGCGGGTCGGTCGAGAAAATTGATGTTGACACCATCGTCTTTACGGGAGACTGGGTACCCGACGCTGAACTTGCGTATCGGTCAGCTATCGAGATCTCGCCATTGACCCGTGGACCGATGGTCGAGAGTGACGGAAGGACTTCCGTCGATCAGATTTTTGCTGCGGGAAATCTTGTTCAACCGGCAGAGACTGCGGGAATCGCGGCTCGACGAGGTACCGAGGCGGCGATGCATATCGCTAACCAGATTTACCAACCAATCGTCGCACAACGAATCGTTATTCCGCTTGAGTGTGACGAATCATTGCTCTGGGTGACACCACAACGACTGGTCCTCAACGAAGAACTCGAGAGGCTCTATTTTCGAACGCGTTTGTTTTCATCAAAAAAATTTCTTGCGGTTCGGCAAGGTGACCGAGTCCTTGGGCGCTATCGCCTGCGCCACACAAGCCCGAATCGAGGGCTGTCGGTACCCGGAGCATGGTCGAAGGACGTTGAGAAAGAATCTGGCCCAGTTCGTATTGCCTTATGCGACTGAAAGCACTGTTGATGCCCGGTTTTCTTGGTGGACCGCGCGAGTCTCGATCTCGCCACCTTGGGATTAAAAGTCCCCTGCTCTACCCGATGAGCTAGCGGTCCGTTGACGATCGTAGTGGGTGACCCGGGCCGACTGGAAATTACGGTGGTGACAGGCCAAGAGGCGTAAGGTCCTCAAGGTGAGTAGTGATCGGCCCCTTGAATCGTTGACCCGTGAGGAACTTGAAGAGTTGGTCCGAACTCTCCGCAGCGACCTTGATCGCTTACGGAGCGAAATCCGCTTGATTCAGCGGGATCGCCATGAAACTCCTCCGCACTACCTCTAACCGTCTGGACTAGCCCGCAGCGAGAAGTGGATCAATTGGCGTCGAGCCAGCTGGGGCACCAATGGCTGGCTGGCTGTTAAATCCTGACAAGAGCGTGACTTGGTTTCCTGTCGGTGCTCCGGTGATTGTTGTCTTGACGATATAGGGCGGCCCAGACGTAGCGACAAAAAATGTCTGAACCTGGCCCGCAGAACTCACGGAGACGGAAATGGTTGGGGTGGTGCCTCCACGACTCACGGAACCTTTGACGGGAGGGACAGGCGGAACACAATTTGCAAGGAGTCCTTGCAGGCTTGATTGAGAAAGAGACGGTGCGGCGATTCCACTGTTGGGACTCGTCGTGGCGATGGAAACCCACTTGCCAGCCAACGAAGTTGCTTTCGTCGGCTGGGGTGGGGTGGCATTTGTTGTCCAGTAGGCAACATTTCCTCGGAGATAGGTCGTCAGTGGCGTCACCACAGAGCGGAGAGCACCTTTGCCAAGGTAGAGAACTGCGCCACTATTTCCTGACTTCGTGGTTGTCCAGCGCATCGAAATCACCCCGACGGCTTTGAGAGGCGTCGCGTAGACCGTCGATGCAACGAGCGATGTGGTGTCTAGAGTGGCGCCACAGGCGTCACTCAAGATGGTCGCCGCGGGCTGGCCGGCGAAGCCAGAAAGCGCGGCAGTGGTTGTGGTGGTCGACGTTGGGGGAGCACTTGACGAGCTGCACGCACTCAGAAGAAGACCGCTGAGACCGAGGAGGAAGAGTCCGTTTCGCAGCAGCGTGCGCCATTGATGGTGATCACGCTCTTGAGGTCGGGGCACGTTTTTTTACTCGTTTCTCTTAGAGGCCTGGAAGTCTGATGGCACCAGGAACATGAGTACCTCAAAGTTCCATCGGTGTCTGAAAGGATAGTGGGCACGTCGCAACAGACCATGGATTGGCGCAGTGCGGAGAAAGGAGCGTGACGTGGCAACGAAAGAGCACTCCACCTCGAAGAGGAAAGTCACGATCCGGCCGGTCTTTACCCATGTACAGCCCACGTCGCGTTTTGGAATTCTCTTCTGCTCACTGTTGATCACGTTTATTCTGTGCGGCTCGCTGGGTAAAGGTCGTTGGGAGGCTCTCGTTATTTTGTCCGTTGAATCGCTAACGCTCATCATCGCCCTCTATGCGACGGGGGCTCGTCGAATCCTCTTTATCTGGATCGGGATCGTCATTACTCTTGGGCTCTTCGCAGGTGTGTTGAATCTCTCTGAACAGTCACAGCAACTCGATAAAGCGGTTTCCACAATCAGCCTGTTGTTGGTAATCGTCGCTCCGATTGAACTTCTTCGTGCCGTCGTCAAGCGGCGAATTATTGATTTCCAGACAGTGATGGCGGCGCTTTGTTTCTATCTGATGATTGGGTTGTTTTTCGCCTTTCTCTTTGGCGAGATTCAGAACATGTCGAATCAGCATTTCTTCCAGCAGGTGGGGCGTGGATCAGCTTCGGACCTTCTTTATTACAGCTTCGCCACAATGACGACCGTTGGCTATGGCGACCTCACGGCAGCTCACCAAGTAGGACGGACAATCTCCGTGGGCGAAGCGGTCCTTGGACAGCTCTACCTGGTGACCGTTGTGGCGCTGCTCGTCTCGAACTTGGGACCAATGTTCAAAAATCATCGCTCCATCGAGCAAGATGTGAAAGAAGTAGTGACGGAAAGACCAGGAGAGAAAGATCTATAGGATGAGCACCATGAACGAGACCGTAGACCAAGCAGCGCAAGACCTTGGGAGGCTCACCCAACTCCTTGACGATGTTGAATCGGCCATGGAACGCATCGACCAGGGAACCTATGGTCGCTGCGAAGCCTGCGCCCAAGAACTTGATCGTCATGCGCTCACTGCGACGCCCACACTTCAGTACTGCACTTCTTGCGCCCAGACGCGCAACGACGGCTGACCACACGCTTGAGAAGCGGATGACCAGCCGTCGCAGGCTTCGTATAATTTAGTTACTTCTTGGTTTCCCAGAAGACCGCGGCAACTGCATCGATCTCATCAAGGAGGCGCTGGCCAACGGCAGCGTCGGTCGTTTTCTTTGCTTCACCGGCAGTTTTCGTTGCTTTCCAAACAAGATCGTGAAGGTCAGGGTGGGCAGCGAGGTGCTCAGGCTTGAAGTAGTCGGTCCAAAGAACCCAGAGGTGGTGCTTCACCAAGTCGCAGCGCTCTTCTTTGATGAGGATGGCCCGGGTCTTGAAGTCGTGATCATCTGAGGCGTTGTACTTCTCTTGGCAAGCCTTGACCGACTCAGCTTCGAGGCGAGCTTGCGCGGGGTCGTAGACGCCACAAGGAAGGTCGCAATGTGCTGCGCCAAAACGAGGTGCGCTGACTTTGTCGGCCAGGGTCAAAACTCGGTCAATGAGATTCATGGTTTCTCCTGTTATTGGTTGATGAGCCGAGCGTCGAAAAACCCGGCACAATGAATGCTATGGCCAAAACCTTAGCCAGGACCAGACGCCTTTGGCGACGCGCCGCTGCAGTATCCGGCCTCCTCGCACTTTGTGGTGTTCTTGCTGAAGGATATTTTCTGCGCTGCGAGGTGGAAGGGCACTCAATGATCCCTGCCCTCTTGGCGGGGGATCGTATCCTTTTCCGCCGCCGACTCCCGGGCGAGGTACCGAAAGTCGGCACGGTGGTGGCCTTTGAGGATCCGCGAGAACGTGAAACGCGCCTCTTGATTAAACGTGTGGCCCAGGTCGATGGCCACCAGATCACGGTCTTAGGGGACAACACTGCGGCGAGTACAGATTCTCGAGATTTTGGGCCCATTCGAGCGGAGAACATTTCGTGGATCTACCTGCGGCGCTACCGCCACGCCCAACTCGGTACTGGAGAAAACAGCCAAATTGAAAACGACCTCTAGGCTGGGTCAGTGCCATCAGATCCAACAGATCGCTTGCGGGACCTTGGGTCATTCATCCGAGAGCAACGATCGTCCAATCGTTTGTCGCTCCGCCGGCTTTCTGAACTCGCAGGAATATCTAATCCCTATCTTTCCCAGATTGAGCGAGGGCTCCGACGGCCCTCGGCAGAAATTCTTCAACAGATTGCCAAAGGATTAGCGATCTCCGCTGAAACGCTTTACGTCCGAGCGGGCATTCTTGAAGAAGACCGAGAAAGTAATCTCGAAGCACATATTAATAGTGACCCCAATCTCACCTTTGAACAGCGTCGAGCTCTGGTCCAGATTTACCGTTCTTTTGTAGGAGAAACGCAGGAAAATATCGCTTCACAGTCGTCTGAAGGATCAGACGAAATGAATTCCTAGAATTAACAGGACCATGGCTCGAATCGCAATTCTCTCAATGCACACCTCACCGCTGGCTCAGCCGGGAACGGGTGATGGCGGTGGGATGAATGTTTACGTGCGTGAGTTGGCTAGTGCGCTCGCACGTTCGGGAAACCGATGCGAAGTCTTCACCCGGCGAGAGTCGCCCCAGTCCCCGAAAAGCATCAACGTTGAACCAGGATTTGTCGTTCACTACGTCGATGCAGGTCCTCCCAGCGCTGTGCCAAAGGAGTGCTTAGAGGAACTCGTTCCAGAATTTACTGAGCACGTGCTGAGTGCGATGCGCCAAGCACGTTGGAGCGATGAACCGGCCTACGACGTGATTCACGCGAACTACTGGTTGTCGGGGCTCGCGGGTCATACCTTAAAACACGAACTCGACATTCCTCTGATCTCGACGTTCCATACGCTTGACCGCGTCAAGGCCGAGGCGATGCCTGAAGAGGTTGTCGCTGATCTTTCTCAACGACGTGCTGAAGCAGAGGCGCTGGTGATTGGCTGTTCTGATGCGGTGCTGGCGTCGTGTGATGTCGAAGCGAATCAGCTTGTCGATCTTTATGGCGCGGATCGCTCACGCATTGCCGTGATTCCCCCTGGCGTCGATCATGCGTTTTTTGGACCGGGCGAGTCAGCGCAGGCACGCCGAGCTCTTGGGCTCACGTCAAGCGGATCACTCCTTCTTTTTGTGGGGCGCATCCAACCGCTCAAAGGAGCGCACATCGCCGTTGCGGCGTTGGCGTGCTTGCGCGATCAAGGCGAAGACGTCCGCCTGGTGATTGTCGGGGGGCCGAGTGGCGACCAAGGTGATGCCACGCTTCGTGAATTGAACGAACAAGTCAGTTCCTTGGGGATGGAAGAGTTCGTTCTTTTCCGTCCGCCGCAACCCCACGAACAGTTGTCGTCCTACTATCGTGCGGTCGACGTGACAATCGTTCCCTCTCGATCAGAAAGTTTTGGCTTAGTGGCGCTTGAATCATTGGCCTGTGGCACGCCTGTGGTGGCTTCAGCGGTGGGGGGTCTGACGACCTTGGTCGACGACGGTATTACTGGGGCCTTGATTGAATCCACCGATCCCATGCTCTATGCCAGGGCTGTCGCGACAATTTTGCATTCTGAGCTTCGAGATGCTCGCTACTCGACGACTGCCGTCCTCCACGCACGGCAGTACTCATGGCGGTCCACAGCACTGCAGTTGGGTGCATTGTTTGAAGAGATGTCGTCGCGTCGATTAGTGACGTGTGCCTAGCGAATGCCACGTATCGATCGACCAGAAGCGCAAGAGCGTGACGACGTCGTGGCCACGATCGACGCGTGGGGCGCGCGCGAACTCAAACGGGGTGAGTCCTTAGTCGCCATTGAGAGGATTCAAGTCACTGACGGCAGTGCATCACACCGGTGGTTGATGCGGTTTCGGGGCGAAGAAAAAGAGTTCATCACGCTGTGGCTCACTTTTCACCAGCGGACTCTGCACTTCGAAACCCAGTTCATGCCATCTCCGGAAGCGAACCAGGTCGACGTCTTGACCTATCTCTTGAGGAAAAATGCGCATCTCATTCAGATGTCATTTGCCTTTGGGCCCGAAAATGCCATCTATCTCGTTGGCCGCATCCCGGCGAGTCAGGTCGATGATGACGAACTTGACCGAATTGCTGGGTGCTCCTTGCTCTATGTCGATGAATTCTTCCCAACGGCAATGTCCTTAGGCTTTCCGGACATCTATCGCAGAAGGTCGAAGCGCAACTAGAGCGGTCGTTCGCCTTGTAGGTTAGGGGCATGGCTGCAGAACTGATTTTGGTGGGCGGTGGTCGGATGGGCACGGCGCTGATGGAGGGAATTCTCTCATCGCGGAGCATTGCGGCCTCATCCATTGTCGTGGTCGAACCTGACATCGAGCGCAGAGCGATGCTTCGCCTGGCCCATGATGACCTCGTTCTGGTGGATACGCCTGGCCTCGAACACATTGATGCAGCGACCAGCGCAATTATCGCCGTCAAGCCTGAGATTGCCGAGAGTGCGACCAAGTTGGTGGGTGCACTCGGGATTCAGCGAGTTCTTTCGATCGCTGCGGGGATCCCTTGCGCTCGCCTTGAAGCAGCGCTCCCGGGACCTCTGGCGGTAATTCGCGCCATGCCGAATACGCCAGCACTAGTTGGTGCAGGAGTGACCGCCATCTCGGGCGGGAGCCATGTGACCAAACAAGATCTTGACTGGGCCGAAGCGTTACTGGCGAACGTGGGGACGGTGGTGCGTGTTCCCGAACGACAACTTGATGCCGTCACTGGCGTGTCGGGCTCTGGGCCGGCGTATCTCTTCTTGGTCGCTGAAGCACTCATTGATGCAGGCGTGACCGCAGGTTTGACGCGTGAGGTTGCGCGCACCTTGGCCAACGAAACAATTTTGGGTGCGGGACGCATGTTGGTTGAATCGGGACAAAGTGCGGAAGAACTGCGAGCTCAGGTGACATCACCAGGAGGAACAACGGCCGCTGCAATCCGTTCCCTTGAGGCGCGAGCGGTTCGCTCAGCATTTGTCGAAGCAGTTTTTGCAGCTGTTGAGCGCTCGCGCGCGTTAGGGCGATGACCGTGATGAGCCTGAGAAGGGTGCGGTACTAACAATGGCGATTGTCATGATTGGTCTCGAACACTCGAGCGCCCCTCTGGATCTTTTAGAACGGGTCGTGATCAATGATGTCGAGATGGGAAAAGTTCTCGGTTCGCTCTCGGCCCACGATAATGTCCGAGAAGTTGCCATTCTTTCAACCTGTTTGCGCACAGAGATCTACGCGGTGGTTGATCGCTTTCACGATGCAGTCGAAGATTTTACTGAAATTTTTGTGACCTCGTCGGGGGTCAGTCGAGAACGGATAGAAGAGTGTCAGACCGTTTGTTTTGATCGTGGCGTGGCCACGCATCTCTTTAAGGTGGCATCGGGTCTTGAGTCGGTTGTTCCGGGTGAAAGTGAAGTACTTGGCCAAGTGCGCCGTGCCCATGAACGTGCCATCCAAGAAGGGACGGCAGGCCCTCTGCTCACAGCTCTGTTTATCCACGCCCTTCAAACAGGTCGACGAGCACGAACCGAGACCGGGATTAGCCGAGGCACAACATCGTTCTCTTATGCAGCGTTAGAACTTCTTCGCCAGCGACTGGGTGATGCTTTTGGTGAAGCGTCGATCGTCATCGTAGGCGTGGGTGCACTGGGATCTGGGATGGTGAACGCCCTGGTCGATGAGAAGTCAACGATGAAGCCCAGAAGTGTGGTCGTCATGAATCGGACAAAGGCCTCAGCTGACGAATTCGTCAAGTCACTCTCGACGTCCGTCCCTCTGAGAGTGGCGCCCTTTGGAGCGCTGGCTGATGAGATTGCTGCTGCGCAGATTGTCGTGACGGCCATCGAAAGCACCGAGCCGGTTCTTCGTGGTGAGCATGTTGCCAGTGAATCGGGACGTGAGCTCTTGATTCTTGATCTTGGGATGCCGAGAAATGTTCATCACGACGTCGCGACGTTGCCTGGCGTACACGTGCTCGGGATTAGTGATTTGCAAAGCGTGGTCGATCAAGCGGTCAGCGAACGCAAAGACGAGATCGCCGATGCGCAAGAAATTGTGCTTGATGAAGTCGCTCGTTATGGCGAGAACGTTCGTGGCAGAAGTGCTGCTCCTCTTGTTGTGGCGCTCCGGGAACGCTTAGAAGAGATTCGACGCGGTGAGATTGACCGTCGTAGTTCGGAACTCTCTGACCTGACGCCGGAGCAACGAGAAGTGGTGGAATCGCTTACTCGCTCGCTGCTGGCGAAGTTTGCTCACGAACCGACGGTGGCGCTGAAGGAAAGCGTCGGGACACCTCGTGGCGAGCGCCTCGTTGAAGCGGCACGAATCTTTTTTGATCTGTGAGCACGACCATTCGTCTGGCCACTCGCTCTTCGCCACTGGCCGTCGTGCAGGCCAAAAGAGTGCAAGAACTTCTTCTTGAAGATTCCCCTGATCTCGCTATTGAACTCGTGCTTGTCGAGAGCCATGGAGACCGTAATCAGACCCAGCCGCTGCGCGAGATTGGCGGACAAGGGGTCTTCACGAAAGAGATTCAACGGGCGGTACTCGAGGGTAAAGCCGATATCGCCGTGCACTCGGCCAAGGACCTGCCCAGTGAGACCCCAGAGGGCCTGGCGCTACTCTGCGTCCCTGAACGTCGTGATCCTGCTGACGTGCTGGTTGGGAAATCACTTGAAGGCCTTGGACCTGGTGCCACGGTCGCCACCGGCTCACCGCGTCGTCAAGAGCTCCTTCGATCGATGCGGCCTGACCTTAATCTCGTAGAACTGCGCGGCAATATGGCAACTCGCCTTGCAATGCCTGGGCGAGATGGTGTCGACGCCATCGTCACCGCCGCGGCGGCGCTCGAGCGCTTAGGGCAAGAAGCATTGATCACCGAACGCCTCGACCCGCTGATGTTTGTGCCTCAAGTGGGGCAAGGAGCCTTGGCATTGGAGGGTCGCGCGGGGGACCCGGTGGCCGAGGTCCTTCAAGCCATTGATCTTGTTGACGATCATCGCTGCCTCGACGCTGAGCGTTCATTTCTGGCCACTCTGGGAGCGGGGTGCTCTGTGCCAGTTGGTGCATGGTGTGTCGTAGACGGAGAAGAACTTGAAATCCGCTCGGTGATGTTTCTCGAGGAGACCCATTCAATAGAGCGCAGAGTCCATCGAGGAACTGACCCGGCTGTGCTTGGTCGAACAGCTGCGCATTCATATCCAGGATTCGAGGAATCATGAGCGCACTTGATCTCACTGATGTCACCATTGCCATTACCCGACCTGACGATCGATCACAGACCCTGGCAAATCGCCTCGAGAAATACAACGCAACAGTTTCCATCGTTCCCTTGATTGGGACGCATCCTCCTGATGACGAAGGAGAGTCGTTTCTTGCTGGTTGGAATCGCTTGGCTGACTTCACCTGGGTAGCAGTGACGTCGGCGTCAAGCGTCGAAATCATTTCGTCACTTGGTGTGGGGATCGATATTCCACCGTCAGTAAGTTTCGCCGCCGTCGGTATGTCAACGGCCAGGGCGTTGGCTGCCATCGGCATCGAGGCAGATCTGATTGGTTCGGGGAGCGGCGGAGCATCACTCGCGGAGGCGCTCATCGATGAGTGGGAGCCTTCTGCAATTCTCGTGCTCAAGGCACAAGATGGCCGCCGTGAGTTAGAAGAGCGACTTCAGCAACATGGGTGGAAGATCTCCCTTGCCACCACCTACGTCACACGCGCCTTCGCCTTGTCGCAGCAAGCCTGTGAGGCCCTCTCTCAACAAGAGGTCATCGTGGTGGCGTCGCCCAGCGCGGTCGTCGCCTACAGCGAAGCCCTTGAAGGGCGCTGCACGCCCAGGAAAAACCAGTCGATCGTGGCGATTGGGGCGACAACCGCAGATGCGGCAAAAGAGCAGGGATTTCCCCGAGTGGTGGTAGCGCCAACGCCCGACGACGCTGGGCTCCTCCGCGCCATTGAAGAAGCGGTTTTTGGCAAGTGGCCGGTTGCCTAGGCTACATAATGTGGATCACTTGGAACGACGGCCTCGGCGCCTGCGCAGAACCCCCGCCATTCGGCGGCTTGTTGGCGAGACGCGTCTGTCGACCGCTGACCTTGTTGCACCACTTTTCGTAGCGGAAGGCCATTCGGCGCCGAAGGAAATTTCCTCGATGCCTGGCCAGTTCCAGCACACTCTCGATTCTCTTATCGACGAGATTTCCTCACTTCTTGTTTTCGGGGTGAGCTCGGTGATGCTCTTTGGGCTCCCGGAGCACAAAGATTCGATTGGCTCAGGAGCGTCCGACGACGATGGGATCCTTCAGCAAGCATCTCGCAGGGTCAAGCACGAGTTTGGTGATGACATCGTGTTGTTCACCGATCTCTGTCTCGACGAGTTCACCGACCACGGACATTGTGGCGTGCTTGATGCGCATGGCAAGGTCGATAATGACGCCACACTGCTGCGCTACCAAGCCGCGGCGCTGGCCCAAGCGAGAGCGGGGGTTGACTTTGTCGGCCCAAGCGGAATGATGGATGGCCAAGTTGCAGCGATTCGCCAAGCTCTCGATGGTGGCGGATTTATTGACACCGGCATCTTGGCTTACTCGGCAAAATACGTATCGGGGCTCTATGGACCGTTTCGAGATGCGGTCAATGTTGAGATTGCAGGAGGTGGCGATCGCCGCGCGTACCAGCAGGATTTTACGAATCGCCGAGAAGCCATGGTCGAAGTGCAACTTGATATTGACCAAGGGGCGGATATCGTGATGGTGAAGCCTGCGGTGACCTACCTCGACGTGATTTCAGACATTGCCCAAGCCGTTGATATTCCGGTAGCGGCGTATCACGTCAGTGGTGAGTACGCCATGGTGAAAGCAGCGAGTGAACGCGGGTGGATCGATGGCACGGCGGTGGCCATCGAACAGATCACGGCGGTCAAGCGAGCCGGAGCGGACATCATCTTGACCTACTTCGCATCTGAGCTCGCTGCAGTCGTCGATGAGTAAAGAATTGATGAGTAATGCTGCGTGGTTTGCACGAGCCCAAGAGGTAATTCCTGGTGGCGTGAACTCACCTGTTCGTTCGTTTCGATCCGTTGGCGGGACGCCCTATACCGTGCTGCGTGGGTCAGGGGCATACGTTGAAGATGTTGAAGGAACGACCTATCTTGATTTTGTTCAGTCTTATGGAGCGAGTCTCTTAGGTCACGCCAGCGACATCGTCATCGAGGCCGTTGATCGCACCGTACGCAACGGGTCAACCTTTGGGGCACCGACGCCCGGAGAAGTCCTTCTCGCCGAAGCCATCGTTGAACGAGTTCCCGGTCTTGAGCAGATTCGATTTGTTTCATCGGGCACCGAAGCGGTCATGAGTGCCGTGCGGCTGGCGCGCGGGGCGACGGGTCGATCAACCATCGTGAAGTTTGATGGTTGTTATCATGGCCACGCCGATGCGCTGTTGGTCGCCGGCGGTAGTGGTGTCGCACAACTCGGGCTGAAGGGATCAGCCGGTGTCCCCGACGGTGCTGTTGCGGACACCATGGTTGTTCCCTACAACGTTGTGCCGACATTGTCAGATGACGTGGCATGTGTGTTGGTCGAACCGATCGCCGCAAATATGAATCTGGTCAAGCCAAGAGAGGGGTTCCTTGAAGGGCTACGTGCTGAGTGTGACCGAGTTGGAGCATTATTAATTTTTGATGAAGTCATCACAGGGTTCCGTATTGGACCTGGAGGGTGTGCCGCAGCCACGGGAGTCACCCCGGACTTGTGGTGTTTTGGAAAAGTCATCGGCGGGGGTCTTCCGGTTGGTGGATTTGGTGGCTCACGAGAAATCTTTTCTCACTTGGCTCCGCTCGGAGAGGTGTACCAGGGCGGCACGCTCTCGGGGAACCCATTGGCGATGGCGGCCGGACTTGCCGTACTGAACTCCGTGGACGCTCAGGACTACGCCACCCACACGAACCGAGTGGGGACCTTCGGCCGAGCGCTCTGTCAAGCCATTCGAGATGGTGGGTTATGGGCCTGTGTTCCACAGGCCGGGACTCTTCTCGGGCTCTATGTTGCACCGGGAGGATCAAGCTTTTCCGCACCCTCTAACTACGCAGAGTCAAAAGCGATTGCGGCCGCTGATGCGTATCCGGCATTTTTCCATGCCATGTTGCGTCGCGGTATTGCGCTAGCTCCTGGAGCGTATGAAGTGATGTTTGTTTCATTCGCTCATAGTGACGACGATCTCGCACGCGCTGTTGAGGCAGCCCGCGATTCGGCGCGAGAAGTGAGCGAGACGAGAAGTGCATCATGAGTGAGTTGACGCCCACCGTTCGATTCTTTGGAACGGGTGCTCGGTTGGCTCAGCCGATTGGATCGCTTCCAGCCAAAACAGACCTTGCCTTTTCGCTTGACGCGCAGGGTATTACCTTGAGTGGGGGCGACCCTCTTCTTGCGTGGCAGCTTCCGTATCGAGCACTCATCGGAGCGAGGGCTGTACTGGTTGGTTTCTACGTCGAGCTGTCGGGTTGGGTCTCGGGAAGGCCTTTTTTATTGACGATTCCTACCGAGAACCTTGGCGGCGGAACCCCCCAAGAACTCATTGCGCTCTTGTCGCCAGTTAGCCCATCCCCAACCACCACCATGATGTCGGGTCACTCTGATGGCTTGCTCACGGCTCGTTTAACAATGAAGCGAAAATCAAAGGCGCTTATTGCAAGTGCGGTACTGACCGTTGCTGTCGTGGTGGCGCTTGTGCTCGCACTTATCCTTCAGTCATCTCCTGGAAACGGACCATCGACAACGTCCCAAGCACATGCGCTGGCGGCTTCGATGAATCTCACGATCAATGACTTTCCTTCGACGTGGCAAGCGGATAATCCTGCAACGGCTCCGCTGAGCGGCTTGTTAGGGACGGGAACTGCATCAAAGGAAACACCAAAACAGAAAAAGATCTATGACGAAGTTGTGCATGCCTATCAAACATGCGTGGGACTCTCGAATGCGAAGGACCGCATGTTCGGCACAGCGGGAGTGGCGCCAATAGCGCAAGTACCAAGTAACCCTTATGGAAGCGTGGAGAACGGGAATCTCGCTGAGGCTGGTTCGGTCACGCAGTACTACGCCTCAACACAAGATGTTCAAAGCGATCTCGCACAGATGAAGCGGCCTCAGTTCGCACGTTGTTTCTCTGAAGTGATGGCTCGATTCACCATTGCGTTTGTGAGCCCATCGTCGATTACAACGCCATGGCCGACAGTCGTCACAAAGTCTTCGACGCAGCTTGGCGTCTTTGTCACCGGTGCCGCAACGATCATTAACTATCCGACGACGACAGGGACGACGCCTATCGAAATTGGCGTGACATCCTTGATCTACGGCCACTACGAACAGGTGCTCTATACCTTCGCTTCGCCAGGTATTTTCCCTGTGGTTGAACGCCAACAGCTCCTTCAAATTCAGGTGGCGCGGTTAGCTGGCGTGAACGGAGCGTCCAACGCCTAGCGAGTGCTGGCGGCGACTTTGGTCAAGGACTTGTCCGTGTCGAACAGTGCAGTGATGACTTGGTCGGGGAGTATGTCGACCAACTTCACCAAACTTCGGTACCCCACTTCAGCAAGACCCCGGTGATCAGGGCGCAAGAGGTTGGCCATCATCGTCAAGACTTGGGTCATAAGCGCCTCAGAGCGCATACCTGCGCCAACGCACAGCGCCATTACTTTCGGGTCACTGATGAGGCGAACAAATGCTCGTGCGACTTCGTAGTAGTCGCCGTAGGCCTCATCAACTGCATCGTCGTAGGCCCCGAGGAGGGAAAGATCTGATGCTTTCAACGCCGTGGCAATACTCGATGCCCCCAAGCGACCGGTTTCGTAGCCATAAGCAATCCCCTCACCATTGAAGGGGTTGATCGATCCTGATGCATCGCCAATGACAACCACGTTGCTTCCCGTCCGCGGTCCAACGGACATCCCCATGGGCAGACGTCCACCAGTCGGCGGGCCACATGAGGTCTCTGGGGAGAGGCCCCAGTAGTCAGGTGCGAAGTTGACGAAGGTCTCCATGAGTTTTGAGGTGTTCACGCCCTTCCATCGTCGGTCGGTTGACAAGAGACCGACACCAACGTTGATGCGACCATCTCCAAGCGGGAAAATCCATCCGTAGCCCGGGACAACAGTTCCCGAGGTGTCGCGAATGTCCAGGTGTGACTCGATAAACGGGTCATCGTGGCGATCGGAGGTGTAGTACCCCCGCAACGCCATTCCCATGGGCCACTCCTTGCGTCGCTCGGTACCAAACATTCGCCCTATGCGCGAGTTCGCTCCGTCGGCCAGAACAACGACGTGCCCTTTGATTTCCTTTGTCGTCCCCGTGGCCTTCTCTTTGGCCACAACACCCTGGCAGCCGCCGAGGTCGCCCTCGTGCGTTGAAGGGGTCTGGGCAATCAGATCAATTACTTCATGTCCCGTGAGTACCGTCGCACCGTGGGCTTGAGCCTGCGTGGCCACAAGGTCATCGAGATCGAAGCGGGTGATGCAATAACCATGAGAAGGAAAGTTGGGGTGTTCGGGCCAGCGCATTTCGAGCATCTGGCCAAAGCCGTAAGACCGTAAGCCATCGTAACGATGGCCCTTGCTCGCCACGATCTCCTCAAGGCCCATATCTGCCAGCTGGCGCACCGATCGAGGAGTCAGGCCATCGCCACAGGTCTTTTCCCTGGGGAAGGTCTTTCGCTCCAAGAGGGCGACGTCCCAGCCGGCTTTGGCCAGCCAATAGGCGCAGGCTGAGCCGCTTGGTCCACCGCCGACGATCACGACATCAAAGACACGGTCAAGGTTTTTCGGGTTCATTTCGTTTTCCACGCTTTTTATCGTATGGGCAGGATCGGGGTGGCTGAGACGCGCAGTGAAAATGTGCCTTTGGGGAGTTGTCCGCGATAGGGTAACCGTTGTGGATCAGTACCTTCCGGTTCTCGGACTCCTTTTGTTAGGAATAGTGTTCGGCGCGGGATCACTCATCGCGTCCAAACTCTTGGCGCCCCATCAGCAGGCGACGGCGGCCAAGGTCGCCCCGTACGAATGTGGCATTGTCCCTGAGAACGACCCACCGGCTCGGTTCCCGGTTCGTTTCTACCTCGTGGCGATGATCTTCATTATCTTTGATATTGAAATCGTCTTCCTCTTTCCCTTTGCCGTCGTCTTTCGCCAGTTAGGCAACTTTGGCATCGTCGAAATCTTGGTCTTTTCTGGAGTGGTCTTTCTCTCCTTGGCCTATCTTCGCTCCGTGGGTGGCTTGACGTGGGGGCCGATCAAGCAACTCGTAAAGGGAATGCCGGCAAGAACGTCAGAGTCGACCATCGCGCGTATTTCTGCAGATTCATCCCCCGAACGCGCCGCATAGGAGATCGCAACCCTCATGGCGCTTGAAGATCTTCCACATAATTTTCTCACGGGGTCAATCGAAGAACTCGTAAAATGGGCCCGAAAGTCCAGCGTGTGGCCTGCCACCTTTGGTTTGGCTTGCTGCGCTATTGAAATGATGTCCGCTGGCGCGGCAGATTACGACCTCGCTCGCTTTGGCATGGAAGTCTTTCGAAACTCTCCTCGCCAGGCGGACTTGATGATTGTTGCCGGCAGAGTCAGCCAAAAAATGGCCCCGGTATTGCGTCAGGTCTATGACCAGATGATGGAGCCGAAATGGGTGATCTCCATGGGCGTCTGTGCCTCGTCGGGTGGCATGTTCAACAACTACGCGATTGTCCAAGGCGTCGATCAAATCATTCCCGTTGACGTCTATGCACCTGGATGCCCTCCCAGCCCAGAGACATTGATTCACGCAATCTTGACCCTTCACCAGAAGATTCAAACCGGCGAAATTACAAAACGACGTCATGAAGGAACACCCATTGAGTTAGAAGAAACACCCTCAAGCCCATGGGTTCCCGAGATGCCAACGGCAATTCGATTGGGGACTCCTCGGTGAGTGACCTCGCACTCGGCGAACTCAATGATGTTTCCCACGCAGGTGGGATAGGCGTTGATCAAGTGCTCTTCCCGACAAGGGAGGCCTATCACGGACTGGTGCTGCGTCTCAAAGAGAGCGGCTTCGAAATGTGCGCAGATCTCTGCGCCGTGGACTTTCTCACACACCCGGGGCGTGCACTTCCCGACGGGATTCGTCCAGAACGATTCGAAGTTGTTGTTAACCTTCTTTCACTTTCGCAAAAACGGCGCGTGCGAGTGCGGGTGCAAGTTCCTGAGAGTGACGCATCGATAGCGTCACTGTTTGACGTTTACCCAGGTTCTGAAGCAATGGAGCGTGAAGCCTATGACCTCATTGGTATTCGCTTTTCAAATCACCCTGACCTCACTCGTATTTTGATGCCCGAAGAGTGGGAAGGTCATCCCTTGCGCAAGGACTACGGCAGCGGACGGGTACCGGTTCAGTTCAAGGAAACCCCGGGACCACGATGACGACGATCGACGATCAAGAAGTCCCCATGCGCGTCATCGAGCGCCCCGCGTGGAGTGCGAAAGAGACCTCAGAAGGACCCCAAGAGCTCCTTGAGCGCAGCGGGACTCCTGAAGAAGAAATTCTCCGTGAAGCTGGGGGCGTGTTGCGTCTTCCTGACGGTCACGTGCTGGACGCAGGACAAATCGATGTTGAACGCAGTGACGATGAGACGATGATTATCAACATGGGTCCACAGCACCCGTCGACGCACGGGGTGTTGCGGCTCATGCTTGAGCTCGATGGTGAAACGGTGTTGCGAACAAAATCAGTCATTGGCTATCTCCACACTGGTATGGAAAAAACCGGCGAAGAGCTCACTTACGTACAAGGTGCGACCAACGTCACCCGGATGGACTATCTCAGCCCACTGCACAATGAAGCAGTATTTTCTCTCGCTACTGAGGCACTCCTTGGTGTGGAGATTCCTGATCGTGCGACGTGGATTCGCACCCTCATGCTCGAATTAAACCGTGTGAGTTCGCACCTGATGTGGATGGCGACCAACGGCATGGACTTAGGGTCCACCTCGATGATGATTTTCGGTTTCCGAGAGCGTGAAATGGTCATGAGCTTCTTTGAAAAGACCACAGGTCTTCGGATGAACAACAACTACATCCGCCCTGGTGGTGTCGCCGCTGACCTTCCTGATGGGTGGGAAGACGATATTGACATCCTGTGTGAAACGATTCTTGAGCGCACCTTTGAATACGATCAGCTCTTGACCGGACAACCGATCTTCCGTGAACGCACGGAAGGCGTTGGTGGGCTGTTGGCCGAAGAAGCCCTGGCCTTGAGTGTGACCGGGCCGCTCTTGCGCTCAACAGGTGTCCCGTGGGACCTCCGACGAACGATGCCGTATTTGGCCTACGACCAGCTGGACTTTGATGTCTTGGTCGGAACCTACGGTGACAACTTCGACCGCTATGCGATCCGCCTTGGTGAGATTCGTGAGTCCATTCGAATGATTCGCCAAATTCTCGAAAAAATGCCAACGGGTGACTACCGAGTACAAGATCCGAAAGTCACGCCGCCACCGCGAGGTCGGATTGACTCATCGATGGAAGCATTGATTCACCACTTCAAGATCTTTACCGAAGGCTTCAAAGTCCCCGAGGGAGAGGTCTATGCAGCGATCGAATCTCCCCGTGGAGAGATCGGCTGCTACATCGTTTCTGATGGAAGTTCGAAGCCCTACCGCATGCACATCCGTGGGCCGAGCTTTGTCAACCTTCAGGTTCTCCCCCTCCTGTTGCGTGGCGGGCTGATGTCGGATGCCGTTGCTTGTATTTCTTCTGTTGACCCTGTGATGGGCGAGGTGGATCGATGAGTGCGCTTACTCCGGACCGACGGACACGCGCCGAACACCTCGTCGCTCTTTATCCCGAAAAACGAAGTGCCCTGATTCCCATTTGTCACATTGCTCAAGAGCAAGAAGGTCATTTAACCGACGAACTGATGATCGAGGTCGCTGAACTCGTGGGCGTCACTCCAGCCGAAGTCCAGGGAACGGTCTCGTTTTATGACATGTTACGTATCGAGCCAGTGGGGAAATACGTCGTGAGCGTATGCACCAACATTGCTTGTCTGCTCGCCGGCGGCGAAGAGATGCTTGAGCATGTGGAAAAGACCACAGGGACTCGCCGAGGTGGAACCTCGAGTGACGGGATGTTCACCGTTGAAGAAGCAGAGTGTTTGGCGGACTGCGACGTTGTTCCCTGCGTACAGATCAATAATCGTTTTGTTCGTACAACGACGCCTGAAACATTTGATGCCTTAGCCGCGAGACTTCGTTCGGGTGAGACAGTGACGGACATCCCAACGAGTGGAATTGTGAGCCGAGTGGAACGAAGCGTTGGTCTCGTGGCTGACCCAGAGGTCGTTGCTCAAGAGAGAAGTGCACTACGGGCCAGCGATCAAAAGGCAACATCATGAGCCAGCTCACCGCTCCAAAGATTGTGACCTCTCGTATTGGCTTTGATGATTCTTTTACTCTCGATCGATTCCTTGCGACCGGTGGCTACGAAGGGCTCCGCAAAGCGCTGACGATGTCGCCCAGTGAAGTCTGCGCTCAAGTGGATGCTGCGTCGCTCCTGGGCCGAGGCGGAGCGGGATTTCCTGCGGGACGTAAGTGGTCCATGCTGAGAAAAAACGATGTGTCCTATTTGGTTATTAACGGCGATGAGTCAGAACCGGCAACGTTCAAAGATCACTTGCTGATCGAACGTGACCCCCACCAACTCATCGAAGGGGTTCTCATCGCGGCCTATGCGCTGCAAGTCAATCAAGCGTTCATCTTTATTCGTGGCGAGTTTGCGCTGGGTCTTGAGCGCCTCCAAAGCGCGCTCAATGATGCCTACGCCTACGGTGCGGTTGGGACAAAAATTCTCAACTCGTCCTTTTCGATCGACCTCGTGGTGCACCCGGGAGCTGGGGCCTATATCTGCGGCGAAGAGACGTCACTGCTCGAATCCCTTGAAGGGAAACGCGGGTTCCCACGGATCAAGCCCCCATTCTTCCCCGCAGCGATCGGCCTCTATGGTGAGCCAACCGTGGTCAACAATGTTGAAACTATGTCGAACTTGCCATGGATTATTTCAAATGGCGGCGATGCATTTGCGGCTCTTGGTGAAACACCGTCGACAGGGACGCGACTCTTTGCGTTAGCGGGTCATGTTCGAAACCCTGGTGTCTACGAGTTGGAGATGGTGAAGAACACCTTCCGTGATTTAATCTTTGATCCAGCCCTCGGAGGCGGTATCCCGAGTGGTGGACGCGTCAAGGCATTTATCCCCGGTGGCGTCTCCGCCCCTTGGTTCTACGAGGAAGATCTCGACACCCCCCTCGGTCAAGGCCAAGTTGCCGACAAAGGATCGATGCTTGGCTCTGGTTCGGTGGTCGTCATGGATGATTCGACGTGCATGGTGCGGGCGGCGTGGAGAATTACTCGCTTTTTCTCTCGAGAGTCCTGCGGTCAGTGCACGCCATGTCGTGAAGGCTCTGGATGGTTGGAGCGAATCCTTTATCGCTTAGAGCATGGCGAAGGCAGAGTTGAAGATCTTGACTTGTTGTTGGACCTCTGTGACAACATTGCGCCAGGATTGAGTTGGCCGCCCCAGCAGACGACCATTTGTGTCCTCGGCCCTTCGATCCCTTCATCGATTCACTCTGCGATCTCCCATTTCCGAGATGAATTCTTGGCTCACGTCAAGGAGGGGGGATGCTCCTATGCCTGAGCAGCCCGAGAGTTCAACGACGGTGTCGATCACTATTGATGGAAGAGAAGTAGTAGCCAAGAAAGGTGAGATGGTCATCGCGGCAGCGGAAAATGCCGGGACCTATATTCCTCGGTTTTGCTATCACCCGCGAATGAAGCCAGTTGGCGTGTGTCGGATGTGTCTCGTCGAAGTTGATTCAGGGCGTGGCCCTACCTTGCAGCCCGCGTGTTTCATTGAAGCGACCGATCAGATGACAGTGGTGACGGATTCGGAAAAAGTGAAGAAAGCTCAGGACGGAGTCCTCGAGTTTCTCTTGGCGAATCATCCATTGGACTGTCCGGTGTGTGACAAAGGTGGAGAGTGTCCCCTCCAAGATCAGACCTTGGCCCACGGCCCAGGTGAGACCAGATTCATTGAAGAGAAGCGTCACTTCGAAAAGCCAATTGCTCTCTCAGAACTCGTTCTCTTAGACCGGGAACGTTGCATTCAATGCAGTCGTTGTACGCGATTCGCCGAAGAGGTTGCTGGTGAGGCATTGATTGACTTCTTAGGTCGAGGCGACCAGGTGGAAGTGGCGATGTTCCCTGACGAGCCGTTCTCTTCATATTTCTCTGGTAACACCGTTCAGATCTGCCCGGTGGGCGCGCTCACGGCAACGCCGTATCGCTTTGCTGCTCGGCCATGGGATCTTGAGCAAGTGGAAACGACCTGCACGGGGTGCGCGGTTGGCTGTCGAGTTGCGGTGCAGTCATCATCGGGGCGGCTGACCCGACTCCTCGGCGTCGACGCTGATCCTGTGAATCACAGCTGGATGTGCGACAAAGGCCGATTTGGTTTTGAAGCAGTGAATGGCGTTGACGATGGAAACGAAGAACTGGCGCTTACCGATCCGACTCGCCGCCTCACCGAACCGATGGTGCGCAAAAACGGAACCTTAGTTCCCGTGAGTTGGTCAGAGGCGCTCTCCGCCGTGGCCAGCCAATTAAAGGACGCAAAAGAAAAAGACCCTCAAAGCGTTGGGGCCATTGGTGGGGCGCAGCTCACCAACGAAGGAGCATTCACGTGGACGTCATTGATCAAGGGAATTGTCGGTAGCGACTCGGTTGATGCACAACTCGGTGACGGTCTCGACGCCCAGTTAGTTTTGGCGTTACCGCGCGCCACGATTGATGAGGCAGCGAACGCCTGCACCGTCATTTTGCTCTCAGGAGATCTCCGAGAGGAACTTCCTGTTCTGTTCTTGCGACTCCGTCACAGCGCCGTTGAAGCGAAAAACTCGCTCATTGATCTTGGACCTCGCACGTCCGCATTGAGCGCGGTTGCCAAAGTCCGACTTCCCGCTCGCCCAGGTGAGGCTCCATTGGTTGCACGAGCGCTGGCCGGCGATGTCGCTGCGGTGACGCAGTTAAAGGGGCACCGTGAAGGACACACCTTTGGCGATGAAGACCTCGCCTCGGCGCAGCACCTTCTGGGCGAGGATGGCTCTGGCGTGGTGGTGGTTATTGGGCGAACGTCTGTTGCTGAGGATGCTGCGTTTGTCGAGAGTGCTGCTCGCATCTTGCATCAGCGCTATCCAAACGCCAAGTTCTTGCCAGCCCTACGTCGCGGCAACGTTATGGGGGCACTTGAGATGGGGATGGCGCCAGGAATTCTCCCTGGTGAAACCAGCCTGGCGCAGCCCGGTGCGGCGCTTCGCTCGTGGTGGCCATTGGTTCCTGGAATTCAGGGAAAAACTGCGCTTGAGCAGTTAGCGGCCTTTGGCGATGGAAGCCAAGAGGTCTTGCTTTTGCTGGGGGCAGATCCACTTGCCGATGTGGCCGATGGTGCGCTGGTAGAACGAGCGCTCCGTTCATCAGGTTCACTTGTGTGCGTCAGTGGCCACGGTGGAGCGATTTTGGAGCGTGCAGATGTCGTCTTGCCGGCAGCGGTTGTTCACGAGCGTGCTGGCACGACAACCAATATTGAAGGAAGAGTGAGTCGACTCGGCCAAAAGATGGTTGCTCCGGGCTTGGCATGGTCGGACTGGATGATTGCCGCCGAACTCGCCGCGGCACTGGGTGCACAGTGGGAATTTACTGCGGTGGGCGACGTCACCGATCAGATTGCTGCCGTGGTTCAAGGTTTCTCAGGGATATCATCGAACGCGCTTGCCCAGCCTGCAACGCGCGACGGCGTAGTGCTGGGTTCGACTGCTGCACCGACAACGGCAGGGCTGCTCGACCCGATGGCGACTCCGGGCATGGTCTCGGCCGAAGAGTTTGGATTGGGCTCCTACGCGGGCATCGTTCGCGGTGAAGAGCAAGCGCAGGCGCCAACGTCGGGTGCAGGAGCTCCGAGCCTGACGACGTCTCTCTCTTCTGGGGAGAACGTGATCTCGCCTGCTCTGGATAACTACTCGCTGAGAATCGTTGGAACGCACACGCTCTACGACAACGGCGCCAACATTGTCGGATCACCCTCGCTGAGTGCGCTTCGCAAAGTTGCGGTGGCCATGGTGAACCCTTACGACCTTGATCGCTTAGGCCTTGCCACGGGGGATAAAGCGAAACTTCGCTCAGGTCGAGCAACAATCATTCTCCCAGTTGAAGCCGACGCCGGCGTGCTTCGAGGGACCGTTGTGCTCAATGCAAACGTAACGGTTCACGGGGCTGAGCGCAGAGAGAATCCCTTGGCGTCACTGGTGGACAGTTCGTTACCTGTGAACGATGTCGTGTTGGAGTCACTGTGAGCGCCATGAGTCTTCTCGCCGCCGGTGATCCGCTGTACCAGCACGGAGTGACGTGGATCGTCTTTTTGATCGTGGCCGTTAAGGTGCTGCTTGGTTTTGGCATCTGTTTGATTTCGGTCACGCTCATGATCTGGTTTGAGCGCAAAGTGATTTCGGATATGCAAGCACGGATCGGACCGAACAGGGCTGGACCCTGGGGCTTGGCCCAAACGCTGGCTGATGGAATCAAGTTGTTTTTCAAGGAGGATTTGATTCCCGAACGCTCGGACCGCATCGTCTTCAAGTTGGCCCCCTTTCTCTCGCTTGTCCCAGCCTTGGTTATTTTTGCGGTGATTCCAGTTGGTGGAACAATCACCATTGCTGGCTACACGACACAACTCCAGGTAGCGGATCCTCCGATTGGGATTTTGCTCGCCATCGCCATGAGTGCCATTGGCGTTTACGGGGTCATGCTGGCTGGCTGGTCATCGGGATCAAAGTACCCACTGATGAGTTCTGTTCGGGCATCGGCGCAAATGATTTCCTATGAGGCAGCACTCGGGATGTCGGTGCTCACGGTGGTCTTGATCTCTGGTTCTCTCTCAACAAGAACCATGGTCGACGTGCAAGGTGGTGGTCCCTGGCACTGGAATGTCATCCGTTTAGGCGTCATTCCCTTCGTTATTTTTCTGATTGCGGGCATCGCCGAAACCAACCGTCCGCCCTTCGACGTCGTTGAAGCTGACTCTGAATTAGTTGGTGGGTTCCACACCGAGTACTCATCGATTCGTTTCGCATTGTTCTATCTTGCAGAATTCCTCAATACGGTGACGATGTCAGCCATTGTCGTCACGCTGTTCTTCGGTGGACCGAGTGGTTACATCCTCCCGATTCCTGGAGGGACAATTATCTTCCCGGTTCTTTGGTTCCTCCTTAAAACTGTGGCCTTCTGCTACCTCTTCGTTTGGTTGCGTGGTGCGCTGCCGAGAAGCCGTTACGACAAGTTGATGGACTTGGGTTGGCGCCGTCTCATTCCGCTCTCCTTGGGATGGATGTTGTTGGTGGCGGGCTTCTTGGTTTCAGTAGCTTGGGGGATCGGCATGGGCATTGTGATTGTGGTCGGTGGACTGGTGTTGAGTCGAGCCTGGGAGTTGGGCTCTGAGCGCGAATTCACCGACAGCGCCGTACTTCCTCCCGTGGCCTCGCGCCTCATCCCGCCGCGCCTGGTACGTGACCAAACTGATCGTGGCGAAGGAGAAGACCAGTGAGTCTCATGGACGACATTAAAAAGCAGTTGGGCTTCTTTGGTGGCTTCACCTTAACGACGCGTCAGCTCACTCGGCCCCGTGTGACCTGGTCGTATCCAGATGTCAAAAAGCCCAAACAGCCCCGTCAACACGGTCGGCACGTCTTAAACCGCTACGAAGACGGCATGGAGAAGTGCATCGGCTGTGAACTGTGTGCGGGAGTTTGTCCTGCTGACTGCATTCACGTACGAGGTCTCGACAATCCTCCCGATCACCCAGTTTCACCTGGTGAGCGCTACGGTTACATTTACGAAATCAATTATCTCCGCTGTATTCACTGCGACCTGTGCGTTGAAGCATGCCCCACCGAGGCCATCACTGAGTCGAAGCTCTTTGAATTCTCCTTCACCAACCGAGCGGATGCGATCTACACAAAGGCAGAGCTCGTGGTTGATGACAATGGAATGCCTCAGAAACTTCCTTGGGAAGACTGGCGTGAAGGTGATGACTTGATGACGTCAGGCTGGATGCGAGCAACGTCCCCCGCTGGCGATGCAGCCTTCGAAGGTGAAGTGGCCTGGAGTCCGGAGCTTGGATACGGAACGCGAGCACCCGAAGGTGGACAGTCCGAGCATCGTGATGATGAAGAGACGGGGAGCAAGGAATTACGCGACGTGCTGGAGCGTCACCTGCTCACCGAAGACATTCCCAAAGCACATCGGGGGATGCGTGGGCGAGTCTGGCGATTGAGGAACAGCACGGCAATGCACAAGAAAAAATTAGACGCCGCCCTTGCTCGCTATAAGGCGAAAAAGGCAACGCATGAGTAGCATGATGGTGCTGGCGACGTCCATGACGATTCCTGACATCTTGGTGTTTGTCACTGGCGCGCTGATGATTCTTGTCGGTGCTGCCGGCGTGATTGTCGCGAAGAACCCAGTGCACTCGGCGCTCTGCCTCGTCCTCACACTTTTTGGCGTGGCAGTGCTCTTTATTGAACAACAAGCTGATTTTCTCGCCGCCGTCCAGGTCATCGTCTATGCCGGCGCCGTCGTGGTCATGTTCTTGTTTGTCATCATGTTCTTAGGGGTCGATCGGACTGAGGATGTCCACGATGAGCCCCTGATGGGTCAACGGCCGCTGGCGATAGGACTCGTGCTTGTGTTGGTTGGATCCATTGTGGCCTTGGGCAGCGAAGCGAAGTGGTCGGGGGGCTCACACAGTGTCGTGGGGATTAATCAAGGGCCTTATCAGAACGTGGCGAATCTTGGAAAGGCTATTTTTACAACCTATCTCTTTGCCTTTGAAATCACCTCGGCACTTCTCGTGATTGCGGTGGTTGGTGCAGTCGTCCTGGCTCGGCGCTCGATGATTACGAACGCTCCACGAACAGACTCCTTGGGAAACCCCCTGGGCGCAACGACAGATTTCGAAGGTGCTGACCGATGAGCATTCCCTCCTCCTGGTACCTCATCCTGGCGGCCTTGCTTTTTGGTATTGGCGCGCTTGGGGTGTTGATCCGGCGCAACGTTCTGATCATGTTTATGTGCATCGAATTGATGCTGAATGCAGCCACCTTGACCTTCGTAACGTTTTCACGGACGCTCAACGACATAGGGGGTCAAGCAGACGTCTTCTTTATTTTGGTCGTCGCGGCCGCTGAAGTTGTCGTGGGACTGGGAATCGTGGTGGCAATTTTTAGGCGTCGCTCTACCGCAGACGCCGACGAGATCTCGAGCATGGAGGGTTAGAGCAATGCTAAGCGCTGCTGCATATATGCCTCTGTGCCCACTCCTTGGTTTTCTTATTCTGCTGGCCTTTGGTCGCCGTATCGGCATCAAATATTCGGGAATCGTCGCTACTGTTGCCGTAGCGGCTTCGTTTGTCTTGGCTGCCATTTCTTGGACGGGCCTCCTGGGTATCTCGTCGTCAAAGCGGGAAATTACCCAAAGCCTCTTCACGTGGCTTCCTGTTGGTTCGCTTCAAGTGAAAGTTGCGTTTTTGATCGACCCGCTTTCGATCACGATGTGCCTCTTCATCACCTTTATCTCAACGATGATTCACCTGTACTCGATTGGGTACATGAAGGGTGAGCGTGATTACGTCAAGTTCTTCATCTACCTGAACCTTTTTGTCACCGCAATGCTGGTGTTGGTGATGGCCAACAATATGGTGCTGACCTTTGTTGGCTGGGAAGGTGTGGGCGCTTGTTCCTACTGGCTCGTGGCGTTCTACTTCGAGAAAGAGTCCGCAGCGGTTGCGGGAAAGAAAGCGTTTGTCTACAACCGCATCGGTGACGTCGGCCTCTTGTTGGCGATGTTTATTGTCTTCGCGCGAGTTGGGAGTCTGGATTACACGACGATCTTCGCTCATCTTTCAGCCTTCTCTCCGTTGACGGCCACCATGCTGGTGCTGGCACTTCTGCTCGCAGCAACGGGAAAGTCAGCACAAATCCCCCTCTTCAACTGGTTGCCCGGCTCCATGGAAGGCCCCACTCCTGTTTCGGCACTGATCCACGCCGCCACGATGGTGACCGCAGGGGTGTACCTGCTTTGTCGAATGAGCCACGTCCTCGAACTGTCGGCTCATGCATCTCTGGTCATCGCGATTATCGGTGCCTTGACGGCCTTTGTGGCGGCCACCATGGCCTCAGTCCAGCGAGACATCAAGGCGGTGCTTGCGTATTCGACGATCTCTCAGCTGGGCTACATGATCTTGGCCGTTGGTGCGGGTGCCTACGTGGCGGCCATCTTCTTGATGATTGCCCACGCCTTCTATAAGGCACTGCTCTTCTTGTCAGCCGGAGCGGTCTCGCACGGTCTCGACGGAGAGCGCGATATGGGTCGGATGGGCGCCCTGCGAAAAGTCATGCCCTGGACCACAGGCGTCTTCATCGTCGGTTGGCTGGCCATCGCTGGTGTCCCACCGCTGAGTGCGTTCTGGTCGAAGGGCGACGTCCTTGACGCCGTATTCCGGCACTATCCCTACCTCTGGGCGCTTGCACTGTTCACGGCGTTTTTGACGGCCTATTACATGACACGGATGTACACGCTGACCTTTACGGGAGAGGCGCGCTACGACAAGCCCGGCGCTGACGGAGCTCCTGCGCTCCATGCGCACGAAGCTCCATGGGTCATGCGGATTCCCCTCCTCGTGCTGGCCGTGGGCGCGGCGGGTGCTGGGCTGTTGAACTTACCGTGGGTCCATAACTTCGGGCTCGAAGAATTTCTCTCGCCCGTCTTTCACGGAGCGCTCTACAACCCACATGAAGGCACATCACTGCTGTGGCTTCTTGCGATCGTGGACTCGCTGGTCGCGGTGGGGGGCATCGCTGTGGCCTGGATGTTGTGGCGGGGCAAGGTGAGTGCTGCGAACCTCGAGCCCGACTTCTTGACCCACGACTGGTACTGGGATGATCTTTACGACACGGTGTTTGGGCGACCTGGGACGGCGCTGGCGCTTTTTAGTGCGACCACGATCGACGAAAAAATATTGGACGGAGCAGTGAATGGCGTGGGTAGTCTGGCAGTGCAGAGTGCACAGCGCTTGCGCCGTATTCAAACCGGGCAAGTGCGCCAGTACGCACTGTTGATCACTGGCGGCATGGCTGCACTCTTGGTCTTCATCTTGATGAGGGTGTTCTAAGCCATGAATAGCTTTCTTCAATCATCCTCGTTTCCCTACATTCCTCTTCTGCTCGCGATTCCATTCGTCGGCTCGTTCCTTGTTGCCGTTATTCCAGAAGCACAGAAAAATATTGCTCGCTGGATTGGTGTGGCGGTCTCGCTGGTCGTGCTGGGTCTCACGATTGCCATGGGCGCTGCGTTCTCGACAACCGCTGGTGGGTATCAGTTCGTCACGAACCACTCATGGGCGTCATCGTTGGGAATCTCGTGGTTCACCGGTGTCGACGGCATCTCATTGTTTTTGGTTGGCCTGACAGCACTGATCGTACCGATAGCGCTTTTGGGGGCCAATGAGCATCGTAAGACCAAAGCGTATGTGGCATGGATGTTGTTATTGGAAACCGCCTGTATCGGTAGTTTTGTCTCGCTGGATCTTGTGTTGTTCTTCTTGTTCTTTGAGTTGACCCTGATTCCGTCGTACTTTTTGATCGTCGGTTGGGGTGGACAGCGACGAGCAGCAGCGGCGACCAAGTTCTTTATCTACACCTTCGCCGGGTCAGCATTCCTGCTGGTCGGCATCTTATTTGTGGCCTACCTCCACCAACAACAAACGGGGGTCTTCACCTTCAATCTCATCGACCTGATGAACACGCACTACTCGGGGACCGCGGGCGTGCTGCTGCTCGCTGCGTTTACGGTTGCCTTTGCGATCAAAGCTCCGCTCTTCCCATTTCACACCTGGTCACCTGATACCTACGGCGAATCACCAGCCGGTGTGGCCATGGTGCTCTCGGCGGTGTTGGCAAAACTTGGCGCTTACGGCATGATTCGCTTCGACCTGGCGCTCTTCCCCCATGCCATCAAAGTTGCGGCACCGGTGTTATTGACCTT
The DNA here is from genome assembly GCA_903825895.1 of uncultured Actinomycetes bacterium. Taxonomy (GTDB): domain Bacteria; phylum Actinomycetota; class Acidimicrobiia; order Acidimicrobiales; family RAAP-2; genus CAIUMH01. The sequence continues at coordinate 58,611 of CAIKCI010000018.1, forward strand.
GGCCACAATTGGCATTCTCTATGGCGCACTCGTTGCGTGTGGCCAGAACGACCTGAAGCGTTTGGTGGCCTACTCGTCGCTGGCGCAGATGGGCTTCATCATTTTGGGCACCTTTGCCCTCTCGACGCAAGGTCTCGAAGGTGCCGTGTTTCTCATGCTGAGCCACGGCATTATCACCGCAGCATTTTTCTTGGTGATCGGCATGATTGCTCAGCGGCGAGGCACATCCGACATCCGCCAACTTCGCGGACTTCAAGGGCCGGCACCGGTGTTGGCGGCGGTCTTTACCGTTGTGATGATGGCGTCGATCGGCTTGCCAGGGCTTGCTGGTTTTGTCGGGGAGTACTTGGTGCTCATCGGGACCTTCCTTACCCACCAATGGTGGGCGGTGGTAGCCACGCTCGGTGTGGTGGTGGCAGCGATCTATCTTCTGTGGGCTTATCAACGCTCTTTCCAAGGAAAAGCTGAAGGCGAGAACGCCAAGGTTCGTGACCTCACCTATCCCGAGCGTCTTGTGATTGCACCGCTCATCATTTTGATTGTTGTCCTGGGGGTGTTTCCGAAGCCCTTCCTCGATCGGATGACGCCGTCGGTTGAACGAACGCTTGACTACATCACCTTGGCTACCTGCCCGCCGCATCACACCTGCTTACCGACCTCGGCGGGACAACATGTCGGCGTTATTAATCAAGGAGGAGGGAAATAATGCTTCTGGCTGCTACCACCTCATTCTCGCTTCCATCCATTGACTACCTGGCGATTCTTCCTGAGTTAGTCCTTCTCGGTGGAGCCCTCATCGTCCTGCTCGCAACGTCGATGGTGCGCGGTGGACTTAAGCGAAACATCGCCACCGCCATCACCATGCTGTTCTCTGCTGCAGCCCTCGTTACGGCGCTCGTGCAGTGGGGGAGAATCTCGGCGCAAGGAGCCGAGACAACCATCGCGCACGCCATTGTTCTTGACGGGTTCTCCACCTTCATCGGGGTCACCGTGCTCTGCGCCTTGATCCTTTCAGTTTTGGTGGGTCACGACTACTTGAAGCGCGAAGGGATTGAGTCGTCGGAGTATCACATCTTGGCCATGATCGCCGCCTCTGGTGCTGTGATGATGGGCCAAGCGAACGATCTCATCGTGATCTTTTTAGCTCTTGAGATCCTTTCTATTGCTCTGTATGTCTTGGTGGCCTTTAACCCCCTTCGTGGAGAGTCGGGAGAGTCGGCGCTGAAGTATTACATCCTCGGTGGCTTTTCTTCGGCCATTTTCGTTTATGGCATCGCGTTGGTCTACGGAGCGACGGGTTCAACCAACCTCGGCCAGATCGCAAACTTCTTCTCAGAAAACCAGCTCATTCATCCTGGTCTTTTTGATGCAGGTCTCGCCCTCGTGCTCGTTGGATTTGCCTTCAAGATTGCGGCTGTTCCGTTTCACGTCTGGACGCCAGATGTTTATCAAGGTGCACCGAGCCCCATTACGGGATTTATGGCCTCGGTGGCAAAGGTCGGAGGTTTTGCTGCACTGATTCGCGTGACGATTGCCGCCATGAACTCTCAATCAGCGTCGTGGAAACCAATTCTCTACGCCTTAGCGATTGCCACGTTGCTCTTAGGCGCCATTGTGGCCCTCGTCCAGCGTGACGTAAAGCGAATGTTGGCCTACTCCTCGATCAGCCACGCGGGCTACATCTTGATCGGTGTTGAAGTGGGGACGCTGGCCGGTACGTCCGCTGCCCTGTTTTACCTCTTCGCGTACTCAGTCATGACGGTGGGTTCGTTTGCCATTGTGACGGTGCTCGGTGGCGATGGGGACAGCGATCACGACCTCGGCCGCTATCGAGGGCTCGCTCGTCGCCAACCATGGCTCGGCGGCGCCCTGGCCGTCCTGTTGTTGGCGCAGGCGGGTATTCCCTTCACCTCTGGATTCTTTGCCAAGTTGGGTGTTGTCTCGGCGGCTATCAATGGCGGGAGTTGGCCGTTGGCCCTCGTGGCCATGATCGCCGCAGCGATCGGGGTGGCGTTCTATTTGCGAGTGGTTGTCCTGGCCTATATGGGCTCCGACGAAGCAGATGCAACCGACACTCCTTCTTCGCAGGTTAATCCTCAGACGCGTCACGCTCAGTCCACGTTGTTGCTTGAGGGCCAAAGCGTTGCCACGATTCCCGCAGTGAGTGTTCCGCTCTTGAGCGGGATTGCGATTGTGCTTTCTGTGGCCACCACGATCTTCTTTGGCGTGATTCCTGGCCCACTGCTGGACTTCGCGCACAGCGCTGCACAACTCTTCTTGGCCTAATGACAGGGGAGCGCATCGGCGTTGCCACGTGTGCAGAACATCCACGCACTGACGAAGAACAAGAGCTGACCACGGCCGCTCTGGTCAACGCTGGATTGATCCCGACATCGGTCATTTGGAACGACCCCAATGTCCAGTGGGACGACTTCGATCTCGTTGTTGTGCGCACCACCTGGGACTACACCGAGCACCACCAAGAATTCGTTGAGTGGGTGACCAGCATTGAGCGAATCGAAAATCCCGCGCCGATCTTGACCTGGAACGCGGACAAGCGCTATCTCCTCGACCTCGAGGCCGGAGGGATCCCGGTGACGCCGAGCACGATCGTGGATTCTCCTGACGAGTTGGTCGTCCCCGACTCGGCGCGTTTCGTGGTGAAACCGACCGTGGGTGCAGGGGCGCGTGGTGTTGAGCGCTTCGACGTGGGTGACGTCACCGCGGCGAAGGCGCACATCGCAGAACTCTTAGGCCTTGGCCGCGAAGTCCTCGTCCAGCCCTATCTTGAGATGGTGGAGACCGAGCGAGAGATCGGCTTGCTCTTCGTCGACGGTCGCTTCACGCACGCGATCGAAAAACAGCCACTCTTAAACGCCAAGAAAGAAGACCGAACGGCCTATCTGATGAGTGGCTTGGTAACGCTTCGAGAGGCCTCCGACGACGAGCGCAGGCTTGCCGCAGAGGCACTTCACGTGGCGATGGATCACTGTGGTGTGACGGATCCGATCTTGTATGCTCGCGTCGACCTGTTGCCAAGTGAATCGGGCCCCGTGGTGGTGGAACTCGAACTCGCTGAACCCTCGATGTACTTCGAACTCAATCCTGCCGCAGCCGATGAATTGGCTGCGGCGGTGGCTCGCCGCTCAGCGCGATAATCCGTCAGGCTGAGAGACCGGAAGCCCAGCGAGAAGTTCCTCGGGAACAATGGTTCCTGCTCGACTTGCTACATCTTGCATCATGAACCGACCCACGACAGGGAGTTCCGTGAGCGCCTCCGCTCGCAACGCAGCCGCCACGGTGGGGACAAAGTACTCGGGGGAGGCAAAGACCAAGTGGCGAGCGAGCCAGTTGGGATGATATTTCTCGTTGAACTTCCAGAGTGTTTCGATGGGCAGGATTGATGAGAGTCGACGGAGCCCCCACCGCTCAACGCGTTGGGTGAGTCCGTTACCTTTTTCGCCGTCGAGTGTTGAGCGAAAGGCTGAGAAGTTCAAACTCAGTCCCGTCACGTTGCGCTCCTTGAGGTGGGCAATAGTGGAACACAGGGCGTAGTCCAAGAGTCCGTTGGGGTGCTCGCCGGGGTCGCGGCGCAGCAAGTCGAGTGAGTAGCCATTAATAGCACTGCTGGGAACAAACTGACACATCGCAGCCGGTTCGCCATCGGGTCCGCTGATAATCGTGAGAAGCAGTCCCGTGTCTCGTGGATCAAAGAGCCGACCGAGCATCATGGAGAAGCCTCGCTCTTCTTCACCCCGTCGGTTTTTCTTCATGAGCTCAACAAGCCCTGGAACTCGGGCCGGATCGATCATCGAAGGGTCAAGGAACTCAACGGTGTAACCGTTGCGCTCAAGGCGGGTGCAGGCTTGGCGCAGGCCCTTCATCTTCTTGCCTTCTAGGGAGAAGTTTGGGACGTCGACCACTGCTTCGTCACCGAGGTAGATGTAGCGCATCCCAGATTCGTCATAGATCGGCAACCAGGCTTCGCCTCCTCCAATAACGCCAGGGCCCCAGCCGTGGACATCGCAGTATGCGCGAAAGGCCGCCCATACCTGCGTGCGCTCACTCTCGGGCCCGATGGGGTCGGGCGAGACGAGAGCGATACCACCAAAGACTGCATAAGCCACGACGGAGTCACCGTAGAAGAAGTATTCCTTGTCGTCACGGAGGGCAAAGTAATCCAAGGTTCCTTTGCCGTGGCGAAGCACAATGTCACGAGCTCGTTGCTGGGCGCGCTCTCGAATGTCTGTGCCCGCAAGTTCTGTCCGGCGACGGTCAACGACCGGCCGGGTGATCAGATAAAGAATCGAGATTCCGACCGTGATTCCCACGGTGAACATGGCGGGGTAGACGAAGTCTTCGACGCGATCGGGCAGGGCCTGCGTTGAGAGACCAATGAGTCGCTCGGTGACGGCGAGAAGGACAAGAGGCCAACTTGGGAGTTGGCCTTTGTGAATGTTGGTCAACTCAACGCCAACGAACGACGAAACGATGGCAACAAGCAAAATGAGCATGAGAATTGGCAGTGCACCCTTCAAAGACTCACGGTCCGTGGTGCCCTGAAACCACCGTCGCTGGGTGAGCAAAAAAATCAGCACGACCAACGAGATGAGCACAGCGCCGATATTTGCGTTATGCGCAATATGGAGGGCCGTCGAGGTAGCGAGCAAGACAACCGCAACGAACCAGCTACGTCGTTGGCCGCGGAAAATTCCTCGGGAGAGCATCACTAACGCAATACCAATCGCCACTATGGCAACGGTTGCCGTCTGTGAAATGCCGAGTGGGAGATAGCTCAAGATATGGTGGAATCGCTGGCGCAATGGCGGTGAGACAGCAATGAGAAGATCGAGGAAACCGGTGAGGAAAAGTGAGATTCCCCCGATTCGGCGAACTCGACGTGCCGTGTTCTGTGTTGAGGGAAGATTCGTTGCGGGGGGCCATGCCCCGCCGAGTGGCCATTCAGCAACTTCCTGATGGCCGGTCGATTCTGGTGGCGTCGGCGTGGCACAGCGGCCCGCCACAAGGCGCTCAAGCCATCCGTCGGTGTGAAGTCGGCGATCAGAGAGGCCCAGGTGGGCGTAGATCTGCGCTCCCACCTCTAGGGTTATTTCTCCATTTCGCAGATGCTCGAGAAAAACCGGTGGAAGGCCAAGTCGGCCAAAGTGCTCTCGCACGAGAAGTGAACTCGACCCGGGGACGGCGAGAAACCCCGCGTCCAGGTGAGTGAGCGATGCCGTGGCAAGCCCACCGATGACAACCCCCGTGACACCATCGGCCAAGAGCGATCGAGCCAGTTCAAGTGCTTCAGGGCTTGCTCCGAGAAAGGCTGCCGGGGTCTCTTGGCTTATTCGCCCGCGTTTGTTCTCGGGAGATCCATTGGACCGTTTTGAAAAAAGGCGTCGAGCGATGACGGTGACAAGAACGCCAAGGATGGCTTCGATGATGATGACGGCAACGAGCACCCAGAGAAAGCGGAGGTGCCATGGAGCATCGACGAATCGAAAAATAAAACGGTGCGTCCGCGCGTTTTCTATGCGGTTGAGCTGGCGAGATACCAAGGTGAAGTGAATGAAGAGAGCGACCACCAGCGCCACGACAGGAGGAACCCAAAGGAAGTTGCGCAGGCGGCGGTAGAGGATCCGAGAACTGATGAACCGGCGCATCATTCCGGGTGACTCAAGGTGAGTAATCCCCTCGAGCCAGGTTCGATTTTCAGTGACTCCACCCACGTCGCCATCAAGAGGTGACTGGGTCGTCACGATGACCTTTTGGACACCCGTTGCACAGTGGGCATGGAGTTCAACGCTCTCGGCAATCGTCACCCCGAGATCGGTGAGGAATCCACTCTCCGTCGGATCAGCCAATGTGGCATTCTTCTCACCTGGCAGCACAATGAATTGGCGGCCTGCTTGGCTCAGGAATGACGTGATGGCGAGACCAAACTGGCCATGGTGATTGAAGACGGTGCTGCCGTGGCGAGCTTCGTCGGACGAGGCGAACAGCCCTCCGGCAACGATGACGACGCCGGGTCCTTCGAAGCGGCTGAGTTCACTGAGAAACTGGTCAAGAGCAGGCTCTGAGCTTGGGGAAGGCTCTCGGCTTAAATCAAGGTTGCTTTTGATCAGGACTCTTCCCCCTAATGGGACCGTCACTTTGGTTGGTTTTGAGAGAGAAAATTGCCCGTTCATCGCTTTCCTATCGTGCCACCTCCAGAGACCTCACGGGGGCCTCGGGCGAGAAGCATGGTGCTGCCCGGTAGGATCGGTGACGTATGAGCGACCCTGATCTGACCGGTAATTGGCTCTTTCGCGCCGAAGGGCTTGACCCGCAGACGGCTGTCGTCTTTGACATTGACGGTGTTCTGTCTGATGCCGTTGGTCGTCAGCACTTTCTTGAAGCCGGGCGCCGAGATTGGAATGCGTTTTTCGAGGCCTGCGGCGATGACCCGGTTATCGATGAGATCGTTCGCTTATTAGAGCTTCTGGATTCGTCGCTCCAAGTCATCTTGTTGACAGGTCGGCCGCTGCGCGTGCGACCGCAGACGGTTGCCTGGCTCGAGCGTTATGGGCTGCGCTGGGATCTTTTGATTATGCGCGAGTGGGGTGACTACTCCCACGTCACGTCGTTCAAGAGAAATACCGTTGATGAACTTCGAACATTTGGCTTTGATATCCGACTTGCCCTCGAGGACGATCCGCAGAATCACGCGATGTACGTCGAAGAGGGGATTCCTTGCGTCTATATCCACTCCGGCTATTACGAGTGAGTCGTTCGCCGAGCTCGTAGCTGCCCGGCGATTATCAAGCCCGCCGAGAGAATGATAATGGGCCAATCGCCGAGGTCGGTGTAGATCGTCTGACCTGCGTAGAGGTTCACGGTGCCCGAAAGAACTGCTGGTGTCGAGAGTGCACTGCGCTGGGTGATCTCTCCGCGATGATTCACAATTGCGCTGTAGCCCGTTGGTGATGCCTGGATGAGATCGCGCCCGCGTTCCATGGCTTGAAGTTGAGCGGCCGCGAGTTCTTGTGAGGGCATCTGGTCAGAGGGGTATGACGTGGTGTTCGTTGGCACAACGAGGAGTTGTGCCCCGTTGCGTACTTCGTCGGCGCTGCGGCTCGAGAAGAATACTTCAAACGAGATCAAAATTCCCAGTCGTCCTGCGTGGGTGGCAACGACCTCATTGCTTGTTCCAACGACCGCATCGCGGGGAACCCCCGAGATATTTGCGAGGTGCGAGAGAAGACTGCGCGCGGGAACATATTCGCCAAAGGGGACGCGATGGACCTTCTCGACGGTGGCATCCAGCGATCCCCGAGGGTTGTAAACAGCAGCAAAGTTATTGAACTGCGTGGATCCGACAGGGGTGGTGACGCCAACAACCAGGGTGGTTGCTTTCGCTCGGGCCCAGTGCATTAATACCCTGTTTTGCCATGATTGCCTTAAGGGCTCAGAGAGCCCGACGACGTCCTCGGGGAGCACCGTCAATGCAGTTCCGTGCGGGACGTGAGGGATCTGTGCCAATTGTGCGTGGGTAACACTGAGCGGATCGACTTGTTGTGCGGACGTTCCTCGCTGTCCACCTCCTTGCACGGCCGCAACGCTGCGTGTTCCCTGGCTCGGTCCTCCCGCTGGAGCGAACGCTCCCCAGAGCGCTCCGGCCACAACCGAACCGAGCAGCAGTGCGCTCAGGCCAAAGCGCAGACCAATATCGGTTCCCGAGGTATTACGCGCCGCCAGAGCGGTGACCAGAATACGAATCCCCGCGCCACTCACCACGATGGCCATCATCAATCCAAAGGGACCGGCGAGACGAGCGACGTCAAAAAGTGGTCCATGAATTTGACCCAAGGGAAGGCCACCGATGGGCAGTCCTCCAAGGGGCCAGGACTCCCGCACGATTTCGGCCAGAACGAGTGCGCCAATGGCGCTCATCGTTCGACCACGATCTGGCGTCATGGCTGCTCCAGCAGCTGCGAAGAATGCAGCTTCGACCACCATCAGGAGAAGCGCGCCGTACCAGTTGAAATGTTGTGCCCACCACAACGAGGGGACAAACAATCCCAGTCCGAAACAGAATGCGGTGAACGTTCGCTGGCCGATGGGGTGCTCTTCAAGGCTCAACAACAGCACCGCAATCGCAAAGGGCCCAAGGGGCCAGAATCCAAAGGGGGGGAGTGAGCCGGAGGCGACGACACCTGCGAGTAAGCCCACTGCGGCACTTTGGAGTGCGGCAATGGGAAGCGGTGGTTGACGCACCGTGTTATCGACCTTGGGTAAGCAGGTGGCGAGCGTTGCTTCCTGCAGTACGTCCAGAGGCAATGCACGCAGGAACGCCGATGCCAGTATACGAATTACCGGCGACGAAGAGTCCGGGAGACCGCTGGGCCCCCTGCTCGATCGCGGCAACGCGCATGAGGTGATTGACCTGATACTGGGGCAAGGAGGCTGGCCAACGAGTCACGCTGACGTTGAGTAAGTCTGGTGGAGTACCGGTCAAGAGCCGAAGTTCTTCACAAGCACGGGCCACGAGTTCTTCGTCGCTCATGGTGAGGGTGCGTTCGTCGTCGCTTCGTCCCATGTGCACGCGAAACAAGAAGGTTCCTGGTTTTTTGAGATGCGGCCATTTCCGATCAAGAAAGGTCAACGCGGTCATGAGGAAACGTTCGCCAGCAAAGTCCCCATTCGGTAAGGGCGTCTCAGGCGGGACGAGCACGCCAGTCCCCGTCTCTGGAAATGCCAGAGTGCCTTCAGAAACTTCCATCGTGATGATGGCCACACTTGCTGTTTCGATTGTCGAAAGCAGCGCTGAAAGTTCTTGGTCGAGGTCGCGGAGGAGCGCAGCAGCTCGAGCAGCCGGGAGGGCCACGATCACAGCGTCTGCGCGAGTGGTCGTCTCGAGGGAGTTCACGCTCCAACACGGAGCCACCTTTGGGTTGTAGCGAACATCAGTGATCGCAGTATCCAAAAGAAAGGTCACTCCTCGAGAAGCGAGAAGATCCTTGAGCGTTGTGGCCAAGGAAAAAAGTCCCGAGTAAAGGCTTTGGAAGGCTGGGGTTTCCTCGTCAGCGCCGTCTTGACCTGGCGTTGGCAACTGGGCTTTCAATGCCGCCATCAAGCTGCCGCGTTCTTGAGCTGCCGCAAGGAGCGGCGGATAAACCGCAGCAGCACTCATCTCGCTCACCCGTCCGGCGTTGATACCGCCGAGCATGGGATCGACCAAGGTGGCAACAACTTCTTTGCCAAGTTTTGTACCAACCAGATTCCCAATTGCTCGGTCCTGGAGCGCTCCGCGTGACGATGGCACTGGAGCAAAACGGTCTCTCAGTACGCGCAAGAATCCACGTCGACTTAAAATCTTCGATGCTTGCAGTGCAGCGGTGTCCGTTGGGATCCCCATGATCAGTCCGTCTGGCAAGGGCCTCAAAACTCCTCGTGCATAGACAGCAGCACCTCGAGCGGCGATGGGGACAATGTCGCTGGCGATACCAAGTTCGCTGCAGAGTTGAAGGAACTCTGGTCGACGAGCGAGAACGCCATCAGGTCCTCCATCGAGTACTCGGCTGCCAAAGTCAAGGGGCTGAATATTCCCGCCGACTCGGTGCGCAGCGTCGATGACCGTGACACGCGGCGAGATCTCATTGGCGTTATTGGTCAACTCATAGGCCGCACAAAGTCCTGAAATCCCAGCACCGATGACGACGACCTCTGGGCGCTGCGCCGAGGCCATCACGCGTTGGCGGCCTCGACGACACGTTGGGCCAGGAGGCGGAGGAAGTCAGGGTCATCATTGAGCGATGCTGTTCTTGTCAGTGCCACCCCAACAGTCTTTGCCAGTTGTTGTGCTTCGATGTCAATGTCGAAGAGCACCTCAAGGTGATCGGCGACAAATCCGACGGGGCAAATCACCAGCGCACGCACTGAGCGTTCGGGAAGCTCAGCAATGACTTCTAAAATATCGGGACCAATCCAGGGGTCTGGGGTACGACCGGCACTTTGCCAGGCGATTTCATAGTTGCTGAGGTGGGCCGCCTCGGCGATCTGCGCACCAGATTCAGCCAGTTGATCGGGGTAGGGATCACCAGCTTCAAGAATGCGTTGTGGCAGCGAGTGCGCGGTAAACAGCACCAGTGGCGCCTCTTGAAGACCATCGGGGAGTTGGTCGATGGCACTGCGGACCCGTTCGGCCATCAGTTCCGCAAATCCTGGCATGTCATACCAATGTTCAATACAAATGATGGTCCCTCGGTCTCCCATGGCCGCCTTGGCTCGGTCAAGGTACTCTTTGGAACCCATGGAAGCTGAGTGGGGCGTCAAGGTGACGGCGACCACCGTCGTGATTCCATCGGCAACGAAGGACTCGATCGCCGCTTCAATACTTGGGTCGGTGTACTTCGATCCGAAGCGCACCTCATAGGCTCCGGGCCAGCGCTTGTCTAAGGCGCTGGCTAATCCAGTTACTTGAGCGGCCGTTCTTTCAGCGAGTGGTGAAATCCCGCCGATGGCGTCGTAGCGCCGAACCAGGTCGGCAAGTTGCTCTTCGGTCGGTGGGCGACCATGACGGATCTTCGTGTAATACGGCTCAACCTCTTCGCGGGATCCTGGCGTGCCGTAGGCCATGACGAGCACGCCGATTGGGGTGGTGTTCACTGAGCCTCCTTGGCTAGGGTTCGTCCTTCATTGTGGACAAGATCAACAACGCGCTTGAGCATGTCCGGGTCGGTTTCGGGCAGGACTCCATGGCCCAAGTTGAAGATATGGCCAGGGGCCTTAGCTCCGCGCCGCAGTATGTCACGCGTGGCATCTTCAAGGGCGTCCACGGGTGCAAAACAAAGGGCGGGGTCGAGATTCCCTTGCAACGGGTGGTTGCCAATGCGCTGGGTGGCTTCGTCGAGGGGAACGCGCCAGTCGACGCCGACGACGTCGGCGCCGGAGGTGGCCATTTGTCCTAAAAGTTCACCGGTTCCCACGCCAAAGAGAATGCGCGGGACCTTGAGATCGCTCACGCTTTCTAGAACATGTTTGGTTGCAGGCAAAGCGAAGCGAGCGTATTCATTCGGGCTGAGTGCACCGGCCCACGAGTCAAAAAGTTGGAGTGCTTGAGCGCCAGCGTTGATTTGTGCTCGGAGAAATGAAATCGAGAGGTCAGCGAGTACGGCAACGAGATCATCCCAAAGTTCGGGATCTTGATACATCAGCGCTTTTACTTTCGTAAAGGTCCGAGAGGGCCCACCTTCGACGAGATAACTGGCGACGGTAAATGGCGCTCCGGCAAACCCAATCAGCGTCGTGTCCTGCGCGTTGAGCTCAGCGGCTACGTGGCGAACTGTTTCGATGACGTAGGGGATGTCCTGGTCGACCTCAAGAGGGCGAAGACGTGTCAAGTCGCTTCGACTCGTAAAAGGGTGCTCTGCGACTGGGCCCCGACCCGGGATCACGTCGATGCCGAAGCCAATAGCGGCAACCGGCACCACGATGTCGGAGAACAAAATAGCGGCGTCGACTCCGTAGCGCCGCACCGGTTGGAGCGTGACTTCGGCGGCGATCTCGGGGGTCTTGATGGCTTCGAGGATCGAGCCCTCTCCGCGCAGAGCTCGATATTCAGGGAGAGATCGGCCTGCTTGGCGCATAAACCACACCGGCGTGTGGCGAGGCTCTTGGCCGCTGGCGGCCTCGAGAAAGGGGCTGAGGGAACTCACGGCTCCTATCGTAGGGCCAGGCGGCCCTGGGATGGTTCGCAGATTGGAGTCGACGGCCCCGACTGGGAGCCCTAGACTGTTCTGTCTCCCGAGAGAAAGAAAGGACCTGGAGCTGTACGTGAGCAACGAAGCCGATATCGCTGAAGAACAGGCCTTTTTAGACCGGTCCTACGGAGCGCTGGATGCCATGCGTGAAGAAGCCAAGGTGATGCTCGATGAAGTCATCGATACGGGAAAAGGTGGGACGTTTCAGTCGCGGACAGAGCGCGACATTGTGGTGCGCACCAGTCTCGCTCGACTTGAACACCTCGAAGTCGGGGACCAAGCGCTGAGTTTCGGTCGGATCGACGTAGCCCAAGAAGACGGAATGCCGCCAGAGACCTTTCATATCGGCCGCCTTGCTGTCTCGGATGAACACCACGAGCCCCTTATCGTTGACTGGCGAGCTCCTGTTGCTGAGCCTTTTTATCGGGCTACTGGCCTCGATCCCCAAGGCCTGGCTCGTCGGCGCCACTTGGCCGTTCACCAACGCACCGTCACCGGAGTCGAAGACGAATGGTTTTCTCGTCCTGATGGGGCTCCTCATACCCAAGCATCACGCGGAGGAGATCCGTCCGGCGACCTTGTCGACGGAATGAACCTTGGTGGCCCGGGCGCACTGCTTTCTGCGTTGGGCCAAGCGCGCACCGGAACCATGGGTGACATCGTCGGAACGATTCAGCGAGAGCAAGACGAAATTATTCGGGCGCCACTTTCAGGAATATTGATGGTGCAAGGTGGCCCCGGAACGGGAAAGACGGCCGTTGCCCTTCACAGGGCGGCCTACCTTCTCTACACCCATCGCTTTCCCTTAGAACGCCAAGGTGTGTTGGTCGTAGGGCCCAACCCATTGTTCTTGCGCTACATCGAACAGGTTTTGCCGTCACTCGGTGAGACCGGCGTCACGCTGTCAACCATTGCCGGTCTCGTTCCTGAGATTCGCGTTCACGCGCAAGACCCGGAAGCCATCGAACAGCTCAAGGGCGATCCGCGGATGGTCCGGGTGATGGCGCGTGCGGTCAAGACCCGTCAGCGACCCCTCAAGCAAGATATGGCGGTTCCCTTCGGAGCGATGACGCTGAAACTTTTGGCTCAAGACACTGAAGAAATTATTCGCCGTGCTCGACGACGACCCGGCCCACACAATCTGCGCCGACGTTTTGTAGAGCAAGAAGTCGTCGGGAAACTCGCCGATCAGTATCAAGGTCGTCGAGGCGCCGACGTCAGTGATGAGGAGTTCAACCTTGCTGAATTTTCTCAGCAAGTTCGTCGAACCCCAGAAGTGAAAGAGGCGCTTCAACGAATGTGGCCGCGGCTGCTCCCACAAGAGGTTCTGCACGACCTCTATGGCGCACCAGCCTTACTACGGGTAGCGGGTGAAGGAGTTCTGAGCGACAACGAGTCGTCCCAACTCTTTCGCGCCCGTTCAGAGGGGCTTGACGCAGTGCTGTGGACCGAGCAAGACGCTGCGTTGATTGACGAACTGCGTACCATCCTGGGTCCCCGAAAGGGGCCAAAGATCCGCAAGAAGGCAACGGTGCGCGACGAACACTCGTGGCCGAAGGGTCTTGATGGGAATCACGATGAAGGGCGCGAGCGTGACGAGGATGAACTCCGCGCGTTCGGTCACATTGTGGTGGATGAGATTCAAGATCTTTCCCCGATGCAACTGCGGATGTTGGCTCGACGGTCACTTTCGGGTTCGATGACACTGGTCGGCGACATTGCACAAGCAACAGGACCGCTCGCCCCCAGGAACTGGGGCGACATCACGGCGCACCTATCACCAAAGAAAGAGCCACACCTTGTCGAGTTGACGGTGAGCTACCGAACACCTGCTGAAGTCATTGAACTCTCGAAAGAAGTTCTGGCGGCTGCGGAAGTTGGATTGGCCCCACCAACGCCCGTGCGCCGATCTGGTCACCGTCCGGTTATCGAAGATGTCGAGGCTAGTCAGTTGGTCCCAAGGATCGTCGAGATGAGTTTCCGCTTGCGAGACGAACTCGCTCCAGGTCATGTCGCTGTCTTGGCACCTCGGCGCCTCTTGAGTGCTTTGAACGATGCGTTTCGAGAGGCTGGGCTCCCTAACGTGGATCCCCGAAGTGCTCAAGGAATGGGCCTTGCAGCTTCCTTGGTGCTGCTGGCGGTCGATGAAGCAAACGGCCTCGAATTCGATGGGGTACTGGTTGTTGAACCCGCAGAGGTGGCCGCCCGGGGACTTGGAGGAAGCGAGGGGGATTGGACGCCAACACCTCGAGGCCTCAAGACCCTTTACGTCGCGATGACGCGCCCAACGAAAGCGCTCTGGATGCTTCAATCCGCAGGGTTTCCCGTCTCGCTCCCGGCCGGAATATTCTTTTCCTCAAGCGCGCAGGTCTAGATCCGTTTGCCGCTAATCTGGCGCTAACCGTTATTCGTGAACTAGGAAGGTTCCGTGACACAAACAGTCCAAACGCAGCCAACGCCTCGAGTGAGGACGGTCCACACTCGGCCTCCCATGTTGGCCGTGGGTATTTTGATTTGGCTCGGCTCGGAGTTGATGTTCTTTGCGGGCCTCTTCGCGGCCCTCTTCACGCTGCGCGCCCATTTGACTCAGTGGCCTCCCGCAGGCACGGAATTGGACGTTTTGCAGGCAGGAATCTTCACTGCCATTTTGGTGTCGTCATCGGGGACGATGTGGATGGCCGTCTGGCACGAAGAACATCAAGAGCGGACGAAAGCGCGGAAGTGGATCATCTATTCGATGATTCTTGGAGCATTGTTTGTTGGGAACCAATGCTACGAATGGATCAACCAGACAACTCGTTGGTCAACGAATGCTTATGGTTCGATCTTTTACATCACCACGGGTTTACACGGTCTTCACGTCTTCATCGGTCTTGTGGCAATGGCGCTGCTCCTCGGACGGTTACGAGGAAAAGCAGGGGATCCAGGAGAGCTCGCTGCCTTGCAAGGTGTGAGTTACTACTGGCACTTTGTTGACGTCGTCTGGGTCGGGCTCTATGCGTGTCTGTTTCTTCTCAAATGATGACGCGGCCCTCACTTCTGCGACGTTTAGTTCTCCCGGGAATTGTCCTGGTTGTGACGATTCTTTCTGCATTGGTTGTCTTTGCAGGAGGATCCTCACCAAAGAGTTCTTCAGCTTCGTCGGTTTTGATCTCGTCAAACGTGGCAACGGCTAATCGTCAGCAACAAAACTATGTCGCTCCGCCGGCCGCGTATCAAACGGGTGCCCCGAACTCAGGCGCTGCGAACTCAAGCAAGAGGGTCTTCGTAAATGGCCATCTCGTGGCCTATGGAAATAAGTACATCAAATACGTTGCACCTCCTGCAGCACTCAAATCTTTTGGCGAAGCGCTCTATATGCAGAACTGCGCGAGTTGCCACGGAGTGGAAGCCAATGGTGTTGCTGCAAACGGCTCGCCTGACAACTACCCAAACCTTCGGGGTCTCGGAGCTGCAACCATTGACTTCTGGATCGAAACCGGCCGGATGCCCGCTGCGGATCCGACCTCGGTTCAAGCGCCGTCCCGTATTGCGAAACTCACGCATGGCCAAGCGATTGCCATTACCTCGTGGGTCAATTCACTTGCGCCGGCGACGCCCTTTATCCCCATCGTCAATACCAAGACGTCAAATGTTTCGAATGGCTTTAGTCTCTTCGCCTTGAACTGTGCGGCGTGCCACACGATTACCGGTGGTGGCGATGAGTTGGCAAAAGGAACCTACGCCCCCACCCTTCGTTTGGTACAGCCCACTCAGATCGCCGAAGCAATCCGGACTGGGCCCGGCAATATGCCCCGCTTCACGGGAAATCTCTCAGACAAGCAAGTGCATGACATCGTGGGCTACGTCTCGAACTACGTCGAACACCCACGTAACGTCGGAGGCATTGGATTCGGTGGCCTGGGTCCAGTCGCTGAGGGTTTCATTACCTTGGGAGTTGCGGCTGTGTTCTTGTTACTCATAGCCTTCTGGATCGGAGAGCGCACATGAGTAGCGAAGAGCGCACCCCGGTAGCGTTTTCGGTGGCAAAAGCCGACGACCCGCACATGCAGCCGAAGGCTCAGAACCCGAAACTCGCTGAAACCTTGATCGGTCTCGTGATGTTGGCAGGGATCGGGTCGCTGATCGGGTTCGCTGTCGCCTATGGCATGAATGCCCAGAGTTGGATCATGGGTGGAACCCTCGGAGCAGGGGTGTTGTTTCTTGGATTTGGTATCACCGCATGGGGTAAGTACCTCATGCCCCAAGGGCCGTTTGTCGAAGAGCGTCACACCATGCGTGGCAACGATGATGAACGTGAGCGCTTTAAAGCTGCCGTGGTGCAGCGTGGTGGCGGGATTCTCGGCCGACGGAAATTATTAGCAATGATCGCAGGAGCGGGAATGTCGGCTTTTGCGGTTGTGCTCGTCATTCCCGTGTTCCGCTCCTTCGGACCTCTTCCCGGCAACACCCTGAACCAGACCAGTTGGAAGCAGGGCACGATTTTGGTGGATTCGACCGGCCGGCCAATCCGGGTGAATGACATCGCCGTAGGAGGCGTTGTCACGGTCTACCCCAAAGGCCTTGAGAACACAGACAACGGCCAAGCGGTTGACCAGACGATTTTGATTCGCGTGGGGACTGAGGCAGTCGTCACTCAGCAGGGCAGGGAGTCATGGGGCCCCAATGGCTATGTGGCCTACTCCAAACTTTGCACGCACCTCGGGTGCCCAGTTGGTCTCTACGAGCAACAATTAGAGCTCTTGGTTTGTCCTTGTCACCAGTCAATGTTTACCGTAACGAATGGCGCCGAGCCCATTTTCGGCCCTGCTCCGCGACCGCTGCCGCAACTCCCGCTCTTTGTAGGTAGCGATGGACTTCTTCGTGCGCAAGGTGGATACGACCAAGCAGTTGGTCCTGGATTCTGGAATCGGGAGACTAGTGGCTGAAAAAACGAAACAACAAGCAAAGAGTTCCTTCGGGCCGGTAGGTAAGGCTCTTGATGAGCTCGATGATCGCCTCGGTATCGCTAAGGGTGGGCGAAGCCTTCTTGACAAAATCTTTCCTGACCACTGGTCCTTCATGCTGGGTGAGGTTGCCCTCTACTCGTTCGTGATTCTCATCGGCACAGGGATTTTCCTCACGCTCTTCTATGTACCGTCCAGCACGGTGGTGGTCTACCACGGCAGTTATCTACCGCTCGTGGGGCAAAAAGTGTCGCAAGCATATGCGACGTCGATTGACCTCACGTTCTCAGTGCGCTGCGGCTTGTTGATGCGTCAGATGCACCACTGGGCGTGTGACATTTTCTTGGCGGCCATGGTTGTACACATGGCGCGGGTGTTCTTTACTGGCGCCTTCCGTAAGCCACGTGAGCTGAACTACGTCCTTGGCTCGACGCTTTTGATTCTGGGCATCGTCGAAGGATTCCTCGGATACTCGCTCCCCGACGACTTGGTGTCTGGAACCGGTATTCGGATTGCATTCTCCATCATCGAGTCGATCCCGGTTATTGGGAGTTACATCGCCTTCTTCGTCTTTGGGGGTAACTATCCGGGACCTCAGATCATTCCTCGCTTTTTCATCATTCACGTGCTGTTGATCCCTTTGATCATGCTGGGGATGGTCACGGCCCACCTCTTCTTGCTGGTGCACCAGAAGCACACCCAATTTCCTGGGAAGGGACGTACCGAAACAAACGTCGTTGGTACGGCGATGTTCCCCGTCTTCGCTGCCAAAGCGACTGGATTCCTCTTCATGGTTGGAGGCGTCATTACGTTGCTGGCAGGATTTGCTCAGATCAACCCGATTTGGCAGTTCGGGCCTTACGACGCATCGAAGATCTCCTATGCCGTGCAGCCCGACTGGTACATGGGTTGGCTCGATGGGGCTCTTCGTATTTGGCCAGCATGGGAATGGACAGGGTTTGGGTACACCTGGCCGCTTGAAATCTTTATTCCAGGTGTTGTGGTGCCGGGCCTTATCTTCGCGGTTGTGCAGGGCTGGCCGGTCCTGGAGCGCCGCTATACCAAAGACAACGAAATCCATAACTTGCTGGATCTTCCTCGCAACCGTCCAAAGCGGACTGCTGCGGGCGCTGCGGTCTTTGCCCTGGTCACCATGATGTTTATTGCAAGTTCGACTGACGTGATCGCGAACTATTTCCACATCACGCTCGAGGCTGTGCTTTGGTCGATGCGAATTTTGGTCGTTGTCGTCCCAATCATTACGTTCTTCTTGACCCACAAAATTTGTCAGGAACTGCAGGCTTCTCAGGGTGCTGGAAAACGAAAGCGAGCCAATGTTGTGACTCGTACCCCTGACGGCGAGTACCTCTCTGCACCTGCCGAACCTCGTCCTGGTGATGAGCACGTTGACCTTGAACCGGAGCCGGTTCCTGATTTTCTGGAAGATCCCGTAGTTGTGCGAGAGCGGAAAGAACTTTTGTCCCCGGTGAGCTTCACAGGCGTTCGTAACGTCGTACGCTAGGGGGCGTGCGTTTTCCCCCTCGGACGACCAGTGTCGTCGGGGCGGTGAGCTGTGCACTCTTGCTTGGATTCGCCTGTCCCGTCCCCTCTTCAGCAACGCGTGCCTTGCCGCTTCCCATCCTGGCTGTGGGGTGGACAGCGGGATCGCAAAGTCCCAAAGGCTTGACGGCAATGACGACCAGCGTGACGACTGCGAGTGGCGCCTCGGTCACGGTCGTTGAGTTCCCGGCGGCGACGACCTTTTTTCATCTTCATGTTGGGAGCTCTGACCCGCCGGGAGCGGCACGGCTAGCGCCACCGGATGCGGGCCCGGCGGTTGTGTCAAATGAAGCGTCTTTCATCGTCGCTGCCTTCAACGGAGGCTTTAAGCAAGGGGCGAACGCCGGGGGAATGGAAGTAGACGGCACGATTGTGGAACCTCTCCTGGGGGGCAAAGCATCGATGGTGATCGAGGCCGATGGATCCCTTCACATCGGAGTATGGGGTCAGAGTGTGCCTACCCCCGGTGAACCCATTGTGGCCGTGCGCCAGAATCTGTCGCTGCTGGTGGCCGGCGGCCACCCGACGGCTCTTGCAGCGACGCCGACGGCTTGGGGTGGCGTGGTCGGCTCTTCTCAAAAGGTGGCGAGATCTGCTGTCGGTGTTGATGGTTCTGGCAACGTGTTCTATGCAGGATCAATGGCAGCGCTCCCCTCAGACCTGGCTCAGGCCGAGAGTCAGGTCGGGGCTCTCTCGGCAATGGAGCTGGACATCAATCCCTTCTGGGTCACGCTTGGGCTTGCGTCGAGCCCCGGGGCAGCGATGGCCTCTGGGGTTCCCGGCCAAAACCACAGCCCGTCGATCTTTACGGCAGGTTGGGAACGGGACTTTGTGACGGTGTTGGCGCGCCCCACGGCTAACTGCCGAGTGATCTTCCCTGAACCCGGCAACGTGGCGGCCCCAAATCCCTTCTGGACCATCTGTGGCTCTGTCTCGATTCACCCCCGAAGCCAGCCCTAGAGGGGTGCTCAGGGGCTTCTCGGGCCAAATCAAGGCTGATCTAGGGGGGTACCTCGCTCAGGCTGCGGGCTGAGCTCAGGCAAGGAAGGCGACCGAGTCCACAGGAGTGTGGGGATCAGAGCAGCGAGTGCGAAGCCAGCCCCCACGGCGCAGGTAGCGGCCCACCCCCGGGCGCCGTAGGCCAGGCCACCCGCGATCGAACCAGCGGCACCACCGACGAAATAACAGACCATGTAGGCACTCGTGATCCGACTTCGAGATTCGGGAGCGAGCCGATAGATGATCGACTGATTGGTGATCTGAAGGCCCTGACAGCCGGCGTCAAGCACAACGATCCCAAGAATCAAAACGACCAGTGACCTGTCACCTAAGGCCAAAATCCCAAAGGAGGCCAGAACGAGAACGGTCGAGAGAATCGACGAGAGTTTGGTATGCCCCGTGTCGGCAAAGGACCCCGCCACGTTGGCGGCGACGACGCCGGCCACCCCAAACAAACCAAACAGACCGATTGTTCCATTTGAGAGATGAAAATACGGCGAGGAAAGTTCGAATGCCAAGGTGCTCCACAGAACAGAAAACGAAGCGAATCCCATCGCCCCAAGCCACGCTCGTCGACGAAGTTCGGGTAATTCTTTGAGGAGGAGAAAGGAGCCGAGGACGAGTTGGTGATAGCGGACATGGGGTCGTACCTGTTCGGTGGGCAAGGTGAGGCCAAGGAAGACGGCAAAGAGCACCATGAGCGCGGCGGCGAGCCAGTAAACCCCTCGCCAACCTGCAAGCTCTGAGACGTATCCCGAGATCGTCCGAGAGACAAGAATGCCGATCAAGAGCCCTGACATCAAGCGGGCGACCACCCGGCCTCGCTGGTCGGGGTCGGCGAGATCGGCCGCCAGGGGAATCATGACTTGGCCGCCTACCGAGACCACACCGATGAAGAAGGTGACGATAGCAAAGCCGATGAAGGAGGGGATGAGCGCTGCGGCCACTGTGCACAGACCGGCGAGGCCAAAGATGATCGTGACCAGGCGTCGCCGAGCGACGAGATCACCAAGTGGCACGACCAGAGCTAGGCCAGCGGCGTAGCCAACTTGGATCAAGGTCAACAGGACTGTTGCGGTCGCCACGCCAATGTGAAAGCTGCGAGCAACGTTATTGAGGAGTGGCTGGAGGTAATAGAGATTGGCAACGATGGCGCCCGTGGCCACGGCCATGGCGAAGAGGAGACCCCTCGAGATCTTTTGGTTGGCCACCTAGTGGAGTGTAGGTGGCAGGGTCTTAAATATTGCCGCCTCGACGACTTTCAGCAGTGAAGCCGATCATGGCCGAGAGGCCGAAGGCGATTGCTGGAATCGCAAGCCACGTTCCAAAGACTAAGGCCAAGACTCCGAACATGCACCCAATGGCGAAGATCATGGGCCAGATCGAATTATCAGGGAACGCATCGATCACTCCAGCACCCTCCTCGATGGAAGCATCTGGACGGTCTTCGGCACGGAGGTGGTAGCCACTGCGTCGGTACCAGTAATAGAGATACAAGCCTGGGATCAAGCCGAGGAACACCGAACCAGCGAGCATCACCGCACCGGTGACGTCACGGCTCCAGAACCAATAGACCACTCCCATCAATCCCCAAAAGACCCCAAGGAAAAGAAAGAGAATCGATTCTTTTTTCATGACCCGGCCTTCGCCTTCTCCTTGTCGCCGTGACCAAGGGAGAGGTGGTCGGGGTGGTTGTAATCCCAGGTAGGTCGTTCGGAGTGAATAGGAGGCAAGCTCACGAAGTTGTGGGCTGGCGGAGGTGACGAGGTATACCACTCGAGTGTCTGGGCGTCCCAGGGGTTGTCACCTGCGGGTACTCGCTTTTTGAATGAGTAGAGCGCGTTCACGATGAAAAAGACCATCGAGATCCCGATCAGTAGAGCGCCAACGCTGGCCCACTGGTTCAAGGACTGCCAGCTCGGGTTGTTGGGGTAGACCGCCATACGACGGGGCATTCCCTTGAGACCCACGAGGTACATCGGGAAGGTGAACACTTGTGTTCCAATAAACAAGAACCAGAATTGGAACTTACCCAAGCGCTCGTTCAACATGATCCCCGACATCTTTGGGAACCACAAGAAGATGGCCGACATAGCGCCGAGCACTAAGGCCATCACCACACTGTGGAAGTGAGCCACGACGAAGTAGGTGTCGTGGGTAAAGAAGTCGATCGGAGGCGAGGCCAAGTAGATGCCGGTAATACCGCCGACCAAGAAGGTGAAGAGGAAGCCCATCGCCATCAACATTGATGTGGAATAGGTGACTTTCCCTCCCCACATGGTACCGATCCAGTTGAACATTTTGATTCCCGTTGGCACGGCGATAAGAAGACTCATGGCTGAGAAGAAGGGCAGGAGTACGGCACCGGTGGTGAACATGTGGTGGGCCCACACGCCCAACGAAAGTGCGCCAATCGAGATTGTGGCAAAGACCATGCCGCGATATCCGAAGATGGGCTTCTTCGAAAAGACGGCGAAGACTTCGGTCACCATGCCGAACATCGGCAAGGCCAAAATATAGACCTCAGGGTGGCCCCAGAACCAGAAGATGTGCTGCCAGAGTAACGGGACACCACCTCCCGAAACGGTGAAAATGTGGGTGCCGAAGTGGCGGTCGCAGTAAAGCATGACCAGTCCACCGGTCAAAATTGGGAACGCTAAGAGAATGAGAATTCCAGTGATCAGCATGTTCCACGTGAAGATGGGCATCCGGAACAGGGTCATACCGGGCGCTCGAAGATAGAAGATTGTGGCCACCAAATTCACGCCTGAGAAGATCGCCGAGAACCCTGTCAACATCAGCGCCACGATCCAAAGGTCAGCGCCAGATCCAGGCGATGCAGTGACGTTCGAAAGGGGGGCGTAGCCAACCCACCCAAAGTTTGCAGCGCCACCGGACGTCAAGAATCCGGAGAGCATGACCAAGGACCCACTGAGATACAGCCAGTACGACAAAAGGTTCAATCGAGGGAAGGCCATATCAGGTGCGCCGATTTGAAGAGGCACGAGGTAGTTGGCTAATCCAGCGAACGCAAAGGGCCCGACAAAGAGGTAGATCATGACGCTGCCGTGCATCGTGAACAGTTCGTTGTACTGAGCAAACGACACCAGGGTTGAGGTGGGGGAGACAAGTTGCGCACGAATAATTTCAGCGAACGCGCCACCGATGATCATCATCGTCAGACTGGTGACGGTGTAACTGATACCGATCACTTTGTGGTCGGTACTGGTCATCCATTTTACGAGTCCGGACGGTCCGTGGTGGTCGTGACCATGGTCGTGTCCATGATCGGGATTGACTGGGCCTTGGTCATCCGAGTCGAGGTTTACTGGTCGGTCAATTACGTCAGTCATGTCACTGAGCTCCGTTGCTATGGGATGGGATTACGGGGATTCCAGGATTGTCTTGAATCACAATCGCCCCATTGGCAGCGATGGCGGTTCGTGCGGAAGTGCTTGCGTTCTTTGAGGATATCCAGGCTTGGTACTGGCTTGGAGAAACGACATCAACTCTGAAGTACATCAGCGAGTGGTAGAGACCACAGAGCTGTGAACACTGGGCGCTATAGAGCCCAGTTTTATTGGCATGGAAGGTAAAGGTATTCACCATTCCTGGTTGGGCAAAACGCGAGAAGTTGAACTCTGGTATGTAGAAGCCGTGGATCACGTCGGAGGAGACCAGATTGATCCGCACGTCTTGATTCACCGGCATCACCATGATCGGGCTTGCCGTTGTTTGTCCGACGACCACAGCCTTCGTCCCTGGGTAGGTGAACTTCCATCCCCATTGGAATGCCGTCACATTGATCGTGGCGGACGGCGTGGGGTCTGCAACAACTTGATTTTCAACAACCACCGTGGCAACAAAGAGGCCAACGACGACAAGAATCGGGATGACCGTGTAGGTCACTTCAAGAGGGATGTGGTACTGCGTTTGCTTCGGGATCGAACCGTCGCCTTTCTTCGCCCGGTAGGCAAAGATGGCCCATGCCATGACGGCGAGCGTGATGCCACCCACCACGATTGCGGCCAGGTTAAATCCTTGCCAGAGGTGAAACGTGCTGTTTGCGGTCTTCGTGACCCCTTTGTACCCACCAAATGAAGGCACCTGACAGCCGGCCAGGGCCAGTGGCGCCAGAAGAACGAGGAGCAGTTTTTTCGATTTATTCTTCGTCGCAGGAAGGGCTTGTTCTGCGCTCAAAGAGTCTGATGATGGGGGTAGTGAACTCACAGGAATACACCTTAGTGAAGGTCTGGCGAAAAGTGGTAGTTGAGAAAAAGGGACCTACGAATGGGGCTCTTGGCCATGGGGGAGATGGGGACTTTCCGACTCTCGAGCGGCCCAGCGAAAGACCCCCTGGGCCATGGTGGACGTGGCGGCATCGGCCCGGGCCGAGAAGATGAGGCGCCGGGCCTCTTGGATGGCGGGATCCTCTGGGGCGGCCAGCCACGCCATTTCAATCAGGTGGCCGGCCAAGCGATAGGCCGCGTCTGAAGACGGAGATTCCCCCTGCTGGGCTTGGTCGGTCAAGGCCAGAGCCCGATCGGCCAATGAGGCAGGGCCGCCCGCCAAGGTGGCAATCTCTTGGGCAAGGTCCCGCTCTGGGGCCGACTTGAGGGTCGCCGGGTTGCCGTCCCACCACCCTCCGTAAAGCCGCCAAATATTGTGGACAATGAACTCGGGTTCGTCGTAGACCGCCTTAAGGTAGGGCCGTTCAGCCAAGGATGCCGGTGGGCGCACACCGTGGAGGGCCTCATCCAAGCGGGCTCCGTTGTTCATGAAGGCCAAGGTCTGTTCGACAATGGATTCCAAGTAGGTGGCAGTTTCATCGAGCGCCTGGGCGACTCGCTCGGGACCGATTACCGGAAGGCCGTGTCCAGGCAAAAGTGCCTCGGCGCCCAAGGTACTCATGCGACGCAATGCTTCGGCCCACTCCTTCGGATAGCGCTGAACCTTTTGGGGGTTCCCAGCATTCGGTGATGCCCAAATAAAAAGATCCCCGCAGCAAAGAATTTTTTTAGAGGGAATCCAGGTGATCGTGTGGTCATCGGTCTCACCTTTTTCGTGGCGGAGCGAAAGGTCGAGATTACCAATCGAGAGCTCGTGTGAGTCTCGGTAGGTTTCGTCCGGGTAGCGGTACTCCATCGGCCACAGAAGTTCGTCAAGACCAAATTGTCGACGATTAATGATTTGGTTGTATCCGTTGGTCAAGATGTAGCGGTCGAAGCGGCGCGGCATGTGCTCATGGGCGTAGACCACTGGATCAGCCCAGTTCTCTGCACGGCTCTCTTCTTCCCAGACGGCGACGCCGAAGACGTGATCGATATGCCCATGGCTGAAAATGGCAGTGTTCAATCGTTGCGAACTCCATCGCCGCAGTTCCTGGTGGATCAGCGGAGCGACCACCGATGATCCTGTGTCAACGAGAACGAGGCCATCATCAGTGGCGAATGCACTGACGTTGGCAAAGGTAGGGACAAAGGCGACGCCGTCTGCTATTTCTGCGAGTCCGCCGAGGTGGCCAACGGGATGCACGTCGGCGGTGGAAACGGCACCACGCCACAACTTGTCAGCGAGGTCAAGAACATTCTCACTCACTGGAGTGTCGCTTCTTTAGTGGTAGGCGCGAAAGTCGCTATGCGCTGGGCGTCGTTGGAGGAGTGGTACTGCTCTCGCCACTTTCGTCAGTGGCGTGGCTCGCGCCGTCCTTGATGCCTTTTTCGAACTCAGACTTTGCCGACCCAAGGCTTCGCGCCATTTTTGGAATACGAGAGCCACCAAAGATCACCACGGCAATCACGACCACGACAATAATGAGGTCAGGGCCAAAAATCTCTCCCAGCATCATGATGGAACCCCTTTGCGGTTATCTAGCGATGTGTGTGAACCCTAGGTTAGACCTACTGGGTCGACTTGTGGGCTCTCGGTCAGCCAATGAGCAAGATGCCACCGAGCAAGGCCAAGAGGGAAGCCGTTCCAGCAATTGACCCCCAGGCACCCATCGCTGCCTTCGTCGTGGCCCGTCCATGAAGCCACGCCCCAAGCCCAGCAAGGAGAACGAGCACCATTTTGATGCCCATGACCATATTCCAGCCCGTGGACTTCGTCTCGCCACTCAGGGCTGCGAGATTCCAGAAACCTGTCAAGACGAGCACAGCGAATGCCGGCCAACTCAATTTGGCGAATGCTCGCGCTAGCTGTTTCGTGGCGTCACTGCCGAGGCTTCGAGCAGTGGGGAGCAGACCCAACATCACGAACTGTCCACCCACCCAAATCGTTGCGGCGCCCACATGGAGAAAGAGGCGAAGTGCGGTGAGACTTGAGGTGACGGTGAGTTGGGCCGTTCCCAGCATGCTCAGCTTCCGGTCCAGTTGGGCTCACGCTTTTCAGCAAATGCGATGGCACCTTCCATGGCGTCCGATGAGCGTCCGATGGTGCCGAATGCGGCATCGTTAACGGCCCACGCTTCGTCCTCAGACATTTCCGCAGCATCCCGCATGACCTGCTTCGAGACGCGCACAGCCAATGGCGCGTTCTTCGCAATCCGTTCTGCCAACGCCAAAGCTTCGTTCATCAGTTCGCTGCTGGGACACACCCGATTGATCAAGCCAACCGAGAGGGCCTTCTCAGCATCAATAGGTTCGGCGGTTAACGCCATTTCAAGAGCGACCGCCATTGGCGTGCGCTTCGGGAGGCGAATTAACCCGCCGGCACCAGCCACCAGCCCACGCGCCACTTCGGGAATACCGAATCGAGCATGATCAGCTGCGACGACGAGGTCGCAGCTCAACATGATTTCAAACCCGCCGGCCAATGCCGATCCGTTGACCGCAGCGATTAATGGTTTGGCGAAATCTCGTTTGGTGATCCCACCAAAGCCTTTGTCGGTAATCGGGAACTCACCTGTGGCGAACGCCTTCAAGTCCATACCTGCTGAGAAGGCCTTATCGCCGGCACCGGTCAAAATGACGACCCAACAGTCGTCATCGGCCTCGAGTTCGTCGAGTGCACCACCAAGAGCCTGGGCTGTTGCCAAGTTGATAGCGTTCCGAGCCTCTGGGCGGTTAATCGTGAGGATTTCTATGTGTCCCTTGCGCTCTCTGAGAATCTCGTCAGCCATTGCTTCCTCCTTGGGTTTTGGTGCTGCAGCTTGGTTGGTCTGCGAAGAGAACGCTAGCAAAGGAGATGCCCGGCGCACCACGACGTAGGTCGATGGGCGAGGTGCGAGACTAGAGAGGTGAGCAGCGGCGACCCCACCACTACTGTTTCTGTCTTTCTCGGAGGTTCCGGTGTCGATGGAGGCCTTGATGGCCCGGGTCAGCCGACCTCATCGTGGTTCCACGCCGAACGGACAGGCCGTGTTGAGCCGAAGGGGTATGGGTTGGGTTTTCTTGATGATCCTTCGCCCCTCATCGAACGAGCGCAGAGCCTCGGCGTCGATGAAGTGGTGTTGAGACTTTCTTGGCCATGGGTAGCCCCGCAGCCCAGGTTGCTCGACGAAACAGCTCTAAGGGTTACTGCTGAAATTGTCCGTCACGTGCGTGAAAAAGGATTGACGGTTGCGGTCGTGCTCAATGACGGTGTCGTTCCCGGGTGGCTTGGCGAAGAAGCCTGGCTGAAGCCAGGCACTCCAGAACATTTCCTACGGTACGCCGAGGCGGTGCTCGGTTATCTTGGCCACGACCTCACGGCCGTGGTGACGATAGAAGAGCCGGCTCGGTTTGCGCTGGCGGGCATGGTAGCTGGATCTGGCCCACCATTTCGAATAGGAAACGTCGCTGACGCTGTTGCAGCGACTGATGCGATGTTGTCAGCACACGCACTCACTGCACTCCACAGTGCAGAGCACTTCCCCTTACTCGAATGCTCTTATATTGCGTCAACGACCTCGGGGCTTGATCTTGAATCCGTTGTGCGGGGTCTGCCGGTTGAACATCGTTTCGCAAGTACCGCCACACGGTGGAATCCTGGCCGGGCATTGTCACTTTTCGGAGGGACACCGACGGTGAATCCATGGATCAGCTTGGGTACGTTGCCAGAAAGCACCGGGGCCTTGCGCGGAGCTGTCAGTCGCTTGAGTTCACCGCGTGTTGCTATCGGAGAGGTGATTTCATCGGGAGAGGAGGCGCAGGGTTTGTTTGCGTCGTCGTCTTTTGCCCTGCGCCACGCAGCCGGGGTTCTTACTCATCGATCAAGAAAAAGTGCACTTCACGGTCAATTCCGTTCTTCAGAAATTTCGTCGTTACTCAGCCTTGCCAAGGAGTCGAATAAGGCGGCGAGCCGTGTTGTCGTGGGCGAACTTGTTGATCGTTGGGTCCACGGGACCTACGCGATACGCGAAGGAATCTTTGGGGTGGACCGAAATCGCGGGCCACGCGGCGTGACGGTGCTTGATCATGACGCGATCGGCATTGATGCTGCGGGCGAACTTCGTCAGTATTTGGCGCAAAATCGTTAATCGTTAATCGTTAATCGTTAA
>CAIKCI010000019.1 GCA_903825895.1 uncultured Actinomycetes bacterium
AATCACTTCAAATTGATTCCCCTACCCATGAGTTAAAAGGAATCAAGCCTTCATAGGCTTTTTGGTGGAGGTAAGGGGATTTGAACCCCTGACCCCTTGACTGCCAGTCAAGTGCTCTACCAACTGAGCTATACCCCCAGGAACAACAACCATCCTAGCAGTGAGGAATCGAATACTCTGCCGCTCCGTCTGCAGCTCCTGGCTACTCTTCGTCGCTGTCCGTCGCCTCTCCCGTTTTGAAATCCTGTGCGTTGTGGACGCGGGAGCTGCATTCTTGCGAGCGGGCTTCCCAACGAAACGGAGACGTCCGATGGACTTCAAAAACCTCTTGCTGCTGGTCGATTGCAGCAAGTGCTTGTTTTTGATGGGACTTCATACTCAGAGCGAAGACGAGAATGAGAGCGATTCCAACCGAAGCCAGGGCAAAACTCACGGTGAACTGGTCAGCCAAAAAGCCGATGATCGCCTCGCTGAGGGGAATAATGACCATTGGGAGCAAGGTGAATAGTTCAATGACGGAACTACGTGACCCCTTTGGAGAACCGATTTGAACCAGTGCGGTGAGGATTGACGTTTGCAGGGAGACGAGAAATCCGAGGGGGAGAAGAATGAGCAGAACCAAGGCGAGGGTTAACGAATGCGATGAAGAAACGTAATAGGCGACCAAGAGTAATAAAAGAAGAAGCAGTGTCATGATCGTGTTCACCCAGACAACGGAGCCCCATTTCACGCGCTGGTGGAGGAATCGGACGGACCCCACCACGAACAAGCCGCCGAAGACGAATGCCATGTTCAGAAAAGACAGCCCGCTCGCTCTTTTGCCAACGCTATCGGCAATACTTGGGAAGAGAACAACAATGCTCCCCACCACTGTCACGACGCCAAACAGTAAAAACACACTTCGGAGACCCGGATTTTTCTTGAGGAGCGGAAATGCCAGAGTGATTGTTTCTCGCTTCTCGTTGCGATGCTGATCACGGAACCGAGGCATCACCACAGCAGCGAGAGCGAGAGAACTGAGGGCGTCAAGGGCAAAGCTCGAGAGAGGGCCGAAGGTGTCAAGCAGGATGCCACCGACCAGAAATCCAATCACAGCGGAGACGGCAACGGCCCGGAGGATTTGGCTGTTGTACTCAGGGACCTTGCCGTGGGGAGCAAAGATGAGCGTCACAATATTTTTACTCGGACCTTGCAGGCCAATGGCACTCCCTTGGGCAAACTCCCAAATGAGAAGCGTGGTCATACCCACATGACCGAAGAGCGCGATGGTGACGGGCAAGAGTGTGACAAGCGCAACAGCCGCCTCACTGACGACGAAGAGTTGCGTCGCTCCAATGCGTGACGACAATCGGGTAGAAATTGGCCCCAGAAGTATTGCGGGAATGTAGAAACTTATTGATGGAAATGACGTAGCCAGGACAGAGTGGGTTTGCTGGAAAATGATAAACGTGGTGGCAATCCACGCCATGGAACTTCCAAAAGAACTGAAACCAGATGCGAGAATGAAGAACTCACTCAGTCCGAACCTGGACCGCGTTTCTTTGGTCGAATCGCCAGTGGCCACCCAGGAATCTTCGCACAGGGATTGCTGACGGCGAGAACCCTTAGTTGGCTATACCGAAGCGCTCGAGGCCGTAGACATGGATGGCGTTGCCTCGTAACAGCTGATAAACCTCTTGTTCGTTCAGGTCTGCTTTGGACGCCAGCTCCCATGCTCTGCGACGTGAATCGGGAAACGAACCGTTGGAGTGAGGAAAGTCGCATTCGAAGATGATCTGACTCATCCCGATCTCATCTCGGCTCTTCAAACCGTGAAGATCATCAAAGATGCAGCCAAAGACGCGCTCTTTCGCATAGGTCGACGGCGGGTTGGGGAGGTCGACTTCGCCGACTGATTCGTGCCAGACCCCATCCATCCGTTCATATTGAAACGGCATCCAACCCACTTGGCTTTCGGCATAGGCCAGTTTGAGGCTGGGGAAGCGTTCAAGGGTGCGCGAGTAAACCCAGTCGCACACCGACCCTTGGGCGTTGTGGGCGTTGAGCGACATCGACACGGCCAGTGGAGCGTCGGGACTTGTTGTCGGCATGGATGACGATGAGCCAATGTGCATTGAAATTGTTGTATCGGTTTCTTCGCACGCTTGCCAGAGAACATCCCAGTCACCGGTATAAAGCGAAGAGAACCCCAACTTCGATGGATTTTCACTAAAGGCAAGAGCGAAGCTCCCTTTCTCGGCACACCGACGCACTTCTGCTGCAGCGGCGACGGGGTCCCACAGAGGAATCAAAGTGAGTGGCACCAAGCGACCACGGGCCGCTCCGCCACACCACTCATCGATCATCCAGTCGTTGTAAATCTGAAGGCACATCAGCGAGAGGTCCTTATCGGGACGCTCGGCAAATCCTTGGCCGGCGAAACGCGGAAAGGTATTGGGATAGTTAATGCCGACTTCTTGGTGGTTGAGATCCATGTCAGCCAATCGAGATGCTTGGTCGTAGGCACCGGGTCGGAAGTCTTCGTAGATGGCCGGAAGGTTCTGGTGCCACTCGAGCGGCATGCCTCCAGCGGCGTGGAGTCGATTGACTCCCATGACGAGGTCATCGAAGAGCCAAACATCGGTCCAGGTTCCATCGTCGACGTCGCGCTCCATCGTGAGGGTGCCACCTTTAAACGTGCTCTTCGTCTTTTCGCGCACACAACGAGGGCCTCGGTCTCGAAGATTTGCAGGCAGTTCGTTCTGCCAGAGATCTCGAGGTTCCAAGATGTGGTCGTCGACCGAAATAATGAGGGGAAATTCTTCCTCGTTTGGGGTGATACTCATGACGCCAACCTCCTTGATGCCTCTCCAACTGACGCTAGCCCTTCCCACCTTGGGACGAAAGCACGACTGAGGGCTGGAAGCACCGGGAGAGCGTCGTGCAATGGTCCAAGGACTTCAGGGCACCGCGTACGATGGAGCCCATGGCCAGGGCGTATCCGGTAGA
>CAIKCI010000020.1 GCA_903825895.1 uncultured Actinomycetes bacterium
GAATTTCTCCCTCACGCGTACATGAACGAGATCTTGGCGTACGCCATGGGTGCAGCGTCACTTTTTGGTGTCGTGGCTCCGAACTCAGGGAACCAGAAAATTCTTGTCAAGTACGGCACAGAGGAACAGAAACAAAAATGGCTGGTTCCTCTCATCGAAGGAACAATGGAATCTGGATTTTCGATGACAGAGCCAGATAGTGCAGGATCTGATCCCCGCTCACTGAAGACGACCGCTCGCAAAGAAGGCAACGAGTGGGTCATTAATGGGCATAAGTGGTTCACCTCAAATGGCATCGAAGCTGACTTCTTTATTGTCATGTGTCGAGCCGAAGATCCCTCCGGGGAAGAGGGTCGCTCAGGCTCAATGGTCCAGATCATCGTGCCGACCGATACCCCCGGACTCGAGGTCGTGAGAGGAATCGGGATTTGGGGACATCACTCCTCTGATCACTGTGAGGTTCTTTATAAGGATGTTCGAGTTCCCGTTGAGAATGCCTTAGGTCGCGTTGGCCAAGGACACGAAGCCGCTCAAGAACGCCTCGGTGCAGGCCGGATCTATCACTGTATGAACTCTGTGGGCCAAATGTGGCGCGCATTTGATCTCATGGTGGAGCGAGCCATGACTCGAGAAGTTCACGGCGGTCTCCTCCGAGATAAGCAGTTCATCCAAGGATTTATTGCGGACAGCTATATCGACCTGCAAACATCTCGAATGATGACGATCAGTGCAGCGGAAAAAGTGGACCGAGGTGATCCAGATGCGCGCACCGACATCTCGGCGCTCAAAGTCTACGTACCAGCTGCCTATTCGCGAGTGGTTGATCGAGCTATCCAGGTCTGGGGTGCTGCCGGAGTCTCGAATGATCTCCCTCTCGCTCAGATGTACCTAGGAGCGAGGACGCTCCGATTGGCTGACGGCCCCGACGAGGTCCACCGAATCTTGATTGCCAAGAATATCTTTCGCCACTACGAGCAGGGCGCTTCCTGGGACTTCGCCAAATAGAGCACCAAAAACAAGTTTCTTTTGGTCATTTACTGGTAAGTTGAAGAGCGTCCGAACTCCATGAAAGGAACTACATGCTTGCAGCTGATTATCCACTACTAGACATCCTTCTCACTATTCTGTATTTCTTCTTCTTATTCATCTGGATTTTCCTTGTCATCCAAGTCTTCATTGACATCTTCGCCAGTCACGACATGGGTGGATGGGCAAAGGCGATCTGGGTCTTCGTCGTGATTGTTTTGGGCCCCATTGGTGTCCTGATCTACCTCATCGCACGTGGCGGCAAGATGCAACAGCATCGTGTCGAATTGATGAAGCAGCAACAAAAGGCGTTTGATCAAGCCGTTCAGCAGGCTGGCGGAGGATCAAATACTGCCGATCAGTTGCACAAACTTTCAGACCTTAAAGACAAAGGCGTGCTGACCCAGGCAGAGTTTGATGCTCAAAAGGCGAAGATTCTCGCTTAATGAAGGCTCAGAAAACTCGTTGAGAAGATGCCCGGCTCGCTGAGCCGGGCTTCTTTCGTTGGCCTACGATAACATCATGCTGATCTCTCAGGTTTGTAAATACGAAGATTTCATTACTCC
>CAIKCI010000021.1 GCA_903825895.1 uncultured Actinomycetes bacterium
TCGAATGGGCATCTCGTTTTCCTTGACGCTGGGCACGGCGGCATTGACCCTGGTGGAGTGGGTTCAACGCAAGGCGGGGTCATGGTGAAGGAGTCGACGACGGCACTCGCCGTGGCATTGCAAACATCTGACCTGCTGCGCTCCCAGGGGTACACCGTGGTGCTGTCTCGAACGACGGACTCCACCGTGGTCCCTCTAACGCCAAGTAACACCAATGGGTCGGTTTTCAATATTCAAGGGGCCCACGATGACGTCGCTGCTCGAGATGCCTGCGCTGACGCTGCCGGGGCGGCTCTCCTGATCGGGATCTACTTTGATGCCGGGGTTCCCACAGCGGCTGGGAGTTTGGCGGCCTACGACACGGCACGGCCCTTTGCCGCTGAAAATCTTAAAATCGCCACCTTGGTTCAAACCGATGTGTTGGCCTCGATGAATAAACACGGCTGGGAAATTCCGGACGATGGCGTCCAAAGCGATGAGCATCTCGGTTCTTATGTCCCTCAGGCCGGCAACTCCATCGCTGCGCTCGCCGCCAAGTACAACCACATCATGTTGCTCGGACCAGCCGAAGCTGGGTACTTTGAAACCCCGAGTCAGATGCCCGGCATGATCATCGAACCGCTCTATGTCACCGACCCTTTTGAAGGGACAATCGCTGCCAGTGCCCTTGGCCAAAAGGCGATGGCCGACGGTATCGCTAAAGCCGTGCTCCAGTATTTCGCAAAGCCGAAAAAAGGCTCCGCAGGCTGACTAGCCGCTGACTAAGGACCTTCCCGAAGCGACAAAGAGAACCACGACGACTCCTGCGGTGAGAAGAGTCCAATGCCAGGCTGCCCGTTCTTGTTTTCGCATACCGGTGAGAACGACCATGCCCAGTGTGAGCATTCCGCAGAGTCCGCACACGATTGCCAAGAACGTGTCCCGACTGCCGACGACGAGCATGGCCAAACTCACAAACACCAGCCCAACACCGATCCAGAGTGTCAATCGAGAACCCAAACGTTGGGGGAGCCCCTTGCGACCCGAACGCTGATCGGCCGCGAGGTCCGGGAGCGAGTTTAGAAAATGGGCTCCTAATCCAAGAGTCGCTGCTGCCACCATATAAATCCAACGGGGCCACGTTGGTGTCGCCATGCCGAGCGTGATGAACGCTGGCAGCAAACCGAAGGAAATGGCATAGGGCAGTGGACTCAAAAGTGACTGCTTCATGAATCCGTTATAAATCCACGCACTCGCAATCGCAGCGAAATGGACTGCCGCTGCTTGCCAGCCAGAAGCAAAAGAGAGCGGGATGCACAGTACCAAAGCGGTGAGCGCACCGGCTCGCACTACTGCGAGAGAACAATCACCACGAACGAGCGCCTTGTCGCTACGTTGAGCACGCAGATCCTCGTCACGGTCGAACCAGTCATTGCTCCACCCCACAGAGCATTGACCACAGAGGACGGCGGCCGTTACCCACAGCGTCCCCAAGCCGCGCTCAGTTCCCAGAGCCAAAAGTGAGGCCACAGCGGTTACCAGCAACGTGGGTCCACCATGGGCAGCAGCGAAAAGGGCCACGAAACTTCGTCGGCTCGAACTGACCCACGTTCTCATTCCTAGAGTGTGCCACGGGCGGCATGGATTGCGATTAAAGTGAGATGAGTCAAACTGGCCCCTGAAATCGAGGCTGAGCCACAAGTCATGGTTTGTCAAACGTTTGCGACACAAGTGGGCGTGATTGCTACGGTTGGCCTGTGGCCCGAGAAATTATCGACGATGTGCTCCTCGGAGCGCTGCACATCCAGAGCTTGACGAGGGATGGGTTTCACCACGATCACGCTGTTGATCATGTGGCATTTCAGATTGGGACCCTTGATGCGCTCATGGAGGGTCGCTTCGATGGCGACACCACGCTCGGGGAACTGCTGCAACACGGCTCGATGGGTTTGGGCACTGTTCAGCATTTAGGCGGGGAGTTGATTATCGACCAGGGCAAGGCCTACGTGGCTCGCCACGACGGATCAGTAGTGCGCGTTCCCGAGACGATGAAGACTCCCTTTGCTGTAGTCACGGCCTTTCAAGCAGCGGAGACAGTGAACATAGGCGATGTTGATTCAGCCGAACTCTTCTCGGTGCTCACTTCCTTGACGGGCGAGCATGACGAGATTGTCGCTGTCAAGTTGAGCGGTCTCTTCCACGATCTTGTTTTGCGAAGTATCGAAGAACAGCATCCTCCCTATGTCCCGCTTTCGACGGTCATCGAGTCCCAACATGAATTCACCCGACACAGGTGCTCGGGCACCATCGTCGGCTTCCGCTTTCCTGACTACCTCGCCGGATTAGAAGTTCCAGGATTCCATCTCCATTTTTTGTCAGATAAGAAAGATTTCGGGGGCCACGTCATGGCGCTTGGCATTGAAAGTGCCACGCTCGAATTCGAGGCCTCACAGGCGATGCATGTGGAACTACCCGACGGCGTCACCCTTGGTGCGCCGGGTACGGCGGATCGATCGGCAATTCGCGCCATCGAGGAGGGCGATTGATGCGGCATCGCTCTCCATGCAGTATCCACTAGCCTTTCGACTAAGGAGGCAAGACAAATGGGTGAAATCGTTGTAGGGGTTGATGGGTCGGATGGTTCGAGAGAAGCGCTCCAGTGGGCACTTGCTGAAGCGGGGATGCGCGGGGCCGATTTGCGAGTCCTCTGCGTCTATCAATCACCAGCAAATTGGCTCGGAATGGGAGAGGCGCTTGGTTCAACCGTCGGCGCCACGGTCAGCGAAGCTGATCTTGCCCAGTACGCCCAAGAGACGATCGACGAGGCGCTTCAAGGCACTGCGGTTCCTGCGGGAGTCACCGTCATCAAGGACTCTGCTGAAGGACACGCAGGATCTGCCCTCGTGAAGGCGTCAGCCTCCACAGACCTCTTGGTGGTCGGCTCACGAGGACATGCGGGGATCTTCCACGATGCCGTTCTTGGCAGCGTTGGTACGTACTGTGTTCACCACGCCACGTGCCCTGTCGTTGTTATCCCTCATCGCCGATCTAAATGACGCTTCCGGCAACGGAAGGAACCGTTGTCATCGATCTTGATGGCGTGGTCTGGCTTGCCGGAGAACCGCTCCCTGGCGCAACTGATGCCGTACAGCTATTGCGAGAGCGTGGCTACGAAGTGCTGTTCGCGACGAATAATTCTTCGCCAACGAGAACAGACCTCGCTCAGCGGCTCGGTCGTATCGACATTGAAGCCGCTCCAGAAGAGATCGTCACGGCAGCGACCGCTGCTGCTGCGTGCGTCCCCGAGGGGTCGACGACGCTTCTCGTCGGTGAAGACGGCGTTCGCGAAGCTGCGAGCGAGCGGGGCCTCGTTGAAGGAACAGATCCCACGGCAGTCATTGTTGGCTGGAACCGTGACTTTACCTTTGAGACCATCGCCGAGGCGGCAGCGGCCGTACGGGACGGGGCGCTTTTTGTCGCTACCAATGACGACCCAACGCATCCCACGAGCAACGGACTTCTCCCTGGCACCGGCGCCCTCGTTGCTGCGGTGGCCACTGCATCTGAACGCATCCCGATAATCGCCGGGAAGCCCGGAGAAGCCATGGCGGCTTTGGTTCAAAGCAGCGCATCGAACATTTCCTTGATGGTGGGGGATCGTCCCTCGACTGACGGTGCTTTTTCCCAACGACTCGGCGTTCCCTTCGGGCTGGTCATCTCTCAGGCGACGCCCTCGGTTCCATCATTCACTCGATTTAGAAGTGAGTCGCTCTTTGGAGTCATCACTGCATTCTTGCAAGACGCTGGAACCTAAAGAGGGCGTCCGGTGGCACAGCGTCGAGCGCTTCAAACAGTTCTTGTGGAGCGAGGACTTTGCGACTCTCGCGAACAAGCACTTGCTGTCATCGACGCTGGTGAGGTTCTGGTCGCTGGTGTCATTGCCTCGAATCCTCAGCGCCAGGTAAGTTCGTCCGAGGCCGTCACGCTGCTGGGTCCCCACTTCCGCTTCGTGAGCAGAGGTGGGGAGAAACTCGATGCGGCCATCGTCTCCTTCGCGATTCCCATGGCCGGGCGATCAGCCATCGATGCCGGGAGCGCCACAGGGGGATTCACCGACGTCCTTCTCCGTCACGGTGCGCAGTGGGTCCTCAGCGTGGATGTTGGTTACGGGCAGCTGCATGAAACCTTACGAGCGGATCAACGGGTCACGAGTCTTGAGCGCACAAATATCCGAGATCTCACCTGCGAGCAAATCGAGAGTTATCGCGGTGAACGGGACTACCCAACTCTCTTGGTGGCCGATCTGTCCTTCACCCGCACAGCAACCCACCTAGATCATTTTCGCGACCTTTTGCGGCATCGTGGGGAACTGGTTCTCCTGTGTAAACCTCAATTTGAAGTCGACCCAGATCTGGCTGCCAAACGTGCCGGCGTCATCCTCGACAATGAAGAACGCAAGCAAGCCGTGATGAGTCTTTCTCAGGCGCTTGCCGACCGCTCGATGGGCCTCATAGGTGTCATCGCATCACCAATCCTCGGACCAAAAGGTAATGCAGAGTTCCTCCTCCATGTGTCCCTTGAGAGCAGCGCTCATGCGATAGACATTGAGGTGCAAGTCAATACCGCTATCGAGACAGCAGGAGCCATATCATGAGCCCATCAGTCGCCTTCGTGGTCCACGGAGAACGGATCGATGCTCGACGCGTCGCCGAGCAGGCGATTGCCACGTTGGATGCCGGCGGCACCCTTTGCCAGCTGGCGGTGCTGACGAAGAGCGACGAGTTCTCAGAACAAATCGTGGACCCTTCCGTGGCAGTGGTCGTGAGTCTTGGTGGCGATGGAACCTTCCTGCGAGCAGCGCGTGAAGCACATGGACTCGACGTCCCTATCCTGGGCGTAAATTTTGGTCGGGTGGGCTACCTGCTTGACCTGCCTCCTTCAGAACTCGCCCCCGTCGTCCTCGGCATTCTCGAGGGAAGTATGGACTTTGATCTGCGCTATGGACTGGAAGCCACCGTCCATCACCAGGCAACGATCACATCGCCAGTCTTTGCGACAAATGAAGTATCGGTTGAAAAAACAGTCCCGGGACATGTGGCTCGTTTGCACATTTCGATTGATGGAGAGTCATTCATGACCTACTCGGCCGACGGTGTGTTGTTGGCGACGCCCATGGGCTCAACTGCCTACAACCTCTCGGCTGGGGGCCCTATCCTCGCACCGGGCATTGACGGCTTTGTGCTGACCCCTGTGGCACCACATTTCGCTATCAATAGGAGCATTGTTTTGACCGGAAATCAGCAAGTCTCACTTGAAGTAGTCGGAGATCGTTCCGCTGTTTGCGTGGTGGACGGGGTCAGCTTGGCCGAAGTAGGACAAGGTGATCGAGTCGTCGTTCAACGGTCGTCACAACCTTTAAAAGTTGTCACGCTTGAGCATGTTGGCTTTGGCGATCGTCTTCGTGAGAACCTCCGCCAAGGACACGAAGAGTAGATGCTTCTCGAACTTCACGTCGCAGGTTTAGGCGTGATCGACGATGCACATCTGCTCTTTTCTGAAGGACTGACAGCGCTCACCGGAGAAACGGGAGCAGGAAAAACGCTTCTGGTGGATGCGCTGAACCTGGTGATGGGAGGGAAGCCTAAGCGAAGCCTTTTGGTCGATGGGCGCGCAGCATTCATCGAGGCTCGCTTTGTCAACGATGAAGGTCAGGAAGTCATCTTGGCTCGCGAACTTCCCATTGACGGACGATCACGAGCATGGGTAGATGGACGGATGGCATCCGTAGCGGTCCTCCAAGAGCAAGCGCAGGGACTCTGCGATATCCACGGCCAACATGAGCATCAGTCTCTTCTAAAATCAGGTGCATTCCGCCATGCACTTGATGCGTTTGGGGGCATTTCCACAAGGGCACTCAGTGAGGCACGGAAACTCGTGAAGGAGCTCGAGAGCGAACGTGAAACTCTTGGCGGGACACCAGAGGAGATCGAGCGGGAGCGAGCACTGCTCGAATATCAACTCGATGAAATCACCCAAGCAGGGATCTCGACCGTAGACGAGATCGACACCCTCATCGCCTCGGTCAAGATGCTTGAGGGCGCCACGACATTGAAGGTCACGTTGAGCAAGGGCATTGACGCACTCGACGATGACGGGGGCACCGGCCCTCGAGAAGTGGTCGGCCATCTTCGCCAAGAGTTGTCGACCTACGATTCGTTTTCAGATCTCGTCGAGTCCCTCCAGCAGGCTGAAATTGTGTTAGGCGATCTTGTTTCCCAGCTTCGAGATGCCTACGAGCGAGTCGATGTCGACCCAGAGCGGCTCGCCGAATCTAACGAACGCCTCAGCACGCTTCACCGCCTGGCCCGGCGCTATGGACCCACCTTGAGCGAGGTCCTGGAGAAACAAGAGTCCTTCAGTCGCTCACTTGAGGCGCTTCACCAGGCGGAATCATCGCGTCAAAGCATAGAAACTCGACTCACAGCGGCCCGAGCGGCTCTCTCGCTTGAGGCGAGAAACGTTGAGTCGGAGCGACAAGTCGCTGCGCCCAAGATGGAAAAAGTACTCCACGAGCAATTACGCCAGCTTGCGCTCGAACGGGCACTTGTCCAAATCGTGGTCAAGGGTGCTGCGGGTGATGAGGTCGACCTTCTTTTCAGTGCCAATCCTGGTCTTGCCCCAGCGTCAGTGAAGGACGCAGCATCGGGAGGGGAATTAGCCCGACTGATGCTGGCGATCCGCCTTGCGCTCCCAGGCGGCCCACCCACCATGGTCTTTGACGAAGTCGATGCTGGCATTGGAGGAACGACGGCGAGAACCCTCGCAGGTGCCCTGCACGAGGTCGCTGATCGCCGCCAGGTTCTCGTGGTTACGCACCTCGCCCAAGTCGCCGCAGTCGCCGACCATCAGATAAGTGTCGCCAAGGAGACGGCCAGAGGCTCTGCGTCGGCGGTGGCCAGTGAAATCAACGGCGAGTTTCGGGTCAAAGAAATCGCCCGAATGCTCTCCGGACAACCAGACTCAGAGTCCGCCCTCACCCACGCCCGAGAGTTGCTCGGAATTGATATCACCGCGCCCAGCGCCAACCTGGTCTAACCTGAGATCCCGGTGAGGTATCTCGGGAAAGAATGTGCTCAATGAGTAAATACGTCTTTGTGACGGGAGGGGTTTCAAGTTCTCTCGGCAAGGGATTAACTGCCTCCTCCCTGGGTCGGCTTTTGAAGCAGCGTGGGCTTCGCATCACGATGTGCAAGCTTGACCCCTACATCAATGTGGATCCGGGCACCATGAACCCCGGTGAGCACGGTGAGGTTTTTGTCACTGACGACGGCGGTGAAACTGACTTAGACCTTGGCCACTATGAACGATTTATCGATGAAAGTTTAAATCGGAACTCCAACACCACCACCGGTTCGATCTATTCATCAGTGATCGCTAAAGAGCGACGAGGGGACTACCTCGGCAAAACAGTCCAGGTCATTCCCCATGTCACCGACGAGATTAAAGAGCGGATCCGACGCCTCAATTCGGAGGATGTTGACGTAATCATCGTCGAGATTGGCGGGACGGTAGGCGACATCGAAATTGTTCCTTTCGTCGAAGCCATTCGCCAGTTCCGTAGCGATGTGGGGCGAGACAACGTCTGTTACGTCCATCTCACCTTGGTTCCTTATCTCGCTCCTTCTGGGGAACAGAAAACCAAGCCCACTCAACACTCCGTGACGGAACTAAGAAGCCGAGGGATACAACCGGACGTCATCGTCTGTCGAAGTGATCAACCCATCTCAGAGGGCCTGAAGCGTAAAATCTCTCTCCTCTGTGACGTTCCCTCACAGGCGGTGATCTCTGCGGTTGATGCCCCAAGCATCTACGAAATCCCCCTGGCCATGCACGAAGAGGGACTCGACCGGGTGGTCATGGAGACACTTCGTATCCCCCAAGAGAATCATGAGGTTGATCTCTCCACGTGGGAGCAGTTGGTAGAGCGTGTCGAGTCCTTGAAAAAGAACGTGCGGATCGGCATCATCGGGAAGTACGTCAATCTCCCCGATGCCTATCTCTCAATCGTGGAGGCACTTCGCCACGCTGGATTTGATCACCGAGCAGGAATCACGTTTGATTGGATTGACGCCGAGATGGTACCCGAGCAATACGGCGAGGAGTATCTTCGCCAACTTGACGGCATCGTGATCCCGGGTGGTTTTGGCGAGCGAGGCATCGAAGGCATGATTACCGCAGCTGAGATCGCCCGACGTGAACAGATTCCGCTGCTGGGAATTTGTCTGGGCATGCAAGTCATGGTGGTTGAGTCAGCAAGGAATGTCGCTGGCCTTGAGAAAGCGAACTCAACTGAGTTTGATCGACTCTCTCCCCACCCCGTTATTGACCTGATGGCCGAGCAGGTGGATATTGCTGATCTCGGCGGAACCATGCGCCTTGGCGCTTACCCAGCGATGCTTCAGCCTGAGAGCATCGTCGCAGGGCTTTATGGGTCAGAAGTCGTCTCAGAACGGCATCGCCATCGCTATGAATTTAATGCGCGCTATAAAAACAAAATCGAAGAGTCGGGTCTTCTCTGTTCGGGATCTTCTCCTGATGGACGACTCGTCGAGTTTGTCGAGCGGCCTGATCATCCATTCTTCGTGGGAACGCAAGCTCATCCAGAGTTCAAATCCCGACCCGATCGGCCCCACCCATTGTTCCAGGGTTTGATCACCGCAGCGCTGGTGCGAAACAACGGTCGAGAGCCACAGCTCCTTGACCTCGACGCCGTTCATTGAACGAAGCGGTGACTCCTCGATTTGAGGTTCTTCGCCACGAGCCTATTTTCAAAGGTCATATCTTCGAGGTAGAGCGTCGCAGCGTTTCCTTGGGATCCACGCAGTTTGATCGTGAAATTGTGCACCATCCAGGGGCCGTTGCTGTTGTAGCGACAACTGATGAAGGAAAGATCATTTTTATCGAGCAATACCGGGCGAGTGTCGACCGCTTGTTATTGGAGATTCCCGCAGGAACCAAAGATCAAGTTGGCGAGTCCTTGGAGAGAACCGCCGAGCGTGAATTACTTGAAGAGACGGGTTACAAGGCATCGTCCTTCGAATTGCTCGGAGAGTATTTGAATTCGCCGGGCTACAGCGACCAAGTGACGGCTGTTTTCTGGGCGACCGGTTTGGCTCTCCACGAGCGCTCTCCCCAAGGAGTCGAGGAGTCCGTCTCTACGTTGAAGGAACTTTCTCTCGCTGAATCGCTCGAGGCGATGCGGACCGGCTTGTTAAGCGATGCCATGTCGTGTTTGGCTGTGCTTCATCTGGTCAGGCGTCATGCCCTCTAATCGATTGGGCCCGCAAAGCGAGGCGTACCTTGATTGGCTTCGGGTCGAGAAGGGTCGTTCCGTTCGAACGATTTCGAGTTATCGACAAGACCTCAGGGGCTTCGAGGAGTATCTTCACAATCGCCACCTCGCCGTTGGAGATGTAGGCAGCGATCATATTGACGAGTATCTGGCTCGTTTGCGCCTGACGTCGCATGCCGCATCGAGCATCGCTCGATCTCGATCGTGCCTGCGTGGCCTCTTTAAGTTTCTCGTTGACGAGGGGGAGCGCACTGATGATCCCACGTCGGCAACAGCCACGATCCGTATCCCGTCTCGCCTGCCGAAGGCCCTCAGCGAAGAAGGTGTCGGGACGCTCCTTGACGGCGTCAACGGCGACGATCCTCTCTCGCTTCGAGATCGAGCCATCCTTGAACTGCTCTATGGAACGGGGGCTCGGGTTTCGGAGATCGTCACCCTTGATCTCAGTGACATGGCCTACGACGATGGGCTGATTCGACTCCTGGGCAAGGGAGACAAAGAGCGGATTGTTCCCCTCGGGCGAGCCGCTCAAGAGGCGCTGGGTCGCTGGGTAGGTCCGGAAGGTCGGGATGTTATCCTCGAGCGCTCCCGACTCCGAGACGACCGCCAGGCGCTTTTTCTTAATCAACGAGGGCAGCGCTTATCACGGCAAGGTGCTCACCTCATGGTTCAACAACGAGCGCGTCGCGCCGGAATTACAACTCCGGTGAGCCCCCACGTCTTACGACACTCGTGTGCCACCCACATGCTGGCCCACGGTGCCGACGTCAGAGTTGTTCAAGAGCTTCTCGGCCACGCCTCCGTAGCGACGACGCAGATCTATACGAAAGTCTCTGACGACCATCTCGTTGCTGCCTATCACTCGGCACATCCCCGCGCCCAGTAACGATCGCGCACAGTAATACTCAGGCGCTGTAATGCTCAGGGGACGTCTGCTCCGTCAAGGGGCGATGAGCCCCACGGCGTCCGCAGCGCTGGCGTAGGTAACTTCAGCGACGCTTCGGGCCTTCTCGGCACCGAGTTTGAGAATCGCTAACACTTGGGCTGGATCCCGCTGGAATTCTTCGTAGCGCTCCTGAAGTGGTGTCAGGATCGCAACCAGCGCCTCGCTGGTATCTCGCTTTAAATCCCCATAGCGTTGATAACTGTCGGCAAGGACCTTGGGATCTCCATCGGTGGCAGCGGCTAATAGTGACAACAAATTGGCGATCCCGGGTTTTAGTTGAGGATCAAAGCGGACCATATCGTCGGTATCGGTGACAGCTTTTTTCACCTTCTTCTCAATTTCAGAGGGGGCATCGAGAAGGCCAATCGTGCCGAGCGGAGATGCCACACTTTTGGACATCTTGCGCTCCGGGTGCTGAAGGTCCATGACACGCGCGCCCACGGCGGGAATTGTGGCGTTGGGGACCTTGAAGATCTGACCGTAACGATTGTTGAAGCGTTGTGCCAGTTCTCTGGTCAATTCAAGATGTTGTCGCTGATCGTCGCCGACCGGGACTTCGTCGGCT
Organism: uncultured Actinomycetes bacterium; assembly: GCA_903825895.1. Lineage (GTDB taxonomy): Bacteria > Actinomycetota > Acidimicrobiia > Acidimicrobiales > RAAP-2 > CAIUMH01. Next base: position 10,843 of record CAIKCI010000021.1, read on the forward strand.
TGATACAGCAAGATGTCAGACGCCATCAACACGGGGTACGTAAACAGCCCTACTCGCACGGTTTCCTGGTCGCCGCCTTTGTCTTTGAACTGAGTCATGCGACGCAGTTCGCCATAGGTTGCGGTGCACTCAAGAATCCAGGCCAACTGCTGATGCGAAGGTACGTGGCTTTGCAGAAAGAGTGTTGACTGCAAAGGGTCAATCCCGGCAGCGAGCAACAACGAGGTCAACTGGATGCTTTGGCGTCGTAGCTCTTCTGGATCGGGCGTATTCGTCAGCGCATGGAGATCCACGACGCAAAAAAACGCGTCCTTCGTCGTCTGATCGTTAACCCAGTTTCGAACAGCTCCGAAGTAGTTCCCAAGGTGGAGATCACCGGAAGGTTGAATACCAGAGAGGACGCGGGCCATAGCCTTTATGCTAGAAGATCTCGATCCTCATAATGAACTGTCGCAACGCACAGGTGTTCGCTAGTGTGAAGCCGTGAGCTACGTCGTGTCAACGCCAGTCTTTTCTGGCCCGATTGAGCTCCTTCTCTCTCTGGTCTCAAGCCATGAGGTCGATATTCTCGATATTGAACTGACTCCTGTGATTGACGCGTTTGTCAAAGAGGTCGTGCACGCTCAAGGCGACCTTCCTATGGACGAACTCAGTGATTTCCTGTTAGTTGCTGCAATCTTGCTCGAGATGAAAAGCCGACGCTTGCTTCCAGGTCCTGATGAAGTCGATGGGGATGACGAACTCGTTGGTTGGGAAGAGCGTGACCTGCTTCTTGCACGTCTCCTCGAACTTCGCGCCTACTCGGCAGCTTCCGATCTGTTCTCGGGACTCTTCGACAGTGCGGCGAGGTCACTTGCTCGCAATGCCGGCCTCGACGAGGGATTCATCGTCGAGCCTCCAGACCTCTTGGTCGGCGTCACCACCGAGAAACTCCTGGCAGCATTCCTGCGGTCCATTGAAGAGCGTGCCACGGACCACGTTGATTTGAGCCACGTCACGATCGATTCCGTTACTGTTGCCGAGACCGTGAGTAATTTGGCTCGAGACCTTCCCCTTCGAGGCAGGGTCAGTTTCCGGGCCCTGGTTGCCGGCCTCACCGAGCGATTGGAAATCATTGTTCACTTTTTGGCTGTGCTTGAGTTGTGCAAACTCGGCAGAGTGGCATTAGGGCAAGGCACGACGTTTGGAGACCTTTCTATCGAGTGGCTGGGTGATGCTCCGACCAATGACGATATTGTTTCTGGCACACTGGAGGTTGATGATTATGAAGGATGACGAACTCTCTTGTGCCCTTGAGGCGCTGTTCACCGTTGCTCTGGAACCGCTCTCGATCGAAGTTATGGCAGAGGTGACTGGCGCCGATGTGACTGCCGTGGCGGAAACCGTGGCCGCCATCCACTACCAGCTGCAACAAGAGGGGAGAGGGTTCCAACTCTTGGAGTTGGCCTCTGGCTGGAGGATGCAGACGAACCCTGAGGTAGCAGAAGTCGTCCAACGATTTGCGCAACGTGAGGTTTCGACGCGCCTCTCGACTGCTGCTCTTGAAACCTTGGCCATTGTTGCGTACCGCCAACCAGTGACGAGGGCACAGATCGCCACACTTCGTGGCGTGAATGTCGATGGCGTCGTGCGGCTTTTAGAACAGCGTGGCTACATCGAAATCGTCGGCGTAGCTGAAGGCCCGGGCCAACCGCAGCTCTATGGCACGGGTGAGGTCTTCCTTGACCGCATGGGACTCTCCAGCCTTTCCCAACTGCCACAGCCCGAGACCCTTCTCCCTGACCCCGAAGAAGCCACGCAGTTGGCCGATGAACTTACAGGTGCCACTAGCGAATGACGGCGCCAGCAGCACTTGATCGGCTGCAGAAGGTACTTGCCCGGGCAGGCTATGGGAGTCGGCGAGTTTGTGAGGATTTGATCGCCGAGCAGCGAGTCACGGTGAATGGTCAGGTAGCCACACTGGGTGATCGGGTTGATCCATCGACGGCGCGTGTGGAGGTCGATGGTGTGCTTGCTCCAATCGCTCAAGATCTTGTGCACTACCTGTTCAACAAGCCCTCGGGGGTCGTCACGACAGCGATGGATCCTCAGGGTCGAAAAACAGTTCTGAACTTCGTCCCAGCGACCCCTCGAGTGTTCCCGGTAGGTCGGTTGGATCTCATGACAGAGGGTCTGTTGATCTTGACCAACGACGGTCCGCTCGCCCATGACCTCATGCACCCCTCTCGAGGTGTCGAGAAGGAATACCTCGCTCAGGTTGTTGGTGATCCTCAACCCGCAGCTATCCGATCACTGCGTGAAGGTGTTGCGCTCGACGATGGGATGACCGCGCCAGCAAAAGTGGCCAGAGTCAGTGAATCGCTTCTTCGGATCACCATTCACGAGGGAAGAAATCGTCAGGTTCGACGCATGTGTGATGCCGTGGGTCATCCAATCGAACGACTCGTGAGGACCCGTATCGGCGGTGTGGGGGATGCAGCGCTGAAACCTGGTCAGTACCGTGAATTAACGCTTCCGGAACTCACAAGGCTTGCTACGGCTGTCTCGAGAGATCCAGGGCCCAGTGAGCCAAGAGAGGCCAAGTAGTCTAGGGCTCATATGGAAACGTCTACAGTTCGGGCTCTTCGAGGGGCAACAACCGTTGAAACGGACACCCCAGAGGAGATCTCCAGCCGCACGCTCGAAGTTCTTCATGCGTTGCTGGAACAAAACTCATTAGAGCACCAAGATCTCATCAGTATTTTCTTTACGGCCACGCCCGATCTTGTTTCTGCATTTCCAGCAACAGGGCCCCGCCTTAATGGCTTCGGCGATGTGCCGCTGATGTGTGCTCAGGAGATTGCCGTCAACGGCTCGGCTCAGCGATGTGTACGTATCTTGCTGCATGTGAACACCGACAAAGCACGGAGCGAGCTTCATCACGTCTACCTTCACGGCGCACAAGGGTTACGCGATGACCTCCCCAAGTAAAGAGTCGCCGAACCCATCAGTACTTGTGGTTGGCGTGGGGCTCATTGGAGGCTCAATCGCCCTTGGCTTGAAAGAAGCCGGTTGGCATGTGGTGGGGTACGACATTGACGAAGACGTTCTGGACGAAGCCCGGCGGCGAAACCTTATTGACAGCGCTGACTCGGCATCTGACGTTGATCTGGTCGTCATTGCCGTCCCGAGTTTCAAAGTCGTCGAGGTTGCGGAGAAATTTATGGCGTCGATATCCTCCGCCACGACGATTTTCACCGATGTCGCTGGGGTCAAGTCGACTATTTCGAGCCACATCACTGACCCCAGATTCCTCGGGGGTCATCCAATGGCCGGATCCGAACTGCATGGAATCCATGGTGCACGCTCTGACATGTTCGTAGGAGCGAACTGGGTCCTCACCCCTGACGCATCCACTGAACCCGAAGCCTATGGACCAATTCAGTTGATGATCAAAGACCTCGGTGCCCATTCGGTCACCTTGTCTCCTGAGGATCATGACCGAATGGTTGCTCTTGTCAGCCACCTTCCCCACCTGGTTGCGGCATCTCTGATGAATCAAGCATCAGAATCTGCAGCCGATGATGATGTCCTCCTTCAATTAGCAGCCGGAGGATTTCGGGACATGACCAGGATCGCAGCCGGTGATCCAGCGATTTGGCCCGATGTCGTTCTCGAGAATCAAGAGGCGATCTTGGCAGGGCTAGATGGCCTCCAATCTCGGCTCTCGACCTTGCGGTCAACGATTTCTTCTGGAGAGCGCAGCGCTTTATTGACCGTACTGACGTCGGCTTCGATCTCACGCAACTCCTTACCAAGTACAAAGGCCAAGCGCGAAACACTCACTGAGATGAGGATCCCCGTACCGGACCGTCCGGGAGTTCTCGCCGAGATTACCGGTGTGGCCAGCGGACTCGATGTCAGCCTCTTCGATCTCGAGATTGCACACAACATTGAGGGCGACCGAGGTGTTCTGATTCTGATCGTGGAACGTTCCCGCTCAGCACTATTTTCGACAGCCCTGAGTGAACTTGGATATGTGTCCTCGTCGATGGATTTGCACTAATGCCAATCCCGTCGACAGTGACCATGACCCCCTCCCCGACAATGGTTGGCTCCGTCACACCTCCAGGAGATAAATCGATCTCCCATCGCGCTTTGCTCCTCAGCGCATTGGGCGAAGGAACATCAACTATTAACGGACTCTCACCCGGTGCTGACGTCCAGGCGACGAAGACGATCATCGAGCAACTCGGCGCATTCACGGCGGAAGCGAAGAATGGGTTCTTGGAGGTGACGGGAGGCCGATTACGTCTCCATGCGTCGATGGAGCCCTTGGATTGCGGGAACTCCGGCACCACCATGCGTCTGTTGATGGGCGTGCTTTCGGGTATTGAGGGGACCCATCGGCTCGTCGGAGACGCCTCACTGACACTCCGGCCAATGGACCGTGTGGCCCAACCACTTCGAGAAATGGGTGCAATAATCACCGGGCGCAGCGAACAAGAGTTCCCTCCGTTAGAGATTATCGGGGCCGCCCTCCAAGGAATTGAGTTCACGACCAAGATGGCGAGCGCCCAGGTGAAGTCCGCAATTCTTCTGGCGGGTCTCTTCGCGAGTGGGACGACCGTCCTCCACGAGTTAATCGAAACACGTCCGCACACCGAAGAGATGATGGCAGCAGCCGGTGCTTCGATTTCGGAAGAACGATCAAACGGAGGCAAAAGCATTACGCTTCATCCGTCGACACTTCAGGCACGTCACTGGGAAGTGCCTGGCGACCCTTCGAATGCGGCGTTCTGGGTTGTCGCGGGTCTATTGGCCGAGAGGGGTGAGGTCCATATTCGCCACATTTACTCCGGATCGACTCGTGTCGGATTTCTCTCGGTGCTCGAGCGCATGGGTGGGGCCATCGAACGAGTGTCATCCGATGACTTCTCCGTCGACCTGATCATCAAAACGGCAGCTCTCGGAGGGACAACGATCGAATCTCGAGAAATTCCTTCGCTCGATGAAATTCCTATTTTGGCCGTAGCCGCTGCGGGGTCTGAAGGAGTGACCAGATTCCACGATGCCGAAGAGTTGCGGGTGAAAGAGTCGGATCGCTTTACTCTCACGATGGCACTGGCCGAATCTCTTGGAGCGACATCCTGGGCTGAAGGTAATACCTTGTGCATCGAAGGTATCGGATCTCCTCGTAATTTCCTCTCCTTCGATTTTGATTGTCACCATGATCACCGATTAGCGATGGCCGCAGCCATTGCTGGACGAGTTGGGAATGGGGGAGTGATTCACGGATTCACCTCGATTTCGACGAACTACCCATCGTTTCTGGACCATATGGATCAGTTCCAATGACCGAATCTCTGATCATCGCCATCGATGGTTCAGCCGGATCGGGAAAGTCCACGCTGGCCGCAGCCTTGGCGGAGCGCCTGGGCCTGGCGACGCTCGATACCGGCAGTACCTACCGCGCCATGACTGCTGCGGTCTTGCATGAGGATCTCGACCCAGCCAATAACGCCGCCACCGCAGCGTTCGCACAAGCGGCCGCCATTGACGATCTCGACGGTACCGTCATCAACGCAGTGAATTACAGCGATGAACTCCGCACCGCTGAGGTCAATTCTGCGGTGTCGTTGGTCGCTGCGAACCCTCTCGTTCGTCAAGTTCTTGTTTCATGGCAGCGCTCTTGGGTTGCACTGCGTCGAGGTGGCGTCGTCGAAGGAAGAGACATCGGTACCGTCGTATTCCCTGACGCTACCGTCAAAGTATTTCTGACTGCTCGGAGTAGCGAGCGCGCTCGACGGCGTCCAGAAGAAGGTTTGGCGTCGATTGAGCGCCGTGACGAACTGGATTCCAAGCGAGAATCATCACCACTGGCTCGAGCTGAGGATGCGATGGAAATCGACACGACAGACCGTCCAGTGAGCGATATTGTTGATCTCGTGGTTGCATCGATTCCGAAGCAGATCCATCGTGCGTAATGAGATGGGCGCTTCTGATGCTCCAGCTCGAGGAACACATTTCCTCCCTAGTGAGCACTCGACGTTCACCTATCGGTTTCTCAAGGGTCTCGTTGCGATCATCCTTCGTATTTGGCTTCGCCCCGTTCAGGAAGGACCCGGGAGTATTCCAGACCACGGCGCAGTCATCATCACGCCCGTACATCGATCGAACCTGGATTTTGCATTCTCGATCCTGCTCACGAAACGCAAAGTTTTTTGGATGGCGAAAGACTCATTGTGGAAATGGAAGTGGTTCGGACGGTTTCTTCTCGCGATGGGCGCATTCCCCGTCCATCGTGAATCCGCTGATCGGTCAGCCCTGAACCACGCAGAAGCAGTTCTCGAATTAGGTCAAGTCCTCGTGATGTTTCCAGAGGGTACCCGCCAGTCCGGCCCCCTCATCGGTGACATCTTTGAGGGTGCCTCCTATCTCGCAGCACGTACCGGTGCCGCGATCGTCCCTCTCGGGATCGGTGGATCTGCTCGGGCCATGCCGAAGGGGGCAAAGTTGCCTCGACCGACTCAGGTGCGCCTGTATCTGGGTGACGTACTCCAACCGCCAATGAAGAACCAAAAGGGGAGGGTTTCGCGATCAACCGTTCATGAGGCAACGCAAGAACTACACACCCAACTGCAAGACGCGTTCGACCGGGCGAGTTCTTAGCGTTCTCGCCACCATGTGCCAAGGACGACACGTGAGTAGCGAAAGCCGAACAGCCAGTTCTTGCCCTTTTTCGTTTCACCACTTTGCCGCGGGAGCCAGAGTGTGGGCTGTTCAGACACTCGCCAACCGCGCTTGAGGCAGGTAATCAGGAGTTCTGCTGTTTGATACTGCTCTTGAGTAAGCCGATCAATTACGTCGGCCAACATGGTGACCCGCAGTGCTCTGTAGCCATTCGAGGTGTCGGTGAGATCCGCTCCAGTCATGGCGTTCATGATCTTCGAGAAGAACACAACCCCAATCTTTCTGAAACGGTCGGAGGTGGTGTCAACACCGAGCCGTCGTGAGGCCACGACAAAATCAGACTCATTGTTGACCAAGGGTTGAAGCATGGTCGGAATTTCACTTGGATCGTTTTGGCCGTCGGCATCAAGCGTGACGACATACTCTGCTCCAAGCTCAATGCAAAGGCGATAACCGACTTGGAGGGCGACCCCGTGACCAAGATTGGTCGGAAACTCGAAAGTGAGGAATCCCTTTTCACGACCGATGGCAGCGGTCTGGTCATCGCCACCATCAACGATGAGCAGCGTCGTTAATGGCAGTCCACACGCCTCGCTGGGCATGGCATCGAGTACGGCACCGATGTTGCCCTCTTCCTCGTAGGCACAAATCAACCCCACTACTTCCGTTAAAGCTGCGTGCGGGTACTGCTGGTCAAACGCTCGCCTCGCCTCAGCAATGACGTGAGTACGCATGCCGGCGAGACGGTTTCTCTCTAGTTCCTGTGCCATACGAAGCCTTAGAGCCTGTGAGCCTGAGCGAAGACTCTTCGAACCATGGGCTCAAAATGCGAGAGGTCGGGAGTAGGGCCATCGGGATCAAAGCTTGTCTGGTCCCACTCATCAGCAAACTTTTCGGCCAGTGAGAACCATTCTTGTCCGACGTATTGATCGCGCGCATTGGGATCCATGCCGAGGTGCTCGTAGTAGTGACGCCCCTGGAAATCCTGATGGGCTGCGATCATCGATACGACTTCTTCTCGTACGTACGGTCGTAATATTTCAGCAGCAATTTTGGGGTGATTAGGCACTGAAACCACTTTGCCGATGTCGTGGAGGAGTGAGGCGACAATCACTTCTTCGTCTGCGCCAGCGGCTTCCGCTCGTCCCGCTGTCTGTAAACAGTGCACGAGCTGGTTCACGGCAAAACCATCAGTGATTTCTTCGAGTTGCTGCATCATTGACAAGACCGTTTCGGCGACGCGTGGCTGATTCGACATCGTCTCTTGAGCGATGATCATCCACTCATCCTTCGAGGATTCGTCCATGCGGGTAAATAAAGCTGGAACCTTGCCTGTTGCTGTCATGGTTGATCCTTTCGATTACTTTTGACCATATTAGGCCCGACCTTTGAGCCCTTCGAGTACTTCCGCAGCGGAAATTGTTCGATCACGACTCAAAAGATCTTCGATTTCGAGACCCCCTGCGTCGTCAATCGTTCGAAGGAGGTCACGAAGTTCAGGCGGAGGGGGAAAATATTCATCCTCCTCGGTAGTCACCACCACTTCGACGCCGTGGGACGGATTGAGCTTATCGATCACTTCATGGACGAGGCGCTCAGGGGCAGATGCTCCAGCGGTAACGCCTACTGTTCCCGACAAGTCATCGGGGAGTTCACTGGCACTATTCACTCTCAAAACGTTGGGACAGCCTGACGCAGTTGCTACCGCAGCGAGGGCCATCGTGTTCGAAGAGTTTTCGGAACCAATCACGATTACTGAGTCCGATCTCCCAGCGATCTCACGAAGAGCGGCTTGCCGATTCGTAGTGGCAAAGCATAAATCACTGCGACCCGGCATCCACAGGTCAGGGAAATACTCTCGAGCCAACTCGACAAGTCCGCTCCACTCGTCATGGCTGAGTGTTGTCTGAGCCAAGAGTGCAACAGGAGTGCCTGGTGCTATCGCTCTGAAAGCTCGCTCAACGTCTTGTTCCGTCTGGATGAGGTGTACGACGTCAGGAGCTACGGCCATGGTTCCAACGGCCTCTTCGTGCATAGCGTGGCCTACATAAAGAACTTCGTAGCCCTTGCGAGCCCGGACTTTGAGTTCGTGATGCACTTTGGTCACGAGGGGGCACACCGCATCGATCACCACTCGCGTTCCCTTTCGAGCGTCGTCAACTACCGACGGTGCTGAGCCGTGGGCACTGAGCATCAAAGGGGCACCTTCAGGAACTTCATTGACGTCATCGACAAAGATGACGCCTTGAGCTCGAAATTGTGCAACAACGTATTGGTTGTGGACTATCTCGTGATAACAGTAAACCGGAGGATCAAAGACTCGGACCATCCACGCCAAGGATTTGATCGCTTTTTCCACTCCCGCACAGAAACCTCGTGGGGCGGCGAGGAGGACTTGATTGACAGCCATGGCTATCAGGGTACCCCTTAGTCAGTTCCTTCCACCTCAGGCCCTAGACTGGGCTTGTGTCGGCACCTGTAATTAGTGACGTCGCCGAGGGTTCCCCAGCTTGCGATGCAGGCCTACTCGTCGGCGACGAACTCCTTTCCATTAATGGCGTTGTGCCACTTGATGTCATCGAATACCAACAACTCGTCGACAACAGCGTCGTCGAGTTGATCGTCCGCCGCTCTGATGCCTTGATCGATCGCAAGGTAATCATCACTAAGAATGCTGGAGCTCCGCTGGGGGTTCGAGTGGATTCGGCGGTCTTCGACCGGATCCGCACCTGTGACAACCACTGCGAATTCTGTTTTATCTATCAGCTACCCAAGGGAATGCGGAAAAGCCTCTACCTCAAAGATGATGACTACCGACTGTCGTTTCTCTACGGCAACTTCACCACGTTGACTCGATTCACTGAGCTCGATGCCGAGCGAGTCCTCACCGAGCGCCTCAGCCCGCTTTATGTGTCGATCCATACAACGAATCCTGCGCTGCGGTCTGCGATGTTACGGAATCCTCGCGGAGCTACCAGCTTGCAGTGGCTTTCTCACCTCCTCGAAGGCGGCATCGAGATTCACGGCCAGATTGTCGTCTGTCCTGGCGTCAACGATGATGCGCACCTTGAGGAGACCCTGCTCGACATTCTTGATCGCTTTTCGGCGTTGTGTTCTGTCGGTATCGTGCCGTTAGGAATTTCAGATCACTCCAATGAACCCGCCATGCGGGCGCATAGTGTTGAAGAGGCGCAACGAACCATCGACCTCGTCGAACAGTACGGCACGGTGAGCGAATCTCTCTTGGGTCGGCGTTTGTTCTACGTTTCCGATGAGTACTACCTGTTAGCCGAGCGTGATATTCCGTCGGCAGCGTTCTACGAGTCGTTTACGCAAATTGAAAACGGCATTGGATTGATCCGCAGCTTCCTTCAAGAGTTTGAATCGGGAAAAATCGAATCCAGTCACGACTTCGGCGGCTTTTTTCAATGGGTGGACGGCGCCCCTCCCTGGGGCTATCGATCACCGCGCGGAGAAGTGACCGCCCAGCGCTCAACAGAGCCTCCGGTGTTACTCACCGGACCCTATGGTGCACCCATTCTTCGATCGCTCCTCAATCAACACGGCTTCGAATCGATTGAGGTGCTTGAAGTGACCAATACCTTCTTTGGAGGGAATATCGGCGTGGCGGGCCTGATGACCGGCGACGACATTCGCCGAACTATCCTCGCCCATGGCGCCCAAGGGCGCTACATCATCCCCGACATCTGTTTGCAGGAGAACCGATTCCTCGATGGGCTCGATGTAGCAGATCTCCCGGGGGCCGTTGAAGTCATCGACACCAGTGGCGCCAGTTTGCGAAGTGTCCTCGAGGCGTCACGTCAAAGGGTTTCGGTCTAATCGTGGCGCTCCCTCAAGTTGTCATTGTTGGACGTCCAAATGTGGGCAAGTCCTCGTTGGTCAACCGTATTGTCGGCAGACGTGAAGCAGTCGTCGAATCTCACCCGGGGGTGACTCGAGACCGCAAACGCGTCGAAGCCGAATGGTGTGGTGTCTCTTTTGACGTCATCGACACAGGCGGATGGCTCTCTCACGGTGATGAGCTTGATGACAAGGTCTCCGCCCAAGCTTCCAAGGCCCTTGACGACGCCGACGTCGTGTTGTTTGTGGTCGATGCGATGACCGGGTTGACCGCAGAAGACGGCGAAGCTGCCGATCTTGTTCGAAAGGCCCAGCGCCCCACTCTCCTCGTCGTGAACAAGGTTGACGACAACCAGCATGAACACTCGATCTGGGACTTTCTCCAGCTGGGTCTCGGCGACCCCTTTGCCGTGAGCGCACTTCATGGGCGCGCTACAGGAGACCTCCTCGATGCGGTTGTCGACCTCCTTCCTCCGGTTGTCGAAACCGAAGATGAGGGCGATGGGATCACTGGTGTAGCCATTGTAGGGAGACCCAACGTTGGTAAATCTACGTTGTTTAATCAATTGATTGGCGACGAGCGATCAATCATTCACGACATGCCGGGAACCACTCGTGATGCAATCGACACCGTGATCGAAACGGACGAAGGTCCACTTCGATTTATTGACACTGCAGGAATGCGACGACGGGCTCGAACGGAGCGTGGTGCAGAACAGCATTCGGTCATTCGCGCCCTTGATGCGCTTGATCGAGCTGACATCGCACTGCTGGTGATTGATTCGACCATCGGGGCTTCGCACCAGGACCAACGGCTTGCAGAGCGTATTTCTGCGGCGGGCTGCCCATCAGTGGTCGTCTTGAATAAATGGGACCTTGTCAGCGTTGACAATCGCCCATCGGTGTTGGCCAGCGTGGGGGAGAAGTTGGCCTTTCTCGGCACTGCTCCCGTGATCAAGATTTCAGCGATGAGCGGAATGGGCGTTCACAAAATACTCCCTGCCATTTTTGAATCCACTGAGGCCTACCACCAGCGCGTACCAACTGGCTCCCTCAATCGAGCAATTCGAGACCTCCAAGCAGCGCACCCAGCACCGGGAGCACGTATTCGCTATGCCGTACAAGGAGCGATCGATCCTCCAACGTTTACGCTTTTTGCAAGTGCTCGCTTGCCGGCGACCTACTTGCGGTATGTCGAGCGCTTTTTGAGAGAGAAATTCGATTTTGGGTCGACACCCATGAAAATCCGCGTTCGGGTCGGCTAACCCATGGCGTGGTGTGACACCTGCGACCGAGTTGTTTCTGACGATGAAGCCATAGACGGGCGATGTGATCGATGCGAGACCGAGCTCTCCGGGGCCGAGCGAGGCCCACTGCCATGGAAATTTCGGCTCATGATTATTGCCACGGTGATCTATCTCGCCTACCGCGCCTATCAAGGCGTCACGTGGTTACTTCACTGAGTTACCGGGTCCCTCTAGACTGCGTCCATGCCGCTGTATCAACTTGGTGATCGAGTACCGAACATCCACCCCAACGCCTACGTAGCCCCCGAAGCCGTCATCATCGGTTCAGTGACCGTTGGCTCGGAGTCCTCCATCTGGCCGGGAGCAGTCTTGCGTGGTGATCACGGCGAGATCACCATCGGAGCACAGACCTCTATTCAAGACGGGACAGTGATTCACTGTGGTCCGGGTTTCCCCACCACCATCGGTGACAGGTGTGTCATTGGCCACGTGGCCCATATTGAAGGTGGCATCCTCGAGGACGATTGTTTGGTTGGATCTGGCTCCACCGTTCTTCACTATGCGCGCGTTTGTTCGTGGGGTCTCGTCGGTGCGAACGCATTAGTACCTAATAAAATGGTCGTCCCCACCGACACCATGGCCCTCGGCGTCCCGGCGAGGATTAAAGAAGGCGTTGACAACCGACTCCTGATCAAACTCTCCGCTGAGCAGTACGTACTCAACGTCCACGAATTCAAGAAAAATCTGAAACGTATCGACTGAACTGGTCGGGCTGCCGGGATTTGAACCCGGGACCTCTTGTCCCCCAGACAAGCGCGCTAACCAAGCTGCGCCACAGCCCGTCAAGAACCATTACTCACTCACGAGCAAGGCGATCCTTGAAGAGCCTTCAGCGTACTCCACGCATGTCTGTTACCTGAGAGCGGCCACGGGGAGGGCAAAATAAAGGATGACGATGTAGTGACAAAGAGCCCCTAAGAAGGTGCCCGAGTGGAACACTTCGTGATAACCAAAGACCCCTGGAATCGGATTCGGGCGGCGGAGACTGTAAGCGAGAGCGCCTGCGGTGTAGCAAAGCCCTCCAAGGAGAAGCCATGTGCATCCCCACCCTCCCATTGCGTGAAGCAACTGAGGAAGCACGAGTAATGCTGACCAGCCGACGACGATGTAGGGGATAGCGATTGCCCATTTTGGAGCATCCAGCCAAATTTGACGAAATGCAATCCCCGCTGCGGCTCCCGTCCACATCAACACCAACAGCACGACTCGAGTCGTGCCCGTCAATGCCAGTCCTACAACGGCTGTGTAGCTTCCCGCTATTGCTACGAAGATTGTGGAGTGGTCGAGCCTCCGCATTCGACGTCGAGCCGGTACACTCCAGCGAACTCGGTGGAAGAGCGAGCTCACGCCGAACAAACTCAGAAGAGAGGCGATGTACACGCTCAAGATAAGAGTGGCACCGACGGAAGGGGAGCGCACAAGGAGAATTGGCGCACCAAGAGCAAAGAGGACGAAGGAGGCGAGATGGATCCATCCCCTTAAAAGGGGTCGATGAGTCAAGACGTCATTCGGGTCAGCGCTGTTCACTGATTACGCACCAGGCGCTGAGCCACCATGAGGTTGATCGGGGTTTGTCAACCAAGCCCTTGCTTCAGCGAGGCGGACAATCGTTTCGCCCGTTGCGGTCGCGCTAATCGCATCAAGGATGCGTTGATCAATTGCGTCAATAAGTTCATTGAGGTCTGCCATGCACTCAGTATCGTTCAAAAAATGAAGGTGCAGTCAACCGCCCGCAGCGGCAGTAACGATTTCAATCGAACTATCGGCCTCAAGAGGCGTCGACGCCCACAGAGAGCGGGGGAGAATCTCTCCCTCGACTGCCACTGCAATGCCCTTGGGTGACGTGGCGAGGTGAAGCACAAGGTCTTCCATCGTCCAGGTAGCGCAAAGGGTCATCTCTGCTCCGTTGACAAAGAGGGTGACAACCGAACGGTCGGTTTCTGGGGAGTCAGTCATTGATCGATCCAAAGAGCGACGCCGAGGGATATGGGTCGCCGAGCACCATTCCAGTGACAGCCAAACTCGTCAACGGGGCCAGCAAGACGCCATTTCTATAGTGCCCGGTCGCAATGAGAATTTTTTCCGGTTCCAACCAATCGACGATGGGCGTAAGTCCCTCGAGTGCCGGTCGGAGCCCTGCTGATACTTCTCGGAGTTCCAGTTCCTCGATACCTGACACCACGCTCTGTGCATCGTTCAGGAGTTGGCGAATCTGGCCGGCTTGCAGCGTGGTGTCAAAACCCATCTCCTCGACGGTTGCCCCGACGACGAGTTCTCCCTCGGGTCGCTGGACGAGATAAACCGAACGACCTCGCGTTGTTGCCCGAATCGTATGGGTGAGTAACGGCGGACCAAACAACCGCAGAACATGACCTTTCACGGGGCGTACCTTCGGTCCGCGTTCAAGCCCTGCCACTCGATTGGTCCAGGAGCCCAACGTGCACACGATGGTCGAACTCTCAAGCTTTGTTCCATTCTCGAGGGTGACGGCGACACCGCCGCCACTCAGTGCCACGGATACCGCCTCGCTGGCCACAAACCTTGCCCCACCTTGGCGAAGAGCATCGAGGAGGCATTGGAGGACGCGACGAGGATCAACGCGCGCGTCTTGAGCGACAGAAAACAGGCCCCTGATGTGTGGAGAGAGTGCGGGTTCAATGACTTCCGCTTCGTCGATATGTTTTTCGATGACGTCGATGTCGAGTGAGCGCTGAAGAAGAACCGACTGCTCCAGCTGGACTCTGTCGCTGGCATCGACTGCTACTTCGAGTGTTCCGCAGCGTTCAAAGCCCACAGAATTTTGCTCAGGTCCGCCCAGTTCGCGAGCGAAGTCTTCCCATGTGTCGAGACCGGCTTGGAAAAGGCGAACGGCGCGTTCTTCGCCGAAATGTGCCTCGGACCCTGGAGTTAACATCCCTGCTGCGACCCAGGCGGCGCCTCGACCTGGCTCGGGATCGACAATAGCGACGTCACATCCACGTTGCATGAGTTGATAAGCGCTCGACAGACCAATAATGCCACCGCCCAATATTGTGATCCTCTTGGTATTCACTGGATGATCTGCCGTTGCTGGGTACCCACGACATCATCGTAGGGTCGTTGGCAGGTCCATGGAATCGCCTGGTACGCTAGTTGTGTTCGGGCCAACGTCGTCCCACTGAGAACAGACTTGACGACACTGGGAAACCAGTCTGAGCCCGGAAGGATAGTGATGGGAGCCCCTCTAAAAGGTTTTCCAGAAGCGCAAGGTCTTTACGACCCGCGATTCGAGCATGACGCCTGTGGTGTCGGTGCGGTTGCCAACCTCGATGGACTGAGAAGCCATGACATCGTAGAGCAGGGTCTTGAGATTCTTGCCAATATGGACCACCGAGGCGCGTCCGGAGCCGAACCGGCTACCGGTGACGGTGCTGGAATCTTGACGCAGATCCCCGATACCTTCCTTCGATCCCATTTTTCCGATCTTCCCTCGCAAGAGACCTATGGGACGGGATTAGTCTTTCTCCCCGCTGATGTCGTGCAACGTGATGCCATCAAAGAGCGAATTGCGGCCATCACGGCTGAAGAAGGTCTCGTCCTTTTCGGATGGAGAGTAGTCCCAACATTTAACGGTGACCTTGGTCACAGCGCTTTGGACTCGGAGCCTTCGATCGAACAGATTGTTATCAGCCAGCCCGTCGGGGGAGACCTTCGTGGCATCGATCTCGACCGAGCACTCTATCCACTACGCAAGCGCTGCGAACATGAAATCGATGGTGTGTACTTCCCCTCCCTCTCGTCTCGCACCATCGTTTACAAAGGAATGCTCACAACCGGGCAGTTGCGGAGTTATTTCGAGGACCTCAGAGATCCTTTGTTCGATTCTGCTCTCGCGCTTGTGCACTCGCGTTTCTCCACCAACACCTTCCCGAGTTGGCCCCTTGCTCACCCCTACCGCCTGATCGCTCACAACGGAGAGATCAACACGGTCCAGGGAAATCGCAACTGGATGCGAGCACGCGAAGCCTTCTTGTCGAGCGAATCCTTTTCCGGGGATATCAACCGTTTGTTTCCCATCTGTACGCCAGGTTCGAGTGACTCGGCATCGTTCGACGAGGTACTTGAACTGCTCCACCTTTCGGGTCGGTCGCTACCGCACGCAGTACTCATGATGATCCCCGAGGCCTGGGAGAACAATCCTCAGATGGATCCGAAACATCGTGCGTTCTACGAATTCCACTCTTGCATGATGGAGCCCTGGGATGGACCAGCCAACATTGCCTTCAGCGATGGAACCGTGCTGGGTGCGGTACTTGATCGTAACGGACTACGGCCAGCTCGTTACTGGGTCACGACTGATCGACGCGTCATTTTCGCAAGCGAAGTGGGCGTCCTCCATGTACCCGATGATCAAATTGTTGCCAAGGGCCGTCTTGAGCCGGGAAGAATGTTCTTGATCGATACCGCTCAGGGGACCATTCTCGACGACCAGGTCGTCAAAGATGCACTCGCTGCTGAGAACCCCTACCAAGAGTGGATCGATCAACGACTCTTGTCGCTGAGTGACCTTCCAGATCGGCGAATGTTGACGCCCCAACACGCCAGCGTGGTAACCCACCAACGGCTGTTCGGTTACACCATCGAAGAATTACGCCTGATTGTTGCGCCCATGGCGAAAACCGGAGCGGAGCCGCTTGGATCCATGGGTTCAGACACCCCGCCAGCCGTACTATCTGAGCGGCCCCGCTTACTCTTCGATTACTTCACGCAGCTCTTTGCTCAAGTGACCAACCCACCCCTGGATGCCATCCGAGAAGAGTTGGTGACGTCGCTGGCGGGAGCGGTAGGTCCTGAGCAAAATCTCCTCGAGCCTTCAGCGGCGAGCTGTGCCCAAATTAAGTTGCCCCTGCCCGTCATCGACCGTGACGACCTAGCCAAGCTCATGTACGTCAATGAGAACGGTGAGACTCCTGGCTTCCAGGCATTCGCTGTCGATGGACTCTTCTCGAAGCCATCGAATCCCGAATTCGCCGGCCAGGCGCTCGCTGAAGCGATTGAGCAAATCTGTGAACGCATCGATCATGAAATCTCGCAAGGTGCAAACATCATCATTCTTTCTGACCGGAACTCTACGAATGAGCTCCTGCCGATACCGTCGCTCCTTCTGACTGCAGCTGTCCACCAGCACCTGGTGCGTGAAAAGACGAGGACCCACGTCGGCTTGGTTGTCGAGACAGGCGATGCTCGAGAGGTTCATCACGTTGCCCTGCTCGTTGGTTTTGGAGCAGCTGCGGTCAATCCCTACCTAGCCCTTGACTCAATCGACGACATGATTGCCTCAGGCTTTCTCGAGGGAATCGGCCCGCGACATGCTCGATCAAATTTTGTGAAAGCAGCGAGTAAGGGCCTCTTGAAGGTGATGTCCAAGATGGGCGTTTCTACGGTGGCGTCTTATACCGGCGCGCAGATCTTCGAAGGCCTCGGTCTCAACCAGACAACCATTGATAAATATTTCACCGGGACCTCAAGCCGTCTCGGTGGAATAGGACTCCAGGAAATAGCCAGTGAGGTGATTGCTCGACATCACGAAGCACATCTGGAACGTCCCAGTGAATGGGCACATCGTGAACTTGAAGTAGGAGGGGAATATCAATGGCGTCGAGAAGGCGAACTCCACCTCTTTAATCCAAAAACCGTGTTCCGTCTCCAGCACGCCACGCGATCGAAGCGCTATGACATCTTCAAGGAGTACACGTCGTTAATTAACGACCAATCGGAACATCTCGCCACGATTCGTGGCCTGTTGAAACTTCGGACCAATGGCGAAGGGCCGGTCGACCTCGCTGATGTTGAAGATGCCTCGGCAATCATTGCTCGGTTCTCAACCGGTGCGATGTCCTATGGCTCGATCTCAAGCGAAGCGCATGAGACCTTAGCCATCGCCATGAACCGAATCGGTGGGAAATCAAATACCGGGGAAGGGGGAGAGGATCCTGAACGCTTTCTCCCGGACGCCAATGGAGATCTCCGGCGAAGTTCTATCAAGCAGGTGGCCTCAGGACGTTTTGGCGTCACGAGCAATTACCTCGTCAACGCCGATGATATTCAAATCAAGATCGCTCAGGGAGCGAAACCAGGCGAGGGTGGGCAGCTCCCAGGCCACAAGGTTTCTGTCGAAATTGCCGCTACCCGGCACTCGACGCCCGGTGTGGGATTAATTTCACCTCCTCCGCACCACGACATCTACTCCATTGAAGATATCGCCCAACTCATTCACGACTTGAAATCGGCTAACCCCATGGCACGTATCCATGTGAAGCTCGTCTCGCAGGTTGGCGTGGGAACGGTGGCAGCTGGTGTAGCCAAGGCCCACTCCGATGTCGTACTGATCTCAGGCGGAGACGGCGGCACGGGTGCCGCTCCGCTCACCTCACTGAAGCATGCTGGTGCCCCCTGGGAACTTGGGCTCGCCGAAACACAACAGACCCTGATGCTCAATGGACTACGTGATCGGATTGTGGTTCAAGTTGATGGCCAGATGAAAACTGGACGCGACGTCGTGATCGCCGCCCTTCTGGGCGCCGAAGAATTCGGCTTTGCCAGTGCCCCGCTGGTGGTTTCGGGCTGCATCATGATGCGTGTCTGTCACCTCGACACCTGTCCGGTGGGCATCGCCACACAAAATCCAGAGCTCCGACGCCGCTACACCGGGACGCCCGAGTTTGTCGAAACGTTCTTTGAGTACATTGCCGAAGAGGTGCGTGAGCTGCTCGCCGAGCTAGGACTCCGCTCGCTGAATGAAGCAATCGGGCGTACCGACCTCCTCGATGCTGCTCAGGCGATTGATCACTGGAAAGCAGATGGTCTTGATTTGACGCCACTCCTTGCTGCTCCATCGTCGCTCGACGGAGCGCCCACCTCACAGTCGGTCAACCAAGACCATGGACTCGACAGAGCGCTTGATCACCTGATCATTCCGGCGCTCGCTGATACCTTTATCACCAAGGCGCCTGCCACCATCGAACTCGCCGTTTCAAACAGAGACCGTACGGTGGGAACACTCACCGGCTACGAGATCACGAAACGCTTTGGTGCCGAGGGCCTCGATGATGACACGGTGACTGTCCTCCTCCACGGAAGTGCGGGACAGAGCCTCGGAGCATTTATCCCACGAGGTCTGACCTTGCATCTCTCAGGCGATGCCAATGACTACGTGGGGAAGGGTCTTTCGGGTGGCCGTATCATTGTGGCGCCACCAGAGGGCTCGCCGTTTAGAAGCGAAGAGCACGTCGTGGCTGGCAATGTGCTGCTGTACGGCGCGACGAGTGGCGAAGTCTTCCTGCGAGGAAAAGTCGGAGAACGTTTCTGCGTTCGAAATTCCGGGGCCACGGCAGTCGTTGAGGGTGTTGGCGACCATGGGTGTGAGTACATGACCGGAGGTCGTGTGGTGGTCTTGGGCCCCACTGGCCGAAATTTTGGTGCCGGTATGTCGGGGGGCATTGCCTTTGTGCTCGACCGGGAGGGAAGATTCTCAGAACGAGTGAATTACGAGATGGTCGACCTCGAAGTTCCTGACGACGATGATCGGCAATGGCTCACCGGTCTCCTCACGCGATTTGTAGCGGCGACTGGTTCTGAAGTGGCCAACGATCTCCTCGCCCAATCCGATCCCTTCGCTCACCTCATCAAGGTCATGCCGCGGGACTATCGCAAGGTGCTCGAACAGGCTCGCCAAAGTATTTCAGATGCAGCAAAGCAACTCGAGGAGGGTGTCCGTGGGTAAGCCAAGCGGTTTTCTTGAATTTGATCGTTCCCTCCCTCGGCGTCGTCCCGTCCCTGTTCGCCTCAGAGACTGGAAAGAGGTCTATGAGCCTTTTAGCGAAGAGGATGCAGTGACTCAAGGATCTCGCTGTATGGACTGCGGTATTGCGTTCTGCCACGAAGCCTGTCCTCTTGGCAATTTGATCCCTGAATGGAACGATCTCGTGTATCGCTCGGATTGGTCTGCGGCCATTGAACGACTTCACGCAACGAACAACTTCCCAGAGTTCACGGGGCGGCTTTGCCCCGCCCCATGTGAGGGGTCGTGTGTCTTGGGAATCAACGACAACCCCGTCACCATCGAGCGTATTGAGTACGAGATCGTTGAGCGAGCCTTCGCTGAAGGGTGGGTCACTGCGGTACGGGCCACAGAGAAAACCGGGAAAAGTGTCGCCGTTGTGGGTTCAGGCCCTGCCGGCCTCGCTGCTGCCCAGCAACTCTGTCGGGCCGGCCATGACGTCGTCGTCTTTGAGCGAGCTGAAAAACCTGGAGGACTTCTTCGCTTTGGGATTCCTGAGTTCAAGATGGAGAAGTCAATCTTGGATCGGCGCCTGGCACAGTTGGAAGAAGAAGGTGTTGTCTTTCAGTGCTCCACGCAGATCGGAAAGAGCACCGCAGAGGTACCGAGCGAACCTTGGATGGATGCTGGCCAAGGTTCCGCTGTAGCAAAAGGGGCAACGGTCATCGATGCGCAGAAACTCTCCGAAGAGTTCAACGCTGTGCTCTTGGCCTGTGGTTCGACTACTCCTCGGCAACTCGAGGTACCCGGTCATGATCTCATTGGCGTCCATGCAGCTATGGAATACCTCAAGCCTTCAAATATGGTCCAAGAGGGACTACTGCCAGAGACGCTGATCGACGCCAAAGGCAAGCACGTTGTGATCATTGGGGGCGGCGACACTGGCGCTGACTGCCTCGGAACGGCACTGCGCCAATCGGCAGCGTCAGTCACCCAGATCGAAATACTTCCTGCGCCTCCTCAACAACGAGCGAGCGGTAACCCCTGGCCAGCGTGGCCAATGGTCTTTCGGACCTCCTCGGCCCATGAAGAAGGGGGCGAGCGCCTTTTCGAGGTGGCCACCAGTGAACTGATCGGTGACGCTGATGGGAACGTCCAAGCATTGCGCTTTGCCCGTCTTGGAGATGAAGCCGGCGGCACCGAGGAGATCCCCGCCCAACTTGTTCTCTTGGCTATGGGATTTACAGGCCCAGAAAAGGGCACACTTGTTCAGGAATTCGGTCTTGAACTCACTGAACGAGGGACGGTGCAGTGCGACGCTGACTGGTTGACCTCTCAGCCCGGCGTCTTTGTCTGTGGGGATATGACCAGAGGACAAAGCCTCATTGTTTGGGCTATCGCCGAAGGGCGTTCGGCGGCGGCCTCGGTCGATGCGTTTCTGATGGGGCACTCCGATCTGCCTTCTCCGTTGGTGCCTGGTCAACTTGCTCTGTCCTAACCAACACTGCCCTCAAGAAGACGATCGGACCACTGATCACTTTCGATACGGACGTTGAGGCCAGTTTCGGGAGCGTCAATCATCAAGCCGCCACCAATCTCGATTCCGACGTGGGTGACACTTGAAGCACTCGCGCCAAAAAACACGAGTTGGCCGGGCGTCCCATTGGTCGTCGACAAGGTGGCGACATCATGCTGGGCCTGAGCTGTTCGCGGTAGCGACACGCCTGCAGATCGAAATGCCGCGACCACCAGGCCCGAGCAGTCGTAGCTAAGCGGTCCATTCCCTCCCCACTGATAGGGAAGTCCGAGAGCTCCTGCCGCAAACGTCACCGCCGTTGCGTCGATGGCACTGATATGTGGATTGGCAGCCAAGGCCGTGGCCACCACGTTGATCACGACTACCCACTTCGGGACTCTCACGACTGCAAGGAGTCCTCCTTCGACCGAATGCGCCCTTGCCGACTCCACGCAAAGAGTGACGACTGCGTCGGCGAGTAATGCGGTCATTGGCCGCTCTGGCGACACTGCTGACGTCAGACCAAAATAGTTAGCCAAGGTGGGGGACCAGGGTGCTCCCGTCGAGGCACTGAGCCTGCCGGAGCGACTCACGAGCCACCCCAATGCACCGACAACCTCCCAAGGCAGACCTGGACAGGTTTGGACCGCTTCCTCCTCCAGAATCTCCCATGCGGGTGAGATTGCTGGTCCGGCGAGGGAGCCCGAGCCTTGTGAGGGACTCGAGACGAGAGAGGCCCCGAGAAGCCCGACGAGCCCAAGTGTCACAATCAACAGCAACATGCCAGCGAATGCCGCAAAGGGGATGAGTCGTCGACGCCGATTGACCACAGGCGCAACGGTCGCGGTGAAAGACTGAGCAGGACAGATACGATGCAAGGACTCAAGAGGAGGTGGGCAATGAACAGCACGATGCAACAACGACCGCTACTGATTAGCGATCTCTTTGACGTTGGGGAGCAGATATTTTCCAAGAGCGAAGTCACGACTGTCTTTGATGACCATTACGAGGTAGCGACCTTTGCTGAGGTTGCACTCCGAGCCCGAAAGCTCGCCTCCGCCCTGACTGCCTTGGGTGTCCTTCAAGGAGATCGGGTCGGTACGTTTCTTTGGAATAACCAGACGCACATGGAAGCGTATCTCGCCATTCCTTCTATGGGTTCAGTGCTCCACACACTCAACATTCGCCTTTTCCCTGAGCAATTAGCCTATGTCATCAATCACGCTGAAGACCGCGTCATAATCGTGGACGATGTCCTGGTTCCACTTCTCGCCGGCGTCAAGGATCAGTTAGCAAGCGTTGAGTTCATCATTGTGGCCGGCACCGGAGACGCCAGTGCACTCGGCAGCGTTTTGCGTTATGAAGAACTTCTCGATGTTGCCCAACCATTTGAAGAGTGGCCGCTTCTCGACGAGAACGCCGCAGCGGCCATGTGTTACACCAGTGGCACGACGGGCAATCCAAAAGGAGTTGTCTATAGCCATCGGTCCACGTATCTTCACTCCATGGCCGAAACATCGGCGAACTCAATTGGCGTGAGCGAGGCCGATCGGGTCCTGGCGATCGTACCGATGTTTCACGCCAACGCCTGGGGCTTGCCCTATGCCGCATGGATGAGTGGCTGTGACCTCGTGCTCCCTCAACAGCACATGATGGGGGACGCTCTCGCTCGGATTATCCCGGACCTTCGACCCACGATTGCCTGTGGCGTGCCCACAGT
Organism: uncultured Actinomycetes bacterium; assembly: GCA_903825895.1. GTDB lineage: Bacteria > Actinomycetota > Acidimicrobiia > Acidimicrobiales > RAAP-2 > CAIUMH01. The sequence goes on from CAIKCI010000021.1 coordinate 33,678, forward strand.
ATGGAATGACCTGTTGCGAGTAGCCCAGGATAAGAAAATCGACTTCAGTTCCATCCGAGCGGTTACCGCAGGTGGCTCAGCAGTACCGCGGACCTTGATCGAATCATTCGAACAACAATTTGGCGTGACCATCCTTCAAGGGTGGGGCATGACCGAGACCAGCCCATTGGCTGCGATTGCAATCCCACCGCATCGTTCCGATCCAGCGAAAGCAATGGATTATCGAGTCAAGGCTGGACGAATCCTCGCTGGCGTCAAAGTACGGGTCGTGGCTGACGATGGAACCGTGCTTCCTCGCGATGGCGAGTCGGTCGGGGAGTTCGAAGTAGCGGGGCCCTGGGTGACCGCTTCGTACTATCTCGATGATGATCCTTCGAAGTTCCGTGACGGATGGCTTCGGACGGGCGACGTTGGTTCGATCGACGGCGATGGATTTATGACGATCTCAGACAGGACGAAAGACGTCATCAAGTCGGGCGGGGAGTGGATCTCGTCGGTTGAGCTTGAAAATGAGGTCATGGCCTCTCCGGATGTTTTTGAAGCCGCAGTCGTTGCCATACCTGATCCTCGATGGCAGGAGCGCCCGCTTGTGTGCGTGGTACTCACTCCGGGGTCTGTGGCCAACGTTGAAGAACTCTGCGCTTTCCTCAAAGGACGAATCGCTCAGTGGTGGATGCCAGAGCGTTGGACCTTCATGGAAAGTATTCCGAAGACCTCGGTGGGAAAGTTCGACAAGAAGGTTCTCCGATCTCAATATCAAGCAGGTGAATTGACCGTTATCGAACGAGAGGGTAGGAGCGGTGGCTAATCATGATGACGATGTTCAATCGAGCATCGATCACCTCGATGCTGCCATCGATCGCATGAGCGACGTGGCAATCAACCTTCTGCATAAAGCCATGCATGAAGCGGATCCGAAACAGTCACCCTCGGCGAAAGCTGAGAAACTCGTCACACGGGCCCGTCGCAGTGCCGAAAAAGCTCGTCACCTCCTGGCCACAATTGACCTCGGCGACGATCAGTAGATCGCTGTCCTAAAGGACAAAACTATTGAGACGATCGATCATGGTTCTCAATCGTCCATAGTGCATGCGATCGAATTGCATCGTCAGTCGGGGTAGTTCGAGGCGATCCTGAGTTGCTTGTTCCGCTGAGGTAGGACCCGTCGTCTCGATTCGACCGGCCAGCAAAATGTCACCGAACTCATCGTTCAGTTGCTCTACTTGTTCAGGCGTAGGAGTGACGTGACAGCGCACAATCATGTTCGCTCCCACCATGCGAAGAGAGTCGTAGTTCGCGTAAAAGCGCGTGATCTCTTCCATGGCATCGTCGGTACTCTGGACAATTCGATACAGCGCCTCGTCTTCGGCTGAGATATAGCCACTTGCCACCGCATGATCTGAGAGAAACGTATTCCAAGCTTCCCAATAACCACTTGCGGGCGTGTCAACGAGGACAAGAGGTGCGGGCTGGGCTTTACCTGTCTGCAGCAAGGTGAGGAGCTCGAAGACTTCATCGAGGGTTCCAAAGCCACCTGGCAGCACTGCGTAGGCATCTGACTCTTTGACCATCATCAGTTTGCGAGTGAAAAAATAACGCATCTCAACCAATTTTGGATCTAGCGCAATGAGCGCATTCGCTCCCTGTTCGAAGGGAAGCAGAATGTTGACCCCAAATGAGCGGTCTGCTCCCGCACCTTCAATCCCTGCTTCCATAATGCCTGGTCCGGCTCCCGTGATCACCATCCAGTCATGGTCGGCGAGTCGTTTAGCGAGGCGGACCGCTAGTTCATATATCGGATCGTGAGCTTTCGTTCGTGCTGAACCAAACATCGTGAGTTTTTTCACGTGACGATACGGCCTAAACATGTCGAAGGCATCACTCATCTCTTGAAGCGCAGTGTCGGCAATTTTCAAATCGAGCAGATCACTCCCCGCCTGCGCGAGGTGATCAACAGTGCTCAACAATGACCCCACGATCGACCGTTGCTGAGCACTCATTGATTCGTCGCTCAAAAGACGACTGAGTTTGGTATACGCCTCTTCGAGAGAAGGGCGTGGAGAACTCACGGCCTGCCGTAGAGTGTGGTCCGCTGTACAAGCGGTCGTCCGAGCGGCGCCACGATGGCTTCGAGGTCAGCCGTCTCCATTCGCTGTCCATGAGATGCGCCTGCTGCCCGAGAAATATTTTCATCCATCAAGGTTCCACCCATGTCATTGGCTCCAGCATTGAGAATCTGCGCTGAACCTTGCACTCCGAGCTTTACCCAACTCACCTGGATGTTCGGGATCGTCTCTCGATAGGCAATGCGACCTATTGCGTGCATAAGGAGTGCTTCGCGAAAGGTGGGGCCTTTGCGAGAGTTGCCTTTGAGGAAGATCGGTGTCGCCATGTGGACAAACGAAAGCGGAACAAACTCGGTAAAGCCACCGGTGCGCTTCTGAAGATCTCGGGTGCGAATCATATGGCGCGCCCAGGATTGAGGTTGCTCAACCGCGCCAAACATAATGGTCACGTTCGATCGAAGTCCTACTCGGTGCGCTGTTTCATGGACTTCTAGCCACTGATCGGTATTGATCTTGTCGGGGCAAAGGATCTTTCGGATCTCATCATCTAAAATCTCAGCGGCGGTTCCCGGCAGGGTCTTGAGGCCCCGGGCTTTGAGTTCGGTGAGGTAGGCCTCAATGCTCATCTCAGATCGACGAGCACCTTCAAAGACCTCGAGTGCAGAGAAAGCATGGATATGGATTTTCTCAGAGCCTCGCTTCACGGCTTCGAGAACATCAAGGTAATAGTTTCCGTCGAAAGAGGGATGAATGCCACCTTGCATGCAGACTTCGGTGGCCCCCTCTTCCTCGGCTTCAGCAACCCTGCGGCTTACCTCATCGAGATCCAAGAGATAGGGGTCGCCGCGCAGGTTGAGCGACAGGGGGCCCTTTGAGAACGCACAGAAACGACACTTAAACGTGCAGACATTGGTGTAGTTGATATTGCGATTAATCACGTAAGTCACATCATCGCCTACGATTGCATTCCTCAATTCGTCGGCAACAGCACAGACCATGGCCACTTCAGGGCCGCGCGCAGAAAAAAGCGTCACGATCTCTTCGATGCCCACCTCTTCGCCTTGTGCCACACCATCCAGGACTTCACCGACCGCGCCAGAGATTCGCGATGTCGTACTCAGGGTCAGGAGTGACGGTGGTGCTTCATCCCCACCGGAAAACCAGCGAGAGTCTCGCGCCAGACCTTCGGCATCAGAAAGGTGCAGGATTGGCGTTCGCATTGCTGGGTCTTGCCACTTCTCTGGATCGAGTGCGTACTCGGAATACAGCGTGAGTCGGGGAGCAAGGCTAAAGCCGTGTGCGGCGGTCGCTTCAGAGAGCCACTCAAGATCAGGCCATGCTCGTTCGGGGTTGACATGGTCGATGGTAACCGGCGAGACGCCGCCGAAATCATCGATGCCTGAATCCAGCAGCGGTTGAACGTCATCGCTCAAATTTGGAGGAGCTTGGAGGTGCACGTCTGGCGGCAAAATCGCTCGAGCTGCGGCGATCGTCCAGTAGAACTCATCGAGGGGCGCCGCAGGCGCATGGGCCATCAATGTTCCGGGCTTCGGCAGGAAGTTCTGGATAATGACTTCTTGGACGTGGCCGTAGGTTCTCGCCGACGTGGCAATTGCTTCGAGCGCTTGAATGCGGTCGCCGCGATTCTCGCCAATCCCGATGAGCAGACCTGTCGTGAAGGGAATACCAAGCTCACCAGCGGCATCCAAAGTCGCCAATCGACGATCGGGCAGTTTGTCCGGGGCGAGTCGATGAGCCTCGAGATCGTCACGGAGGGATTCGACCATCATCCCTTGACTCGCTGAGACTGGCCGAACGAGTGCGAGTTCATCTCGATAAAGGGCACCAGCATTGATGTGGGGGAGGAGGCCCGTCTCGACGACAACAGCACGTGCTGCCTCGGCGATGTAGTGAACCGTGGAGTCATAGCCGTGTGAAGTCAACCATTCTTGAGCAATGTCATAGCGAAGTTCGGGCCGTTCACCTAACGTGAAGAGCGCTTCAGCGCAGCCATGCTCTTTCCCCTTCTGAGCGATCGCCAGGACTTGGTCGATCTCTAGGTAGGGATGGTCGAGTCGAGCGGGCGCCTTGGCAAAGGTGCAGTAACCACAGCGGTCTCGGCACAGCATGGTCAGGGGAATAAAAACCTTCGGTGAAAAAGTGATCCGGGTACCGTGGGCTTTGTCGCGCACAGCACGTGCATGGGCACGCAACTCTTGATCGGTCATCTCAGATACAAACGTTGAGATTTCAATGGTCATGAATTGGTGCTTTCGTGGCGTGGCCCTGAGATAGAGCGTAGGTGAAAGAGTCAGGGGTCATCGCCGCAACCAAACTCTCGCTTGACTAGCGCCGAGCGCGACGCGGTCCTTTGGGGGCATGAATCAATGATTTGGCCGCTTCAGCGATCCGAGGAGCGGTGAACCCGAAATATTCGAAGACCTTGGCCCCTGGACCGCTTGCGCCAAAGCGATCAATACCGATTGATTCATCGGCATAGCGACTCCATCCAAAGGTCGACCCTGCTTCAACAGAAAGTACGGGAATATCCGCTGGCAATACCTCAGCCTGTGCGGCGATGTCCAGAGCCTCGAACCACTCAAAGCACGGCATCGAGACCACCCGTGAGGCAATTCCCTCTGCGGCCAGGGCGTCAGCCGCGTCGAGACAGAGCCAGACTTCGCTCCCGGTGCCCACCAAGATGACCTGAGGATCTCCGTCACCTTTCTCATCGAGGACGTAGGCGCCGTTTCGTACTCTTCCTGGAGCCAGGGCTTTCGTTTGTGCCAGGACCGGCGTGTTCTGGCGAGCCAAAATCATTGCCACTGGCCCCTCGCACTCCAACGCCGCGCGCCATGCAGCGTCGCACTCATAGGCGTCGGCCGGACGGAGAACAGTCAGACCTGGCATCGCCCGCAGCGAAGCCAAGTGCTCGATGGGTTGATGAGTTGGCCCGTCTTCGCCGACACCAATTGAGTCGTGTGACCAGATGTAGAACACCTTCGCTTCACTGATCGCCGCCACCCGGACGGCACCACGCATGTAATCACTGAACACAAAGAATGTTCCGCCGAGGGGAAGAACCCCGCCATGGCGGGCCATTCCCGTCATTGCCCCGCCCATAGCGTGCTCTCGGATTCCGTAGTGCAGCTGATTGCCGCCCGGATCTTCAAGCGATTGCGTCATTCCATCGTCGAGCTTGGTTCCAGTGTTCCCGGTCAGGTCTGCGGATCCCGACAAAATCGCCGGCAGGCCCTTAGCCGTTGCGTTCAACGACTTTTGGAAGGAGTGACGCGTTGCAACCTGCGCTCCTACCTCGAAGTCGGGGACTGGCTGCGCCAATCCCGCCGACACGTCACCGTTCATCTGCGCCAGCAATGCTTTGCCTTTGTCGCCAGCACCCGTCACGCGATCAGTCCATGATGCCCTCTTGGAGCGATTTTGCTCGAGGGCGTGCTGATAACCAGCGATCACTTCATCGGGCACGTAGAACGACTCATCTTCTGGCAAGCCCATCAGTTTCTTCGTCCGGGCAATTTCTTCTGGAGGAAACGGGTCGCCGTGTGCCTTGGGAGAGTCAGTGAATTCAGGCGATGGCCACCCAATGTGTGAGCGCAAGACAATGAGTGTTGGTCGGTTTTCTTCTGCTGCACCGTCTCGGAAAGCTTGCTCAAGAGCCGTCAGATCGTTCGATTGCTCACCGAGTTCAATCACGTGCCAGTTATAAGCACGGAAGCGTTCGGCTGGTTTGTCGTTCAGGGCCAACTCCGTGGGTCCATCGATGGTGATGTGGTTGTCGTCGTACAACATCACTAATCGACCGAGACCAAGGTGGCCCGCCAAGGAAGCAGCTTCGTGCGAAATACCCTCTTCGAGGCAGCCATCACCCGCAAACGCCCAGATATGGTGATCACTCAACTCAACGCCGTACTGCGCTCGTAAGAAGCGTTCAGCGACCGCCATGCCCACAGCGTTGGCCACACCTTGACCGAGAGGACCGGTCGTCACTTCGACTCCTTGCGTCATTTCGTTCTCGGGGTGACCCGGAGTGATCGAACCAAGTTGGCGGAATGACTTCAAGTCATCGAGCGACACCTTGTAACCCGTCAGGTGGAGCATGGAGTAGAGAAGAATTGACGCGTGACCGCAGGACAAGACGAAACGATCTCGATCCGGCCAGTGGGGATCTGTGGGGTCGAACTTCATGATGCGGGAGAACAGCACGTGGGCGGCGGGTGCGAGCGCCATCGCTGTCCCTGGGTGACCAGAACTTGCTTTCCTCGGGCCATCCATTGCCAATGCACGAATTGTCTTTACTGCGAGTTGTTCCCACTCTTCGCCGCCGCTTACACCACCAGGTTGATCAGTCATAGTGTGACCCTACTAAAAAGCATCGAGGTACTGTGAGGACGCTCTGCTCGGGTATCGTCAGGGAATGGCCGGCAAATCTCTTCAGGTCCCCCCGAATAGCGACCTGACTCTTGGAATGGTCTGCATCGACAAAACGACCCCTGGGATCACTACGTGGCGTATGACTGCCCACGAACGATTCGAAAATCCAGCGGGAATTATGCAAGGTGGATTCCTGGCCGCATTTTGTGATTCAGCGATGGGGGCCTCCGTCGTCACGTCAGTCCAGGGTCGGTCCGTGTCGGTCGCCAACGCAGAAATGAAGATCACCCTCCTTGCTTCGGTTTCCACCGGGTCGATTTTGACCGTGTGTGCGGCCGTGACCTCGGGGAGCTTCCGCGTTGCATTTGCTGAAGCCTCGGTCACTGATGACCGAGGCCGAGAGGTCGCCCGAGCCACGTCGACGTACATTCTTCGAGAGCGCAAGTAGGATAGGCAGATGATCAAAAAGAAGATCTTTGAGTCTCTGAGGAAACGGGGGAGCAGCGTTCTTTCCTTGGTCATTGACTACTTCAAGCAAGAAACCCTTGATCCGCTCAAAGCCCTCAGTCGCTTTGTCACCTTTGGCGCGATCGGCTCAATTTTTCTCGCCATGGGTTTTGTTCTCCTCCTAGTGTCTCTCCTGCGGGTCCTCCAAGAAGAGACCGGGGCCTTCCACGGCAATCTCTCGTGGATTCCTTATCTCATCGTGGCACTTGTCGCCGTCGCCATGATCGCCGTGGCCCTTTGGCGAATCGTCAGTGGTCCCGCCAAGCGTCGTCTCCCAAAGCCAGGAGCCTCGAAATGAACGACGCACCAACGCCAATAACGAAGGAAGACCTCGAGGCTGCATTGCGCGGCCTTGTCGACGACTCTTCTCAGTCGATCGTGGACACGGGAACCAAAGCAGCAGGGATTGCCGGAGCCTTTGCATTCTTGGCCCTCGCAGTGACCTACGTCTTTGGTCGCCGACGGGGTACTCGTTCGCGGCCAGTGGTTGAAATTCGAAGGATGTAAATGACCGCACTGATTAACTATCTCTACCGAACAGGGCTGCGTAAGGGCACCACCGGAGGACACTGGTCTTGGTTTGTGGTGGCGCTCGCAGCACATATCCTGCGCAAGGACAAAGCACATCGAGCTCAAAGCGCTGAAACGATTTCCCTCAAACGGGGCGAACGGTACCTCATCTCCCTAGGTGAGTCGCCAGACTCACCTACTCGGTGACCACCTTGCCGCCAGTGAAGCCGATTCTGGCTGGTGAGCGCATTCTCCTCGTTGATTCCAAGGATCGGCACTATCTCGTCACCATGGTTCCCGGTACGTCGTTCCATACCCATGCGGGCATCGTGGCCCATGACGACATTATTGGATTCGATGAGGGCCGCATGATCAAAGGTTCGACCGACCGTTCGTTCCTGATCCTGCGCCCAACCTTGGCGGATGTGGTCGTGAAAATGCCACGAGGGGCCCAGGTGATCTACCCGAAAGACTTAGGGGCTATTTTGATCGCTGCAGATATTGGACCAGGCATGCGGGTTCTCGAAGCAGGTGTGGGTTCCGGAGCGCTTTCGATGACCTTGGTGCGCGCCGGAGCTTCGGTGATTGGCTATGAGATCCGGGAAGACTTTGCCGAGCGGGCCACCGAGAACGTCCACGCAATGCTCGGAACCGACGTTGATTATCGGATAGAGATACGCGACGTGACTGAGGGCATTGAAGAAGTCGCCTTGGATCGCATCATCCTTGACATGCCAGAGCCATGGAATGTCGTTGAACATGCGCACACAGCGTTGAGGCCTGGGGGGATCTTTTTGAGTTATCTCCCAACCATTAATCAGACTGCACAACTGCGAGGCGCATTAAATCGTTACGGATTTGGGCTTGCGGAAACTGTTGAGATTTTGCGTCGAAGCTGGCACATAGAGGACCGAAGTGTCCGACCGGACCATCGCATGGTTGCCCACACGGGGTTCCTCACGACTGCGCGCAGGGTTGAAAAACCCGAGGCGAGTTAAGCGGGATCGGCCTCAATGAAGATGCATTCGCCCGGGCACTCTTCAGAGGCCTCGACGACTGCTTCTTCGAGTTCTGATGGGACATTGGCCATTCCAGCGGATCCACCTGGCTGATCCTTCACGTCAGCACCATCCTTCACATAGGCCAAACCATCGTCGAGAAGCGTGAACACCGCGGGCGCGATCTCTTCACAGAGCCCATCACCGGTGCAGAGGTCTTGGTCGATCCAGACTTTCATTCAAAACTCCTTGATTCGTTCGCCACAGTTCGGCGAATTTGTTTTGCCATTAGAACAATGTTGATGCTATCGCCTGAGGCCTCGCCTCTGTGCGACCTGGTCGCCATGGGATATTCCCAGCGGATAGGGTGAGCGATCAGGGAGGAAACCATGGACGACATCAACAAGCACGACGACAAAACCAGCCCGGATTCAGAGATCCTCGCCGACCTCAGCGACGTCGGCGACGCCATCGATGCCCTCCGTGCCGATGTTGCTCACCAGGACGACCAGCACGCCTCAAGTGCGTTCGAACAAACCGACCAGTCGCGCCAGCTCGAGATCCTCGAGGAGAGGATTCTCGACATCTCGGGACAACTTAGTCAATCTCGATCACAGAATGATCGCCTGGGCTTCGCACTTCAACAAGCGAAAGAACAACTGGCGGCGCTGCGTGATGAAGTCGATAAATTAACGCAACCACCCTCGTCCTATGGAACCTTCCTCGGCATCAACCCCGATGGTTCGATCGACGTCATTGTGACGGGTAGAAAAATGCGCGTCTCGCTCAGCCCCGATATTGATCCTGGCGTCCTCAACCGCGGTGATGAAGTGGTCTTGAACGAGTCGCTGAGTGTTGTCCTCGCCCGTCAAGGAGAGCGATCAGGAGAGGTTGTCAAACTAAAAGAGCTTCTCGACAATGGGACAAGGGCGATTGTCTTTGGCCGAGCCGATGAAGAGCGTGTGTGTGAAGTGGCCAGCGCCCTCCAAGCGACCACCCTGCGCGCGGGTGATGCGTTGCTCTTCGATGCGCGGGCCGGACTCTTGGTGGAACGACTTGATCGTCAAGAGGTTGAAGACCTCGTCCTCGAAGAGGTTCCCGACATCACCTATGCCGACGTGGGGGGCCTCGATCAGCAAATCGAAGCCATCACCGACGCCGTCGAACTGCCGTATCTCCATCGCGAGCTCTTTGGAACCTACCAACTTCCCGCTCCGAAAGGAATCTTGCTCTATGGGCCTCCCGGTTGTGGGAAGACGTTGATCGCAAAAGCGGTTGCCAACTCGCTGGCTAAAAAAGTTGCCGAGGTCACTGGAAATAAAAACACGAGGAGTTACTTCCTCAACATCAAGGGGCCGGAGTTGCTGAATAAGTATGTTGGTGAAACCGAACGCCAAATTCGACTCTGCTTCCAGCGTGCGCGCGAAAAAGCCGAAGAAGGGGTTCCGGTGATCATTTTCTTTGACGAGATGGACTCGCTCTTTCGAACCCGTGGGACCGGCATTAGCTCTGACATGGAGTCGACGGTCGTTCCTCAACTCTTAGCGGAAATCGATGGGGTTGAAACGCTTCGAGATGTAATCGTGATTGGCGCGTCGAACCGTGAAGATCTGATCGACCCAGCGATTCTTCGCCCAGGACGGCTCGATGTGAAGATCAAGATTGAGCGACCGAACGAAGAGTCGGCCGCCCAGATTTTTTCTCGCTACTTGACCCCAGATCTGCCCTTGGACGCGAAAGAAGTTATTGATCTCGGCGGAGGTGACCCGGCAAAAACTGCGCAGGCAATTATTGAAGCCACCGTGGTCGAGATGTACCGAAGCGACGAGGAGAACCAATTCCTCGAAGTGACCTACCAGAACGGCGACAAAGAAATTCTCTTTTACCGTGATTTTGCCTCAGGAGCAATGATCGAGAACATCGTACGGCGAGCCAAAAAGCTTGCGATCAAACGAGAAATCGCGGGCACCGGGACGGGTATCCGAGCACAAGACCTCATCGACTCGATTCGCCAGGAGTACAAAGAGAATGAAGACTTGCCGAATACCACAAATCCCGACGACTGGGCTCGGATCTCTGGCAAGAAAGGCGAGCGCATTGTCTATGTCCGCACCCTCGTGACCAAGGACGACGATGCGGTCGGCGGACGGGCCATTGAGCATGTGGGAACGGGGCAGTACCTCTAACGCAACGGTCGTGATCACTAATGCCTCAGCGCTCGCAACACCCCATGTCGGGCGTTAGGGTCAAAGGGTGGCGCTTGCGAAACTGCTTGGTATCGAGACGGAATACGGAATTATCGCCGGAGGGCCGGACGTCGATCCGATCATGACGTCGACCCTGCTCGTGAACGCCTATGCCTCCACCTTGGCGCACCACATCCGTTGGGACTTCAACGACGAAAGCCCAGGTCGAGACGCTCGAGGGTCCGCCCAACCGGGATCGATGGCACCAATGGTCGAATCGCATCTCGCTAACGCAGTCCTGACCAATGGTGCGCGCTTCTACGTCGACCATGCTCACCCCGAGTATTCATCGCCCGAATGTCTCACGGCTCACGAGGCCGTGCTCTACGACCGAGCAGGGGAGGACGTCCTGAGGCTGGCAATGGCCAATGCACGCAAGCTTTACCCCGAAGCCCCAGAAATCGTGGTGTACAAAAACAACTCGGACGGCAAGGGAAACTCCTATGGAACCCACGAGAACTTTCTGCTTGATCGCAGCGTCCCCTTTACCGATGTTGTCGAAGGGATCCTTCCTCATCTCGTCACTCGCCAGGTTTTTTGTGGCGCAGGCAAGGTGGGGGCGGAAACGCCGGTGTTTGACACTGTCCCGGCATTTCAAATCTCGCAACGCGCGGAGTTCTTTGAAGAGATTGTCGGCCTGGAGACAACGCTCAAGCGACCTTTGGTGAATACGAGAGACGAGCCGCATGCAGATGCTCAACGTTTTCGGCGACTCCACATCATCCTTGGTGACGCCAATATGGCTGAGGTTGCGACCTATCTCAAACTCGGCACGACGGCGCTGCTCTTGGCCATGCTCGAAGACGGAGCACTCGACGTCAGCGAACTCAAGCTCGCCGAACCAGTCAACGCCGTGCGCCAAATCAGCGCTGATCCGACACTCACCACCAGCGTTCGCCTCGCTGATGGACGATCAATTACTCCGCTCGCCATTCAGCGCTCCCTCAGTGAAGCGGCGGCGCGTTACATCGAACAGTTTGATACCGAGGCGCTCGGTGGTCCCGACTGTGCCGAGGACATCGTCACACGATGGCGCGGAACCCTCGATGCACTGGAGTTTCGTCCTGACAGTTTGGTGGGCCAAGTTGACTGGATTGCGAAACACCGAATCATCACGGGGTATCAAGATCGCCATGGACTCAGCGCAACCGACCCCAAACTCCGAGCCATGGATCTTCAATATCACGACCTGCGCCCCGAACGCTCTTTGGCGCAGCGCGTAGGCCTCGAGACCTTAGTGAGCGACCGTGACGTCGCTCGAGCGGTCACCGAACCTCCCCGGGGAACCAGGGCATGGTTTCGTGGTTCATGCCTCGCAAAATTCCCTCAAAACGTCGTGACGGCCAACTGGGATTCACTGGTTTTTGACCTAGGGGCCGAACCCCTGAGGCGTGTCCCTATGATGGATCCACTTCGTGGGACGGCTGCCCTCACGGAGGAACTTCTAGATCAAGTACGGTCAGTACAGGAACTCGTAGCTCGATTAGACGACTGAAAGGAGACGAACCACCATGGCAGAGCGTGAGCAACAGCACCGCCCCGAAGAGCGGGATCGTCAGGAACATCATGGAGAAGAGCCCGTCTCGGCCCAAGGAGATCGAGGGGAAAAGCTCAAGGCTGACCTAGACGACCTCCTCGACGAGATTGATGGCGTCCTCGAAGAAAATGCCGAGGAGTTTGTGCGGAACTATGTGCAAAAAGGTGGGGAATAGTGGCCCTTCCGCTTTTTGACGTCATGCATGATCCAGGACCAGACTTCACCGCCCTCTTGGAGCGTGAAGGTCTGCTTCCTGCCCTTGGCGCTTCTGACCATGGAATCACTCAAGCGCACGGCACCACCGTCTTGGCCCTTCGCTTTAGCGATGGCGTCGTGATGGCTGGAGATCGTCGGGCGACAGAGGGGCATGCGATCGCGCATCGAGCCATGGAGAAGGTTTTTCCGGCTGATGAATTCTCTGCAGTTGCCATCGCTGGATCAGCAGGTATGGCAATTGAAATGGTCAAACTCTTCCAGGTGCAACTTGAGCACTACGAAAAGGTTGAGGGCGTGACCTTGAGTCTTCAAGGGAAGGCCAACCAACTTGCTCAAATGGTTCGCTCCCACCTTCCCCTTGCCATGCAGGGCTTCGTCGTCGTGCCATTGTTCTGTGGATTCGATCTCACTCGAGAGACAGGAAGAATTTTCACCTATGACGCGGCAGGCGGCCACTACGAAGAGGCCGATTTTCAAGCGACGGGTTCTGGAGGGCGCGATGCCCGAACCACAATCAAGCTCGGGTACCGAGACGATCTCAACCGTGATGAAGCAATCGAGTTGGCAGTCCTTGCACTCTATGAAGCAGCTGATGCTGACTCTGCGACCGGTGGACCTGATGTGGTGCGCGGTATTTTCCCCATTGTGGCAACGGTCACCGCTGAGGGTTACCAGCGCATTGAAGACGACGCCATCGCCGAACGATTCGAAGCGGCGATGGAACGTCGACGGGCCCTGCACGGAAACGCTGGAGGAACACTCCGATGAGCATGCCCTACTACGTCGCCCCCGAACAGGTCATGAAGGATCGTGCCGAATATGCCCAAAAGGGCATTGCCCGTGGACGGTCGCTGGTCGCGAGCCTCTACGTCGACGGCGTGCTCTTGGTGGCCGAGAACCCCTCCAAGACCCTCCACAAGATCTCCGAGATCTATGACCGCATCGCGTTCGCTGGCGTCGGAAAGTACAACGAATACGACCAGCTTCGTGTCGCCGGCATCCGCCATGCGGACACGAAGGGATTCGCCTATTCGCGCGAGGACGTCGATGCGAGAAGTTTGGCCAATCTCTACGCCCAATATCTCGGAAGCGTTTTTACTCACGAGATGAAGCCTCTTGAAGTAGAGATCCTGGTTGCCGAGCTTGGTCAAGGTCAGCGACCCACACAGCTGTTTCATGTGGCCTACGAGGGAACCATCACCGACGAGGATCGCTTCGCCGTCCTCGGTGGCGACGCTGAACCAATTCGTACCAGCTTCGCTGAGCGCTACGAGGCGGGCTGGGACCTCTCTGCAGCCCTTCAGGCAGCCATGGGCGCATTGGCGGGCCCTGAGCGAACCTTGGCACCGAGCGACCTTGAAGTAGCCATTCTGGCCGATGCCGATGAGCGCAGGGCCTTCCGCCGCTTAGATGATGATGCACTTGCAGGCCTCCTCTAGGGTGCCACTTCTACGAACCTGACTGCTTCGCATTTCCCACTACGGTCAATGTTGTGGAGCGAAGAATCTTCGGTATTGAAAATGAATACGGCGTCACGTTCACGCACCGTGGTCAGCGTCGGCTGAGTCCCGACGAGGTTGCTCGCTATCTGTTTCGACGAGTCGTCAGTTGGGGTCGATCCTCAAATGTCTTTTTAGAGAACGGCTCCCGCCTCTATCTGGACGTTGGCAGTCACCCCGAATATGCCACGCCAGAGTGTGACAAAGTCGGCGACGTCGTTACCCATGACAAAGCAGGGGAGTGGATACTTTCGCAATTGGTCACTGGAGCGGGTGACCGACTACGTGAAGAAGGTGTTCGCGGCGAAATTTTCTTATTCAAAAACAACACGGACTCCGCAGGCAACTCCTATGGATGCCACGAGAACTACCTCACTGATCGAGAAGATAATTTCTCCCGCCACACTGAAGTCCTGATTCCCTTCTTGATTAGCCGGCAGATCTATGCAGGGGCAGGGAAAATTCTCCAAACGGCCAAAGGTCCGGTGTTCTGCTTAAGTCAGCGGGCTGAACACATCTGGGAGAGTGTGTCCTCGGCCACCACTCGAAGCCGTCCCATTATTAACACGCGCGATGAGCCCCATGCGGACGCTGAAAAATATCGACGGCTCCACGTGATCGTAGGGGACTCAAACATGAGTGAGTACGCCACCTTCCTCAAAGTTGGCGCAACCTCGGTCCTCCTGGCCATGATCGAAGACAAGAATCAGATCTTGCGGGATCTCACCCTCGAAAACCCTATTCGAGCCATTCGTGAAATCTCCCAAGACATCACGCTGCAAGCGAAGGTCAAGTTGGAGAACGGACGCGAGATCACTGCAATGGAAATTCAAACTGAGTATCTTGAGCGTGCCCTCAAGTATCGAGATGTAAAGGGATTAGCCCCCGATGAGGATCGTGCGTTGGATATGTGGGAACACGTCATGACACAACTGCAACGTGACCCCTCGAAACTCTGGCGCGAGTGTGACTGGGTGGCCAAGCTTCGCCTCCTCGAACGATACAAAGAACGAGACGGCTTGATGTTGGGAGATCCCAAAGCGAATCTCGTGGATTTGATGTATCACGATATTGATCGATCTCGCGGACTCTTTTATAAGTTGCAAGATGCGGGGGAAATGAACCGAACAACGACCGATGATGCCATCATGGACGCCATGGTTAATCCACCACAAACCACGCGTGCTCGCCTACGTGGCGGGTTCGTCAAGCGAGCGAAAGAGCAGCGACGGGACTACACCGTGGACTGGGTTCACTTGAAGCTGAATGATCAGGCGCAACGCACGGTGCTTCTCAAAGATCCCTTCAAAAGCCATGACGACCGAGTCGAGAGATTGATTGATTCTCTGTGAGTTGCGCTGAATGCTTCACATCTCTGAAGTAGCCTGCCAACAATGACTGATGACCCAAGCAAAGTCTCGAGGGACGTCACTTCTTCTTCCACGCCGGTGACGGGAGACTCGGATCCAAGTCGGGCACTCAATCCGGAGACATTGGTTGCGGAAGTTAATCCCCACATGACCCGAGCGGAGATGCGAGCCGCAAACGCTCCTCCACGCGTTAACGCCGATCGCAAGAAGCGTTCCACCCAACGAGCTCTTATCGAGTGGGCCGTCGTGGTGGGCGCCGCGCTGCTCTTGTCGCTCGTTGTGAGGACGTTTGTCTTTCAAACCTTTTATATTCCATCGGGTTCGATGGAGCCGACGCTCCAGATTGGTGATCGGATCATCGTTTCGAAGTTGAGTTATCATCTGCACGCTGTTGGTCGAGGAAACATCATTGTGTTCCATGCTCCTCCGAGGGAGGAAAACGCCTGTGCCGATCCCAATGTCAAAGATTTGGTCAAACGAGTAATTGGTCTTCCGGGAGAGACCATCTCCTCTGTAGGTAACACGGTCCTCATCAATGGCCGGCCTCTGGCGGAGCCCTGGTTCCCACCCACACCCCTCGGTCCACCAATCACCAAACAAGTCATCCCAGCGAACAACTACTTCGTCATGGGGGACAACCGTACGAACTCCTGTGACAGTCGAATGTGGGGGACCGTTCCGGCAGGCAACATCATTGGCCATGTCATCTTTAGGATCTGGCCACTCTCCCGAATAGGGATTCCCTAGCGAGAACACCGTCAAGGGCCCGGAAGTAGGATAGGAGGCGTGCTCACCCTAAGTCCGGTCAAGATCTTGATCATCTTGGTAGTTGCGGCGCTTCTCGTTGGACCTGACAAATTGCCGCAAGTGGCTCGACAGGTCGGGGGGGCGTGGCGAGCGTTTCGTGACTTTTCCAAGAAGGTCGAGGATCAAGTTCGATCCAATGTGCCTGACCTTCCGAGCACCAACGACTTGGCTCGCTACGCCCGCTCGCCCGTCGCGCTCTTGGATTCTTTAGCCAAACTAGATAGTGACGGATTGAAGAAAGATCCCGGGCCTGTGACCGAAGGTGGCGACGATGGGCTCGTCGTTGATCCTGGCCTCACCGCTCAGCCACGCCAAGCCACTCCATCACCCCAACGCCCACCAGTCGCTCCCCCTGGCGATCCGAGTTTGAACTAAGACCATGAGCCTCAAAGAACGACTGAATTGGTCGAAGACTGAACGTCCCACGGCAGATTCGATGACCTTGCTCGAGCATCTGACGGAACTTCGCCATCGAATTCTGGTGGTTACTCTCGCCGTTGCACTTGGAACAACGATCTCATGGTTTTTGTACAACGGCATCTTGCACGTCCTCAAGCAGCCATACTGCTTGTCCAACCACAACCACTGCGAACTCTATGTCACTGGTCCGCTTGATGGACTTTCTCTACGACTCAAAATCTCGCTCTATGGCGGGGGAGTCCTTGCCTTACCGGTCCTCCTTTGGGAGTTTTGGCGATTCGTCACACCAGGACTTAAGAGCCGAGAAAAACGCTACGCCATCCCTTTTGTTGCGGCATCCATCGTCTTCTTCTTCGCCGGCGCGGCCATGGCCTACGTGATCTTCCAGCACGCCCTACAATTTCTCGCGAGCATTGGGGGCAACGAGCTTCAACAGATCTACAACCCGAATCAATACCTCAGTTTGATTGTCCTCATGATGGTGCTCTTCGGGTTTACGTTCGAATTCCCCGTCGTGCTCGTAGCGCTCCAACTCGCACGAGTGACGACCTCAGCACAATTACTGGGATGGTGGAGGTGGGCCATCATCGGCATCACCGTCGTCAGTGCTGTCTTTACCCCGAGTGGCGACCCTCTCTCGATGCTGGCACTGGCTATTCCCCTGGTCTTCTTCTATTTTGCGGCGATACTCGTAGGTAAGATCTGTCATCGATGATCGGGCCCTCAGGCAAGGGATCCTCACCGGCTCACCTTCGCACCATATTCGAATCTTCCCTAGCGTTCGGTCTCGACGATTTCCAACGTCACGCGTTTGACGCCGTTGAGGCGAAGGCCAATGTGATGGTTAGCGCACCCACAGGATCTGGCAAAACGCTCGTTGGGGCCTACGCCATTGAGCGAGCCCTGCAAGAGGGGCGAAAATCGTTCTATACGACACCTCTCAAAGCCCTCTCTAATCAGAAGTACGCAGAGTTGGTTCAAGAACATGGAGAACTCCAGGTGGGACTTTTGACCGGTGATACGGCGATTCGTGCCTCGGCGCCAATCGTCGTGATGACCACTGAAGTCCTTCGCAATATGTTGATGACAGGATCGTCGCTGCTTGAGGATCTCGGCGTCGTGGTCCTCGACGAGGTCCACTTCATCCAAGACCCGTATCGTGGAGGAGTGTGGGAAGAGGTCTTAATCCTGACCCCGCCTGACGTGCAGTTTGTCTGCTTGTCCGCCACCGTTGCCAATGCTTCAGTTCTTGGATCGTGGATCGAATCAGTACGAGGCCCCACCACGGTGATCGTTGAGCGCAAACGACCAATACGCCTCCACAATCACGTCGCTGTCGTGCCTCGCGGAGAGTCACATCCTCGACTTCTTGATCTTCTCAATAAGGATCGAGTCAGCGACGAAGGGCTTCGCATTGATCAAAGTAACGGTCGCCAGCAGCGTTCGAGGGGGAGCTGGGAGCATGGACGGCGCCATGGACCCCCGAGACCCTATGGCACGCCACGGCGCTTCGAACTTCTTGAATCCCTCGAGGATCGAGAGATGCTCCCGGCGATCTTTTTTATCTTCTCTCGCGCCCAGTGCGATGAGGCGGTTCGCCAATTGCTGCGTGATGGGTTGCGGTTTGTTAAGAAAGGTGAGCGTCTCCAAATCAGGGCAATCGCCGAACACTACGTCGATGAGTTTGACGACGATGAACTGGTAGCCCTGGGGTATCCGCAATGGCTTGAAGGCCTTGAATCGGGTATCGGAGCCCACCACGCAGGTATGGTTCCTGCATTTCGAGAATGTGTCGAATACTGTTTCGCCCAAGGACTCCTGAGCGTGGTCTTTGCGACCGAGACGCTTTCTCTCGGCATCAACATGCCGGCGCGCACCGTGGTGCTCGAGCGATTCTCAAAGTTTGGTGGAGCCGGGCGGTCATCGCTCACCTCAGGCGAATACGCACAGCTCACCGGTCGGGCAGGTCGACGTGGGCTTGATGACGAAGGACACGCCGTCGTCTGTTTCACCCCCGAGATCTCGATCAGCGATATCGCACGGGTCGCCATGGCGCCGCCACCCGATCTTCACTCTTCTTTTCGCCCCACCTACAACCTCACCTGCAACCTGGTGCACCGATTCACCAAGGAGGCTTCCTTTGCGTTACTGGCGAAGTCCTACGCTCAATTTGAAGTCGATCACCACCACCATCAACGGCGGCGATCCGTCGCTGAAGTCTTTTCACGGCGCATCACCGTCCTCGAAGAACTGGGTTACCTCAACGGTTGGAAACTCACCGAACAGGGGAATCGTCTGCGTGAGGTCTACCACGAGACTGATCTCTTGTTAACCGAATCAATTGCCTTTGGTGCCTTCGACGACATCGACGCCGAGATTCTGGCGGGCGTCCTCTCGGCTTACATCTTCGAGCCTCGCCGAGCCCGTCACGTGCCCGGCCCCCATCGATCGAAGAATGCCAAGAAGCGGGGAGCGCTGCCAGATCGCTTGGGCCAAGGTCGCCGTCAGCAGCTACGGGAGCGACTGTCGCTCATCGCTCGCAGGGCGGACTTGGTTCATGAAGTTGAAGAGCGCCATAGCGTTACCCTGAGTCGTTCGATCGAACCTGGACTTGCCACCGCTGTTGCGTCATGGGCTCGAGGGGCGTCCCTCTCCGTTGTTCTCGAAGTAGCCCAGGTTGATGTCGGGGAGATTGCTCCCGGCGACTTTGTGCGGGTTGTTCGGCAAGTGGCGGATTTAGCAGACCAGATCGCCGAGACCAGCAGTGACTCGGCGCTGGCAGCGGTGGCCCGAGACCTGATTCCCAGCCTCCTCAGAAGTGTGGTGGCCAGCGGGGGACCCATAGCATCCGCGAGCCCACGACCTACCCCGTTCTAAAGTCTAAAGACCATGTTCCCTTATTCCGACGAAACCTTTACCGAGGCTGAGCAAGACGTCTTGCGTCCATACTTCACGAACCTCGACCAACCAGTCTTTGCTCTCGTCAACCTTCCCGAAGTCGTTAAAGGCGCGCTGTTCGCTCGGTATTCACGATCACCTAAGAGTCTTCGTCGACTCTTCCTCGATGAATTTGTTGGGGATCTTGACCTCACGGGTGATCTGACCTTTGATGCGACGATTGGACTCGCCCGAGCAGAACAGCTTTATGAGAAGGTTTTCTTTGAGTACGGCGACGACTCTGTCGCTCAGCTCGGAGGCGTCCACCTTGCTTGCGAGCAGGCATCAAATATTTTGACCAAGGTCCTCGAATGGGGCCGGCTCATGGCATACCTCGAACAGTCAACGAGGTATCTCGGCTACGACGCTCGACTCCCGAGCGGCCACTATCGCTACTACCGTCCGCCTGAGATTCTCGACTCACCACTCGGCGCGCGTTATGTCGGTGACATGGACCGCCTCTTTGACGCCTATGGCGAGATGCTTCCCAAAGCTCAAACCTGGCTTCAGCACCGATACCCTCAAGAGCCCGGGGACTCGGATTTTATTTACCGCCAAGCAACGCGTGCCAAGGCCCTCGATGCCGTGCGTGGACTCCTCCCCGCAGCAGCCATGTCAAATGTCGGCATTTATGGCACTGGCCAATCCTACGAAATGCTCCTCTTGCGCATGCGCAGTCACCCTCTTCCGGAGGTTCGAAGCTATTCAGACATGATGCTGGAAGAACTTCGCAAAGTGATTCCTTCATTCTTGCGACGGGTCGATATTGCGGAACGCGGAGGGGAGTGGAGCGAGTACTTCTCCACCAACGCCTCGGCTACCACAAAAGTGCTCGAACGGCTTTGGCCTGATCTCCTCACGCCCATTGACGACGACTCCGTTCCAGAAGTTCAACTTACCGACTTCGACCCCGAAGGTGAAGATAAACTTCTCGCGGCCATCTGCTTTTCAGCGACCACGCTCAGCGATACCGAAGCCCTGCGCCGAGTGCAGATGTTGGGCCATGCCGACAAGGTCGCCATGTTGACGGCCTACGTGGGGGATCGACGAAACCGACGTCACCGACCGGGACGAGCCTTCGAGCGAACGGACTACCGATTCGAACTCGTTACCGACTACGGAGCCTTCCGAGACCTTCAGCGCCACCGCATGTGCACAATCGAATGGCAGCCCTTGGGCGTCAATCTTGGCTATGACACCCCAGCAATTATCGAAGAGTCCGGTCTAGGCCCCGACTACGACGACTGCATCGAGCGAGCTCGTGAACTACACGGTGTCCTCAGTGGTCCTTTCCCTGCGCAGGCAGGTTATGCCGTCTCCTTGGCCTATCGAATCCGCTACATCATTCAAATGAACGCACGTGAGGCCATTCACCTCCTTGAGTTGCGGTCCGGCCCCCAGGGCCACCCTTCCTACCGCAGGGCCGCCCAGGACATGCATAACGCCATCAGAGACGTTGCGGGCCACAAGGCCATCGCAGAGGTAATGATTCACGTCGATCACGGTTCGACCGATCTTGAACGACTCGAATCGGAGCGCCGGGCTGAGCAGCGACGCCTGACGGTCGTCCCTGAGTCCTAGAGATACGAAATTTTTTTGAAAGCCCAGGTCAGGGGCGTGTGTTTTCTGGCAGGGTTTGGCGAAACCGCCTATTGTCATTCTCACTTGACCAAGACAACGCTCGTTTGAGTCTTCAAATGGGTGCTCACTGGTCGACAGAGCGAGTAGTGGAGATAGGTCTGGCGCTGAGTAGAGAACGTCAGGGCTGTGCAGGCAGGTTGAAAGATCGCCGTGCGCGGTGATGATGGCACCAAAGGTGTCCAGGCCATCTCCCTCCTCGCTAGGGGGCTCAGAAGGGCTAAATGCACCACGGATGACCAAAAACCGTCTAGCCTCCTGCTTCAGAAGCGACCCGAAAGTGAAAATGGTGAAAAAAGACCTTCCTGATGAAGAGACAGAGATCGACTTAGAAGGGATCGACGACATTGAGGATCTCGACGAGGGGGAAGTTCTCGACGACGAGGATGACGATGTCGTTGTTGTAGAGGACGACGATGATGACCTGGAAATAGCGGTCGATCCAGCCACCTTGCGTAAAAGCGAGGACGACGATGACGACGTTCCTGATGCTGATGACGTCGAAGCAAGTCTCGACGTCATTCTCAAAGAGCGTCTCGTTGTTGAAGATGAAGCTGAAGATGAAGAAGTCGTCGAGTCAGATGACCGGGGCGACGCCAACGAAAGTGTCCTGCCGAAGCAGTCTGATGAGTTTGTCTGCAACAGTTGCTTTTTAGTGAAGCACGCCAACCAACGTGCCAACCCCAAAAAAGATGTCTGTCGAGACTGTGTCTGAGCAAGCATCTCAAGAACAGCGCCGCAAGGGTATCGATGCCATCCTCGATCGCCTTCTCTTCGCTCCGCTACAGGGAGTGATTGATGCATCCGCTCGACCAAGTGAATCTGCCGAGCGAGGCAGACATCGGCTGCATCAACAAATGCGAAATGCTCACCAGCTCGGGCAGTTAGCGGTCACCATGGGGGCAGCCAAGCTTCGTTCGAGGATTCCTACACCTGCTTCAACACCAGATGCCGCACCGGTACTGCGCATTGTGGATTCTTCCCAAGCGCCAGATCAAGCATCCGAGGCTGCCGCCGAGCCAATCGACCATCTCATGGACAACTACGACAATCTTTCAGCTTCGCAGGTTATTTCGATGCTTTCGAGTTTGAGCGAGGCAGAACAAGAAGAAATAGCGCGCTACGAGCAACAGACTCGTAACCGTCGAGCCATTTTGCGGGCAATCGAAGAGCCGCCGCATTCGGGCGCTGCTGCTCATCAATGACCTCGCCGCTCGGTGGTGCAGCTGATCTGGAGCACCTCTCCGAGTTCGCTGGCGTCCTTGTTGCCGATGTGAGCACTCGAAGAGGAGGATTCGACCTTCTCCACGAGATCAGCGATGATCCGACTCCTTCAGTGGTCGCTGACCTACTGCTTCAGCGCAGCCAGAGATCTGACTCACTTCTGCTTATCTCAAAAGATGGCGATACCATCGTCGGACTCGGCGTCGCTGCACAAGGCTCACGTGTCACCCACATAGGACTCTTTGTGCGCCCCTCTCATCGTAACCAGGGTCGTGGTACCACGATGTTGGATCAGTTGATTGTCTGGGCTAACGATCATGGCTCGGGACCCCTTGAGGGATGGAGCCTTCCTGGAGATCGCTCCATGAAGCAGCGATTCGAAATAACCGGGTTCAAAGCCCGTCTGCTCATTATGCAGCGACCCGCAGACCACTCTCACTAGCCGATCAGTACTGGCGAGAGCTTCGCTCTCGCTCGATTACGGAGCGCTCAGCGTCGTTGGCGACTGCGACCTGATGGAGACGCTGTGGCAGCCGTCTTCATCGGCGGTGGGGGAGGGATTCGGATGCCCAACAATTTGGCCAAGGCGGGAACGCTCCCCGCTGCCTTCACTGCCTCACCATGGGCGGAGGCATCGTGGGGGATTCCCTCGGGCTTCACTGTTCGACGCACCGGAGAGGCCACAACAGCGATCAAGATGGCGATCCACTCAGAAGGGTCTGTTTGTGCCGTCATTGCCGCCCCCGCAGCGATCGTCAACTTGTTCGCTACATCGGCTGGACAGCGCGTGGAGTGCTCTGGCGGTCGAGCCGACGCGGCCAGCGCATCGACAATACGCCCTTCATCAAGTGCGGATGTCATGCGCTGAACCCACTCATCAACGAGCGCGGTACTGCGAGTAGCAAGCGATTCCTGGATCGTGGTCGCCATCGCACGCGCTTCGTCGTCGAGACTCACAGACCGAGATGCGCTGGCGATAGCTCTCAGATCACGCAGGCGCGTCTCCTTACCCGCACTGAGTGCAGACGAGGCGCGGTCTTTCCACATGGCTAGTGACGTTTGAGGAAGGAGTTTTTCAGCAATCACCATGATGGCGTCACTCGACGCCTCGGGCTGGCTAGCAGCACGAGCCGTAGCGTTCTGTTCTTCGATCGCACTGCGCACCGCTGGGATACCGCCACGCAAAAGTTGTTCGGCGATCGGGATCTCTTGGCTGCCCAGCGTCGCAAGAAATGCGTTTCGATAGGTGGTCGAAAGAACAGGGGCCTGAGGCCGTCCACGCTCTTGGCGAGGGCCTCCTGGACGCTCTGGTCGACTTCCGCCCCCAGGGCGATCACCACGCGAAGGTCGACCCTTGTCGTCGGGGCGTCCTCGGCCTCCATCACGCTCTCGGCGTTCGCCACGGGGAGCACCTTTGGACTTCTTTGCGAGATCCCACGAGACACCAGTCACCGGCTTTGAGGACCCAAGTAATTCAATGGTTTGGACCTTCTTCTCTTTTTTCACAGGAGCGCTTGGCGCGAACACTGCAGTGATTTCAAGGCCATCCATGCGGGACTCAACTTCGGCCTTCACCACAACCCCTACCGCAGCAGAATCTGGAAGAAGAGAAGCGGCCACGGTGCCTTTCGGCTGGCGCGCCCCGGCGGCTCGCCACGACCATTCAGAGTCGTTGAGCTGACTGGTGAGTTCAATTTCGATCTTGCGCGCCATGGAATTTACAATCTACCTGCTCTCTAGGCAGGGGAGTGACGGGGCATTCGACGGAACCCTGAGATTGAGATCCGCGCATAGGCTGAGGGTCACAAGACAACCAATCGAAATAAAGGAACATGGTGGACCCTAAGGACGAAACGCAGTCTGAGGAGAGTTTTTCTCTTCCAGACCCCAAGCAGGGACCCTCAACACCCCCGCTCGGTGATTCAATCCAAAGCCGGCCACCCACACCTTGGCCCAGCGCATTCGCCAAAGCTCCAACCGTTCGTGCATCGAACGAGTTCTCACCCCCTCGGCGGAGAGGTAGGACCATTGCACTTATTTCCCTCGGCCTTGCCCTGGCAGTGGGTGGTGGCTTTCTCGGAGGAAAATTGTCGGGTTCGTCGAATAGCTCGGTCACCATCACCCAAAGCAACAGTTCACCGAGCGGAGCGGTCCTACCCTCCGGGATGACCATTCCTGACCTCGTGACAAAAGTCAGTCCTTCGGTCGTTTCCATCGATGTCAAAAATGGAGGAAATGAGGACCAGGGAACAGGGATGATTATTTCGTCAGACGGCCTGGTGGTGACAAATAATCACGTGATCGCGTTGGCAGTAAACGGCGGCACGATAACAACGACGAGATCCGGCTCAACGACCGTACAGTCGGCCAAACTCATTGGCACTCTTCCTGCCGACGACGTGGCCTTGATTCAAATTCAAGGAGCCGCCAATCTTCCCGCCGTAACCTTTGGTAATTCGAGCAAGGCCGTCGTTGGCGATGCGGTTGTTGCGATCGGCAATGCCCTCGGTCTCGCTGCCGGGACTCCCACCGTTACGCAGGGAATTATTTCTGCCCTGGGGCGGACCGTCACTGCATCCAATGAACTCAACAGCGGTACAGAAACGCTCAGTAATCTGATTCAAACGGACGCAGCGATTAATCCGGGGAACTCAGGTGGACCCCTTTTGGACGCTCAAGGTGACGTCATTGGAATGAACACCGCAGTAGCCGGGAGTACCACGTCAGGATCGAGCGCTCAAAATATTGGCTTCGCTATTCCTTCGAACTCGATTCAAGAACTTCTCCCCAAACTTGAATCAGGCGGAGCGACGACCACCGCTCCCACGCAGGGTTACATCGGCGTTGAGATTGCCACTCTGACGCCAACGCTGAAAGCGCAGTATCACTTGTCGGCGAACAGCGGCGTTCTCGTCCTTACGGTGAGCTCTCCTTCCCCGGCGTCTCGCTCCGGGATCCACCAGGGCGATGTCATCACCGAGGTTTCAGGGAAAACCGTCGCCACGGCCGTTACCTTCTCTCAGATCGTCAAAGCAACGGCACCGGGTACCGTTCTGCCGATGACGCTCTCACGGGGCAACAAAACAGTGCACGTCTCAGTCACTGTTGGAAGCAGTCCCGCTTAATTCAGGAGTTTGGCGAAAAGTCTCGATTGGGGTGAGCCGGAGGAAAGTTCATTCGCTCCGTTGGCTGCCATCCCGTCAAGGTGATGTCCTCCAACACATGGGTCATGTTGTAGGTGTCTTCTTCATAACTGAACTTCCCATCACCTGCGTAGATGAGGTGCGAATACGCAGACTGTGTCGCTGGTGAACCATCGGGACGCACCGTGGGGAGAATCTGCGTCCACTTCACAATGACGTGATCGCCATCAATCGCCGTGAACTCAATCGGAAAGTGCCAATCTCCCAAGCCCACCATCGAGTCAACGAGCCACTCGTCGATCGCAGGGCGTCCTTCTAGACGACCCCAAGCGGTATCGACGTACACAGCGTCGTCGGTGTAGAGGTCGGCAAGGATACCAAAACTCGTCTCATCGCCTCGGTCGATTCTCTCTCGCAACTCAACATAAATCTTGACCGCTGCTTCGACTTCTTCACGTGGGTAGGGCATCCTCGGTCCTTTGGTCTTGTTTCTCTCAGTGTGACGGCAGTTCTTGAAAACGTGCCTGGCATTCGCCGAGTTCTTTCAACGCAGCCGCTTTATCTTCGTAGTGCCCAGGAGACGACTCTTTATTGGGTTCCAGATCTTTATAAATGGCAAAGAAGTGAGCGATCTCATCACGAAGGTGTGCGGGGATATCGTTGATGTCTCGGAGGTGTTCGCGGTCCGGATCGTTATGGATGACCGTAATGAGCTTGGCATCGGGCCCCGCTTCGTCAACCATGAAGAACACGCCCACGACGCGTACCGTCACCATGCACCCTGGGAAGGTCGGATCATCGAGGAGGACGAGTACGTCAAGTGGGTCCCCATCAAGCGAGAGGGTGTCAGGAACAAACCCGTAGTCACTCGGGTAGCGGGTGGCAGTAAAGAGTCGACGGTCGAGACGCAGTACGTCATTGTCGTGGTCGTACTCATACTTATTGCGACTCCCTTTAGGAATCTCCACCATGATGTCAATCACATCGGAACTCATAACACTCACTTTCGCTTGGAAGACGATCAGTCTAGGCCAGACAAGGCATTTAGTTCGTTCCAACGGTGGCGATCCCACCGTCAACGGGAATGATCGCTCCGGTAAGGAACGATCCAGCCCGTGAAGCCAAAAACACGGCTGTTCCTGCCATATCGTCGGGCCGACCGATTCTCTTCATGGGAGCGGTCGCTGCGATCTGATCGCCAAAAACCTCAAGTGTGGCCGCCATCATCTTCGACTCAAAGGGGCCAGGGGCAATGGCGTTGACCGTGATCTCTGGAGCTAATCGACGAGCGAGGTGGCGGGTGAGCTGATGGACTGCCGCTTTAGACGCTGAATATGAGTACGTTTCCATCAAGGGCACATGGATGCCGTCAATCGAGCCGATGTTGATCACTCTCGATGGACTGTCGGGGGTGCTGCCTTGTCGGAGAGTGGGAAGGCACTCCTTGGTCAGATGAAACACGCTTTTCACGTTGAGTGCCAGAACCTTCTCCCAGGCGTCTTCATCAAAGTCTTCTAACGGCGCACCCCACGTAGCCCCAGCGTTATTCACCAAGATGTCGAGGACTCCGTGCGCCTCTCGAAAGTCACGAGCGAGGCGTGCACACTCTTCGGGGTGCGCTAAATCAGCAGGGATGGCTCGAATGGAGCCGAAGGGGGACAGTTCTTCAACCGTAGCGTCACAGGCATCAGATTTACGCGAAGAGATGACGACCTGCGCTCCCGCATCGAGGAATCCCCGCGCAATCATCTTGCCAATCCCGCGACTTCCCCCCGTCACTAACGCCGTTTTTCCCTCAAGTGAGAATAGGGCACTGTTCATGGTCCAAAGCCTTCCATCCGACTGCGGGTCACTTTGTGCAACCCTCAGGTTCAGTCAATCACCATTTCAGTTTCAAGTTCTTCAACGGGGACTTTGCTTCCCGAATTTGGCAGAAAGAAGCCAGGGATGATGGCAATCGCGCAGATTCCGAATGACCACCAAAATGACGTTCCGAAGGCCTGTGCGACCTTCTCAAGAGTGGAGGGCGGAATCATCCCCGTCGCAATGCTCGTCAGGCCACCGGTGCTGCCGGGAACCCGATGATTGATCTGCGTCTGAAGGACGACAGCGAAAATGGCCACTCCGAGTGAGCCACCAACTTGGCGAAGAATGTTCGTGGTCGTTGTCGCTCGCGGGACCGCATCGAGACTCAAATCACGATAGGACGATGCGAACGCCGGCATCATGCCTAAGCCCAGACCAAGTCCGCGGATAAACAGGGAGACGCCCAAGAACCAGTAGTTCGAGCTCGAAGAGACCTGGGTGTAGCCCAGGGTGCCAATCGCCAGTAGGGCCATGCCCGCAGGAACCACCATGCGCGCGCCACGCCGATCAGTAAGTCTGCCCGAATAACGCATCATCATTGCAGCGCCGATTCCTTGAGGCGCCATCATCAGCCCGGCAACCCACGGCGAATCACCCCGAACAATTTGATAGTAGAGCGGGAGCAAGAACATCGTCCCGTAGAGCGTCATACCCGTGAGGAAGATACAGATCGACGAGACCGAGAACGTTCGGTTCTTAAACAGCCGCATATCAATAAGTGGTTCAGGTGCTCTCAGGGAGCGCAAGACGAACAAAACAATCAAGATGACGCCGACGGATAAACTCCACTGCACCGACGCACTTGAGAATCCTCCTTGGTTACCTACTTCTGAGAGCCCGTAAACCAAGATGGCCAACCCAGGGGAGAGGAGGAGAAATCCAATGAGATCGAAGCGGTGCGTCTTGTCCTTCTCGGAAGGCTTAAGAAATTTAATGGCCAGGAACAGCGCCACGATCCCTATGGGCACATTGACGTAGAAGATCCATCGCCACGACATATTGGTGATGATGGCGCCACCAACGACTGGTCCGAGGATGGGTCCCAACATGGTGGGAATTCCAATGACTCCCATGACCTTGCCCATCTGCTTCGGGCCTGCGGTCCTGGCCATGATCGATTGGCCAACGGGCATAATCATTCCGCCGCCAATTCCCTGAAGGATGCGGAAGGCAATCAAACTGTTAGCCGACCATGCCATTCCACACAGAGCAGAGCCCACAATGAAGAGGACAAGTGACGTGATGTAGATAGATTTGGCACCAATTCGATGAATGGCCCACCCGGTCACTGGGATAACAACCGCAAGCGCTAGGAGATAACCGGTGGTAACCCACTGAATAGTTGAGACCGATACCTTGAAGTCTTTACTTAAGGTATCGAGCGCCACGGCGACGATCGTCGTGTCCAAAATGGCCATGATCGTGCCGAGAACCACTACATAGGCCGCTCGTCGAACTTCAGGGCTGAGCGGTTCTTTCGATGTATCGACCGGCAGGGGAGAGGTGGAAGCGGTCATTTTCTCAGGTTATCGGCAAATAAAGAGAACTTGACGTTCAGCGGCTTAGCGCGCTTCGCTGAAGCCCCCATCGACCACCAGCATTTGTCCGGTGATGTAACTACCAGCATCAGAGAGCAGTAAGAGCGCCGGACCGACGAGTTCGTCAACGCGAGCGATACGACCTTGGAGGTTCATCGACTTCATCCGCTCGATAGCTTCGGGCGGATTTTGTTGCATCATGTAGGTGTCAACAGGTCCAGGAGCGAGTGCGTTCACACGAATCCCATCATGCGCCCACTCTGCCGCCATGTTACGCGTCCACGCCAGCATCGCTGCTTTCGCAGCGGAGTACATCGCCACACCAGGCGAGTAGGTGATCGCTGCCACCGAAAGGATGTTCAAGACAGCCGCATGGTCGCTTTGCTTGAGGTAGGGAAGTGCTGCTTGGGCCAAAAAGACGGGACCTTTCACGTTGACCTCTTGTGACTTGTCCCAGGCGGCTTCGGTGATCTCGGAGATGGGGAGCGCCAGGGGATTGGCTGCGTTATTGACTAAAAGGTCGAGGCCGCCAAACTCTGCGACTGTTGTCGCCATCAGGTGATGGATCGACTCCATCTCCCCCATATGGACGCCAACGCCGAGGGCGACTCCCCCGTTGCCCCGAATTTGGCTCGCTGCCTGCTCACAAGCTTCAAGCTTGCGCGACGCCACCACCACCTGGGCACCTTGCGCAGCGCAGGCCTGGGCCAAGGCCAGCCCGATTCCTCGAGATCCTCCCGTAATGATGATCGTTCGGTCGGTGAGATCAAAAAGTTCGTGAACCAGGTTCGTATCCATCACGCATCACGGTAGTGCGCCAATACTGAACTCGCTGGCTGCCATTGGAGTGGAGGTCGGCACCTCAGGTCCAGAGGAAGTCATTGCGGCCCTCAGAAGCGAACGCACGCCAGAGGTAGCAACGGTGAATCGCCTCAATCAATGGAAGTCTGGGTTTTTCTGGGGTTTATTGCGCCGATAATGTTCATTATGTCAAGTTTGGGATATTGCCCTCGAAGGACGGAACCTGGACCCCGCCCCTCTTGAGGCGTGCTCAGCGCCTGGTCGACAGAGACGACGTTGACCAACCCTTGATTTCGATATCGACACCTCAAAATAGCCGACTCCCAACCGAGCATGCCGTCGCAGGTAAATCCGAGTTTTTAGATACATCGCGCCTAGCCTCTAGTTGTGCCTGAAGAAATGGAGCTTCCGCTCCAGCAGACCGTTGACCCTGACTTCGACCCTTTACGAACAGCGCGGAGGTCAGGTCTAAATCCCCTCCACCTTTTATTCGTTCTCGCTGGAGGTGCCCTCGGAACCTTCGCTCGCCAAGGAATTGAGGCAGGCTTCCCCACCGATCACCAGGTGATCGGCCAGACAGTGCTCATCGTCAACGCAGTCGGGTGCCTCTTCATCGGTCTCTTGGTCGGCGCCTACTTCCAGCAGCGCAACGATCATGTGGGAGCGCGACTCTTCTTGACCACAGGGATACTTGGCGGTTGGACAACCTACGGTGGTGTAACCGTGCTTTCTTTGACCTTGGCGCACCGAGGTAGCGTTCCTGAGGCCATGGGTCTCTGGACCCTCACACTCCTCACGAACATCGGGTTCGCTTCCTTGGGCTTTTGGCTCGGCAATCTCGTCAGGACGAGGCGAGCATGACGCTCTGGGGCCTCGTAGCGTTACTGGGCGGCGTCGGTGCGGTCTGTCGCTATCTCGTCGATCGAATGGTGAGCAGCATGTGGGGCCGTTCGGTGCCGCTCGGCACCATGGTGGTCAACATCACTGGTTCTGCCTTTGCTGGTTATTTTCTCGGCTCAACGAGCTACCTCTCACATAATCCAACGCTGGTCGCTCTCGTGTTGACGGGCTTTCTCGGTGGGTACACCACCGCCTCTACTCTCTCGTTTGAAATTGTCGAGCTCCTCCATGAGCGGCGCATCGTCAGCGCGGCAGTCGCTACGTTTGGAACCATGATTCTCTCCATTGGGTTCGGAACCCTAGGTCTATTGATTGGCCTGGCCTAAAAGGTCCTAGGCGGCCGATGTGATGCCCAGAAGTCCATGGCGCTCCACGAGACTCATAAAATCCCTCTGATAGACCACCGTTACCTTGACCTCAGGGTAGAGCTCACGACAACGTCGGACCTTCGCGTTCTTACGCGTCACTAATCGCTGATCTGCGGTCGTCAGTTCGACAAAGTAGCCATAGTCGGGCAACCAAAAGTCAGGTCGAAATCCTGACTGAGGCACTCCCCCTTCGCTCCATGACAGCGGAAACTCTATGGGTTCATACTCCCAAGCGATGGAATAAAGATCGAGAAGGTCGGCAAATGTTTTCTCCGACGGGTGAGCAAAGCAATTCGTTTGAGGGGCTTTGAGTGCGCTGGGATGACGACGCCGACTGTCGTGAAGTGTGGGCGTCGTCAAGGTCACGCGCTCTGAGCCTGGCGCCTTGCTTCTTCTCGAGTGAGTGGAATCTCGCCAATAGCCACGATGCCGGCATCAAGTTCAGCGACGACGTTCGCCATCGGCACCACGTTCAAAACGCCTTGACCCCCGGCGAGGAGATCTACGATCTCACCGTTACTTGTCGCCAAGACTGACGATGACGATGAAAGAATCAGGCTCGCACTCGCCAAATCAACTTCTAAGTTGTTACGAAGGCAATCGACAGATTGACGAGCTCGCTGCAGTGACACACCGGCATCAAGCAACTGTTTGATCACCTTGACTTCCAAGACATCATGGTAGGAATACCGGCGCTTGGTGCCTGATCCTCGAGCGGTGGCCAAGGTTGGCGTCAACAGTCCGGTCCTTGCCCAGTAATCAAGTTGGCGATAGGTAATACCAACGACACTGCAGACCTGCGGTCCGCTAAATCCAAGTACTTGTTCATTCATGGGTTCCATTGCTTGATGACCTCCCGACACAGGCTCAATGGTAGTTGGTGAAAACCACAAGGTGGTAGTTACGCCAACGTTATTGTACGACCCCTCCTCTCCCCTGGCAAGGGTGAATTTCTTAGAGTTCAGCGATGCCGAGAAAGGCGCTGGAGGCCTCGGCATGGAAGCGTGGGGGGATTCTTCCGGCTCGACGCGAAAGAAATCCAGCTTCCACAGCCAATCTCATCGCTTCGGCCATCATCTCAGGATCTTCGGCTCGATTAACCGCCGAAGCCACCAAGACGCCATCACAGCCCAATTCCATGGCCACGGCAGCATCTGACGCGCTCCCAAGCCCAGCGTCCAAGATAACCGGTACGTCAAGCTCCTCAGTGATCATCGCTATAGCGTGGCGGTTACGAATACCTAAGCCACTTCCGATTGGCGAGCCGAGTGGCATGACCGCTGCGCAACCCAGTTCAGCGAGGCGCCGACAGACAATCGGGTCATCTGGCGCATAGGCCAACACCACAAACCCGTCATCGACTAATTGACGTGCCGCTTTCAAGAGTTCTGGGGCATCCGGCAACAACGTGTGCTCATCGGCGATGACTTCCAACTTCACCCAGTTGGTTTCAAAAGCTTCACGCGCTAATTGCGCGGTCTTGACCGCCTCTGATGCTTGATAGCAGCCCGCAGTATTAGGGAGAATTCGAATGGCCAACTCCTCAAACAAGCCCAACAGTCCATGTTCACGATCCGGGGCCACTCGACGCACCGCCACGGTGGCCATCGATGCATGCGATGCCACGAAGGCTTTTCGAAGTTGATCCAGCGAGACCATTCCTCCGGTTCCCATAATTAAACGAGATCCGAGTGTCTCTCCTGCGATTTCAAACTTGTCGTGCACGACCACAGCCTAGGACTCGTGCCTGGTCAATGCGGCAAGAGAAGAATTGGTCACTAGATTGAAGTGATGGAACCAAACATTGCGTTGAGTATTGCTGGTTCGGACTCAGGAGGCGGGGCGGGGATCCAGGCCGACTTGAGAACCTTTGCAGCACACGGCATCCATGGCACCACTGCCATCACTGCCGTAACTGCCCAAAACACGCTTGGTGTCGATGCGATCTGGGCCCTCGAACCCGAAATGGTGCTCACTCAAGTGACGACGGTGCTGGGTGATCTGGCAGTGCGGGCGACAAAGGCTGGCATGCTGGCCCGCCCCCGCACGATTGAAGCAGTCGGCACCCTTGCCCAGCAGGGACTCCTCCCCCACCTCGTGGTCGACCCTGTGTTGGTCTCGTCAACTGGGCACGCCCTCATGGAATCTGGCGGTGCGCAGGCATATCGAACATCGCTGTTGCCGTTCGCTGAGGTCATCACGCCAAATCTTCGAGAGACGGCGGTCTTATTAAACGCCGACATCGAGGAATTCCGAGACATTAAGGCAATGCGTGATGCCGCACAGGCATTGCACTCTCTTGGAGCGCGATGGGTCGTCATCAAGGGTGGCCATTTCTTGGGAGACGGAGCAACCGGCACAGCATCGCCTGACGTGGTCGTTGGACCAGACATGAACTTCGAGATTATCGGCCCACGAATCGAAACGAAGAACGACCACGGAACGGGATGCTCCCTGTCGGCTGCGATTGCTGCCAACTTGGCCAATGGACTCTCCCCGCAATCCGCGATCGAATCCGCAAATGAATACGTCGCTCGGGCAATCGCGTCGGCGAGCACTTGGCAGTTAGGTAAGGGACATGGCCCTATCGATCACTTAGGGTGGGGTCACCAAGCACCAACGTCCGCATAGAATTGGGCAGTGAGCGTTGAAACTCCCCCAGAAGCAATAGAGCGGGATCGCCGCGGCAATCCCCTGCCTCCTCCAGGGACGCGTCCAACCAGTTTGAAATGGGCGATGATCGTGCCGCTGTGTGCCGTCGGGATGTTGGTCCTGTTTATTGGGATCAACTCGATCGACTCTCCCGGTCGGCCACCTGCGACCACCATTCCAGCGCTGAGCTCAACGCTGGGCCTCACTGTCTCCCCGGTCAATCCCTTCGAGCCGCTGATCGTGAGTGGCGAGCCACCACCCGACGTTCTGAACAGCGTTGTGTTGCCCAGCCCCTCAACGCAGGTGGCCAGTCTTCCCACGGGAGCTTCTCCGTCTTCCTTTGATGCGTCCTTGTTGTATTCATCCCCTTCAAGCCAAGGGGCGCTCTATTCCTTCTTCCATACAGAGATGGCAGGGCACGGATGGCGAATCTTCTCTGTTGGGACACCGGTGAATCAAAAAGGGATCGAGATCCTGGCTCAGAAGAGCGGGACCGATGGATGGTTCTGGGAAGAAGGCGTCATTATTCATCCCACCAAGTTTTCGCCGTCTTCAACGCAATCGACCAGGTTTACCATCCGGCTCTACCAAGCCTCGCAAGACAGCTAATGCTGTTGTTGTCCGAGTGTGTGCTGGTCGCTTGCCTCCTCGGTTAAAAGCCACGACCAGACAAACAGGTTTAAGGGATAGATCAAGTAGCCAATGCGCGTTGAGGGAGCTAACAGAATCGCTCCAGTAAGCGACCACCCCGCCACTCGACACACGGCACTCGCATCTTGAGGGGGACGATTCCTGAGATAGGTCACGAGCACGGTCACCCCAGCCAGCGCTGAGACGACCACAAACACTTTGCGCAACGCCGGAAAGGCGGTGACAAACAAATGTCCCGGAAGGCCTGACCCAGCGGGTGACGCTATCCCAGCAAGACCGAGCGGGAACTCTATGACGTTGGCGATAAAGGTTCCAGCATTCCACCAAAGGGCCCCCATCACGAGGGGGACTCCCACTGCCCCAATTGCCATCAGCATCACCAAGGGCTTTCGCTCATTCTCTTTGTTGCGGGCGGCGAACAGCGCGAGCAGTGCTACGGGCCATGCCGTAAACTTCATCGCACAGGCCAGGCCAAAAACGAGTCCCGACCAGCCCGGCCGTCGCCGTTGTGCGAGCACCATAGCGACGAGCAGGAGTGCCACAATAGGAATATCGTCACCACCGGTCGCAATCGTCAACGCCGCCCAGGGCAAGGCAATCGCCACCTGCATGACTTTTAATTTTCGCTCGGGGGCTCCTGGCCCATAGCGAAGAGCCAGGGCCAAACAAACCAGAGTGGCCAAGAAGAAGTAGAGGCGTGCGTCGCTCAAAACTCTCGGAACCTTGGTCGCCGAGGGAAGGCCAAAGATCGTCATGGCCGGGAGGTAGGGGAAGAATGATTCGTAAGCCGGGAGACCCTGCGCCGCGCCTTCGAGGTGCCCGTTGACCACCTGGGCTTGGTAGGGGTCATGGCCGTGCGCCAGTGCATCGGCTGCACGCTCAATGACCACGACCTCTGGCTGAACATGAAGACTCTGAGGCGTCACCGAAAATCTCCAAGAAATTTCACAGACCATTGGAACCACTGTTGCGCCAAGGACTACTAAGGCGGCGAGA
>CAIKCI010000022.1 GCA_903825895.1 uncultured Actinomycetes bacterium
GTTTTCACTTCAAAGAGCCTCTGGCCGTCAGAAATATATGGTGCCTCAATGTCGTAACCTGCCGTGTCGTCAAGTAGGCTCACTCTATTAACTTTTAGAGCAAGATCATCTCGGCCTAGGCGTTTCAGTTCTTGTCTCGACCGTGCCACCACAAGAGCTTCACCAATATTTCCTATTTCTTTAAGTAGAGACTGGTCAAAAAGCCGACCAATCCCGTTGAATGTTTTTTCAATGAAGGCAGGGTCAACCAGGAGTAAATTCAATTCTTGTACTAACTCTTGAGAGGTGACATCCATCTTTTCAACGCATGCTGCAGACCTCAAACAAATCACTGCAGTTAATTCCACAGCACTGGCCTCAAAAAGATCTCGAAGCTCTTGACTCACGACGAGATCTATACCCTGCAATTTTATTAATCCACAATCTATGAGGAGTTCTTCTCCGATTTGCATATCAGCTGGGCTGAAGACGCCACCTAATGACCGTCGCCAATAAGATTCACGCGTATCAGAGGCTTTGGCTCTTTGTGAGCCGATGATCTTCGAGACGTGGACGGCAGCCTGAATCGCATGCTGTGTCGGCAACCCCGAAGGTGACTCCCAGGAACGTTTTTTATTTCTCATTCGCCAAGTGGCCGAGTAACGCGTCTACATCATCAATGTCAATCCACTCCCCGTATTCCTCGTCGTCCGGTAACGTCATACCTACCATGTTTGGGTCAGCGAGCATTCCACTCAGTCTTTCTGCCTTAGTGCGAACACGATTATCGATGATGTTATCAATGGTCTTCTCGGCAACTAGAAAAGTGACCGTCGTTTTTGTCCCTGGAGATAGCCCAAGCCTATGGATCCGATCCAAAGACTGGAGATACTGGCCAGCATTAAAAGTCCGCTCTAAATAGATAGCGTCGTGGCAGGTGTGGTGAAGACTAACTCCTTCAGACATAGCAGCTGGATTGGCCACAAGCACCATACAATCAGGATCGTCTCGGAATTTTCGTAGTTCATGTTCTCGTGACCCCGGTGATGAATCTGCTCGCGATGGCACTCCTCCATGCACGACAGCAGGGGAGTACGGCGCTAAAACCCTTCCAGAAATCTCTTCTAAGTTACCAATGAAATTAGACCACACAAGTGTTTTTCGATTAACGGCTGCATTTTTAGAAACTAGCGAGGCTAACTTCTCAAATTTCCTTGGTACTTCGTATTCACCGTATGCAAGAATTTGATCTGAAAGCTGACTGCCCTCCGGAATGGGGCTTGGGGGCCATCGTGTTGATGATTGTGAGCCGCCAATAGCGGAAGCCAGGAGACCAGGATTTGATGCAGCCTGGATCAGATACATCACAATCTCTCCAAGTCCGCGTAGGTCCGCTTGATCGCTCACTTTTGTCAGATTC
This sequence comes from uncultured Actinomycetes bacterium, assembly GCA_903825895.1. Lineage (GTDB taxonomy): Bacteria > Actinomycetota > Acidimicrobiia > Acidimicrobiales > RAAP-2 > CAIUMH01. The sequence goes on from CAIKCI010000022.1 coordinate 1,400, forward strand.
GATCTTTGAATACGAGATCGGAGAGCCTCGTATATAGCCGCTTGAATCGGTTTCATTTCGACTCGTTCGACTTGAAAATTGGGTCGCTCAAGCCCAAGCTCATCCTTCTTTGTCCGAGCCATGAGCGGTTCAATTCGACGCGAAACCTCTCGCATCACTAAGGGTGAAGGGTTTTCTTGTAATGCTCCAGGGGGAATGATTTTCTGGGCTCGATTAGGCCAGAGATAATTTAGGAGAGCCAAAAAATCAGTCGGATGTTGTGGCGCTGGCGTTCCCGTCAAAATGTCTCTTCTTTTGGCGATTTGAGCAAGGTCTAAGCATGCAGCGCCCCACTCGCCATCTCGACCTCGCTTCATCCTATGGGCTTCGTCAAGTACAACGTGGCAGTGGTGTCGCAGGACCCAACTTGCGATGTCGGTGTAACGACTAGCA
>CAIKCI010000023.1 GCA_903825895.1 uncultured Actinomycetes bacterium
GCGCGTTTTCCTTCCAACCACTGTGGGACGAGATTATTGAGAGCGATCCTGAGCTCTTTGACTAACTGAGCAGGAGATCACCGGTTTCCTTGAGGCTCATGTCGGGATTGAAATGCCCCGCACGAAGATTCACGAAAGCCACAAACGTGGTAAAACCGAGCCGACAAAGGCCAGCCAGACGTGACGTTGTGCCTTGTGTACGGAACAGTGCTCGCCGTGGCACCAGCACCCTGGGGCCACGCCCACTGGCTACCCGGCTGAAATTTGTCGTGAGGATCGCCGGTCGAGGGCCGACGGAGATCGCCTCGCTCAGCCTGAGGTAGCATAAAAGTCCGCCCAGCGACCTTGTCGTGAAGCGGAAAGAGTGAGGACCTGTGGTGCAGTCTGGAGTGCACGCCGCCCTGTCAAGGCGGAGGTCGCGAGTTCAAATCTCGTCAGGTCCGCTCGATAGCCCAGGTCCCCTGGGATCTATCGGGGAGGTCGGGTAGCTCAGTTGGTAGAGCGCGCGCCTGAAAAGCGTGAGGTCACCGGATCGACGCCGGTCCCGACCACCAAAATTTTGAGTGCTAACAGGGTGAGTAGAGCGAGAGATTTTTAAGTTTCGTCATCAAAAACGCATCCTCGTTGGCGTTGGCTGGACCCGCTGCGGATCCCGATGGTGGACCAGGTCCCCCGCCAGTTGCTGGCAACGCATTCTTGAGTGCTTGGGTATAGGCCGAGCTCACAACGCCGTGAAAACAATTGATTGACGATTGTGATGTCTTCACGTTTTCCAACACGTAGTGATAGATCCCCTGGGGGTAGCCGGGAACTGCAGAAAAGATCCCATTACAGGCATCTAACGACGCCACAGGAATTGTTGAACCGTTCATAGCGATGTTGTCGTAGATCGCGTACCCGTCAAAAGCAAAGCCCAGCTCGACCGGCTTTTTTGCCGCAGCGTTGGTCTCACTGACCGCCGCCGTCGTTGATCCAGTGCTTGACGTCACTGGTCCCACGGACACGGATTGACCGGTGGCGTACTCAACAAGACAAGTGGCAAGTCCGTGATAGTGGAAATCCATTTGGTTGGGATGGCTGTTGCACGAATCGAGGAACGATCCTGTGTTCCCATTTTGCGTCACCGTGAAGTTGTCGCTCAAGGCTGGCGTCTTGGCCGGTCCCGCTTCAAAGGGGTTGTAGAGCACCGCCCCATCGAGCATCACGCCGATTGGCCCCAGAGGAGCTGCGGTCGTGGTGGTTGACCACGTTGGGGTGAGCGGAAGGGTGTAGTTATAATTTCGATTCTTTATTGCCGTACTTGACGGAGTCAACGTCGCACCAGCAGCTGAGACTGCCAAGGGATTCTGGGGCACGGCGTAGTAGGCGGCGACAAACTGAGACGAAGGAATCCCCGGTGACCGAAAGGTCCAGGAGCTTCCACTTGTTGTCACCGTTACATTCGCTGTCCACTTCATGTTTTTTACTGCCGCGGCTTCGCTCTGGGGGGTCGTCACCGTGGCTGAAGGTGTCGAGGATGACGGGGTGCTTGTTGGGGCTGTTGTGCCTTGGCTGCTTCCACAGGCTGTCAGAGTCGTTGCGCCGAGGCCTAGCGCCATCACCGCACGAACGAAGCCACCAAAGCGAGGGGCTGCCGTCACCTTAGGGGCATCCAATATCAGCGCTTGAGGCACAGGCTGGGCAGAGGTGAACGGGGCCGTCGGGCAGTTCTCGCAGGGGAGCAAACGGCGCGCCGCAACCCTGGCAGGGTGACGCCTGAATTTTTGATTCAGCTTGGGAATCACCTTGCTTGTTGGTCACCTTCTCATCGTAGCGAGTCCCCCGGGCACGAATTCATCCAACGCGCACATTAGGGTTAGGCCATCGTCGGAAGAAAAAGGGGGTCCGCTATGGCGGTCACGATCTATGGCGTTCTTGCCGTGAGTTTTATGATGGGGATGTACGCGCTCGAGCACCGCCACGTTAACTACATTGCCGCTTTTGCATTGGGTTGTTTACTTTCGAGTAGCTATGGCTTTCTCTCGGGTGCGTGGCCCTTTGGGGTCGTAGAGTTCGTCTGGTCAGGTATCGCGATGAAGCGATGGAACGATGAGCGGAAATCAACAGAGCCCTCAGGGGTCTAAGTCTTCCGCCATCTTGGTCATTATTTTTTGCTCTTGTTGAACCCAAGCTTCGTGGCTCCACGCGGGAAGGAGCGGAGTGCGAAGCCTTTCAAGAAGCAATGATCGAAGCTTGTCCAGCTCATCGTTGATCGTCGCCGTTCGAAGGAGCTCGACGTTGTGATAGACGGCCAAAAGATCAACGTCGCCAGGTTCGATTTCAAGAACATGGTGGGTGCGCGTACGTTGAACCCGCCAAGCTTGATCACCAGCGGCGGCACGCATCTGCCAGGTCATGGTGGCCAGTCGAGACGCCAGCCTGCTCTCTGGAGCGTCGGGCCAGAGCAGCCCTCCAAGTTCTCTGCTTTCTCGAGAACACTCTGGACTCAAGGCCAGAAGAAAGAATGCTTTGGCCGCATGAACGGTCGAGACCGAGATGCTCTGGCCGGCGAGGACAAGCGTTTGCTCCCCAAGGCAGCGCAGTGCAAGGTGGCCGCTGATTACCGCTGTTTCTTGACGTTGCCCTGTCCCAGCCATAAATCCATGGTCGCGTGAGGGTGTGACAGGCCCTTCGTAAAGGGAAAATTCCTCCCTGACCCTCCTGCCGGGCTGAGAACCTACGATAAAGGAGCGAAGAACGACGACCATCATGGAGAAAACAATGAACGATCTTGGATACGCCCCCTTTGATGCCGACAATCACTACTACGAAGCGCTCGATGCCTTTACCCGCTATCTTGACCCGGCACTTGGTTCACGTTGCGTGGAGTGGGCCGAAGTCAATGGTCGTCGCTATCACGTTGTCGGCGGAATGCTCAGTCGAGCTGTCACGAACCCCACCTTCGACCCCATCGCACCTCCAGGAGCGATGCACGACTACTTCCGTGGTAATCCAGACAAGCGCAATCCCTTGGAGTTCCTCAAGGCGCGCGAGTCAATTCGCCCCGCCTATCGAGATCGAGCTGCACGCGTCGAGACCCTCGAGGCATTTGACCTCTCTTCGGTCTGGTTATTTCCGACCTTAGGGATGCTCTACGAAGAACTCTTGAAGCACGATCCCTTCGCGGTCTGCGCCACCTTCGAAGCATTTAACCGTTGGGTCCTTGACGACTGGGGCTTCGACAAAGGGGACGGTAAAGTCTTTGCCGCTCCCTATCTTTCACTGGCCGATGTCGACTGGGCCGTCAAAGAACTTGAATGGGCTCTTGACAACGGCGCACACATGATTGTGATGCGTGCTGCCGCTGCAACAACGACGTCGGGAACGTTCTCGCCCTTCGACGAACAGTTTGACCCGTTCTGGGCTCGCCTCAACGAAGCAGGCATCCCTATGGTCATCCACGCTGGGGATTCAGGGATGTCGTCGAATGGCTACGCACCTGATGGATTTGGCGCAACGTTCTCTGGCGGATGGAAGCCAACGGTCAAGAGTTTTGCCATCGAGCGGTCAGCCAACGACTTCATCATGACCAGCATCTTTGAAAAGATTTTCGATCGCTTCCCCAATCTCCGTCTGGCCTCCATCGAGAACGGCTCGACCTTCCTTGCCGACCTGATCGCAAAACTGCGATCAACCGACAAAAAAATGCCTGGCTACTTCAGCGATGATCCGGTGCTCTCCCTGCAACGAGGCTGGTGGATCAACCCCTTTTGGGAGGACGACGTTGAAGAAGTTGTGGCGCTGATGGGTGCTGACCGGGTCATCTTTGGTTCGGATTGGCCCCACATCGAAGGCATGCCCGCACCACTTGACTACGTACCCGAGTTGGCAAAACTCACCGACGCCGAGCGCAAGCTGATTTTGCTGGACAACGCGGTGGCGCTGAACACCCCTCAGCCAATCTAAGACCGTGACCGTTCTTCCGCCCGGCGTTTCGGGCTCCTATCGCCACGAGGAACCGGGCTCTTGGCCCGTCGAAACGTTTCAACGCGCCACGCCACCCGAGGGATTCGGTCACCTCTTCGACGAGCTCTTTGTCGATGATGGTCCCCTTGGAGAGACCTTCGCCGCCATCGTTCTCCACCGTGGCGCGATCATCGCCGAGCGCTACGACAATGCCTTGGGTTCCTTCATCAGCGATCCGATTCCGGTGCAGTCCACGACCCCACTCTTGAGCTGGTCGATGGCCAAGTCGATGTTGTCGATTCTGATTGGCAGCCTCGTCGATGAAGGAAAACTCTCACTCGATGATCGAGCAAATGTCCCCGAATGGAGCGCCGAAGGTGATCCCCGCCAAGCAATAACGGTCCGTGATCTCCTTGAGATGCGAGACGGTTTGGATTTCGCCGAGGAATACACCGACTCCGGACAGAGCGACGTGATCGAAATGCTCTTTGGATCGGGAAAGGATGACATGGCCCACTACGCCGCCAGTCGTCCCCTGGCCGTTCCACCAGGAACCCTCTTTCACTACTCGTCGGGAACGTCAAACATTCTCTCTCGATTAGCCGGCTCGCTCTATGGCGGCGAAGCAGGCATGCGCGCAGCGCTTGAAGAGCAACTCTTTGGTCGGCTCGCCATGCGCTCAGCCACGGCGACCTTTGACCCAGCGGGAACCTTCGCCGCCTCGTCGTTTGTCTACGCCACCGCCGAGGACTTTGCTCGCTTTGGGTTGATGCTCCTGCAGGGTGGCTTCGCCAATGGGCAACGAATCGTTCCTGAATGGTGGATCGACAAGGTGCGAACCCCTGTCTCGATCGACGAAGACGATGGGTACTACTACTCCGGCCAGTTTTGGGTTGTGGGCGACGACCTCGGCACCTTTTGGTGCTCAGGATTTGAGGGCCAGATGATTTCAGTCTGTCCACCGCTCGATCTCGTGGTGGTGCGCCTCGGCCACACTCCTGATGACAACACAAAACTTCTGAAAGCGTGGCGTGACCGTGTCACCGCGTTCTTCCGCACGGTCTAGCGAAGCCGCCACTCCACGCGCTCGCCTGAAGAAAATCGTTCTTGGCCAGCGGCCAAGGACTCCTTTGAGGTTCCCACGCTCGTAATGAGATAGGCCTGATCGAGTGCTTGTTTACGAGAGAGCTCCCGTGCCAACCAGAGTGCACGGAGGGTGCCTTGGGTAACCAAACTCGGTACTGACGCAATGGTGGCGGCAATCTTTTGTGCCTCGTCGAGCAAGGTCTCGGGTGAAAAGACTTCACTCACGAGCCCCGCCTGTAGCGCACGCTGCGCAGAGATCCGCTCGGATGCTCCCATCAGCGACATACGCACCAGTTCACCAAAGTCCATCTTGCCGACCAGTTGCATCGGCTCAAAGGCTGCGGTCATGCCGTAGGTAACGTGCGGGTCAAAGAATGTTGCGGTCTCCGAAGCGACAATGATGTCCGCCTCGCCCAACAGATAGAACGCACCACCACAGGCAATGCCGTTCACCGCCGCCACGATGGGCTTCCAAAAGTCATTGGCTTTAGGGCACATGGCGTGACCGGGGTCGTCAAACATAAACGGCGTGACGTAGCCGTCAAGATTGTCACTGTCGACATCGAGATCCCCTAAGGCTTCCGTGCGATCGATACCCGTGCAAAACGCACGATCGCCCGCACCGGTAACAACAACACAGCGGACGTCGTCGTTGGAGCGAAGCTCGCTCCAGAGTCTGATCAACTCGCTACGCATTTCAGCGTTAAACGAGTTCATGGCAAACGGTCGGTTCAATGTGACGGTGGCGACAGCGTCCTTCACCGAAATCTCAAGTGTTTCGAAATCCCCCATAGTTCCCACTCTACGCCCCTCCCTCGAAGGGGAAGCCTAAATCAGGAGCCGTGAGGACGGCCTTGAACGGCAGGCCTTCAGCGGCGGCCATCGCTTCACAGGTTCCGCCACGGTCCACAATGGCCGTCAGGAGAATCACCTCAGCGCCGAAGGCCTGAACGGCGTGGACGGCCTCCAAGAGCGAGGTACCACGGGTCACTGTGTCTTCAGTCACCACTACTTTGTCGCCGGGCAGCAACGCGCCAGCGATCCGCCCACCGGCGCCGTGATCCTTCTCTTCTTTACGCACGGAGAATGCCTTCAGGTGCCTCCCGCGCGTCGCCGCGATTCCCGCGGTGATGAACGCCACGGGATCAGCTCCCATCGTCAGCCCGCCAATGGCTGTTGCCTCATCGGGCACGAGCGCCAACAGCGCAGTGGCCATCAGTTCCATCGCTTCTGGGCGACACGCCGTCTGTTTTGAGTCGATAAACCAGGTCGATCGTTTCCCTGACTTCAAAACAAAGTCACCGGTCTTTACCGAGTACTCCATCAAGTGTGCTTTGAGTGCTTCTTGGGTTACGTCAAGTGGACTCATTGAACCTCAACTCCTTTGTCACCGGGCTGAAGTGCACCCACCACAGCACTCTCGATTCCTTCGTCTGCCAAGACCTCGAGGACTGCCGTTTCGCTCCCGCGTGCAACAGCCAGCACCATCCCCACGCCGAGATTGAACACCCGAGCCATCTCTTCATCACGCACATCGCCACAACGCTGGATCTCATTGAAGATTTCAGGAACCGGGAGCGCACTGCGGTCGACCATCGCAAGGACGCCCTCAGGCAAGGCCCGCACCAGGTTCCCCTCTAGGCCTCCACCGGTAATGTGAGCAACTGCGTGCACGACCTCAGGACACCGACGAAGGACCTCAAGAATTGCGGGCGCGTAGATCACACTCGGCCGGAGTAGTTCATCGGCCAAACTCACCGACGCACCGTCCCACGCTGGCGCTTCCAACGCGCGGCTCTGGCGTTCGAAGAAGATATGGCGAGCCAAGGTGTAGCCATTCGAGCGGATCCCGGGCGAGGCGAGTCCGATGAGTACATCGTCGTCATGGACCCGATCCGGACCGAGTTCCCGTCCGCGCTCAACAACGCCGACGGCAAAGCCCGCCATGTCGACATCGCCGAGATGCATCACCCCGCCGTGCTCGGCGGTTTCTCCCCCCAGCAGCGCACAACCAGCCTGGCGACAACCAGCGGCGACGCCGGTCACCAACTCTTCTATTCGTTGGGGGTCCACTGCCCCGACGGCGATGTAATCAAGGAAAAACAATGGTTCTGCGCCAACGCAGATGAGATCGTCGACACACATGGCGACAAGATCTATACCGACGGTCTCATATCGATCGACTAAACGAGCCACTTCTAACTTTGTTCCCACCCCGTCGGTGGCTGCCACCAGCACCGGGTGAGTAAAGCGCTCCATGTCGAGTTGGAACAAGCCACCAAAACCACCGATAGAACTTAAAACACCGGGAAGATTATTGGTTGTGGCAACAATGTCCTTAATGCGCTCAACCGCTTCGTCGCCGGCGTCGATATCGACACCAGCCCCTCGATAGGTTGCTCCGCCATCCGCCACGACCTAGACCCCCGGAAGTGCTGGTTGGAGCTCAACGGGTTCGTTGGCTGGCGGGGCAACGTCCTTCGCAGGTGAGATCGCCACGGGAGTTGGGTAGTTCCCTGAAAGACACGCATCACAAAAGCCCTTCTCAACACCGATCGCTTCGACGAGGTGTTCCAAGCTGAGGTAAGCCATCGTGTCGGCCCCAATGTAGGCAGTGATCTCTTCGATGCTGTGCGTTGCCGCCAAAAGCTCAGCACGCGTGGGCGTATCGATGCCATAGAAACAGGGCCATTTAAATGGCGGCGAGGAGATACGAAGGTGAACCTCGGCGGCGCCCGCTTCTTTGAGCATCTTTACGAGGGCACGCGTTGTTGTGCCGCGAACAACAGAGTCGTCAACCACGACGAGGCGCTTGCCTTTGATGTTCTCTCGCAAGGGGTTGAGCTTTCGCTTCACACCCTTTTCTCGAGCCCCTTGTTCGGGGTTGATAAAGGTACGGCCCATGTAGCGGTTCTTCACGAGCCCTTGACCGTAAGGAATACCACTTGCCAATGCATAGCCTTCGGCGGCGGGCACACCCGAGTCAGGCACGCCCATTACCATGTCGGCTTCGACCGGTACTTGTTGCGCTAACAACTGTCCCATTCGTCGTCGCGCGCCGTGGACTTCTTTGCCGCGCAGCAAGGAGTCTGGCCGAGCAAAATAGACAAACTCAAAAATGCAAAGGTGCGCATCGGTTTCACCGGCGGGTGCGTAGCGGTCGCTGCTGACACCTTCGGGACCGATCGTGACGATCTCTCCAGGGTCGACTTCTCGTACAAAGGTCGCACCAACGACGTCAAGTGCGGGAGACTCTGAAGCCAAGGCCCACCCCGTTGGTTCTTCTTCACTACCAAAACGGCCCAAACAAAGAGGTCGGAACCCGTGGGGGTCACGCACACCGTAGATCCGGTCCTGATCGAGCAGGGTTAGTGAAAATGCTCCCTCGATCAGAGGGAGCGCCTTGTGGAGGGCATCATGAAGACCATCAACAACCTCTGCATTCGCCAGGAAGGATTGGGCAATCAATTCCGCCATCATGTCCGAATCGGTCAACCCAATACCAGGAAGTGCCCCGACTCGCTCAGCGAGTTGATCAGTATTCGTCAAGTTACCGTTGTGCGCTAAGGCAAAACTTTGTGATCCCACGGTTCGATACACCGGTTGTGCACTTGACCAGTCTTGACTGCCGGCGGTCGAGTAGCGCGTATGGCCGATCGACAACGAACCATTGAGCCCATAAAGGGTTCGGTCATCAAAAACACTTGCCACAAGACCCGTGTCTTTGACAACAGTGATTGAGACCCCATCAGAGACCGCCATTCCGGCAGACTCTTGTCCTCGGTGTTGCAGAGCGAAAATTCCGTCGAAGGTTAAATGAGAGACGTCGGCACCAGGAAGATAGATACCGAAAACACCGCACGCTTCTTTCATCGACTGCGATCCGTTCGGGGGTAGACCGGTCCCGTCGCTTGGACAAAGGGCGTCGGTCCTTGAGGGCTCATCGCCCTCCTACTTTCTCACATGGACGGACCTGTCGCATCCCAACGATACGCTTAGGCCAATGATCGATCTTCATATGCACTCAGTCTGCTCTGACGGCACCGATTCCCCGGGGGATCTGGCGGAGAAAGTCGTGGCCGCCGGCCTCAGCGCCGCCGCGTTGACCGACCACGACACCACCATGGGCCACGAGGCCTACGGGGCAGTCCTTGCTGAGCACGGCATTGCGTTCATCCCGGGCGTCGAGATTTCGTGTCGCCACCAGGGGACGGGAGCGAGCACCCATGTCCTTTGCTACTTCGTCGAGGCCGATCCGCAGTCGCCCCTCCAGCAGATCCTGGCCGGGCTCCGCCATGACCGCTCAACGAGGAACCTGCGGCTCCTTGAGAAGCTCCATGAGCTCGGCTACGACACCATCACCGCCGAGCAGATCGAGGCCTTGGCCTCTAAGCCCTTGGTCGACGCTGGACGCCCCCATTTCGCCCAAGCAATCCAGGCGAACTACCCCGATGAGTTCGCAAGCGTCAATGAGGTCTTTGCCAAATTGCTGGGCAACGACCAACCGGGATATATCCCAAAAGCCCACCTGTCGATCGCTGATGCCGCCCACGCCGCTTCAGCCTCGGGGGCCGTAGCGGTCATCGCCCACCCTCTCATTACCTTTTGCAACGATTCTGAGACCAATTGGACCGTTGACGCCCAACGGGCGCATCTCATCCCTCTTTTTGAAGAGTTCAAGCGAGACGGTGTGGTGGGCATCGAGACTCACTACTCACGACACTCCCCCGAGGAGACCCAGATGCTGCTTGATCTCTGTCAGGTCTTTGATTTTGTTCCCACAGGTGGCTCGGACTTCCACGGATTCAACAAAAAAGATCTTGCCGTGGGCATCGGGGTTATCGAGAAAAAAGGAACTGCTGGAGAACTGCGAGTTCCCGACAGCACCATCGACGCGCTCAAAGCCCGTCGATAAATCGTTACGACGCAGACGCTGCGTCGAGGGCCTCGCCAAGGGCATGGTTGGAGCGATAGATCAACGCTTCCAGGCTCAACGAGACAAGAGCGTCGATGCTCAGGTCATCGCCACCGGTCTGGCCGAGAACACTCAGCGCAACCCCTGCGACATTTGCTCGCTCCACCAATGCATCAAGGTCACGAGTCGTGGCCAAGAATCGTCCCGGGTGCTCGCAGAAGGCCTCGGCAATTCCCTGAATGCCTTCAACCCGGACACCTACACCGCTTGCGGTCGCCATCTCCGCTGCCGCGAGGGCTATTCCTCCCGAGCCAACGTCATGGATCGAAGCCAGGAGTCCGTCGCTGCCTCCCGCTGATTCAGCAACCAAGTTCGCCACAAATGCACAGGTCGCCTTATGGGCGTCGCTGTCCATGACAAAGAGCGTGCCGCCTCGGCGACCCGCAACGTCGACCGCCAAACTGCTTCCCGCCAATGAAAAGGCGTGCGCTCCAATGGCTTCGCGCTCACCCACGAGCACCAGAGTCTCACCGGCCTCCCAGGCAAGAGAAGGCGGTCGTTCAAGAAGTTCCTCAACAAAGCCCAGCGTTCCCACGACCGGTGTCGGGTCGATATCAACGCCACCACTTTCGTTATAAAGCGAGACGTTGCCGCCAATAACGGGAAGCCCATAGGCGAGGCACGCTTCGGTCATGCCATCGATCGATTCGCTGAGCTGCCACATGACTTCGGGGTGCTCTGGATTTCCAAAGTTCAAACAGTTTACGATCGCCACTGCAGTTGCTCCGGTCACGGCGACGTTGGCCAGTCCTTCAGCGACGGTGGCCGCGGTACCTGCCCGGGGGTCTAACGCACACCAGCGGGGATTCGAGTCCGTCGAGATGGCCATGCCCTTCGATGACGCCGGAAGCCCGGGACCAGCCAAGCGAAGGAGCGCGGCATCGGCACCGGGTCCAATCACGGTATTCAAAAACAATTGGTGGTCGTACTGTTGATAGACGAGATGAGCGTCACCAAGCAGCGCCAAGACCGCAGCAGTACCGTCGATGTCGGCCAAGGCATCGGTGGGGTCGTCGTCGAGGAGCGCTGCTCTGCTCGCCGGCTCGGCCATGGGGCGCTCATAAAGCGGCGCGTCATCGGCCAAGGCTGCGGCGGGGACTTCTGCCAGGATCTCGCCATCGAAACCATCGCGCAGACGCAAGAGGCCAATCGGTTCTCCATTGGCATCGATTCCTGGGTCGGTAACCCTCCCGATGACCGTTGCCGAGACTTCCCATTGTGCGCACAGTGCTTCAACCTGAGCGAGACCCGCCGGGGTGACGATGGCCAACATCCTCTCTTGACTTTCCGAGGTCATCACTTCCCAAGGCTCCATACCGGGCTCTCGTCGAGGAATCGCAGTGACGTCGACGTCCATCCCAACGCGCCCCTTCGCTGCGGTCTCTGATGTGGCGCAGGCCAATCCCGCACCGCCGAGGTCTTGAATTCCTACAACAAGCCCTTCATCAAGCAGTGCGAGGCAGGCTTCAATCAAGCGCTTTTCTTCGTAGGGGTCACCTACTTGGACACTCGGCCGCTTGTCATCGTCAAGCGTCGCTGCCCCATCGGCTCCTTCAAAGCCCGCCGATGCCAGAACCGAGACGCCGCCGATGCCATCACGACCCGTTGATGATCCAAGAAGCACGGCGAGGTTTCCTGTTCCCGTTGCCGCGCTCAACACCAAGCGCTCCACGGGCAGTGCTCCCACGCAAAGCACATTGACCAAAGGGTTACTTTGATAACAGCGGTCGAAGGTTAACTCGCCGCCGATCGTGGGTACACCGACTGAGTTGCCGTAGTTCGAAATTCCCGACACCACGCCTTCAACCAGCCAACGCTGACGTGCGTCGTTGGGTTCGCCAAAGAACAACGGATCCATCACAGCCAACGGCCGTGCTCCCATGGTGAAGATGTCACGCAGGATCCCACCCACACCGGTCGCGGCACCTTGTGCTGGCTCAATCGCTGAGGGGTGGTTGTGGCTTTCAATACGGATCGCTACGGCAATACCGTCGCCCGCATCAACAACCCCGGCGTTCTCTCCAGGGCCAACAAGCACGGTTGGCCCCGTAGTGGGAAGACGTTTCAGGTGGATCCGTGATGACTTATAGGAACAGTGCTCCGACCACATGACCCCAAACAGTGCCAGCTCAAGAGCGTTTGGTTCTCGATCCAGCGCGGAAACAATGTCATCAAATTCGGAGTCCGTCAGCCCAAGCGCTCGATGCAGAGCTTCGGAGGTTTCGCTTCGTTCGGCCACACTTCTAACCTAGTAGGCCGAGCGGGGTCACTCCCGTCTGAACCAACCAAATCATGCTGCATCGGCGCCACCTACTGCGACCAAGAAGAAGCGCCTTGCGCCGTTGGCAGATTGATCGACCTCTTGGTGATTCCATTCGCCCCGACCTCCACACACCATGTTGAAAACCGGAGAGCCCATCTCCATAAAAGGTGAAGGATCACTCAGCGACAACGAGAAGCCATCCCAGCCAGTGGAAAGCACTGAGCGACCGCGCTAAGAAAAGGAATGCTGCGACCTTGGCTGGCGAACGACCAAGGACCTCAGCGGGGACTCTTTTCAAAATCTCCCGTTGAGGCCCAAAATATTGGCACATATGCCTGTTGGGCCGACCGTTGTGGAGAGAATCCATGCGGTTAGATTTAATCTATCAAATAGATACCAATAATATATTCAGATCGTACCTAAAACTAACGTTTATTCGGTATAGTTAATTCAAGAGTATTTACAAGAATTCAAACGATAACTAGGGAGAATAGTGGCTGCAGCATCGAAGTCAACCATGTCGAAAGAGCACAAGGACGCACTGGCCCAGGGTCGCCGTGAAGGCGCCGCTGTTCGCCGGTACTTAGAAGCAATCTCGGCATCTCGTGGCAAGCGGGGCCGCAAGCGCACCCCCGCTTCGGTAGAGCGCCGTATCCGGGCCATCGATTCCGAACTCGAAACCACCGACGTGCTCCAAGGACTTCTCCTTCGTCAAGAGCGAAAAGATCTCGAGGACGAGTTGAAGCGACTTTCTACGGCCAGTGACCTCAAAGCGCTCGAGAAAGAATTCATCAGCTCGGCCGCCGCCTACGGAGACCGTAAAGGTATCGATTACTCAACGTGGCGTGAAGCAGGCGTCCCACCAATTGTGCTTCAAAAAGCAGGCGTCAAGCGCACTCGCCGGGTCTAGCTAGACCTGCGCAGTTGAAGAACTGTGAAGGAAAGAACTCAGTAAGACGTTGCCGTCTTGTGAGCCCAATAACGATGAGATTGCTCTCTCGGGATGCGGCATTAACCCAACGATATTTCCTGCCTCATTCGTAATGCCCGCAATGTCATCGATTGATCCGTTGGGATTCTCTCTGTAGCGCAGGACGATTCGCTCTTGATCTCGCAACATCGAGAGGGTTTCGCTGTCGCAGGTATAACTTCCCGAGAAGTGATTAATGGGAATCGAGAGTTCTTGGCCCACCGTGGCCGTTGCGGTCAACACTGACCGCGTTGACGAGACGATCAAGGTCGTGGGCTTGCAAAGAAACGTCAGACCTCTGTTTTTCTGCAAGGCGCCCGGTAGGAGCTGAGCTTCACAGAGGACTTGGAATCCGTTACAAATTCCAAGAATTGGTCCACCGTCGTTCCCAAAGGCACTGACCGCATCCATGATCGGGCTGAAGCGGGCAATGGCACCGGGTCGTACGTAGTCCCCGTGAGCAAATCCTCCGGGAAGCACAATCCCGTCAAAGCCCTTGAGTGAGGTTTCGGTATGAAAGACCAACGAAGCATCCGCCCCAAGCTGGTCGAGGGCAACAACGGCGTCGTGTTCGCAGTTCGTTCCGGGAAAGACCACCACACCGATTCGGCTGGTCATGAGAGTTCGGTGACCTCAATCTCGTAGCGCTCAATAATGGGGTTCGCCAAGAGTCGGTCAGCCAACGACGCCGCGGTCGATTGCGCCTCTTCTTTGTTCGTGGCGTCGAGTTCTACCTGGAATGAACGACCGGCCCTCACTGAGGCAATACCATCAAACCCCAGCGCCCCGAGGGCTCGCTCGATCGTCGCCCCTTCGGGATCAGCGATTCCGGGACGCAACGACACTTCAACTCGAGCAATAAACCTCACGACTGCGCACCGTACCAGTCTTTGAGCAACAAACCAGTCACCCGCTCATAGGCCTCTTGATAGCGGGCTGCTGTCACGGCCACGATCTCTTCAGGAACGCGCGGCGGCGGCGGCGTTTTGTCCCAATCAAGCGATGAGAGCCAGTCACGAAATGGCTGCTTATCGAAGGCTGGAGGAGTCTGCCCAAGCACAATGGCATCGGCGGGCCACAGCCGAGAAGAGTCAGGCGTGATGACTTCATCGCAGAGCACCAGCTTCCCATCGACAAAGCCCAACTCAAACTTCGTGTCCGCTAACACCAGTCCGACTCCAGCACAGCGAGTGGCCGCTGCGTTGAAGAGCGCGAGGCACATCGCAGACGCCTGGGCAACGACGTCAGGGTCTACAAGTGCTTCCGCCTGGGTCACACTGATGTTGAGGTCATGGCCTTCTTCAGCTTTCGTAGACGGCGTAAACATCGGCGTTGGGAGCGCAGAGCCCAATTGAAGTCCCCTCGGCGCCTCCATCGTGTGAATCGTGCCATTTTGTTCATACTCTTCAAACGCTTGACCAGCGAGACGGCCACGAACGATGCATTCAAGAGGCAACATGGTCGCCGACCGTACCACCATCGATCTCCCGTGAAACGAAGGCAGATCAACAAATCCGGGAACAAAGTCATCAATCACCATCGGGTCACACGACACAAGGCTTCCGGGAGCGACGGCGCCCAGTGCTTCAGACCAGTAGGCGGTCATCGCCGTGAGAACTCGACCCTTGTTCGGAATCACCTCATTCATCACCACATCGAAGGCACTGATTCGATCAGACGCCACCATCAAAAGATGGTCATCATCAAGCGAAAATAACTGACGAACCTTTCCTTCAAGGATCGGCGTCAGGCCCAGGTCTTGGAGGGTGACGGTACTCAAGGCTTGAGGTCCTTCAGCGCATCGAGATAGCGCGTGCGGTGGCGCAGCATCCGGTCAAGATCAAAGGCGACGTTGAGTTCATCTTCGCTTAACGTGATCTCTTCGTCGGCCTCGAGTACCGCACGAAATGCCTGAGCCGTCTCTACCGACGTGCGTGCGGCCCGTTGAACGATGCGATAGGCATCGTCTCTGGTCATACCGTTATCAATCAACGTGAGGAGTACCGACTGGCTGTAGACCAGACCGAGGCTTCCTTCATTGAGGTTCTTGGCCGCTCGCTCAGCGTTAATCACAAGACCATCGATGAGTCCCGTTGCTTTACGTAAGACATAGAGCGTTAAGAGACATGCATCGGGAAGAATGACTCGCTCAACCGACGAGTGAGAGATGTCTCTCTCGTGCCACAGGGCAACATCTTCTAGTCCAGCCCCAAGATAGCCCCGAAGAACTCGAGCCAAGCCACTCAAGCGCTCAGAGAGCACGGGGTTGCGCTTATGCGGCATCGCCGACGAACCCTTTTGACCAACCCCGAACGCTTCTTCGACTTCGCCCACTTCAGAGCGCGCCATGTGACGAATCTCAGTCGACAGGTGCTCAATCGTTGCTCCAACACTCGCGCAGGCATAGAGCAACTCTGCGTGACGATCACGCGCAATGACTTGTGTCGCCGGAACAGGCTGCAGGCCCAGCGCCGCACAAACATAGTCTTCGACGGCGGGATCAATATTCGAATAGGTG
The DNA here is from genome assembly GCA_903825895.1 of uncultured Actinomycetes bacterium. GTDB lineage: Bacteria > Actinomycetota > Acidimicrobiia > Acidimicrobiales > RAAP-2 > CAIUMH01. The sequence goes on from CAIKCI010000023.1 coordinate 15,758, forward strand.
CCAACCGCACCTGAAAGCTTGCCGACAGCAATAGCCTCGCGCGCACGAGCGAGACGAACACGGTCTCGCTCTGCGGCAAGAGCGAACAGTGCCATCTTGGCGCCAAAGGTCGTTGGTTCTGCATGCATCCCATGTGTTCGCCCAACCACAGGAACATCGATCAACTCTTCAGCACGGCGGATCAGCACGCTCACCAGTTCTGCTGATCCTTCAAGGAGAAGATCCGCTGCCTTGGTGAGTTGCCAGCACAGCGCTGTGTCGACAACGTCCGACGAGGTCAATCCATAGTGAACCCAGGCCCCCTCCGGAGCGCCAATGGCCTGTTGCACAATGTCGACAAACGCTGCGGTGTCATGATTCGTGATCGCTTCGCGCTTATCGACGTCAGCAACAAAGTCTGCATCAATCTTAGGTGCTCGCTCACGACATTGAGCTGCATCGGCCTGGGGAACAATGCCGAGGTTGGCCAAGGCTTCAGTGGCGAGGAGCTCAACTTCTAACATCGCGCCAAAGCGTGCCTCATCTGAGAACAGCGCCGCCATATCTTCCGGGGCATAGCGTCGAATCATCGAGCACCTTCTTCCTTCGCTGCCAACGCCGCAATATCTTCGCGGCGTTGTACTCCGTCAAAATCAATTCTTGCCGCTCCAAGGTAGGCCTTGGCGCGTGCCTCTTCCAGCGTCTCTCCGAGGGCCGTCACACTCAGCACTCTTCCCCCTGAAACGAGGAATGGCCCGATGGGATCAGGTCGTTTCGTCCCAGCGTGGAACACCGTGACGCCTTCTATGGGGTCGGCCAGTTGGCCCGTTGCTCCTAATCCGCGGATTTCGCCACCGAGAACGGGAGTACTCGGATAATTCGGCGCGGCCAAAACCACCGTCACCGCCGCTTGGGATGAAAACGCTGGAGGCCCACTCAGCGATCCCGTCGCTACTTCCATCAAGACATCAAAAAAATCCGAGGCAAAACGAGGAGCAATGACCTGGGTTTCCGGATCGCCAAAGCGGACATTGAACTCAATCACTTTAGGGCCATTCTTGGTCAGCATGAGTCCTGCATACAACACGCCGCGATAATCAATACCCCGGGCGTTCAGGGCTTGGAGGGTCGGAACGACCGCTACGTCTAAGAGGTCGGACACCATCGAGTCATCAACGAGAGGCAGCGGCGAATACGCTCCCATCCCTCCCGTGTTGGGACCCTGGTCCCCATCACCGATTCGTTTAAAGTCCTGCGCAGGCGCACAGGCAACCGCAGTGGTGCCATCACAAAGTGCCATCAACGAACACTCGGGCCCACGTAACCCTTCTTCGATCACAACGGTTAACCCTGCATCACCAAAGGAGCGACCAGAGAGCTTTTCTTCAACGTCACGAATTGCTTCATCAAGATCATCAGTTACGAACACACCTTTTCCTGCGGCGAGTCCATCGGTCTTTATGACGTAGGGAGGATCGAGTTGGCGCAGTCGCGCCGCTGCTGGTTCCACGCTCGTAAAAGTCCAAAACTGAGCTGTGGGAACCCCGGCCTCGGCGAGGAGTTCCTTCATAAACGCTTTCGAACCTTCAAGTTGTGCTCCCGCTGCACCTGGACCCACCACCTTTTTCCCTTGGGCGCGCAAGCGGTCGGCGAGGCCGTCGACCAGCGGCACTTCGGGCCCAATGACAAAGAGATCTGCCTCAAGCTCCTCCGCAGAGCGAGGATTCAGCACGATGGAACCTTCTCCGATCGTGTCAGGCATACCTTGATTGCCGGGAGTGACGGTAACAGTCACCCCATCGTGGGCAAGTTGACGTGCAAGTGCATGTTCACGACCACCTGATCCAACGATGACGGCGGTACGAGCTGCTCTCACGCTGAGGGCATGGTCACAAACTGCTCACGACCAGGGCCAACACCAACAACCCTGATCGGGACGCCGATCTGTTCAGCGAGAAATTCAACATAGGCCTGAGCTGCGGCTGGTAACTCGTCTGCCGACGTGGCATGCGTGATGTCGGTATTCCAACCTTTGAACTCTTCATAGAGAGGAATGGCGTCATGAAGAACTGACTGGTGATAGGGAGGATAGGTAAAACGCTCGCCATTTGCTTCGTAGGCCACGCAGACCTTGATGGTGTCAAAACTGTCGAGAACATCCAACTTGGTCAATGCAATTTCAGTCAGTGAGTTCAAACGCACGGCTTGGCGAGCCATAACGGCATCGAACCAACCACAGCGTCGCATACGTCCCGTGTTTGTGCCGTACTCATGACCACGATCAACCAGAATCTGTGCAAGATCATCAAAGACTTCCGTCGTAAATGGACCGGCACCCACGCGGGTCACATAGGCCTTGGCGATTCCCACGATGGACGTCAGGTCACGCGGTCCCAAACCACTTCCCGTGCAGGCCCCTCCGGCGACAGGATTCGACGAGGTGACGAAAGGATATGTTCCGTGGTCGAGGTCCAAAAATGTTGCTTGCGCCCCCTCAAGAAGGAGATTTTTCCCGGCATCGAGCTCATTGTGAAGAAATCCGACGGTGTCACCGACCATGGGAGTGATACGCGGTGCTAATTCGCCAAGATAGAAGTCGGCGATCTCATTGGCGTTAAAGGGAAGTCGGTTATAAACCTTGGCGAGTAGTGGGTTCTTCTCTTTCAAAACGACTTCGAGTTTTTGGCGAAAGATCTTCTCGTCCATGAGGTCTTGAACCCTCAGGCCCACCCGGGTTGCTTTATCCGCATAGGTAGGGCCAATGCCGCGCTTCGTTGTCCCGAGGGCACTTTTCCCCAAGTACCGTTCCGTGACTCGGTCGATCTCTTGGTGATACGGCATAATCAAGTGCGCATTCCCACTCACCATCAATTTCGACGTATTCACGCCCTTCGCTTCTAAGGTGTCGATCTCCTGGAGGAGTACCGATGGATCAACAACAACCCCATTACCAATGACCGGCGTGACGCCAGGGTAGAGAATGCCGCTCGGGATCAATTGGAGCGCAAACGCCTCGCCATCGACCACAATGCGGTGTCCGGCATTGTGGCCACCTTGATAGCGCACCACAACGTCCATCTCTTTCGAGAGAAGGTCGGTCAGTTTGCCCTTCCCCTCATCGCCCCACTGGGTCCCAACCACTACGGTTGCGGGCACGCGCTTCTCCTTCGCCTAAAGGGCCGATAAAGCATCATTCTAGCCTGAACCAGCCAGGTTGTCGCCTTAGAAAACGCCAAAGGTCACCTTTGAGGGGCTTCGATCGTTGAGACCGTCTCACTCAGCGAGCGTGGCTAAAACGTAGTTCTCTTGGTAACACGAAAAATCGCAGGGGACTGGTTCAACGGGACAATCTCTCGACGATGCGACCGAGAAATCTCTACAATATCTTGTCGATGTTGTTCTTCTCGCGCACGGAGTTCTTGACGAAGTACCTCCACCTCACGTTCCAACGCCAGAACCCGACGTACTCCTTCGAGATTCAGCCCTTCGCTTGTTAACTCCTGAATCCGGCGCAAGCGATCCAGATCTTGCTCGGAGAATCGTCGCGATCCACCCGCCGTGCGGCTGGGGTCCAAGAGACCGCCACGCTCATAGTTTCTGAGCGTTTGTGGGTGAACTCCTGCGAGTTCAGCCGCTACCGAGATAACGTAGACCGCTCGGTGAGCATCTTGGCGATTCCCCGTCATGGCGTGGTCTCCTCTTCTTTCGTTGACGCCAGCGCGCCATCAAGTGCTTCAATCGCTTCTCGCTGAGCTTCGGTCAGGTGTTTTGGCACGACAACCTCAATCTTGACAAGCAAGTCGCCTGCCGCCTTTGCTTTTTTGCCTGTTCCGGCCGGGACACCGTGACCCTTGACCCGCATGGTCGTTCCGCCCTGTGTGCCTGCTGGCACCTTCAAAGTCACCGGATCGTCCAAGGTCGGGACGGTGATCTGCGTTCCTAATGCAGCCTGAGGAAAGCTCACCGATGCCTTCGTCGTGAGGTTTCTTCCGCTTCTTCCGAAGCGACGATCGCTCGCCACGTGAACAGTCACAAAGAGATCTCCGGGAGGACCATTGAGCTGTCCCGGTGCGCCGCGTCCTTTCACGCGAATCCGCTGTCCGTCTTCGACTCCCGCGGGAATACGAACCTTGACGTTACGCGTCGACTTCTCCCGGCCTGTTCCATGACAGTCAGAACACGGGGTCTCGATGACGTGACCTCGTCCATTGCAGTCTGGACACACGTTCGAAAGTGAGAACGGTCCTTGATTATCCGTCAGCGATCCCGAACCACCACACTTGGCACACGTTTTCATCGAAGTGCCCGGCGAGGCACCAGAACCACGACAGGTTGAACAACGCGCGTCTGACGGCAAGTTCACGCTCGTGGTCACTCCTTGAACAGCATCGCGAAACGCTAAGTGGAGGCCCGCATCAATGTCTGCTCCCCGTTGGGGTCCGCGCTGGCGACGGCCACGACCTTGTCGGCCAAAGAGGCCGCCGAAGAGATCGCTTAAGTCACCCATGTCTTGGCCCTGGAACCCATTCGGGTCAAAGCCACTACCACCACCGAAGCCGCCGTTGAATCCCCCCGCGGCAGGACCAAGGCGTTGGACTTCGTCATATTCTTTGCGCTTCACTCCGTCACCAAGAACGTCGTAGGCCGCAGAGATCTCTTTAAAGCGTTCTTCAGAACCTGGGTTGGCGTCAGGGTGGTGTTGTTTCGCCAGTTTTCGGTACGCGCGCGTGATCTCTTTGTCCGTAGCGCTCTTCGTCACGCCAAGGTCCTTGTAGTAGTCCTTCTCGAACCACTCCCGCTGTGCGGTCACGAGCTATCCCTTCACTCGCACCATGGCTGGTCGAACCACGGAGCCACGCCAGGTATAACCAGCACGGAGTACTTCATCAACAATGGGACCCGACGTGTCCTCATCAGCTTCCGCTTGCGCGACCGCGTCATGAACTTGCGGGTCGAAGGGTTCTCCTTGACCAGGCACCACTTCGAGGCCTTGCTTGAGCAAGGTATCCACAAAGAGCGTTCTGGCTTGTCCAAGGGCTTGGGCTTCAACGCTCTCACTCGCCTCATCGCTGACGTGGGCTTGGGCTAAATCCAGGACATCGAGAACGGGCAAAATACTGGCTACAAACTGCGCCACTTGGCGTTCACCGACTTCATCTCCTCGCCGCTGAGCACTTTTGCGGAAGTTCTCGAAGTCTGCTTGAAGGCGTTGTGCCATATCGCGAAACTCGTCGCGCTCTTTGGCCATTTGGCCAAGCTCGTCGAGTTCTTCCTCGACGAGCTCAGCCTCGGCCTGAACGTCTTCTTCCGTGGTGTCTTCTCTGACACCTTCCTCAATGAGCTCTTCAGAGCTTGTGTCGTCGCTCACTTCTCGTCAACGATCTCAGCGTCCACGACTTCATCGTCATTGACCTGAGACTGACCCGACCCACCAGCTTCACCCTGCTCTTGACTCGCAGCGTCATAAAGCTTCTGTGAGAACGACTGGCTGGCCGTCATCAGCGCTTCGGTTGACGACTTGATGGCCTCGATGTCCGTGCCGGCAAGCGCCGTTTTCACATTGGCCACGGCTGCTTCGACATCAGACTTTTCAGTTTCGTCAATCTTGTCGCCCTGGTCCGCGAGCAGCTTGTCGGTTTGATACACCAAGGTGTCGGCAGAGTTTCGAATCTCTGCCTCTTCCTTGCGCTGTGCATCGTCAGCCGCGTGAGCTTCGGCATCTTTGATCATCTGGTCGATGTCGTCTTTTGCCAGCGACGATTGACCGGTGATGGTCATTGACTGGGTCTTGCCCGTGGCCCGATCTTGCGCCGAGACGTGGACGATGCCGTTGGCATCGATGTCAAAGGTGACTTCGATTTGAGGGACACCTCGAGGAGCAGGTGGGATGTCCACGAGCTGGAACTTGCCCAGTGTCTTGTTGTACATCGCCATCTCGCGCTCACCTTGGATCACGTGGATCTCCACGCTTGGCTGATTGTCGTCAGCCGTCGTAAAGATCTCAGATCGCTTCGTCGGGATCGTGGTGTTTCGCTCAATGAGCTTATGCATCACGCCACCCTTGGTTTCAATACCAAGGCTGAGAGGTGTCACGTCAAGCAACAACACATCCTTGACTTCACCCTTCAACACTCCGGCTTGAACCGCAGCACCAACGGCCACGACTTCATCCGGGTTCACGCTCTTGTTGGGCTCTTTCCCCGTCAGTTTTTGGACAAGGTCTTGCACCGCGGGGATACGTGTTGATCCACCGACCATGACGACGTGGTTCACACCACCCGTGGTGAGACCTGCATCTTTAATGGCCTTTTCGAATGGTCCAGCACAGCGCTCAACTAAATCAGCCGTGAGTTCGTTGAACTTGGCTCGGGTCAGGCTGAGATCCAAGTGCTTTGGTCCTTCTGCGGTGGCGGTGATGAAGGGCAAGTTGATCTGTGTTTCTTGAACACTCGACAACTCAATCTTCGCTTTTTCGGCCGCCTCTTGAAGGCGCTGAACGGCCATCTTGTCTTGGCTCAAGTCAACACCCTCGGTGTCTTTAAAGGACTTCACTAACCACTCGATGATCTTGGCATCCCAGTCATCACCACCGAGTTTGGTGTCACCCGACGTGGACTTCACTTCAAAAACGCCGTCGGCGATCTCCAGCACAGAAACGTCAAACGTTCCTCCACCAAGGTCGAAGACCAACACCGTCTGTTCGGCTTCATCTTTGTCGAGACCGTAGGCCAATGCAGCAGCCGTCGGCTCGTTGATAATCCGCAGGACTTCGAGTCCAGCGATCTGTCCTGCTTCTTGGGTTGCGGTGCGCTGAGCATCATCAAAGTACGCCGGGACCGTGATGACGGCCTGGTTGACGGTGTCACCAAGATACGCTTCTGCGTCTCGCTTGAGCTTCATTAAGATACGCGCTGAAATCTCCTGGGGCGTGTAGTCCTTGCCGTCGATGTCAATCTTCCAGCCAGTGCCCATGTGGCGCTTCACTGAACGAATCGTTCGGTCAGGGTTGGTAATGGCTTGTCGCTTGGCGACTTCGCCCACGAGCACTTCGCCGGTCTTTGAGAACCCGACGACCGAGGGGGTCGTACGCTGCCCTTCTGCGTTTGGAATAACGACGGGCTCGCCCGCCTCTAGTACTGAAACCACCGAGTTGGTCGTTCCGAGGTCGATTCCCACTGCTTTTGCCATGGTGCTTCCTTCTTCCTTCGTTGCGTCGAATTGAGGGTCCGAGCGCCTTGCTCTTGCCTCGGTTCCCACTCTAGCAAACTTTATAGGCCTCTTGTCAAGTTATCTATGAAGATTCTTAGGATCCCCTTATATTCGGCGCCTCCCAGGGGGAGTCAGGGACCTGAGTAGGCTGGCGCTATGCCTGAGTTAATCCTCCTTCGCCACGGCCAGTCGGACTGGAACGCCAAGAATCTCTTTACTGGTTGGGAGGATGTGGAGCTCACGAATCTCGGCCGGGCCGAAGCAAGCCAGGCTGGTGTTCTCCTTGCTGACGCTGGGGTCGACGTCAGGATCCTGCATACCTCGCTGCTCACCCGGGCGATTCGCACGGCGAGTCTCGCCCTTGAGGCCATGGAGCGACTCTGGGTCCCGGCAAAGCGTGACTGGCGACTCAACGAGCGTCACTACGGCGACCTTCAAGGCAAGAACAAAAAAGAGACCACCGACGAGTACGGAGCCGACCAGGTCAAAATCTGGCGTCGTAGTTACGCCACGCCTCCCCCACCCCTCCCCGAAAGCGACCCACGCCGTGCCAACACCGATCCTCGCTACGCACACGTCGACCCATCGCACCTGCCCGCAAGTGAATGCCTCGCCGACGTCGTCGCTCGAACCCTGCCCTATTACCGAGAGGTGATCGTTCCTGACTTAGCAGCCAGCAGCGGCACCGGAAGCGCCGTTCTTATCGTGGCCCATGGGAACTCATTACGCGCACTTCGCAAAGAACTTGATCACATCAGTGATGACGCCATCGTGGACCTCGAGATCCCGACAGGAATTCCTTTTCGCTATCTTCTCGACGACAAAGGAACCGTGCTCGAATCTGGGTATCTCGGTGACCCCGAAGCTGCAGCGAAAGCCGCTGCCGCCGTAGCCAAACAAGCAGGCTAACTAAAGGCCGACATCAACCGTTGGTGTAGGTTCGTCTTTGTCGACAATATTGAATCGCTCTCTCAGCTCAAGGACCGATTCGTCCTTGAGCGCCCAATGATCAATACCTTCGAGGATGTCTTCATTCGTCGCACTGCCCCGACGAATTGCATCGGCTAACGCAGCAGGAGCATTGGCCTCCTCCATCACGTGGCCTTCAGATTGTGGAATATTTGGAATTTTGAAGGCCCCGGCCTCATAGAGTCCCAGTGCCAACACCATCGTCGAAAACCCTGTCGGCTTGCTTGATCCAGCTGCCATAAATGCGTTGACTTGGATTTCGCCGATCATGTTTGGCTCGTAGCCCGAGAGAATGTGCACCCAGTCATGTACGGAGATTGCTTCGGGAACTCCCCCATCTTGACCAGGGAATGGCCATTTCCGAGAGGAATACATCTCCCAGAATTTCCGCCCCAAGCTTCCAGGAGGACACTGTTCTAAGGCGGTGAATTTCGCAGCCAGTTTCGGTGCTTCCCCTTTATGGAACGTGGCCAGCACGTTCTTGATGACGGTGCTCAATCCCTCTTCTTTGATGAAGGCCTTCTCCCACTGCGCAACTGCAGTTTCGCGATAGGAGTCGAGAACCATCCGCTTCATGTGGTTCTCTGCGTAATCGTGAATAACCCGAACACTCTTCTCGTCGACATTGAGCGCCCTCGCGTACGCAGCGATCCGTGCGCTGCGTTCCCGTGAAGGCGGGTGCTCAAAAAACGCCAATACCACCATGGCTTGAATCAACTGTTGTCGAAATGCGGGATCGCTCATTTGAGCGGCTACGGCGTCTGGTTCGAGGACGGTAGCCTCAGCGACATCAAACTGATTGTCGCCAAACATGGAGGCAATCGAGTTGATGGTTTCTCGCTGAGTCTCAAGCATGGTGCCATCGGTTTCGATGGCACCCCGAAACGCCCCAAGGGCGACAGGGACAAGTTCTTTGGGTGGGATATGAAACATACGCTCAGCCTAGATCAGGGTCGTTCTGATCTTCTTATCAACTCACAAAGCGTCGCTTCCTCGCTCTCCGGTACGCACTCGCACCAAGGACTCAACGGGGACGACCCAGACTTTGCCGTCGCCGATCTTGTCGGTGCGAGCGGACTCCACAATGCCGTTGACGACCTCGTCGACTTGGGCATCGTCAACGACGATTTCAATCCGAAGCTTCGGCACGAAGTCAACCTCATACTCCGCCCCTCGATAGACCTCGGTGTGGCCACGTTGACGTCCAAAGCCTTGGACCTCGGTCAAGGTCAACCCATTCACCCCGAGGGACTTGAGTCGGTCTTTCACATCATCGAGCTTGAAAGGCTTAATCACTGCAATTACGAGTTTCATTTGCACACTCCTTGTTCTGGTACTTGGGTACTCCAACAATCCTGTGATGTTTTCATTTAACTACCGAGACAGCGAGCTGACACGTTCAGCGAACGTCTCTCTCGGATAGGCCTCTTCGTCGTGGATGGCCAAGTCACCGACCTCCAGGACCTCGTCCTTCTCACGCAAACCTCGACAGACGAACTTGACGATGTAGAGCAGGATGGCGCTCATAATGGCGGTGAAGAAAATAACCCAGACCGCAGTGATGAACTGCTCCCAGAGTTGATGGAAGGAGTGGGTGTAGAACCAACCGCCAACACTGAACGATCCTGCGGCGTCATAGACACGCCCCTTCACGCCGTAGACAATCATGCCCGGGTCGGCCAGAAGACCAATCAACAGTCCACCCAAGAGTCCAGCGATTCCGTGGGTGTAAATAACCCCCAGCGCGTCGTCAACCTTGGAGAACGGCTTGACCTTGGAGAGGAAGTTCCAAGAAACCCACACCACTGCAGAGGTGATCAGACCAACAAAGATTGCCCCCACGCCACTCACAAATCCTGCTGAAGGAGTGATCGCCACGAGCCCACAGATCATTCCGTTAATGGCACCCAGGAAGGTGGGTTTGTGCTCTCGGGAGAAGAGCATGTCCATGGCCACCCATGTCAACAGTGCCATCGCTGTGGCGATGTTCGTATTGAGCACTGCAGACGCCGTGTCAACACCTGCATAATACGGTGCACCACCGTTAAAGCCGTTCCAGCCCAACCAAAGAATTCCCGCACCAACGGCAACCATCATGAGGTTATTCGGAAGCGCATGATTTCGGTCACGATTCAGGCGAGGACCGACGATGGCGGCTGCCACGAATGCCGTGATTCCAGCTGACATGTGAATGACATAGCCACCGGCAAAGTCCACTGCGCCTTTTTGTGCAAAGAATCCTCCGCCCCAGATCAATGCGGCGTTGATTGAGTAGACAAAGGTGATCCACAGCGGTACAAAGAGTAACCACGCCTTGAACTTAAAGCGCCCAAGAATTGAACCTAAAAAGAGCAGCGGAGTAATTGCCGCGAATACCAACTGGAAGTAGGCCAGCGTCGAGGTCGGAAAGTGAAACGGTACCAGAGTGTTTGATCCCGAGACTGCTTGATTTTGCTCGCCAAAGTGGCTCAAAATGGGGTGAGGATGGCCGACAAAGCCAGAGAGGAACGAACCATCGGCTCCGAGGTGAACTTGGGGGCCAAAGGCCATGTTGTAGGCCCACAAGACCCAGACCAGCACCACCAGGGCAAAGCCCGAAAATGCCATCATCATGGTGTTGACGACCCACTTACGCTGAACCAGACCTCCGTAAAGCACGGCAATACCCGGCAAACTCATGAGTCCCACCAAGGTGGCGGCAACTAACTGCCAGGCATTATCCCCCGGATTTAACCAGTGGGGATAGGGAATATTCGTGACTGCGGTGAGCACGCTGCTAACTCCTCTCAATGATTTTGGCCGCCCTTGCGGTACGCCCAGTATGGAGAGTGTGGATTACGTGCCTGTTCCTAGATTGTTACGAGCACGTGAATTGATCCCCCGGTACAATAAAGCCATGAAAGCACCCACCAAAGAACAAGCCCTCAAATCCACATGGCTCTTTTCAGAGTGCTCTGCAAAGGAACTGCGTTCCATCGCCGGCATTGCCGACGAGGTAACCGTTCCTGAAGGCAAAGTGCTCGTGGAGCAAGGTGCCATTGGACGTGAGTTTTATCTCATCACCAGCGGATCTGCGTCAGTGAAGCGTAACGGACGTCAAGTGGCTACCCTCAAGAAGGGCCAACACTTTGGCGAGCTCGCACTACTCGATCGCCGTCCTCGCAATGCCACTGTGATCTCGGCGACCGAGATGACCGTCATGGTGCTCGGACAACGAGAGTTCAACGGCCTGATTGAAACGGTTCCTTCGTTAGCCAGAAAACTCTTAGCGGCGATGGCTGGACGCGTGCGCGACCAGGACCGCAAAGCCGTTCAGTAACACGGTTCTTAGGCGTCATCCGAAGCGTTGGCCGGTGCGCTACTTGGTGCACTCCCGCTCAACAGTGACTCTTCAACCAGTTGGCTGATATCCATCACTCGGACTTCATCACCTTTACCACTGGCTTGTACGGCATCATCAAGCATGATCATGCAGAACGGACAAGCGGTCGACACGATATCTGCACCGGTACCGAGAGCTTCATCGGTCCGATCCATGTTGACGCGTTTGCCGATATTTTCTTCCATCCACATGCGCGCCCCACCGGCACCACAGCAGAAGCCCTTTTCTCGACAGCGACCCATTTCGACCTGCTTGGCCCCTGGAATGGCGTCAATCACGTCACGCGGCTCGTCGAAGACCCGGTTGTGACGGCCCAGATAACACGGGTCGTGATACGTCACCGTTCCTGAGTAGCCACCGCCAGGAACGAGTTTGCCGTTGTTCACTAAGTGCGCCAGTAACTCGGCGTGATGAATGACTTCAAACTCTCCTCCGAGAGCGGGGTACTCATTTTTGATGGTGTTAAAGCAGTGAGGACAGGTTGCCACGATCTTGACGGCCCCCACTTCTTTCAAGGTCTCAATGTTAGCTTTCGCCACTTCTTGGAACAGGTACTCGTTCCCGAAGCGGCGAGCGGGGTCACCGGTACAGGACTCTTTCGGGCCAAGTACCGCGAAGGTCACGCCCGCACGATGGAGCATGCGCGCCGTTGCTTGCGCCTGTTTTTTGCCACGGTCGTCCAAGGCACCAGCACAACCAACCCAGTAGAGGTATTCAACGCCATCGGGAATTGAACTGGTCACGACAGGAACGTCAAAGTCCAGCGCTTCAGTCCACTCAAGGCGCTTCGCCCCTCCAAGACCCCAGGGGTCACCTTGATTCTCAATATTACGAAGGAAAAGGTTGGCTTCTTGAGGGAAGCGTGACTCCATCAATACTTCATAACGACGCATGTCCACGATTGCATCAACGTGCTCGATGTCCACCGGGCACTGCTCCACACAACTTCCACACGTCGTGCAACTCCACAGCACGTCTGGATCAATAACGGTGGGAACAAGTGTTTCAGCTTCCGCTGCTTCGCCAGAGTCCTTTGAAAGCAGCCGATCAGCCGAGGCAAACATGTTGTCTCGCAGTCCCATAATCAATAACTTGGGGCTGAGCGGCTTATCGGTTGTCCAGGCGGGGCATACCGACTGACAGCGACCGCACTCGGTACAGGTCGAAAAGTCGAGCATCTGCTTCCACGTGAAATCTTCGATTTTCCCCACACCGAAGACGGTGTCTTCAGAGATGTTCTCCATGTCCATGTCAGGGGTCTTGTCCAAGCCACCGAGTGCTCGAGGACGTCGAGATGTTCCGACATTGATTGGCGCCAAGAAGATGTGGAGGTGCTTCGAATAGGACACAAAGACTAAAAATCCCGTGATGACGGCAATGTTCGCCAACAGCGCCACGTTCTCAATGACGGAGTTCACACCCGTGCCCAAGGGGGCCAGGACTTTGGCAACTCCCAGCGAGGCGAAGGCCCACCAGTCACCTTGGAAAGGAAAGTGCCCTGTGTTTTCTTGAGCTGCTCGATAGATCAGCAGGGTAATAATCACAAGGGCGATCATCATCAAGACCAGCCACGCAGCCCCAGTGTGTGAGCCATAGAAACGACTTTGCCGTTGTTTACGCGCTGGGGCGTTCTTTATGCGAATGCCAGTAAAGACAAGAAGTGAAACCAGTACCGCTACCGAAAAGAAGTCTTCAAGGAAGCCAACGGCTGACCAATGGCCGATAAAGGGGATGGCAAAGTTCTGATTAAAGAGGGCGCCATAGGCCTCGATGATTGTCAGTAAGAGAACAGTGAAGCCCCACATCGTAAAGAAGTGAGCAAGACCGGGAATAGTCCATTGGAGTAGTTTCTTTTGTCCCGCCACTTCAACGACTTCTGCCTCAGCGGCTTTGCGCAAGCCTTGATAGGGACGTTTGGCTGGAGCACCCGAGCGAATCAGGCGAGAAAGCCAGAAGAAGCGTCGTCCGGCAACAGCAAAACAGACAATGGTGATGGCAAGTCCGATAACAATTCTACCGACCACGTTGGCTCCTCTTCTTCTGTCGTGACACCCCGTGTCACGCCTCGACTATTCCGTTTTCCGGAAGTTATCTGCATAGCGGCTTGGAGTTGGACCCCACTGTCCGCGATACTTACTCCCTAATCCTGACGAACCATAGGGCCGCTCAGCTGCTGTCGTCATTTCGAAGAAGCTGATCTGACCAATCTTCATGCCTGGGTACACCGTAATAGGAAGATTGGCCACATTTGACAGTTCCAGGGTCAAGTGGCCGTCCCAGCCAGCATCAACAAACCCAGCCGTTGAGTGAATCAAGAGGCCAAGGCGCCCGAGAGACGACTTACCCTCCAAACGAGCAACCAGGTCATCGGCAAGGGCAACGCGCTCGGTCGTTGACCCTAAGACAAACTCCCCTGGATGCAAGATAAACGGGACATCAGGTCCAACGTCCACCAGTTCTGTTAACTCTTCTTGATCTTCTCGTACGTCAATGACTCGCGCTGAGTGATTACGAAAGACACGAAAATACTGATCAACGTGAAGGTCAACGGATGAGGGTTGAATACAAGATTCGCCCAAGGGATCGATCTGGATCCGGCCGGCGGCGATTGCTTCTTTGATTGATTTATCGGAGAGAACCATCGGCCATGACGATAGTGGCACAAAGGCCCATCTGTGAAGTTTCACCGCATCGGGGTGCCCTCCCATGCCGTCCGGCCTGCTCTCCAGACGGGGACGACGATGAAAACCCCATAATTCAGGGAAATTCCAGGCCCTTAGGCCTCTGCGATGGTGCCACCCGGGATCATCGCCAACTCGGCGTTCTCGAGATGCTTCCCGTTGTTTCCGAAGACCCCGGGGCCACCCGGGATCACAAATGCCGCCAAGGTGGCCAACACCGTCATCGCCCCAAGAAAGGCAAAACCGTGGGTATAGCCCGACTCAACGGGCCGACCATTACTCAGCAGAGTCGAGGTGACGATGCTCGACATGACTGCTGCGCCAAAGGCACCTCCAATTGTTCTGATGTTCGCGTTCATGCCGCTGGCCACGCCAGTCTGCTCAGGAGGAACAGCGTGCACGATCAGAGCCGACATCCCTGTGTAAGAAAGTCCGAGTCCGATGCCAAGCAATGTGCTTGCTGTGATCAATTCCCAGGGCTGCGCGTGCGCGAAGGCAATGACGAAGTAACCCACGGTCGACGCCGCTCCGCCAATGATGACGGCCACCTTTGAACCAATCTTGGCCGCGATCTTTCCGGTGAACATTCCAAAGACAAACATCATGATGGTCAATGGAACAAGGTAGAGACCCGATTCAGTGATGCTCGCGCCAAATCCATAGCCATTGGATCTTGGCGTCTGCAAAAACTCAGGAATAAATGCGAGCGCTGCATACATGCCAATCCCGAGCAAAAAAGCGACCAGGTTATTTGACCACACGGCTCGCGTCCGCATCATGCGCATGTCAATGAGCGGCTCTGACGATCGGTTCTCCACCACAATCCACACCACGAGAAACAGTGCTGCAAGCGCGAATAACCCGAGTACTTTCGAGGAACCCCATCCCCATGCCGGTGCTTCGCTCACCCCAATCAGGAGCGCAATTAACCAGGCAGAGAGCGTGAGCGCTCCCAACCAGGCAATTTTTCCAGGGGTGCGCACGGGTGACTCAGGGACAAAGAAAAACGCGCTCACTATGGAAATCACGATCAGTATCAACGGGATCCAGAACAACCAATGGTAACCAAAGGTGTCCACAATCGGACCGGCCAACACGATGCCAGCACCACCACCGACTGCCGTCATCGCCGCAATAATCCCCACGCCCGTTGCAACTTTTACATCGGGAAACTCATCGCGCACGATACCGAAAGAGAGAGGGAGCAGTGCTCCACCAGCTCCTTGAATTGCGCGCGCAATAACTAAGACCCAGATCGAACCCGCCAGACCAGCAAGGATCGTGCCGAGTGCGAGCACAATCAACGTTGCCACCAACATGTGTTCCTTGCCGACCATGTCGCCAATGCGACCAAAGATGGGCGTGAAGACTGATGCCGAGAGAAGATATGCCGTTAGCACCCAGGTGACCGTACTTTGCGAGGTGTGGAAATGCTCCTGAATCGTGGGCAGGACAGGGGTAACCAAGGACTGCATCATCGAATAGGCGCAGGCTCCGACGACCAAGACAGCAAAGACCACCCGATAGTTAATTCTCTCAAGTGACTTCGCCAAGTTTGCCTCTCGTCGGGCTTGATCGAATCTTCAATTTAACTAATTGGTCGATTTCCCCCGTCAACCATGATCGTAACCCCCGTGACATAGCGGGCATCTGATGAGAGCAAAAATCGGACCACCGGCCCGATATCGTCGACTGGATCCCCGAGATACCCCAGGGGATGACGTCCAAGCACGCGGTCGGCCATTGTCGGATCTTTGGCAAAAGCTTCCTCGACGGCCGGTGTCGTCGCCAAGGGGGCGATGGCATTGACTCGCACCCCGTCGTGGCCACACTCTCGAGCCCAGGCCCTCGTGAGACCCCGAACTGCCCCTTTCACTGCCGCATAGGGTGCAAGGCGCATCTTGCCTTCGAAGCCCGCTTCCGACGTCAGCATCACCATGCTCCCCTTTGAGGCAATCAGATGGGGAAGCGCTTCTTGGGCCACAAAGAACGACCCCCGCACCGAGACAGCGACGTGATCACGAAGGTCTTCAATCGGCATGGTCACAGGCTGGACCGGAGTCGGAGAGAGACCACTTGTGGCGTTGTGAACCACCCCGTCAAGACGGCCACTGTGATCCACGATGGTGGCAATCGCTTCACGAACTGACGAGCGAGACACCGTGTCACAAAGAACGAAGTGACCCTGACCGCCTCTCGCCGAGGCTTCATCCGCCACTGCTTGACCTTCGCTTTGGCGACGAGCGGCGACCCATACCGTCCAACCCGCAGCCGCACAGGACAACGCGATTCCTCGCCCCACGCCACCGCTGGCTCCAGTGACCAACACGACTGGAGTCGGCGTCGCTACCACCTACATCTCTCCTTCGTACAAGACCGTCGAAGGCATCGATGCAGCATCTCCGCTCACCAGCATCAGAAATCGATCGTGGAGTGCTGTTTGCGCGTGAGATTTGCCTTCGATCCGTGCTGGGGTTCCGACAAAGTGCACTCGAACGCCTCGAGCTTCATGAATTAATGCGAGGGAACGAACCATCAATTCGACACCGTCACTCACACATGCGGTGAGTGCCCAATTCCCTGAGTCTTTTGGAACAGGTCGATCACAGAATGCAATGACAACCCCTCTGTCGTTGCAACGCTCCGTCGCAACAGTAAGGGCTGCGAACCATTGTGCAAAAGGCCCTTCACACTGTGCATACCAATCATCATCAGTGAGCTCAGCGAGTGAATGTGCCACGAGATCAGGCGCCAAGAGCGCTACGACGACCACGTCATAGCGCTCACCATTTACTTCTCCTTCGCGCCACGCTTCAAGATCTCTGCCTGGTGACCAGGCTTCATCAAAGACTTCCGTTGGCACCAAGGTAAGCGGCACACCCATCTGTGCAGCAAGATCTCCTGCTGCCTCGGTTCCAAGGAACCAGGGTGCGAGGTCAATCGTCACTATTGAATCGAATAGCCGCCGTCAATCACCAATGCGTGACCGACCATAAATGAGGACTCCGATGAGCAGAGCCACAGCACCGAGGCAGCAATTTCTTCTGCTTCAGCGATACGACCGATAGGGTGCATCCCGACAACTTCCGCTTCTTTCGCCGGGTCGCCACCAATCCAGTCGTTCACCATCTTCGACCGTGCCGTTCCCGGGCAAATGCAATTGATCCGCACTCCCGTCGTAGCGTTCTCCAAAGCAGCAGTTTTGGTGAGACCAATCACGCCGTGTTTGGCTGCGACGTAATTCGCCATGGTCGGAAAGCCAATTAAGCCAGCTCCCGAGGAGGTATTCACAATGGCGCCACCTTGTTTGGCAATCAAAGGGATTTCGTATTTGAGACAGAGAAAGACCCCCGTCAACATCACGCCGATTCCTTGTCCCCATACCTCTTCTGACATCTCAGGAATGGTGGCGCTGCCACCCACGATGCCCGCATTGTTGTGGGCATAATCAAGGCGGCCATAGCGCGTGACCGCAGTGTCAACCATCTCCTTCACATCAGATGACGATGAGACGTCAACACGGAGGAACGAGGCCGTTCCTCCGGCAGCGGTAATCTCATCGACCGCTTCTTGGCCGTTGACTTCATCAACATCGGTCAACAACACACTTGTTCCACGCGCCGCGAATTCTTTTGCCGTTGCTCGTCCGATCCCATTTGCAGCACCCGTGACAACGGCAGCCTTGCCCTCAAACTCATTCACAATATTTTCCCTTCATGGCGTTCCATACCCCTACTTTGTCGAGAGGCTCTTTGAATGGTGCTGCTCATCATTCACATTGAGTGATCCCAAACCCGACATCATCAACATGACGAATTGATCAACGAGGCCTTCGAATCCGGTCTCAGACACTGGACTGGGAAGCGACTCGTAACGCTTGGGATCAAGAACGCCGTGAAGCGAACTCGTGATTGCCCGAACAGCGAATTCTGGATCAATCTCTTGTCGCAGCGAACCGTCTTCGATTCCGGCTCTGACGACATCAAACCAAAACTGCAGCGCTTTCCGACTGTCGGCCTTAAAGGGTTCAAATTCGTCAACCCCCATGAAGTCAAACCAGTTGTAATGCACAATGGTCATCTCATCACCGAACTCAAAGAGGACGGGGAAGACGCTACGAATCATCAGGTCAAGGCGCTCAGCACCCGTTCCCTCAGACTCAACAATTTTTTGTTGAAGCGGAAGAAGCCGCTCATAAAAAGGAAGCAAAATAATTTGAACAATTTCGTTCTTGGATTTGAAGTGAGAATAAAGACTCCCTGCAAGAAGACCACAGGCGTCAGCGATATCGCGCATCGTTGTATTACGAACACCGCGGGATCCGAAAAGAACCTTCGCTGCGGATAAAATTTCATCTCGTCGATTCGCCATCATTCACCTCCTGTTGTGTCACCGAAACGAGAACACGTTCTATTTCAGAACCTACCTCTTTTGCTTTTCAGTTTCCATCGCTTTGGAAATCAGCGAGCACTGCAATATTCCTTAACCGAGGTAGGCGCTGCGCACGGCGGCATTTTCCCGAACCTGGTCGGGCGTACCCTCAGCAATGACAGATCCCAAGTTCAACGCGATAACTCGATCGGAATTCCGCATGACGAAGTTCACATCGTGTTCGACTAACACCGCCGAACAGTTCTCTTCAACACAGAGTCGTCGCACCACTTGTGCAAGGTTCTCAACTTCGAACTCTTCAAGGCCTGACGTTGGCTCGTCAAGGAGAAGCACCGTCGGTTTGAAGACAACGGCTCGCGCAAGTTCAACCATACGCGCACGCCCAATGGGCAAGTTGGCGGCCGTTTCATAACGGAGCTCATTGAGCCCACATCGTTCGAGAACTTCATCGACTCGCTCTCGCCGAGCCTGTTCACGTCGGCGACGTGTAGGAAGCGCAAGGAGATCAGCGACCAAGCCTCCGCCCCCTCCCTCCCACTCAAGGGCAACGAGAACATTGTCTTCAACAGTCAGCCAACCAAAGATTTGCTGACGCTGGAAGGTGCGGCGAATCCCCTGGCGAGCTCTCCAGGTCGACGACCGCGACGTGACGTCGTGGCCTTCATAGTGAATTTTGCCTGACGTCGGTTCACGAAGTCCCGAGAGGCAGTCAAACAACGTCGTCTTGCCCGCTCCGTTCGGACCGATCAAGCCACAGAGTTCGCCGGGATAGAACGATGCATCGACATTGTCGAGGGCGCGCACCCCACCGAAGGCCATCGTGACACCCACGGCCTTGAGGACAGGATCAGAAGTCTGAGATGAAGGGAATGGTGTGGTGTCGGTCATGACAACTTTCCTCCAAGGTAGGCACTCACAAGGCGCTCATCATCAAGGTCTTCACGTGGACCAGACCAGACGATATGGCCCAGTTCAATGAAGGCAACGTTGTCCGCAATCGACAACACGTCACGAACTTTCTCTTCTACCAACAAGATGGTCGTGCCACGGTCACGCAACTCCTGGAAGAGCGTCAACAACTCTGCGATAACAAGTGGTGCCAAGCCAAGCGTGGGTTCATCAGCAATAAGTATCGTCGGAGGTTTAATCAAGACCGGAGCAAGAGCAAGCAGTTGCTGCTCACCACCAGAGAGACTCCCGGCCATTAACTTTCGTCGCTCCCCAATACGGGGGAATCGCTGATAGACCTCGTCGCGCTCTGCGGCATTCAATCGAAGCATCAGGTTCTCTTCAACACTAAGACCTGGGAAGATTCCTCGAGATTCAGGAGCGACAAGCACGCCTTGATCTGCTCGACGATACGCAGGCATCTTCACAATGTCGTTCCCGTCGAATTCAATAGATCCCGATCCAGGTTTCACAAGACCAGAGATCGTTGAACAGAGGGTCGACTTCCCACTGCCGTTGACGCCAAAGAGACTGGTGATTTTGCCGCGTTCGATGGCAAAAGTCAGCCCATGAATCACTTCGACGTCACCATAGGAGACGTGGAGACCTTTAATCAAGAGAACGGCATCAGTATCTAACGGCACCGTGTCGCCAATGGTGCCGCCATGCACTGTGCCTGAGCCAATAAGTTGCCCTTCGGTCTCGACCACTTGGGCCGCGATACCAGCTTCTTCACTCAAGATTGCGGCCACACCTTCAGGAGTTGCCGAGACAATCCCTGTCGGCTGTCCAGCAGCGAGGGCTGCCTTCTTCGCAGCTCGCTTCACGCGACGAGCGTGGTTTTGTCCAGCCATCTGCGAGATAAAGCCGTCAGGGTTTCGAGACAGCCCAACCGCACCAAGACCGAAAAGGATAAGGGGAATCTCTGAGGATGTCGTCCCGTTCCAGCTCAACCACGATGGGACCCATGACCACCAGTGGAATCCGGATTGAAGAATGATATTGGTCGCCGACGACGCAACACCAGCCAACACCGCTGCTGCCGGTCGGCGAATACCAAAGAGCACAACTGTGGCTAACCAAAGCAGTCCATCAAGCGCTGGCGTCGTGAACGACCCGGCACTCATCTGATACGACGTGAAGAATATTCCACCCAAGCCAGCAATGACGGCTGAGATTGCGAACAACGCTAATTTCACCCGGACCGGCGCAACACCTGACGATGACGCTGCAATCTCCGACGATCGAACCGCAGCAATGCTGCGGCCCCACGGCGATTTCTTCAAGTTATTAATGAGCAACATAATTAAGAGTGCAACAACCAACAATGACATGGCCATCACACGATTACTCGTGAGATTCAACGGACCAATCACAATTCTGGGAATCGTCCAGCCATTACTGGTGTTATTCAAAAAGTTCCATTGGAATAACACATTGTCGCCGAGAAGCGCCAGAGCCAACGTGGCCAATGCCAAGGGAATGCCACCCAGACGAATAGCCGGCAATGCCACGATCACCCCAATGAGTGCCGTCAGCGCAAGCGCAATGAAGCACGCGAGAAAGAATGGAATGCCATAGCGAGTGAACAAAAGTCCCGTCGTGAGCCCTGCCATTGAACAGAACGTTGCTTGGGCTAACGAGACCATGCCACCCATTCCCGTCACCACCGTAAAGGAAAGGAAAATAATGGAGAGGGCTAATCCTTCGGCCATGACTCCTGCCCAGAAGTCGTTCGCCAAGAAACAGACATAGACCGTCAAAAATGCAACGGCGACTATCCATGGAAGGCCTTTACGCCACTGGGGCATCCCCTTGAGATAGTCCGGAGGCGGAACTTCGTCCGCCGTTGAACCACCTCGGCGTGATCGATCCCGCGTAAAGAAGATCAATCCACCCAAGAGGACAAGAAAGGGAACGGCGTTTGAGAATCCGTTCAATCCTGTATGGATATATCCCGCAATCAAACTCTGCAACACACCAAGGATCAACCCTCCCGCAAAAGCCCACGGAATCGACTTGAGGCCTCCAATGACGGCGGCAGCTGATGCAATAAAGGTGACGGTTAAGAATGCATTGACGGAGATTGCTCCAAGAATCGGTGCACCAACGACACCGGCGAGTGCCGCAAGAACCGAACCGAAGATCCACGCGTAGCGTGACGTCTTCGCGTTATTAATACCGCGAATCTGGGCCAAACTATCGCGGTCCACCACGGCACGCATCTGAAGGCCGAGCGACGTTTTGCCCAGGAGAAGCCAAAGGGCCACCGCACAAACGGCTGCAGCGATGAGCACCACGAGCCCGTTTGATGTCAGCGGGGTGTGGAAAGGGAGCGTCCACGACTTAATGGGAATCGGCGCAAGGCCTGGTGGAAGTCCAGTTTGGAGGACGACCGAAGAGTTCGGAACGCCGGAGTGGGTCACGGCAATAATTTCATCAAGAATCCATTGCGTCATCGCGGGGATGGCGAGCAAGAGACCAACCGTCGCCATAATTTTTGCGGACTCGGTGGCACGGGCTAAGGGTTTAAAGACGGCGACATCGAGAATGATGCCAAGAATGGGCGCGAAGCCGAAGATGACGGCAACGGCTGAAATCCAGACCGGCCAGTGCATTCCGGTATTGAGTGTGTAAAAAATGTAGGCCGATGAGAATGCAATCGCGCCGTAAGAAAAATTAAAAATTCCTGTCGCCGTATACGACAGGGTCAATCCAGAAGCCACCAGCGAGTAAATCGCGCCCGAGACCGCTCCACTGACGATAAGAGCTATGAACTGGTCCACGTGCCCCCCCTCTTTCGATACTTCGTCTTCAGATTGCTTGCGAGTGTGGGTCGGACCTAGGTGGTGACCTAGATCCGACCCACGACTACTCGCTCGCTACTTCTGAAAGGTAATTACTTACCAAAAACGTACGTCGGGTACTGCGCGTAGCTGTCCTTTGGTACGTACTTCGTTCCTTCGACTTGAACGGTGGACGAACCATCGCTCGAGACAAAGTGACCAGCAGGCCAGTTGATCAAACCAGGGCCGTGACCGGGCTGGTTCGAGTAGCTGACGACTTTACCGCTGGCTGCGCTCAGGAACGTTGTGGTGTTCAGCGTCTTGCCTGCACCCTTCACGAACTGGATCAACATCTGAGCTTCTGAGTAGCCGATCATGCCGCCCAGGGTAAGGAATGCCGGCTGACCGGCTGCCTTCAGCGCTGCAACCTCTGAGTTCGCATACGCTCCACCACCCTCTTGGGTTGGGCCCGTTGAAACATTAATGTATTCACCAGCGAGAGCTCCAGCGAGTGCTGCAGACGAGCCAAGAAGTCCAGGCACGTAGGTGGTGAAGTCCATGATCTTGCCTTTGTAGCCCGCTGCTTTAAGCGAGTACGACAAGGTGGCAATCGATGCGAACGGCAACGACAGGTAGGTGATGTTACAACCCGAGTTAATAATTGCCTGTACAAACGGCGTTGGGTTCACACCCGTTGACGATGTTGGGAAGTTGTTCGCATTCAAACCAACTTTGTAACCAAGAGCAGAAATCATTGTCGCTTCCTGATGGTTCGCAGAGATCGATGCTGGCAAGGTGTCTGAT
Source organism: uncultured Actinomycetes bacterium (assembly GCA_903825895.1). Lineage (GTDB taxonomy): Bacteria > Actinomycetota > Acidimicrobiia > Acidimicrobiales > RAAP-2 > CAIUMH01. The sequence continues at coordinate 38,908 of CAIKCI010000023.1, forward strand.
TGGAGGCAGAACGAGATCTGCTTTCCCGTCAGTGGTGCCATTAACTTCGCCATTGGCGTGACGATCGAACTACTGAACGAGTTGTGGAATGCGTTGCTTGTTGGCAACGTTCCCGGAGCAAGACATCCAGTAAATCCAAATACCCACTTGTTTCCACAGAACCCAGGGTCAAATCCCCAACCGAAGGTTGGTGTCTGGTTGTTGTTCAGGAACGTCGTGGTCGAGGGAAGCGTGTCCGCAGAAAGCGTGAATACCGAGAACACTTGGTTCTGGTTGACCAACTGCTGCGCATCCGTCAGGTTTGTCTGTGGGCTGTTCGCATCATCAAGACAAGGAACGAGTGAGAACTTACGTCCGTTCACTCCACCCTTTGCGTTGATCGCTGAAAATGCAGCACCAATGGCCTGCTCGTAACCCGCGAAGTCCGCAGCAGTGTAGACACAACCAACCTTGATTTGACTTGAGGAAATACCTCGCGTCAAACCAGTGCCCTTTGGCCCAACAAGCTTTTGAGACTTCGCCGTGTTAACAGCGGAACCTGCTGAAGCATTTCCAACGTCCTTAGCTGTTGTAGCTCCAGCGACTCCTGATGCCCCGATCACACCCACAGTCATAAAGACTGCAGTTGCTGCGGAAGCGACGCGATGCCAACTTCTCTTACTTCTTACTCTGGGCATAAACCCCCCCTATGTCAGTGCGCACGTGCGCATTAGTTACTGAAGGAGAACCGTAGACCACCTAACAACCATTAGCAAGACGGAATGAGTCCAAAAAAATGAGTCAAATAAGGGTTTTTTGTCTCATTGACAAACCTTGCCCAGGATTCAAGGGAAATATGACTATTTGATAGATCAAGTGATATTTCCAGACGTCCATAATGACGTTCGCAAAATTAAAAGTAGGGTAAAAGTCCTGCGGGTGTAGTTCAGAGGCAGAACATCAGCTTCCCAAGCTGAGAACGCGGGTTCGATTCCCGTCACCCGCTCCAAGGGGTCTTCGCAAACTTAGCGGGTACCCACCAGTAAAATAAATGTCGTGAAGTCATCTTGAACCACTCCTCCAGGATCAAGGGCGACTAGGGTCAAAAAATGAATTCTGATGTACCGCCGAAGAACGTAGGTTCAGATGATTGGGATCGTCACTGGACGACCTACGGCGTGGCCCTCGAAGAAAATCCAGCCAATGACTACCGAAATCATCTCGTCCTCACGCATATCGGCACTCCACAAAGTGGTGATGTGATCGTTGACTTCGGTGCTGGTCAAGGGGAGATGGCGCTCCTCCTTCAACATCGTTTCGCCGATGCCTCCGTCCTCGGACTCGAGGAAAGCCCCGAGGGAGTTGCCCGAGCCCAAGCCGCTGCGGCTGCTTCGGGTTCGAACGCTCAATTTCAAGTCTGCGATCTTCTGACCGCTCCAGCGAGCCCACCGACCACAAATGCGCGCTTTGGCGTCTGTTCAGAGGTTCTCGAGCACGTGGATGATCCAGTCACCCTTTTGCGCAATGCGGCGCTTCACCTTGCACCTGGTGCACTCATCGTTGTGACAGTCCCTGGTGGTCCACGTTCTGCTTTCGACCGCCATATCGGTCATCGTGATCACTTCACCACCAAACGGCTTCGCTCAATCCTTGTCGACGCGGGCTTCTCGCCTGAGGGTGTGTGGGCGGCAGGGTTTCCCTTCTTTAATCTCTACAAACTGGCGATCATCGCCCAAGGTCAGCGCTTTGTCGAAGGACTAGAGGCCTCACCGGATGCGCCGTCGCGCCTTCAAACGATTGGCTCGAAGATCTTCAAGCTTGCCTTCAAAGCCAACCTTACGAAAACGCCACTGGGCTGGCAGATGCTGGCCGTAGCTCGAAAGTCTGGCGGAAACTGACCTAAGCCCACACCGACTGGACAGTGCATCATGTGGACTGATGACGCCGTTGTCGCTGAACTCGGTCATGGCGAGTTGGGTGATCGCCATGGGGAACATCTGCCAAACCCCTAGAGAGGAATCGGCCCAAGCAGGCCGTAGACTGGTGGGATGGCCAAAGGTTCAAACTCCTCAACTCCTGTCGTTGTGCGCGGTGCCATTGGGAGCGCCACTTCCAATCCAGGACGTGACGTCCAGCGCGTCGGAACAGCGAAGTTCCTCGGACAAGACGTCAACAAGATCTATGACCCCGTGTGGGCGGTTCTTGGAAACCTCGGCGACAGCCAGTGCTACTTAGGTGTTCAGGCCAAAGTCGCCGCTGTCCAAGACGCGATGGCGCGTCGAATCAACGAGCAGAACCGTCCCAACCGATTGATTGCTCCCGCCTTCACCGTTGGCGTTTCCGACGGCCAACTCAATGGAACGTCACAGATGCGTTTCTCGCTTATTGGCCGAGAGCTTGTGAACGATGCCGCGTCAACACACCTCGCGGCCAACCAAGTTGAAGGTCTCATTGCTGTCGTCGCCTGCGACAAACCCCCCGTCGGAACTGTTGCCGCGCTTCTCGAGCACAACCTTCCGGCGGTCATCCTGTCGGATGGTTCCATCCGCCCGGGCCATGACCCAAAGACGGGTGACCGCATTGATCTGGTCACGGCTTTTCAATTCGCCACAAGTCCTGATGAAGAGGCTCGTGCCGACGTCACGTTAAACGCCTGCCCCGGTCAAGGGAGTTGCGGGGGCATGTTCACCTACAACACCATGCAGACCTTTATTGGTGTCCTCGGCCTCGAGCCGCTTCACATGATCGCTCCCTCCTCGGATGACCCTCGACGCATCGAGCAGTTCCCTGATGAGTTAGTTGACTGTCTCGTCACGATGTCTGATCGGGGCATTCGCCCGCGTGACCTCGTCACGCCCACGGCACTAAGAAATGCCCTCACCGTGGCGATGGCCATGGGGGGTTCAACCAACGTCATGTTGCACAGCGTTGAAATTGCCCGTGCAGCGGGTCTTGATCTCTGGAACGACGTGCTCAGCCAAGAGGAGTTCAACGCTCTTTCCCATCGCCTTCCCGTCATTGTCAACATGCGCCCCTTCGGCGACTACTCGATGGTCGATGTGGATAGGGCCGGCGGCTTACCCACCATTGTCCAAGAGCTTCTCCACGCCGGTTTCCTTGACGGAAGTGCTCTGACCTGCACCGGTGAGACACTGGCCGAGCAAGTTGCCCGCTTGGCTCCTCCCGCACCAGATCACGACGTCATCTTTTCGGTTGGCCAGCCATTCAAAGAGACGGGGGGATTGCGTTTGCTTGCCGGGAACCTCGCCCCTGAGGGCGGAGCGATCTTGAAACTCGCTGGGGTCGAAAGCGGCATTGTTGACGGTCTCTTCACCGGAACAGCGCGTGTGTTCAATAGCGAGCGCTCGCTCATTGACGCGCTCGATGAACGCCCCAATGACTTCACCGACAACGACATGGTGGTCATTCGCTACGAAGGTCCTCGCGGCGCTCCCGGTATGCCCGAGATGTTGGATCCCACCTCCAAGATCACATCATTGTGTCGCAAACGCAACATTACGATTGCGCTGATGACGGATGCCCGATTCTCGGGAGGCTCCGTTGGACTCGTGATTGGCCACGTCGCTCCCGAGGCGATTCTTGGAGGCCCCATTGCCTTCGTCCAAGACGGGGACACCATCACGGTTGATATCAATCGAGACCGGCTCGACTGTGCTGAACTTCAGAACCCGGAAATCCTCGCACAGCGCCAAAAAGACTGGGAATCAGTGGTCAGCGCTAACGGCGGCGTTCACCCCGACGCCACCCCGGTGTCGCACCGCATGCTGAAACGAATGCGCGCGACCGGCTTGCCGGCATTGCTCGGTGGTGGAATGGCAGCGCAGTAGCCAAGAACTGGCTGACAATTCTTTGGAATTCATTCACGCCGTCGCCCCGCCCGGGCGGAGCGTCTAAGTTTGGGGTCTGATTAGAGAGGACTCACCATGCCAGAAGCACTCATTATTGACGCAGTACGAACCCCACGAGGGGTCGGCAAAGTAGGAAAAGGTGCGCTTGCAGCCATGCACCCGCAACTTCTTGGATCGACGGTGCTCAAAGCCATCGCCGAGCGTAATAACTTGGTAACCGCTGACGTCGATGACATCATTTGGGGAACATCAATGCAGGCTGGCGTGCAAGGTGGCGACTTGGGTCGTATGGCAGCACTCGATGCTGGCTACGACGTGCGCTCAAGCGGCATGACTCTCGACCGCTTTTGTGGTTCAGGCATCACGACGGCAACCCTGGCTACGGCGTCGGTGATGTCGGGAATGGAAGACGTCGTCATCGCTGGAGGAACCGAGATGATGTCGTGCTACGCCGACAACCGAAATATGGGCTTCTTTATTGATAGTGGCAATGAACACCTGCGGGCCATTATCCCGCAGCCCAACCAAGGTGTTGCCGCTGACGCTATTGCGGCACTCGAAGGAATCCCCCGTGAAGCTCTTGACCAACTTTCTGCAACCTCACAGGCTCGAGCAGAAGTCGCTATCGCAGAAGGTCGCTTTGAAAAGAGTTTGATTCCCGTCTACGACACCGATGGAACGCTTCTCTTGGATAGAGAGGAATACCCCCGAGCGGGAACCACGTTCGAGAAGTTATCGGGACTTGCCCCATCATTTGGTGCAATTGCTGACTATGAACTCGACGACAAGGGAACGACGTTCCGTAAAATGATCCTCCAGAAGTTCCCCGACCTGGAGTTCGAAGGTGTCCATCACGCAGGAAACTCTTCAGGCGTCGTCGATGGGGCTGCTGCAATTTTGATCACCAGTCCTGAGTACGCATCAGCACACGGCCTGAAAGCGCGTGCACGCGTTGTCGCGACCGCAAACATGGGCGATGACCCGACCTTGATGCTTAATGGTCCGGTCCCCGCAGCCAAGAAAGTTCTGGCGAAGGCAGGCATGACAATCGATCAAATCGACATCTTCGAAGTCAATGAAGCATTCGCTGTCGTGACGGAGAAGTTCATCCGTGACCTTGGCATTGATCGCGAAAAGATCAATGTCAACGGTGGCGCAATCGCACTGGGTCACCCCATTGGTGCAACGGGCGCCATGCTCATTGGCACCGCACTCGACGAGCTCGAACGCCAAGACAAGCGCTTCGGTTTAATCACCATGTGTGCGGCCGGTGGCATGGCACCTGCCATCATCATCGAGCGCATCTAACGCAACGGGGATACCCCGACAGCCTTACAAGCCAAGAAGAGAGGCGATGCCGTCAATCTGTGACGTCGATGCCACAACCATCGATCCTTCGGGAAGGTCCTCAGGAGCGCTGTCGCTATAGAGAACGGCGAGGTAGCCCCATCGGCGCTCGTCGCCAATGATTGTGCCCTCCACTTCAAACTTCACAGCACCCCCAAGAGAGTCAGGATACGCCGACCCCTTCGGGATGCCAATGAAGGTCACGACGCCACTTTCGTCACGTGATGTCTCATTTGTCTCGGCGGGAATTCCACCCATGATGATGGTGAACTCCATCCCAGCGTCTTTGTGGACTTTTTGTTCTTTGAAGTCTTGACGAGACTGCATGTCAATAAACGCCGCCCGCGTTGGATAGCGAATGATCGCCATCCGATCCCAGTCACTCTCGTCGACAACGTCACCGAAGAAGGCCACGTCAGCGCCGATCTCTCTGAGCACTTTCACTGGGGCGTAGCGATCATCAGCTTCTTTCCCTGAGATCTCGGTGCCACCATCTTGGTAAGCCGCTACTTTTCGATACCGCATAAAGTTGACCATCCAAACGGGTCCGTCTTCTTCTGCAGGTCGACTCGAAAGATAGGCCGCATAGTCAAAGTCAATTGTTCCGTAATCCATAGTGCCCTACCCTCTCACTGATTCCAACTGAGCCGCACCTTGCTGCTCCCAGGCAGCGACCGTTAATTCAACCGAACGTCTTCGCTCAGCGAGTCCAAAGACTCGGGTGTTAAGCATGATCTCATCGGCTTGTGTTCGTTCAACTAGTTGCTGTAACCCTTTGGCCACAAGATCAGGATCACCCACGAGATGGCTCGCTGACGCATGGTGAATCTCGGCGCGTTCGCTCTCGCTATATGAGTAGGTTGCGGCATCTTGTGGACTCGGCAACGTCGTCGGTCGGCCTTGGCGAAGCAGCAACATACCGAGGCGACCTGAGCCGGCGAGAAACTCTGCTTCCTCGGTTGTCGGTGCACACAGCACTGATACCACGACCAATACTTTTGGTTCTGCGAGTACCGCCGAAGGTTTAAACATGGATCGATAGAGTGCCACCGCTTCATCAAGAGGCTCGGGACTGAAGTGATAAGCAAAGCCAAAGGGGAGCCCCAGCATTCCCGCTAGCTGAGCACTAAACGTGCTCGAACCCAGGAGCCAGATCTCGGGCATCGAACCTCGACCCGGCATTGCTAACTGTTCTGATGCGCCGGTGAAGTAGCCAAGAAGTTCGACGAGCTGATCGGGGAAATGATTAGCATTTCCTCTCCCCAATGCTCGGGCCGTTCTGAGATCTGTTCCAGGGGCTCGACCAATACCGAGATCGATGCGGTGGGGATGGAGAGCTTCAAGCGTGCCGAACTGCTCAGCCACAACAAGGGGTGCATGGTTTGGCAACATCACGCCGCCAGAGCCAACACGCAAGGTCGTGGTCGCAGCCGCCAGGTGGGCGATCAAGACTGCCGGCGCCGAGCTGGCGATACCCTCCATGCCGTGATGTTCAGCTACCCAAAGGCGTGTCATCCCTAGACGCTCAGCAAGATTGGCCATCTCGGTGGTCTCTTCAAGGGCTTGGCTTGGTGTCCCACCCGTCACGACGGTGGCGAGATCCAACAGAGAGAGCGGGATCATTCGGGAATCTGTAGCCCTGCGTCACTGCGGAGTGATGCGATCGCGTCAGCGTACATACGAGAACGAATCGCCGCCAGCGTCGGTCCTGCTTTTGCTGCCAACGGTGCTGCTTGTTCCATGGCTCGCGTCACAAGGTCCTCTTCGCCCGCAATCCAATCGGCGATGCCGAATTCAAGCGCGTGCTCGCCGCCGTAGCGGCGACCCGTCGTCATTGATTCGTGGGCCGCACGCTTTGAAAGCTTGCCCTGAATGAGCATCGACATTCCGGGAGTGAAGGGAATCCCAAGGTCAACTTCAGGGAGACAGAAAAACCCACGATCGCTCCGCATTGCTCTCGTGTCGTGGCTCAAGGCCAGGAGAGCCCCGGCGGCAAAACAGTGCCCTTGGAGCACCGCAATCGAATAAACAGGAAGTTCAAGACACTGGATGAGGAGGTTCTGCACCGAAGAGATATAGGGAAGGGTTTGATCACGGTTGGCGATCAGCCAGTCAAGATCTAATCCATTCGACCAGAATTTTCCCTCTCCTCGCGTTACGAGAGCACGAGGACCGCTGGCTTGAGCTACCTCGGTGAGGGCTGATGAGACGCCGGCAATCCAGTCTGGGGTGAATCGATTTTCATCGTTCCCGAGGTCAAGAATGAAAACGTCCTCTTCCTTGGTGAGCGTAACCATGGTGGGATCCTTTCTATGGAGTACAAAACGATGTCAGCGCTGCAGCTTCCATCGCAACATGTGCTTGCAAGCCTTTAAGAATTGCTTCCTCAACGGTACTCCCAAAGAATGGCACGTGGACCTTCAACGTCCCGTCGAAGGTTTCCACGGTTCCATTCTCTGATTCAGCAAAAGAAACCGCTGCATCACAGGTAAGCAGGTCGCCATAGTGGTCAGGAAGGACATCAAGTACCGCCGACTTTGCCGCCAGATCAAGATCCGTCATGATCACCCAGGTCAGTTTCTCCGCGTCGATGGCCATTGCCGCGGCGCCCGACACCGTGCCAGCAAATGCGTAGCGAACTTCAAGCTTGAGTGATCCGTTGCTCTCCTTCACCTCGAGAAGTTCGGGTGGACTGACGTTCTCTGATCCCAGTGTTGCCAGATGCGAGTAGTAATCAGGATTCTTGAGTGCCGCAGTGATTTGCGCGAAAGACGCGCCGATTGATTCGGAAATCTCAAATTCCATCGGGAACGTTCTTTAGCCCATCGGAGGGAGGCCGAGTTTTCGGTGATCCCAGGTCACAGTTCGATCAACATTCAATTTGATCACGATCCGCTTGTTCAGCATTACTTCAACAAAGGGCTTCATCTCATCGTTGTACTCGCCGTAGTAACGAGAGAACACGCTCACACCAAGTTCGAAGATCTTCTCGGGGTCTTCGACAATTTCCGCTTTTCCAACGAGTTCAACACCCCTCAGTTCTTCGTAACCGTCTCCGTCTTCGAACATGCACGTCATGGTGGCATTTCGCAAGATGTTCCGAGCCTTTTGAGACTTTGCTTTCGTCTCCACAGCGATACAGCCGTCGACGAATCCGTACCACATGGCAACGGCGTGAATCGATCCATCGTGATTCAAGGTGCACATCGTCATAGGCCGACGCTCATTGAGAAATTCCTCTACTTCAGCGTCGGACATTTTGATCTGGGCCCGTTGATTAATCCCGTTTCCCATTGCTGGGGTTTCTTCAGCCATTGCCCTCTCCTTTTTATCTTTGTGAAGCGTAGACCTGCATTCTCCGCTCTTTGGCCTGTTCCCCGCAAGATCGAGATTTCATACAGCGATAACCCGCGGTTTACCCATCTATCGCCGTGGGATTACCTGACCTTCCTAGATTCTAAGAGGTGAAGATTTCCCATCAACAGAGAATGAATCACCCAGTATCACCCTTGTTCGTCGCCGGAAACATTGTGTTTCGGCGAATGGCAGTGTCCGCAACCCCCCGCGCGCACTGCCCCAACGAGGTGACCCCGCCAACTCTCCCCCGAGGTCACGGGTCACCTCGATGCTCGCATCGGTCACTACAACAAGTTGGCCGATCAGTCCTGAAATGACGACCTATCTCTCGATGACTCCTGCACCTTCACCACCACCGGCTCCTGCACATCAATCCCCAGTGGTATTGGTTGTCGATGACGAAGAGTCGTACCGAGATGCTTTGTCGTCTGGGCTTTCCAATGAAGGCTTTATCGTTCTCACGGCTGGTGACGGCCATGAAGCGTTGGCACTCTTTGCCGAACACCAACCAGATCTGATTCTTTTGGATGTGATGTTGCCTGATCAATCAGGAATCGAGATTTGTCGAGAGATCAGAACGACCTCATCGGTTCCCATCATCATGGTGTCAGCACGAACGACAGAGGTCGACGTGGTCCTTGGTCTCGAGCTTGGTGCATCAGACTACGTGGCCAAGCCCTATCGATTCAGAGAGCTCCTGGCACGCATGCGTGCTGTCCTTCGGCGCGCTGCTCCTGAAGGCGTGAGCGACGACGTCATCAGTGCTGGACCTGTTCGACTTGATTCGTCACGACGAGAAGCACGGGTCAACGGTAACGCCATTGAACTTTCACGAAAAGAGTTTGATCTTCTCTGGCTCTTGGTGACGCACGCTGGAGCAGTGGTCACGCGTGATGCCTGTATTGACGCCATTTGGTGGGGCCAAGATCTTTTGGATTCGCGAACGCTCGATACGCATATCAAACGACTTCGTCGCAAGATTGAAGATGATCCAGCCAACCCCCACCACATCCTCACTATTCGGGGCGTGGGTTTTCGATTCGACGCCTAAGCAAAGCCGTCGACTTCCCGATACGCTTTAGCCATGAACATTGGCGACACCGCACCTGACTTTTCACTTCCCGATCAAACCGGCGTCGTGAGATCACTCCATGAACTTTTGGTCGACGGCCCTGTGGTGCTCTTCTTTTATCCCGCAGCGATGACCACGGGGTGCACCAAGGAAAGTTGTTATTTCCGTGATCTGAAGGCTGAATTCACCGAACTGGGGGCTCAGCGCGTGGGGATCTCCATGGACTCAGTCGAGAAACAGGCGGCGTTTTCCGACAAGCACTCTTTTGACTACCCCCTTCTTGCTGATCCCTCCGGGAGTGCGGCCAGGGCCTATGGCGTAAAGCGGAAGGTTGATTTTCTTCGGACCAAGAGAGCCACGTTTGTCATTAATCAGGACCAAACCATCCGGGACATCATCCAGTCAGAACTCTCTATGACGACGCACGCTGACAAAGCGCTCGAATCGCTACGCTCCTAATCCTCGTCCTCTTCGTCAAAAGGAATGTCGTTATAAGAAAAGAAGAAACCCTCCGTTGTTTCTTCTGAGGCGCTCAGTGAAATCCGATGTCCATCGATGAACTCCAAGAGTTCAATGGCGTCGACGTGACCTTTTCCATAGCCCGACCATTTTTTTCGAGCACTAGCCCGTGCACCCTTCTCATCATCGGCAACAACAAAGACTGTTTCGTGATCCTCTGAAAGCCGACCAGGACCGCCACTTCCGCCAAGCAACACTGCGTAAAGACTGCTCATCGTAAAAATCCTCTCGTTACCAATGATGTCCAAACGTTAGATCAACTCGGCAGCGGGCCACCGATCAAGTAAAAAGTCTCTAACCTTGGCTTCATGGCGAACCGATTTATGGTTGACCTCACTCCAATTCGGGAGAACCGCCAATTCCGTCTGTTGTTTTTTGGCTCATCGATCTCAACCCTGGGCGCTCAGCTTACGGTGGTGGCGATTCCCTATCAGATGTACCGCCTCACCCACTCTTCACTCCAAGTCGGTCTTATTAGCTTGGCGCAACTGATCCCCTTACTTGCAGGTTCGCTCATCGGTGGCGCGGTTGGAGATGTTATTGATCGCCGATGGTTGTTGATTTGGGCATCACTCTGTTCAGCATTTGCTGCTGGTGCATTGGCGTGGAATGCCCTCAGCGGCTCGTACTCGCTGTTGATTCTTTATCTTGTCAGTGCACTCGCCGCTGGCCTCACCGGGTTTGCCAACCCGGCGCGCAGTGCGGCAATTCCTATGCTGGTGAAGCCGAAGGATCTTGTTGCGGCATTTTCGTTTAACCAAGTGAGTTTTCAAATCGCCATTATTCTCGGACCTACTATCGCCGGGATTCTGATTGGCACGGCTGGACTGGCGTGGACCTACGCACTCGATGGCAGCAGTTTTGTGTTCTTCATCGTCATGTTGCTTTTTCTCGATCCGCTGCCACCAACGCCAGGAGCCACAAAAGCTGGTCTTGGCTCCATTGCTGAAGGTTTCCGCTATCTTCGCGGTCGACAAATTATCCAGGGTGTCTATCTCCTTGACCTCAACGCCATGATCTTCGGCATGCCCCGAGCCCTCTTTCCGGCAATGGCGCTTGAGATCTTCCATGGAGGAACGGGAACCCTGGGTCTGCTTTATTCAGCAGTAGGTGTCGGCGGTTTACTCGGAGCGTTAACGACGGGTTGGGTTGCAAACATTACCCACCGTGGACGTGCGGTTGTCATCGCCGTCATGGCCTGGGGAGTGGCGATTGCCCTCTTTGGTTTTTCCACTTCCTTGTGGATCGCACTCGTGCTCTTAGCCCTAGCGGGATGGGCAGATGTGATCTCAGCGGTTTTGCGCAACACCATTCTTCAGACATCAATACCCGACTCATTTCGAAGCCGACTCTCGTCGTTTCAAATGGCCGTCGTCACCGGTGGCCCTCGTCTTGGAGACCTAGAAGCGGGTGGTGTCGCTGCGGTCACCAGTACAGAATTCTCGGTCGTTTCTGGGGGGCTTGCTTGTTTCATTGGGGCCGCCGTCTTGGCCAAGATACTTCCCGAATTTTGGAGAACGGCGACGAATCCCGGCCCGCAGATCACCAAAGAGGCTACTGACGAAGGTTGATGGTGACCTAAAGACCTGGCTGTGGTCCGGTGAGGACTGGTCCTTGGTGTTCTAGTTCAGCAACTTCATCGTCGCTAAACACCCGCGAAACAGTAAGAAAGCGAACCCCCTCAGGGGCTTCTACTGAAAATCCGCTCCCGCGCCCGGGAACGACGTCAATGACCAATGCCGTGTGCTTCCAATATTCAAATTGATCACCGCCGATGTAGAAGGGAATATTGGTATCACCGACATAGCCGAGGAAGACGTCGCGTTGGCCGACTTTAAAGTCTCCGATTGGATAACACATTGGCGAACTTCCATCACAACAACCGCCGGACTGATGGAACATCAGCGCCCCATACTTTTCAACGAGTTGATTCAAAAGGGTATCGGCGGTTTTTGTCGTCTCGACTCGCTTTACGGTCACGATCTCCGCTCCTTCTCGCCATGCGCCATGCGGAGGAGACCAGATCTCCTCCGCAACGCGACACCGGTAGTCGTTTTTAAAAGAACCCTAACTTGTTCGGGCTGTAGCTCACAAGGAGGTTCTTGGTCTGCTGGTAGTGATCGAGCATCATCTTGTGGTTCTCACGACCAATGCCAGAGTTCTTATATCCACCAAATGCTGCGTGTGCAGGGTACGCGTGGTAGCAGTTCGTCCAGACACGTCCGGCTTGGATACCACGACCCAAACGGTATGCCGTGCTGCCGTCGCGGGTCCACACGCCAGCCCCAAGGCCATAAAGAGTGTCGTTAGCAATCGCTAGCGCTTCGGCTTCATCTTTAAAGGTCGTCACCGCCAAAACAGGACCGAAGATCTCCTCTTGGAAAATCCGCATCGAGTTACTGCCCTTGAAGACCGTTGGTTCAACGTAGTAACCACCCTCGAAGCCTTCAACAACTCGCTTTCCTCCACCAATCAAGATCTCGGCACCTTCCGCCTTGCCGATCTCGATGTAGCTCATGATCTTCTCGAACTGGTCGTTCGAAGCTTGCGCACCCATCATCGTATTGGGGTCCAACGGCGAACCACTTGTGATGGCCGCTACACGAGCGAGGCACTTCTCCATGAACTTCTCGTAAATCGATTCTTGGATCAGGGCACGCGAAGGGCATGTGCAGACTTCACCTTGGTTCAAGGCGAACAGAACAAGTCCTTCGATTGCCTTATCAAGGAAGGCATCATCTTCGTCCATGACGTCTTCCATGAAGACGTTGGGGCTCTTTCCACCAAGCTCCAACGTGACCGGAATTAAGTTTTCCGACGCGTACTGCATGATCAAGCGGCCGGTCGTGGTTTCACCAGTGAAGGCAATTTTGGCGATACGGGGGCTTGATGCAAGGGGTTTCCCCGCTTCGACACCAAATCCATTCACCACGTTCAAGACACCTGCGGGAAGCAGGTCTTGGATCAGCTCCACCAACAACAAAATCGATACAGGTGTCTGTTCGGCTGGCTTCAGGATGACGCAGTTTCCTGCTGCTAAGGCAGGGGCGAGTTTCCATACTGCCATCAAGATGGGAAAGTTCCACGGAATGATCTGTCCCACAACACCCAGTGGCTCGTGGAAGTGATACGCAACGGTATCGTGATCAATTTCGCTAATACCGCCTTCTTGCGCGCGTATCGCCCCGGCAAAATAGCGGAAGTGATCGACCGCCAAGGGAAGGTCCGCGTTGATTGTTTCACGAACTGCTTTGCCGTTCTCCCAGCACTCGGCGATGGCCAAGTACTCAAGGTTCGTTTCCATAATGTCGGCGATCTTTAATAAGATATTCGACCGCTCCGTTGCACTCGTCTGGCCCCAGGCGTCTTTTGCTGCGTGTGCTGCATCTAACGCTGCTTCAATATCCGAGGCATCTGACTGCGCAACTTGGCAATAGGGCTCGCCTGTTACTGGCGAAATATTGTCAAAGTACCTTCCAGCTTTTGGCGGCATCCACTTGCCCCCAATAAAGTTGTCATATTTCGCTTTGTACTGAACAGGGCTCTCTTTGGAACCAGGAATCGCAAACGTCATTTTATTCCCCCTTTATTCTTCGCCCGCAGTTGCGCAGGAGAGAATATCAATCTAGTCAACTTCTTAGAGAATTTCCGAGGCGCTTTCTGGGACTTCAGTGGCGGAGATCCTTAAGCCGATCCCCCTAGACCCACAAAGGGGATTCCTAGACGGGAGGACGAGAAAATGAGACCGGGACGGCGAGTTGTCCACAGGCCGCTGCAATCTCTGATCCTCGAGTGTTGCGCACTGTTGTCATGATTCCCTGTTCATTCAGCGCTGAAAAGAACTCTTGGACGCGTTCTTTAGATGTTCCTCTCACCAAGTATCCCGGGGTGGGGTTTAAGGGAATCAGATTGACGTGTGCTTTCAACGGTCGGGCATAGGCCACAAGCTCTTTGATGTCACGATCGGTGTCGTTCACCCCGTCGATCAAGGCCCACTCAAACGAAAGGCGGCGATTCGTCGTTTCCACGTACTCCATGCACGCGTCACCTAACGCTGACAGGGGATAGCGCTTGTTCATCGGAACGAGCTCATTGCGTCGCACATCATTTGCGCTGTGGAGCGAAACCGCCAAGTTCAACTGCAAGGGTTCTTGGGTGAGCCGGCGAATTCCTGGCACAATCCCAACAGTCGAGATGGTGATCTTGCGTGCCGAGATGCCGATGGCGTGATGAAGGCGATTCACTGCCGCCATCATGTTGTCGTAGTTCGCCATGGGTTCGCCCATTCCCATAAAGACAATGTTGGTCACCCGTCGAGGCTGTGCTTCTCGAGCAGCCACGATGTACTGCTCGACGATTTCGCCCACCGTGAGGTGGCGAAAGAACCCACCCTGTCCGGTCGCACAAAACGTGCACCCCATGGCACAGCCCGCCTGGGTTGACACACAGACGGTCACGCGCTGGCGATAGTTCATCAGGACAGTTTCAATAGCGCTTTTCTCATCAAGGGCAAACGCCCACTTCGTGGTCTCGCCGTCGTCCGTCACGGTTTTTTCGACTTCTCGAAGCGCTGACGGGAGCGCTGTCTCCAAAAGATCCCGCAGATCTTGTGGCAGATTCGTCATCTCTTGGGGGCTCGCCAGATTCTTGTGGAGACCCTCAAAGACCTGACGAGAGCGATAGGCAGGGAGATCTCCGAGGAGTCCAGAGAGGTCATCGATCTCTGCGTCATAGCGGGAAGCCATGGCCCCACGCTAGGGCTCAAATCACTCCCCTGATTCAAGGGTAAGTTAAGAGACGCAAATTCGGAATCTGTCTCATATGACTTTCTCACGACAAGTGGAAGAGTCCCAAGGAAGGAACACCATCATGGAGTTAAAAGGAACATCAGCAATTATCACCGGTGGAGCATCAGGACTCGGTGAGGCAACCGCACGAGTATTGGCGAATCGGGGCGTCCATGCAGTGATCGCTGACCTCAATGATGATGCTGGAAATGCACTAGCGAAAGAGATCAAGGGCACCTTTGTTCACACCGACGTGACGAACACCGAACAAGTGATCGAGGCAATTAACGCAGCCACTGCTGCGGCACCCCTCTTTAGCGTTGTGAACTGTGCTGGTGTCGGTTGGGCGTCACGCGCTATCGGAAAAGACGGCGAGTACGCAAGTGCCCATGATCTTGATGTCTACCGCAAGGTGATCGAAATCAACTTGGTGGGAACGTTCAACGTTTGTCGCTTGGCCGCAACAGCGATGAGCCACAACACGCCAGACGAGGACGGCTCACGTGGTGCAATTGTGAACACCGCTTCGGTCGCCGCCGAAGACGGCCAGACTGGCCAAGTTGCCTACGCATCATCAAAGGGTGGCGTCGTCGGTCTGACCTTGCCGTTAGCTCGAGACCTTTCAGCGATTGGCGTACGCGCCAACTGTATTCTTCCGGGACTTATCGACACCCCCATCTACGGTCAAGGTGAAGCCAGCGAAGAGTTCAAGGCTCGTCTTGGAACAGGCGTGTTGTTCCCAAAGCGTTTAGGCCGAAGCGAAGAGTTTGCAACCCTGGCCGTTGAACTCTTAGCGAACAGCTACATCAATGCCGAGTCGATTCGTATTGACGCAGGCATCCGCATGCAACCCAAATGATCAGCCACTAAGCCGTCACTGGCTCTCTCAAGAAGGAGTGCCGAAGCGTCAGTGTGAATAGGACGCAGTGACGCGACCTTCCTTGGGCAGTGGTCCCTCGAGGCCATCTAAGTAGGCGACAGCTTCGCGTATTTTTTCAAGAAGGATTCCCGCCAAGCTCATTGACAATCCGTTTTTCACCACAATCCGCTGAACAGTCATGTCGGCCAAGTTGTCCGGCATCGGGTATGCGGGAACGAGCCAACCATGTTGGCGCAGTTGGTTGCTCAAGTCATAAAGATCCCACTTCTCGGTGTAAGCCTTTTTGAGTCGCCACGCGAAAACAGGAATATCCGTCGTCGGACTCCAAAGTTCAAATGGGCCCAGTTTCCCGATCTCTTCTGCAAGGTAGTTCGCAACATCCTGAGAAGAACGTTGTACTTCGGTGTAACCCTGGCGACCCAAGCGAAGGAACATGTAGTACTGAAGAAGCACCTGAGCTCCTGGCCGGGAAAAGTTCAACGCCAGGGTTGGCATTTCGCCACCCAAGTAGGACACTTTAAAGATGAGGTCTTCGGGAAGATCTTTTTCCTCGCGCCAAACTACCCAGCCAATTCCTGGATAGACCAGGCCGTATTTGTGTCCACTGGTGCTAATTGAGTGCACCCGCTCAAGCCGGAAGTCCCAAACTAAATCAGGCTGGAGAAAGGGAGCGATGAACGCTCCCGACGCCCCATCAACGTGTATCGGAACATTGAATCCTTTTTCTTGTTCGATCTCGTCCAACGCGGCAGCGATCTCGGCGACGGGTTCATACATACCGGTATAGGTCACGCCGAGGATGGCCACCACGCCGATGGTGTTTTCATCGACATAATCCTTGATGTTTTCGCTATCAAGGGTTTGGTGCTCTTCGGTGACGGGAACATAGCGGGCTTCAACTTCAAAATAGTTGGCAAACTTTTCCCAACAGACTTGGACCGCAGAGCTCATCACGATATTGGGAGCTTCAGTGGACTTCCCAGCGGCTTTACGTTCATTGGACCAACGACGCTTTAGCGCAAGTCCACCAAGCATGCAGGCCTCAGAAGAGCCGATCGTGGACGTTCCAATCGTGTGCTGAGGATTAGGAGCATTCCAGAGGTCGGCCAGAATCGTCCAACATCGCTGTTCAATCGCCGCGGTTGCCGGGTACTCATCCTTGTCGATCATGTTCTTGTCGACCGTCTCCGCGTAAAGCTTGGTGGCCAAGGGATCCATCCACGTCGTGACGAAAGTGGCGAGGTTCAGGCGCGCATTTCCATCAAGCATGGCTTCATCGTGCACAATCTGGTACGCGGTCTCAGGCGACATAGCGCCGTTTTCAAGACTGAACTTCATCTTTTTTTCCATCTCTCCTGGACGTGAAAAAAGTGGATTGAGATCAAAGGTCTCATCAAACTCAGGCATTACAGATTCCTTCCCATATTGTCGAAGCGCGCATACTGACCAAGCCACGCCAGCTCCACGGTGCCTACAGGTCCATTTCGGTGCTTTGAAATAATCACCTCCGCCATTCCCCGACGGTCCGGCGGAGCTTCCGAGTCGTAAACCTCTTCTCGGTAAAGAAATGCCACCACGTCAGCGTCTTGTTCAAGGGATCCTGATTCACGAAGGTCCGAAAGCATTGGCCGCTTATCCTGGCGAGCCTCAAGACCTCGAGAGAGCTGAGAGAGCGCAACGACGGGTGCATTCAATTCACGGGCCAAGATTTTCAGTCCACGGCTCATCTCAGCGACCTCTACTTGACGGTTCTCAGCATTCGACCGCGAACTCATCAACTGCAGATAGTCAATGATGACGATGCCGAGTTCACCGTGCTGTTTTTTCAGACGACGAGCTCGGGCTCGAATATCCATAATCGTCAGGTGCGGGTTGTCGTCGATATAGATCGGCGAATCCGAGAGGCGTGTCAAGGCACTGGACACCTTCTTCCAGTCCGACTCCGAGAGTTGGCCGGTCTGCATACGTTTTGAGTCGACCCGTGCTTCTGAGGCCAGCAGACGCTGGGTGAGCTCGAGGTGACTCATTTCCAGTGAGAACATCAGAGCGGGCTTGTTGTCGATTGCACCAATGTGCGTCAACATCCCAAGTGCAAAACTTGTCTTACCCATTGAAGGACGTGCACCAACAATGGTCAACGACGCCGGCTGCAGTCCCGCCAGCAACTTGTCCAGGTCGGTATAACCCGTTGCCGTACCAGTCATTGTCTCTTTACGATTCGCCAATTCTTCGATGCGCTCAAAACTTGCCATCAACAAGTCGTCCAGTCGGGCAAGAGAGTCAGCGCTGCGCCGATCGGAGATTTCCATCATCTTCTGCTCGGCTTCATCAACCGCGCCAACGACATCGGTCGGCGCCGAGTACGCAATGTCTGAGATCTCTCCAGCGACAACCACCATGCGGCGCAATAGTGCGAGTTCACTCACAATTGTGGCGTAATGCTGCGCGTTGGCCACCGACGGCGTTGCACTCTGGAGTGCCACTAAGTCTGTTGGGTCGCCAACAAGATCTGCGTCAAGCGTCCGACGTAGTTCGTCGGTCACGGTTACCGCATCAACCGGTTCACCTTTTTCGTAGAGATGAGAAATTGCAGCAAAAAGGTTCCCGTGTGTGGGCTTATAAAAGTCATCGGCGCTGCAGACCTCTAACGCAAGGGAAATTGCATCTGTGCTGAGAAGCATCGATCCGAGAAGGGACTCTTCTGCGTCAAGGTCGTGTGGTGGTACACGCGGTCCCGAAGGAGCCGGGTGGAGGCGTCGTGGGCGCGGTGTGTCAAATGCTTGGACCATCAGGACTCAACTGTCGTCGCAATGGCCTGGGGAGCGATAGACCCCTAAGCCGTGTAATTGGTGGGGAGAACCCTGTGGGTAACCCGTGATTTTGTCCACAGGACTAGTTTGTCGCTGGGGTGTAACAGTTCAGTGGATGACAGCGTTCTCGCGCTCGAGACTCCGAAACTCTAGGCTTTCGAGAGGTCCTCCTGCGGATCTCGTTCCATTCAAAGGATACAACCTATGAATTCCCCAGAGAGTCTCGATCCAGAACCCCACCACCTGAGTGATCCCATTGGCGGGAGCGAGGACATTTCGGACGTCGCTCATCGCGGACACGATATCCACCTGCTCTCTTTTATTGCCGTCATGGCACTCATTCAAGCCGTGAACTTGCTGTTGACGCAGCGCCTAGATTTCTCGTTCCCCATCGGAAATGGTTTCGGCGAAATAGTAAGCATCGTCAGCCGAATCGCCAATGCCTTCTTTCTCGTCATGCTGATCCTCGCCATCATCACGCTGGTGATCGCCAGAACAAAAACACCGCGGTTTGCCTCGGTAATGATAGTGACGTATCTCAGTGTTGCATCAATCAATATTCTTTTGAACATTCTCGAAATGATCTTCACGCATCGCTTGGACAGTGTGAGTCAGAGTGGATTGATTGGTGATCTCTGCTTAACCTTCTTGTCGATCACCTTGATTTTCTCCCTTTGGTATGAGGTCGCTGACACGCTTCTCCCCGGTGGAGCAATCGACTTTCCCGAAAACACCCAACACCCCGACAGTCCACCGATGTGGTTCGACTATTTGATTTTGGCATTTTTCGCCAACTCAACCTTTGGGCCAACGACCGAAGCAATCCGCTCACGTATTGGCCGAGCCATCATGATGGTGCAGGTTTCACTTGCGCTGATCGTCCTGATTGTTTTAGTAGCAAAGATCATCAAGGCCTAACAACCGTTGCCAAGCTTCGACGAGCGCTCTAGAACAGAATCAGCGCGGCGATTCCACCAAGGAAGATCACAGCCAACACACCGGCCAAGACCCGGTCAACCAAAATGAAGTTTTCCGCAGCTCGTTTGTGGTGAAACACCTGTGTCGTTTCCCAAATAATGCGACCAAAGGTAAAGAGCACAACGAGATAACCCAAGGCATAAAACTTGTCCATCATGACAAGAGGGACGGTGGGAGGAAGGTCCGCTGAATAACCTTGCTGCAAGAAAATTAATGTGAGAAGGCCGGTTCCAGAGATTGCTAAGCGAGAGATCTCATGTTCAGATTTGAGCAAGAGCACCATGATTGACGCAGCCATGGCAATGATCAGCGGTAACAATAACTTTGCCAAAAAGTGGCTTAATGGTCGTTGAATCGAAATCGTGTAGGTCCCCAACGACCAGTCCTGGAATTGTGTACCGCTGTCACTGTTGCCAAAAGTCGTTGAGTAGTGCTTCATATAGGAACGATATGAAGTGCCCTGTGTATTCCAGTCCGCCACACCGAATCCCGTATCTTTACCAGCACTGGGGTCGGGTTCAAAAACCAATTGATTAAACGCGTAGGTCGTCGATTCAAACCGAATTTCGAGTTCTTGATTATCGAGGGGGTATCTCGTCAAATTAAAGTCGTTGGAGAAACCGGCCTGAATGTACATCAACTGATAGTGATAGCCATTCGAGAGGGTGATGGGTTGTTCTTGGCCTGCTGCGTTGGTATACGAGTACGTCACCGAATAGTTCGTTGACGCGCTGCTCGAATTATCAAACGTGGTTGTCCCAACCGGGTCGAAGGGACCCTTCCAGCGGTACCACATATAGAAATTCAAATCCCAGGTGTCATCGGTGAGCGAAATCTTGTACGCCTGGATTGGCTCGATACCGTAATAGACCACCTCAGCCCCTGCGGGAACCGAATTCACCTTGTAGAGCGTCCCCCTTGGAATCATCCCTTGAGTGGGAAGAACCGAAGCGTGCTGGTTCCTCGAATTCTGTGCTGCCGGATTCGTTGTTGCGGCTTTCACGGGCGCGCTCGACGAACCGAAGAACACACCGAATGTAAGAAACGCCAACAAACCAACAAAGGCGACGAGAAAGCCTTTACGGATTATCGTCGTCATGGAATTCGCTATTGAGCGATCACTTCGACCGTCAACTCAGCAGTCACATCATCAAAGAGCACAATTGTGACGGGGTTTGATCCCACTTCTTTAATGTGCTCAGCCAACTGCACCTTGTGGTGATCGACATCGATGGACTTCTGAGCAGCAATGGCAGCCACAATCTCAGCCGGACCCACGGAACCAAAGAGCCGGCCTTCGCCACTTGCTCGAGCTTGGATCCCAATGACTACTCCACTAAGAGCAGTAGCCTGAACCAACGCGCTTTCACGGTCTTGTGCATCTTTCGCTGAACGCGAGCGCTGCATGTCCTTGGCTTGAATCTCCATCGACTTGTTCGCCTCAAGTGCCTTACCCGTCGGGAACAAAAAATTCCGAGCGTAGCCACCGGCCACGGAAACAATGTCTCCCCGACGCCCAACACCTTTAATGTCTTCTCTCAAGAGGACTTTCATGCTTGCTCCTCCTCCGCAACTGCTTCCACGATCTCCTCGGCTTCAGCAACGACTTCGAGCTCTTCGATGACTTCTTCAACAGATGCAATCTCTTCAAGAACTTCAATGTCCGAGACAATCTCTTCGATGCCCGTGACGTCGGCCAAGGTCGGGCCGTCGTCATCACTGTCACGTCGCTCACCCCGGTCACGATCCCCACGACGGCCTCCAGGACGCTCGGTGGTTGTGCGCTGCGTGTAGGGCAACAGGACGAGTTCACGAGCCGTCTTGATCGCTTCTGCGATGTCGTGCTGGTGCTGCTCACAGTTTCCTGTCGTGCGACGGGCACGGATCTTTCCACGGTCTGACATGAACTTGCGTAGCGTGTTCAAGTCTTTGTAGTCAATCCATACTGTTTGTTCGCGACAGAACTGACAGGGCTTCTTTTTGATGCGTCGATTGAGATCCTTCGGCGCACGCTTTGGGGTTTTCATATTGTTACGGGCCATGATTAAAAGGGCTCCTCGTCATAGCCGTAGCCCGCGGGCTCGGCTTGTGGTTGGGTCGGTTGTGCGGCAGGGCGTGGGGCGGATTGTCCGCCAGCGCGCTCGTTACGGGTGATTTGTGCAGTGGCCCATCGAAGTGATGGGGCGATTTCATCAGCGACAACTTGGATCTTGGATCGCTTTGATCCATCGTTCTTGTCATCCCAGGTCTGCTGCTCTAAGCGGCCGTTCACAATGACGCGTGTGCCCTTGGTCAGCGATTCGCTAACGTTTTCTGCCATCTCGCGCCAGCAAACGACATCAAAGAATGAGACCTGCTCTTCCCACTCTTGAGTTTGACGGTTCTGCCAACGGCGGTTCACGGCTAATCCAAACGAAGCATTCGCTGCACCACCTGCGGTAAACCGAAGTTCTGGATCACGAGTGACATTGCCAACGAGCGTGACGGTGTTATCTGGCATCTCGGTCCTCCTTAGTTGGCCGCCGCACGAGCTGCGACGACGTGATCGGGGATACGAATGATCTTGTGGCGCACGACTTCGTCGGCGATGCCAAGTGAACGATCCAACTCGGCGACCGTTGCAGGCTCACCGGTGAACGACGCAATCACGTAGTAGCCCTCGCGTTTGTGGTTGACCTCGTAGGCGAAGGTACGTCGCCCCCAGCGATCAATTGATCCAGGGCTCCCTTCAAAGGAAGAAATGGTCGTCAGTGACCGGTCAAGGCTTGCTTGGATCTCTTGTGAGTCCACCGCGGTGTCATAGATAATGACAGCTTCATAGTGCCGCATTAATATTTCCTCCCTCTGGACCGCCACCGAAGTGTCGGGCTCTACGACTCTCGCAGAGCAGGGTGTTGCTTCCCCTCATTTGAGGGGACTCTTAGTGTAGACCGAGATCTCTGCCCTTTTCTCCGGAGGGGAAATTTAAGAGCCGAGGTGATCTTTGAGTTCGTCAGGGGTCCCATAGGTCTCGGCCGAGGCCGGAAAAGCCCCTGAACGCACATCATCACTGAAATGAGTCAGGGCCTCGGTGATGGCGGTGCCGATTTGGCCGTATTCCCGCACAAACTTCGCAGTCTGGCGATTTCCCATGCCTAACAGATCGTGAAAGACCAGAACCTGGCCGTCGGTGTTGGGGCCAGCACCAATCCCAATCGTCGGGATCGACCGTTCATCTGTCACGGTGGCCCCGAGGTCGTCGGGCACGCCTTCGAGGACCACGGCGAAACATCCTGCGTCTTCGACGACACGGGCGGCTTGGCGCAACAAATCAGCAGCCTCAATCGACTTTCCTTGCACCCGATAGCCGCCCATCGTATTCACCGACTGTGGCGTGAGTCCAAGGTGGCCCATCACGGGAATCTCTGCGTTGACAATCGCTTCGATGACATCGACACGATTCTGTCCACCCTCTAACTTGACCGCTTGCGCACCAGCACGAATCAGACGCGCCGAGGATTCAACCGCTTGTTGAGGGGAAACGTGATAACTCATCCAGGGAAGGTCTCCGATGATTAACGCACCGGGGTGTGCTCTGGCTACCGCACTGACGTGATGTTCCATCATTTCCAAGGTGACGTGCAAGGTGTCGGGAAAACCGAGGACGACGTTGCCGACGGAATCGCCGACGAGGATCATGTCGGCGCCCGAAGCATCAACGAAGCGTGCAGAAGGTTCGTCATACGCGGTGATCATGACCATCGGCGCTGCTCCATTGCGCCGTTTCGTTGACCGAACGGCCGGAACCGTAGTTTTACGATCGCTCATAGATTCCTCTCACGGTTGGCGTGCCGTCTTCTTTTGAGGTTTGGCATCGCCGCCACCTGGGTAACGACGAAGCAGATGATGAAAGCGGCAAGCGGTACAGACTTCGACCGTATACGCCTGCACCGGCTCTTCGCGACGCAGGAGCCTATTGAGTTCCGTCTTGTTCGTTGGACATGTTCCCCCGGCCGGTAATTTCGCGCCGAAGACATAGGTCACTTCGACCGTCTCTCGCTGGCCGCAGACCGGACACTTCTCTCCGGTGGATTTTCCGAGGT
The DNA here is from genome assembly GCA_903825895.1 of uncultured Actinomycetes bacterium. Classification (GTDB taxonomy): domain Bacteria; phylum Actinomycetota; class Acidimicrobiia; order Acidimicrobiales; family RAAP-2; genus CAIUMH01. Next base: position 62,588 of record CAIKCI010000023.1, read on the forward strand.
TGGTTGCAGCTCTCACGAGCTCGGGGTGAGCGTCGCAGGCGTCTTCATGAGACACCTTGCCCAAGCGCACTGCTTTTGCGAGCGCGTCTCGAAGCAGGCGGTACTCAACCGATGCCTCGGAGGTCGTAGTGAAGGTGGCTTTCGGGCTCACAAGAGGAACCCTAGCGGGGGTTTTACCGGCATTTTCAGGGGGCACCCCTCTAAATTGTACTTTCGCTATATCGGTGCGATATAATCAGAAACGTGTTAGATCTTGCTATTTTAGGACTCCTCGACGACGGGCCACTTCACGGCTACGAAATCCGTCGACGTCTGCGTGCTCAGTTGGGCCTCATCGCCAACGTTTCGTTTGGCTCCCTGTATCCCGCGCTCGCCCGATTGGAAAAAGCCGGCGACCTCATCGTTGTTGAAGGCAGCGACCTCGACGAGTCGCTGCCGGCCACCGGATCGCTGAGCGGCGAACGGGCGGCGAATCGAGCCAAGCGCATTGTGGGGACCCGTGGTCGCCGTTCGAAAAAGATCTATCAACTCACTGATGGCGGCCAAGCCACTTTTCAAAGTCTCTTAAACGCTCCACCCACTACCGACGACCAGCGAAGTTTCGGGCTTCGGTGGTCCTTCGCTCGCCACTTGGCCCCGCACGCTCGATTAGCGCTTCTAGAACGCCGGCGCGCTCAGTTGGTCCAGGGTCTTGGTGACGACAGCACCGACCCGGGTCTCGATGAATACGCCCAAAGTGTTGTTCGCCATGCCGCAGATGGCGTGGCCCACGACATTGCCTGGCTTGATGAACTTATTGCCGTCGAACGTACTAAATCACAAGAACCGTCAACCCCCGTGTCGAACGAACCGTCGACACCGACCAGTGCCACTGCGTAAGACCAGGGCAACGAAGGAAGAGAGAAGCGTTATGGAACCAATCAAGGTAGCAATCGCAGGAGTTGGAAACTGTGCCAGTTCACTTGTGCAAGGTGTCAACTACTACCGCGAGGCAGACCCCAAAGAATTCGTACCCGGTTTGATGCACGTCGAGCTCGGTGGCTATCACGTCTCCGATCTGACCTTCGTCACTGCGTTTGATGTCGACGCAGCCAAAGTTGGCCAGGACCTTTCGAAGGCCATCTTTGCCAGTCAGAACAACACCATTCGCTTCGCCGACGTCACCGATCTTGGTATCGAAGTCCTTCGTGGACCCACCTTTGATGGCCTGTCGAAGTACTACCGCGAGATGATTGAAGAGTCCCCCGCTGAACCCGTTGACGTGGTCAAAGCGCTGAAAGACTCAGGGGCGGAAGTTCTCGTTTCCTACCTTCCGGTCGGTTCTGAAGAAGCACAGCGCTACTACGCCCAGTGCGCTATCGATGCAGGCGTGGCGTTCATCAACGCCGTCCCGGTCTTCATCGCTTCTGACCCAACCTGGGCCCGAAAATTCCGTGAAGCCGGTGTGCCCATCATCGGTGACGACATCAAGAGCCAAGTTGGTGCGACCATTGTCCACCGAGTCTTGACCCGTCTTTTTGAAGACCGTGGCCTGGCTCTTGACCACACTTACCAACTCAACGTTGGTGGAAACATGGACTTTAAAAACATGTTGGACCGAGACCGCCTTGAATCGAAGAAGATCTCGAAGACCCAAGCGGTCACCTCGCAGATGGATCACGGTGTGCTCCCTGCCGACGACGTGCACATCGGCCCATCGGACCACGTCCCTTGGCTTCACGACCGCAAATGGGCGTTCATTCGCCTAGAGGGAAGGAACTTCGGCGATGTTCCCTTGAACATTGAGCTCAAGCTCGAAGTATGGGACTCACCAAACTCAGCAGGCGTCATCATCGACGCAGTGCGTTGCGCAAAGCTTGCCCTTGACCGTGGCATCGGCGGTCCGCTCTTGGGCCCCAGTAGTTACTTCATGAAGTCACCGCCAGTGCAATATCACGACGATGTCTGTTTCGACATGGTCGAAGCCTTTGCTGGTGGCGACCCCGGCCCGGTGTGGCCTGAGGACTAATTGTTCGCGACTCAGTGCTGCTGTGTCGCCCACCATGCATCAAGTCGGCGAATGGCCTCCTCTTCACCGAGGGGGCCTTCGTCCATTCTGAGCTCCAACAGATACGTCAGTGCTTGGCCTACATGGCGTCCGGGGCCGATACCGAGGTGCTCCATGATCTCGCTTCCATCAAGGTCAGGGCGAATTGCATTGAGCTCCTCTTGCGCACTTAGCTCTTCGATACGGACTTCAAGTTCGTCCATCCGTTTGGCTAACTGTTTTGCTTTGGCGGCATTGCGCGTCGTGCAATCACAGCGAGTGAGTTCGTTGAGCTGGGCCAATAATGGCCCAGCGTCTCGCACGTAGCGACGAACGGCTTTGTCACTCCATCCCAAGCGGTAGGTATGGAAACGCAGGTGGAGTTCAACAAGTTTTGTCACCGTTGCCACGTCATCATTGGAGTATCTCAACGCCTCCATGCGAACCTTCGTCATACGCGCACCCACCACTTCGTGGTGGTGGAAGCTCACACCGCCGTCAGTGAACGCTCGAGTCTTGGGCTTACCAATATCGTGAAACAGCGCCGACAGCCGAAGGAGCCGCTCAGGAGAAGTTTTGTCAACGACGGCCAAGGTGTGCCCCAAGACGTCTTTGTGGTGATGAATGGGATCTTGCTCCAATTCGAGACCGGGAAGTTCTGGCAAAAACTGCGCAGCAAGTCCCGTCTTGACGAGAAACCACAAACCAATTGAGGGAACCGGCAAAACAATAAGGCGATCGAGCTCGTCACGAATGCGCTCCGCCGAAACAATGGAAAGTCTGTCGGTCATCTCGACGATGGCATCAAGGAGTTCTTGGTCTGGTTCAAGGGAAAAACGCGCCGTGAAACGCGCTGCGCGCACCATGCGTAGGGGATCGTCCTCAAAACTGATTCGTGGATCCAATGGTGTTCGCAAACGACTTGCGGCTAAGTCACTCATCCCATTGAACGGATCGATCAACTCCATTGAGGGTAACGCCAGCGCCATGGCATTAATCGTGAAATCCCGGCGAGACAGATCGGTTTCAACGTCGTCTCCAAAGGTGACTTCGGGCTTTCGTGAGTCGGGGGTGTAGACCTCGGCTCGGTGCGTCGTGA
>CAIKCI010000024.1 GCA_903825895.1 uncultured Actinomycetes bacterium
CCACCGCCGCTCCTGCGGGTGCTCCATTCGTCATCATTACGAAGCCAAAGGCGATACCAAAAGTTGAAAACAGCATCATAGAAAGTGATGCAACGAAACTACCGAGTGATTTTTGAACCATGATCTCAACGCCTTAGAAAGGCCGAGATCTACAACCCGGATAGCAATACCTTCTCACAGTCTTTGGGGAACTGGCCGTTTCAAGCCGAGAGGGGACCAAGCCGGCCTGTTTCCCCCTCAGAATCGGTGGGCGCTGCGGGACTCGAACCCACGACCTCAGCCGTGTGAAGGCTGCGCTCTAACCAGCTGAGCTAAGCGCCCTCAATCATTGTTGAGAGACCTCTAGGTTACTCTCTTCTCTGGCTTGCCTCGAAGCCGCTCATTTCCTATAGCCTCAGAGTCGTGCCTGATGCGATGGAACCAGTGGAAGAGCCAGAATCCCACGAACCAACTTCGACTGATTCTCGAAGTTTCATGAGTCGACTGCTCAAGCCACCTAAGAATGTTGATCCGAATCCCGAAGGTGAAACCTTTAACGTCATTCCGCCCGAGGACCGCAAAGAAGCCATGCGCATCCTTGAGCCTGGAGAGACAAAGATCGGCTACCTCGCCTCAGGAATTGCCCTTCTCTTCTCGCTGCTTCTCACTGTCCCATTTATGTTCGGGCCAACCCAAACGACCCAAACGGCAAAGAAGGTAAACGGGGTCTGCCCAGCGACCTATGAGCTCATCAAAGGTGTCTGCACGCACTACGTCATTCGCCAACCCTCTTACTACATATTGCCGCTGGTGGTTTATCTCATCTTTACCCTGGCGATCTTCGTGACGGTGCGAATGAAGCGCCGAGTTCCGGCATCGTTTGCTGCGATGTTGACTGGTGTTGCCTTCACCAGTACCTCAATCGCCATCGGTGCTCCCCTCTTGATCTTTGGAGGCTGGCTCTTCATTCGGGCACGTCGCATTCAGAAATTCGGCACCGCTGAACAAAAAGCGGTGACCGTTCTCGCACAGGAACAGCGCCTTGAGCGAAAAAACAATCCTCAGGCCTCTCGCAGGGATCGCCCCACCCGATCAGCTCGGCCGACCAAAAGCACGCCGCCAACCGGACCCGCTGTCTCAAAGCGCTATACGCCGCCGAAACCCAAACGCAAGAAACCGCCGGTTCAGCCCTCCTGATCAGCTTCGATCACTAACGCGCTGCGGAGAAGGTCAATCACGTCCGCTCGGCGACGAACGAGCGATCTTGCCGTTGGCTCTTCGCCCAAGGCGCGCATTACCTCCACTTCGGTCACCATGCCAATGACTGTCGAATACATTGCGAGAAGCAGCAAGCGAGGGTCGCTCTTCCTCATGCGTCCAGCCTCCATCTCGTCACTCAAGAACCCTGTCGCTCTCGCCACCAGAGGATCAAGTGCTTCGGTCATCTGCGTGGCTGCGGGAGGTCCGAGGCGCGCAACTTCTCTCAAAAGACCGAGCAGTGCTGGCCGGCGCGCGGCCAAACGAAAGACCGATCGCACGATTGCTTCGATTCGGTCCCACCCGTCACCCGCCTCTTCGAGGGCTGCTTCCAAGGCCTTGGAGAGTTCTTCGGCACTTCGCTGGATCACTGCCGCCATCAGGGCCTCTTTTGACGGAAACCAATAGAGGATCGTTTGTTTCGAGATTTCTAGGCGATCAGCCAGCGCGTCCAGCGACGTTGAGTCATAGCCGGAAGACCCAAAGGAATTAAGGGCTTCATCGAGAATCCGGTCCGCGGTGTTCGACGCCATCTACCACATGGTAGACAAAATTCCTACCAGATGGTAGACACTTCCGATGGGCGTTTCTCAAACCCTTGCTGGCAAGCGATTCTTCGTGACCGGGGGCACCGGCTTTTTGGGCACTGCCCTGATCGAACGCATCCTTCGCTCAATTCCCGATTCTTCTGTCGTTTTGCTCATTCGCCCGGGACGGCGAGCGACGCCAATGGATCGAGCCCTCAAAGAAATCGTGCGAAACGACTGCTTTGATCGACTCAGAGACGAGTGGGGTGATGAGTTCCTCACTCGGATCGAGCAACGGGTCTTCGCCGTTGGCGGCGACGTCACCCGTGATCTCCTCGGCCTCGATGATGAGGGGCTATCTCTTCTCGCTACCTGCGATCTCATGATTCACTCCGCCGCAGCCGTCTCGTTTGACTCCCCTCTTGACCAGGCCGTTGAGATCAATCTCTTGGGCCCCTCACGGGTAGCCGACGCCATGGCTGTTGGGCGGACACTGGCGGCATCGTCAGGGACGTCAGGCCCCCAACATCTCATTGCGGTCTCCACGTGTTATGTGGCCAGTACCTTTCAAGGCGAAGCTAAAGAGCACCTCCTCGGCGATCATCGCTTTGACGTCGCCGTCGACTGGCACAGCGAAGTCGACACTGCCCGACGACTACGAAATGACCTCGAAGCAGAGTCCCGTCGTAGTCCAATCCAAGATGAAGTCACCAAGCGTGCGCGTCGAGAACTCGGCGCTGCGGGCAGTCACGTCGTTGCCATTCGTGCAGAAAAACTACGCGACGAGTGGGTACGCGAACGATTGGTTGAAGCGGGGAATACTCGATCCCGCGCGCTGGGCTGGCCAGACGCGTATCCGTATACGAAAGCCCTCGGGGAACGAGCCCTCGTTGAACAACATGGACCGAAGAGTACGAGCCCACTTCCGATTTCCATCGTGCGACCTTCTATTATCGAATCGTCGCTCTCGGAACCTGTCCCGGGATGGATTCGTGGCTTTCGTATGGCCGAGCCCATCATTATTTCCTATGCCCGTGGCCTGTTGCGCGAGTTCCCGGGTGTTCCCGAAGGAATCGTGGACGTCATTCCCGTCGACATGGTTGTCGCTGACATCATCGCCGTCGCCGCCCACGGTCCAGCCGACAGCGAGGTCGCGGTCTACCAAGTTGCTTCTGGTGTGCGCAACCCCTTGCGGTACGGGCACCTCGTCGAGCTCGTCCAGAGTTGGTTTACCGAGCGCCCACTCTACGACGATCAAGGCCAGCCCATTAGTGTGCCGGAATGGTCATTTCCTGGCCGCGGACGAGTCCAGCGCCAACTCAAGCGGGCGACCAGTACCATCGACACGGTCGAACGAGTTCTGGGTGCATTGCCATTACGGGGAAAGCAAGCAGCTCTTTCTGCGCGACTGGAAGAAAATAACCAGACCGCCAAGCGAGCACTTGGCTACGTCGAGCTTTATGGTTCCTACTCCGAAACCGAAGCGCGCTACAGGATCGATCGAAGCCTTGCCCTCTATGATGCATTTGACGACGCCGACCGGGAACTCTTTAACTTTGATCCGTTAACCATTAATTGGGATTCCTACGTCTATGACGTCCACCTTCCCTCGGTCGTGAAACACGCTCGGGTTCGGACTGCCCCTGGAACCCAAGTTATGGCTGACCGCCAAGACCGGGGACGTGCCGCCGTCCTTTCGCCAGATCGCCAGTTGGCCGTCTTTGACCTTGAGCACACCCTGATGGCCTCAAATGTCGTCGATACCTACGCCTGGCTCGCTTCTCGTCATTTACCTCTGTCCGAGCGTGTGGCCTTCGTCGCTGAACTCGTCAAGAACGGACCACAATTGCTGGCCCTTGATCGACGCGACCGAGGGGACTTTCTTCGCACCTTTTATCTGCGCTACAAGGGGGCGTCGGTCGAACAACTTCGCAGCGACTCCTGGGAACTCTTCAACGAACAACTTCTCTTGCGTTCTTACCCAGAAGGCATTGCCCGAGTGCGTGAACATCGCCGCTTAGGCCACCGCACCTTATTGATTACAGGAGCCCTCGATCTGGTCGTCGAGCCACTTGCACCACTCTTTGATGACGTTATCTGCGCAAAACTCGGCGTGGAAAACGGGCGTCTGACTGGTCGTATGGAAGAGTTGCCCCCCATCGGCGAAGCCCGCGCCAACGTGCTCGAAGAGTACGCCGACACCCATGGACTGAAACTTTCAGAGTCTGTGGCCTATGCCGACTCCGCCTCTGACTTGGCGCTCCTCGAAGCCGTTGGCTTCCCCGTGGCTGTCAACCCAGAATCCCGATTGGCACTCATCGCCCGGCGACGAGGCTGGTTAGTTGAGGATTGGGCGCGAGCAAAGGGCGGCTCATCACGATCAGTTCCCTTGGGTCGCTTTGACACCACGGCTCCAGGCGCGTCGAGAACTATTGCTCGGAGGTTCACCCGATGAAAGCATTGATCATTGAAAGAAAGGTCTCTCGCTTTGCTGCTGCTCGGCTCGTCTCGTCGTTCGGATCGGGTCGTGGTGCTGCGCTCGGGCCATTGCGGCTCTTCGACACACCAGCCCCCAAAGATCTTGGTCCGGGATGGTTCAGCGTGACTCCAGTTCTCGCTGGAATATGTGGGAGTGACCTTGCGACCGTCGACGGACGCTCCAGCCACTACTTCGAGCACCTCGTCAGCTTTCCTTTCGTCCCCGGCCACGAAGTGCTCGGCGTGATGAACGAAGCGGGCTTTGATGCTTTTGGCGATCCATTGCTGGAAGGCGATCGGGTCGTCCTGCAACCCGTTCTCGGTTGTGCTGCTCGCGGTATTCAACTTTGTGATGCATGTCGCGAGGGGGACGTGGGACGCTGTCAGTTTCTCAACGTTGGTCATATTCGAGCGGGATTGCAGACTGGCTACTGCGCCGACACTGGTGGGGGGTGGAGTGAAGGGCCGCTGCGAGCGCATCAATCTCAGTTGTACAAGGTCCCCGATGCACTGAGCGACGACGACGCCGTCACCATCGAACCCATGGCCTGCGCGCTGCACGGAGCGCTGCGGGCTCACCACAGCGGATCCTCCACCGTTGCCGTTCTTGGAGCCGGGACTCTTGGTCTCGGCGTCGTTGCTGCCTTTGCCTTTCTGGCCGCCACCGGCCGCAGTCCTCGACCATCTCGCCTCATTGTGGGAGCTCGCTACCCCTCTCAGCGTGCGGTGGCTAAGCACCTCGGTGCTGACGAAGCAGTACCCACCGATCAACTCGCACGATCGGTGCGCATGGCAACTCGCTCGATGATCAGCGGGAAGTCCAACGGAAAAATGGGCCCTCTCACGGGAGGGGCGGATATCGTCATCGACTGTGTCGGCAGTGCTGAATCGCTGAAAGAGTCGCTGGAGATCGTGGCCCCTGGTGGCCGGATTGTCATGATCGGTATGCCCGGAAAAGTGAACGTTGATCTCGCCGGGCTTTGGCAGCGAGAGGTTGAGATCGTCGGAGCGTACGCCTATGGCGTTGAGCATCTCGATGGCGTGACCGTCCCGACGTTCTCGTTGGCGATGGAGATGGTGGCCCACCATCACACCGGAACTCTGGTTTCAGCGCACTACCCCATCGATCGATTTGAAGAGGCGCTAGCCCACGCGGGAGCCGCAGGCCCGCGAGGTGCAGTGAAGATTGTGTTCGACCTAGGCCGCAAAAAGGCCACTGAGAAAAAGGAGGGCTGAGGTGAACCCTCGTCCAGGCTTCGTTTTAGAAGTAGACCGCTCGACTCCCCCGACATTGATGTGGAAGGGGGAAAGCTTTGGTCTCCAAAAACTCCCCACCGGCTCCCGCATTGTCTACGCCCCCGAGCCATTCGACGCGCTTGAAGACCCTCAAGGTGCTATTCGTGATGCCCTCGAAAACCCTACCGGGGATCAAAAGCCACTCTCTGCGTTGCTGTTTGCTGGCATGCGCTTGACCATCTGTTTTGACGACATCTCATTGCCACTTCCTCCGATGCTTGCTCCTGACATCCGTCAAATGGTGATCGAAGCCGTCCTTGATCAAGCGGCCGAGTCCGGAGTCGATGACGTCGTCCTTATTGCCGCCCTTGCGCTGCACCGACGGATGACCGAACCCGAGCTGCGCCATGCTCTCGGTTCTCGGGTCTACGACGCGTTCGCTCCTCACGGCTTGCTCATGCAACACGACGCAGAGGACCCCTCGAACTTGATCCACCTTGGACAAACCGATCACGGCGAAGACGTTGAGATCAACAAGCGTGCAGCCGAGAGCGACCTCTTGGTGTACGTCAACATCAACTTGGTGGCCATGGATGGTGGACACAAATCTGTCGCTACTGGACTCGCGAGTTACAAGAGCCTTCGTCACCACCACAATCCCAAGACCATGCGCCACTCCAAGTCGTTCATGCATGCGCCAAGTTCTGAGTTGCACAGTGCCAATTGGCGTATGGGGCGCTTGATCAAGGACAGCGGCGTCAACATCTTCCAAATCGAGACAACGCTCAACACCAACACCTTTCCCGAATCATTCCAATTCCTTCAAAAGCGAGAGTGGGAGTGGGGGATCAAGGACCGCATGGCCTTTGCCGCTTCGTCGAGAGCACTGGACCTCGCTCCTCGCAAAATGGCGCGTAATATTCTCCAAGGCATCAAAGCCCCCCATGCCCTGCGGACGGTCTATGCCGGAGAAGTCGAAGCCGTCCACGAAAAGATCACGGCTGATGTCTGGGAACAACAGGGTGTAGCCGTCTCTGGACAGACCGACATTGTCACCATGGGCCTGCCCTACATCTCGCCGTACAACGTGAACTCGATCATGAATCCTATTCTCGTGGCGTGTTTAGGCCTGGGCTACTTCTTCAACTCGTACCGCGGAAAGCCTGTCGTGCGAGAAGGGGGTGTTGCCATTCTCTTCCACCCCACGCGACCTGAGTTCCACCCAGGCCATCACCCGAGCTACATCGACTTCTTCGAACAAGTCCTCACCGAGACCACCGATCCAGTCGTGATGAGCGAGCGCTATGAAGAGGCCTACGCCACCGACCCTTGGTACATTCATCTCTACCGAACCGGCCACGCCTACCACGGAGTTCATCCGTTCTACATGTGGTACTGGTGTTCGCACGCCATGGAGCATCTCTCGAAAGTCATCATCGTCGGTGGCGATCCCGCCACCGTACGCCGCCTGGGCTTCCAGTCAGCGACCACCCTTGACGACGCGTTGGAGATGGCCAAGGACTCAGTCGGTATGTCGCCGACCATCACCCATTTGCACACGCCTCCTCTCCTGATGGCAGATGTGACGTGAGTAATCCGGTGGTCAAAAAGATTCGCTCGTTGCGATTCCCATTTGTCGCTCCGACTTGGCCCTCATCACTCTCTCGTCCGGCACCAAAGCGCAACGTTGGCCTTGACTACGACACGGCCTGGGCTCGGCGCTATCCCGCACGATTAGTCCGTGCGATCTTTACGGACTTCATCTCGTCGCCACTCGTGCGTACCATCGCTCCCACCACCGTGACCGGCGCTGATTCGCTCACGCCCCTTCACGGACCCGTCATCTTTGCGGCAAACCACAACAGCCATGCCGACACGGCCGTGTTGCTTAGTGCTATTCCTCTTCACCTTCGCCACAAAGTTGTCGTCGCCGCTGCTTCAGATTTCTTCTTCGACACCACCACGAAAGCCACCGTGATGTCGTTGATCTTGGGCGCGATCCCCATCGAACGATCGAAGGTCAATCGTCGTTCTGCGCTCACTGCCCTCGAACTCTTGGACCAAGGATGGAGCGTCATCATCTACCCCGAAGGCGGCAGGAGTCCAGATGGTTGGATGCACGACTTCAAGGGTGGCGCGGCATACCTGTCGGTGCGCTCACACGCTCCCGTCGTTCCCGTCTTCATTGACGGGACGGCTCGAGTCCTGCCGAAATCACCTCTCGCCGAAGGCGACGCTCCAGGCGGATCGGGATCTGAATCTCGCCGAGGCGGTCGCTTGGTCCGTCACCCCGTCACCATTACTTTTGGGCGACCACTTCGACCAGGTCCCAACGATGATGCTCGCCGCTTCGGCCCTCTTATCGAAGAGGCGGTCAGTCGTTTGGGTAGAGAAGTGGCCAGTGATTATTGGCAGGCCCGACGCAGTCCCAGTCCGGAACTCACTCATGGTCCACAGGCAACTGCGTGGAGGAGATCGTGGGCACGACCTCCGGCCATCAAGGTTTCCGAAAGGATCCCGCGCGATTCGTGGCCCACATCATCTCGTTAACGCACTCACCTGTTGAAGACGCTCATCTCTCAACAACATCTCTCTCGTGTCATCGAGGTCACTGAGTACCTCAAGCTTCAGCGCACGGCATAAAAGTTCATCGGCCAAGGACGGGTTGCGGGCGAGAACGGGGCCGTGCAAGTAGGTTCCGATGACATTGCCGGCGTGAGCGCCTTCGATACGCTCTCCCGCTCCGTTCCCGATACCCTTCGAGACGTTGCCGAGCGGTTGGGCCTGGCCGAAGAGTTCAGTGACTCCTGCATGGTTCTCGAAACCAGTCAACGTTGGCAATCCCAGGCCGCCTGATTCTTTTGGCGCAACTTCTACGAGGACCTCACCAACAGCACGACGACCAGAGCCCTTGGTCGTTCGCACGTCAAGCAGCCCAACGCCGGGGTGGATTGCTCCTCCCGCATCGGGAAACGACTCGCCGACGATTTGGAATCCGGCGCAAACCGCAAAGACCTGCGCTCCTTGGTGCACTGCTGTTGCGAGCATGCCGTCGTCAAGCAACCGTTGCGCCGCCAAGACCTGCGGCCCATCCTCGCCGCCGCCAAGACAGTAAAGGTCTCCTTCGGGCAGCGGGGACTCGGAACGAGACATGGTCAAGGTGGCGTCGATCCCCCGCCATGCAGCTCGGCGCAACAGAACCTCGGCGTTGCCGCTGTCCCCATACGTGCCAAGCAAGTCGGGATACACACAGACAATCCGCAGCGTCATGGTGTCGCCTTTAACGCGTCTTGGAAGCAGGTGTAGTTCCCTATAAAGTCCACTGACTCGTCAGCCTCTTGCTGAGCGCGCACAAGCGCATGGCCAAGGTCACCTTCGACAAAGTGAGGAACCTCGGCGTAGCGAAGACGGACCGAAAGATCTCGCCACCGGTCCCCCGTGGCGATGACCGTACGACCGGACAACAGCGAAAAGGGCACGTCAAAGAGCCACGAGGGATCTGCGCCATCGGCGGTGCGAGCGTTAATGCCAATGACAAGCGGGGCCGGGTTCGTAGCCACCAGATCCAACAGGGCCACCCATCCCGCTGGATTTTTCGCCAACATCATCCGAGTGACGATGCCATCTTTCTCGCTTTGGTGGAACCGCCCCGCAACGTCGGACACCGACGCCAGAGCATCGGCTGCTTCTTGGAGGCCAACGCCGAGAACGTGAGCTCCCGCCATCGCCATGAGCGCATTTGATCGATTGAACGCTCCCGGAAGACGCAGCGTCAGCCCGACCGTTCCGTCGGGCGAAACCACCTTGTCTTCGTTCAAAGACCAAGACGGCGTCGGCCGGGCGAAGGAACACTCCACACACCGCCACGAATTATTCTCGCCGAACACAATTGGGCCCTGACACAGTGGGCATCCGGTGGCGTCATCCTTCCAGACCAGGCCACCCGCTACCCACACAACCTTGCCCGCGTCCCGAGCGGCCATAACGACCAATGGGTCATCTGCGTTCGCAACGACCGTGGCCGACGAGCGAGAGAGCGCTTCGCTCCACCTCTGTGCGAGCATCCGGACTTCACTCATGCGATCGAGTTGGTCGCGCGAAAGATTCAAGAGGATAATCACGTCGGGCTTGGCCTCTTTGATGGTGCCGCCGAGATATCCTTCGTCGGTTTCCAGCACCGCTATGGGTGCTCTTCGGCGAGCTGCGAGTGCGGCGGCGTGGCCTGCGGGCATGTTCGATCCTGTGAAGTTTGACGCCACGACCTTGCCGCCCGTGCTCATCGCTGCCGTCAAGAGGGCGGTGGTGGTGGTCTTTCCGTTGGTCCCGCTGACGAGAGCCACGGATTTCCCCTCGCAGAGCTGGCCAACGAGGCCTGCATGGATCTTGAGACCCACCCGGCCGCCAGCCACCGTTCCGCTTCCTCGACCCAGGCGCCGCGAAACCCCATTCACGAGACCCACTGAGAACGTCGCACACAGGGTTCGCAAGGCCATGGCTCTAACCTACCGGCGGGACCTAGGGGAAGAGAAGATCACAGCAATTTATGCCCAGAAAGCAGTAAAGGGACCGCCGGGGGGGTGGCGATCCCTTTACTAAAATCCGCTGCGCATCAAGGAGGGGGGTCCTGTCGCTGTGCGGTATGAATCCATTATGTGGGACAGCAACCTATCATGCAAGCCGTTTAGGGTGATACTCTGTATCTGTATTAGAGATAGGAAGAAATGGACCTAAAACAACTCGAAGCAGTGTTAGCGATCGCTGACCACGGGAGTTTTTCTGCTGCCGCCAATGCCCTGGGTACGGTGCAATCGAACGTCTCTGGTCGAGTTGCCCGCCTTGAACGAGAACTCGACGCCACCTTGATCGATCGCTCAACCGGAGCCCTTACTGAAGAAGGCCGAATCGTAGCGACCCGGGCTCGCCGAGTTCTCGGAGAGCTGGAATCTATTCTGGATGACGTCGTTGCCACCAGGTCGGACGTAACCGGTGTCGTACGTATCGGCATGATCGGCACCACGGGACGATGGTTTATCCCCCGTCTCGTTGCGACCCTCGAGGAGCGCCATCCTCGAATTCGACTCTTCATTACGGAGGGAACCACCACCATTCTCGAACCCCAGCTTCTCTCGGGACACCTTGAGATGGCGGTCGTGACGGTACCCATCGACACCGACGAGTTGCTTGCTGAGCCCTTATTTGAGGAGGATCTCCGCCTTGTGCTGCCCAACGAGCATCCCTTGGCAGTGGCCTATGGACACCGTGGCGAGCCCACTCCCCTGAGCGCCTTACGTGATCTACCGCTGCTCCTCCCTCTTGAAGGCACCTCGCTGCGCGAGAAAATCACCGACACCCTTGCCCCAGCCGGCATTACGCCCCAGCCTCTGATTGAACTCGACGGCCTGCGAACCCTTGCATCCTTGGTCTTCGATGGCTACGGCCCCGCGATCCTCCCCTCCATTGCTGTTCCTGATCACCTACGTAACCAGTTCACTCTCTTGACGCTTGAGGGATTTCCCCGACGCCAAGTTGGACTGGTCTCTCGTCGACACGGACTCCCCTCCGCCCCGTCACGAGCCGTGAAAGAGATCGTCCTCAGTATCGCGGCAGACGTCGAGCACTTGCCAGACGGTTTGCACCCCGTCGGGAGTGTGGCCAGTGCTGCGTATCAGGACGCGGGAGCCCTTCGGAGCCCCATCGCGTAAGTTCATTTCGTGGCACCTTCTCTCCGACCCAGCGAGATCGCAGATTTTCTTTCCTCCCAAGACCCTCGATTGGCTTCCCTCATCACCATCGTCGGGCCGCCCCCACTTCGCCGCGCCATACCCACCTCTCAGCGCTTTGAGCGCCTCGCCACCGCGATTCTCCACCAACAACTCGCCGGAGCAGCAGCCGCTACCATCACGCAACGAGTAGTGACGGCCCTTGGCGGGGCCATCACCCCCGAGGTTCTCCTCGCTACTCCAGAGGGAGTACTTCGTTCTTGTGGAGTTTCTGGAGCCAAAGAAGCGGCATTGCGAGACTTAGCGCTCCACGTCGACGATGGACGCCTCCGCCTTGAAAAGGCGAGCCAACTCGATGACGCCGACGTCATCGCTCAGCTCTCTGCGGTGCGCGGCATAGGTCGGTGGACTGCAGAGATGTTCCTCATGGGCCCTCTCGGGCGCCACGATGTCTGGCCCACTGGCGACTTGGGCGTACGCAGTGGCTTTCGCCTCATCACCAACAAGCGAAATGACATCACGCCCAAAGGTCTCGAATCCTTAGGTGATCCCTTTCGCCCCTATCGCAGCGCCCTCGCTTGGTACTGCTGGCAAGCGGTGGATGTCGCTCGGGCCAATGGAGGACGCTTGCCGAAGTAAGTTCTGGACATGGCCTTGCGTGACACCGTTGAGAAAACGTTCCTCGACGATGCGCTTCCAGCGTTGAGTGAGTACGTCACCATCCCCTGCCTTTCGCCCGCCTTTGATGAAGCCTGGGAACACCACAACGCCATCGAAAACGCCATAGAATATTTCGCTGCGTGGGCAGGCACACGTGACATTCCCGGTCTTCACGTCTCCATCTCTCGACTCTCCAACAAGACGCCGATTTTGCTTATCTCGATTCCTGCACAAGGAAATGGGGTCGGCAAAACCCTTCTCTACGGTCATCTCGATAAACAGCCACCTTTAGGTAAGTGGAGCGACGGCCTTGACCCTTATATTCCGGTCCTTCGTGATGACCGACTCTTTGGTCGTGGCACCGGTGATGACGGCTACGCAATGTTTTCTGCCCTGATTGCTATCGAGACGATGGCCCAGTCCGGTCGCTCGTACGGCGAGTGCGTCATCCTCATTGAGGCCAGCGAAGAAAGTGGAAGCCCCGACCTCGATGCCCATCTCGATGCAGAAGGTCATGTTCTCGATGGTATTGACTTTGTTGTCTGTCTGGATTCGGGGGCGTTGAGTTACGACCGCCTTTGGATGACAACATCGTTGCGTGGAAATATCGTGGCGATTGTCCGCGTCGACGTCCTCGAACGAGGTGTCCACTCCGGCGAGGCAGGTGGCGTCGTGCCGTCGTCCTTTCGGGTCTTGCGTCAACTTCTTGATCGAGTTGAGGACGCATCGAGCGGCGAGATTCTCATCGATGCGCTCTGCGCTCGACCTCCCGCCCACGCGCTAAGCCAAGCTGCGATACTTTCACGAGAAATGAACGACCCATTGAGTCGCCATTTCCCCACCGTTCCTGGTCTGCAACTCATGGGCCGAGACGGTGCGGATCATTTGATTCGCCAATCATGGAGTGCCTCACTTTCGGTGACGGGTATCGAAGGTATCCCTTCAATCGCTGAGGGCGGCAATGTCCTGCGCTCTTCCACCACAGCGAAACTCTCAGTGAGATTGCCCCCAACGGTCAACGCCGAGCACGCTCAAAACGTTTTGGTCCGAGTGCTCGAATCTGATCCGCCGTCAAACGCCACCATTACCGTCAAGACTGAGCAAGCCGCTCAAGGATGGCTCGCCCCTGAACCAGCGGCCTGGCTGGGCGATGCCCTCGAGGAAGGTTCCATGTTGGGATTTGGCCATGGCCACGGCTCCTTAGGAGAGGGCGGGTCGATTCCATTCCTCGCCACCCTCGGGCAACGCTTTCCTGATGCTCAATTCCTCGCCACCGGCGTCCTCGGCCCTGATTCGAACGCTCACGGTATCGATGAATCCCTCCATCTTCCCGCTGCGATTGGCATCACGACCGCGCTGGTCCACATTCTTCACGCCCACGGCAATCGCGAGATGAGCCAGGGTTCCGACGCCTAAAGTGGGGCTCAAGAGGCAACACTTCACCTCAGAGCAACAATCACGTTCTTCAACAGATAGCGATGACAAGGAGCCTTCCATGACCAATGAGCGAAACGTAGTGAAGATTTGGCTCGACCCTCTCTGTCCGTGGGCCTATCTCGCCTCGAGATGGATTCGTGAAGTGGAGAGCGTCCGTCCCATTGAGGCTGATTTCAACGTCATGTCGCTTGCTGTTCTCAATGAAGGGCGCGATCTTCCAGAGACCTATATCGAACTCATGAAGCGAGCATGGGGACCAGTGCGCGTCCTCATGGCAGCCCAAGCCACGCTGGGCCACGAGAGTGTTCGTCCTCTCTATATCGCCATGGCTGATCGTATCCATCCGACCGATCGCAAAGACTACGACGCCGTGATCGTCGAAGCGCTTGCTGAGCTTGACTACGACCCAGCGCTCGCTGAAGCAGCAGCATCAAACGCCTTCGACGATGCACTCCGTGCGTCACATCATGAAGGGATGGATCCTGTAGGCATGGATGTAGGAACCCCTGTCGTTCACGTTGGTGACATTGCCTTCTTTGGACCTGTAATTACCCCAGCCCCAAAGGGTGAAGCCGCAGGGAAGCTCTACGATGGCTTGCTGCTCGTTGCAGGAACGCCTGGTTTCTACGAGCTCAAGCGCACTCGAGAAGTTCGCCCGTCATTCGAGTAAGGAGATCAGCAATGGAAATGCGTTCACTCGTCAATACGCACGGCACAATGAAAATCGCTGACGCTCGTCCAACGGGCAAGCCAAAAGGTGCCATTATCGTCCTCCAAGAGGCCTTCGGGCTCACCGACCACATCATCGGCCTCACCGACCGTTTCGCTGATGCGGGCTTTCGAGCAGTCGCACCTGAACTTTTTCATCGGGCGGCCGATGAAGCATTTTCATACGACAACTTCGAACCCATCATGCCGGTGATTCAGTCCATGACGGCGGCCGAAGTTTCGGCGGATCTTGATGCGACGATTGCCTACCTCAATGACGAGGGCTTCGGCGAAGGTTCCATCGGCACGGTGGGCTTTTGCATGGGTGGTTCTCTGAGTCTTTTCGCCGGAACGCGACCTGGCATCGCCGCCGCCGCGACGTTCTATGGCGGCGGTGTGGCCACGGGACGATTTGGCCTTCTCTCGCTCGTTGAGTTGGCGCCATCACTTCGCTGCCCCTGGCTCGGCCTCTACGGCGATCTCGACGTTTCTATTCCCGTCGAGGAGGTAGAAGCTCTCCGTGTCGCTGCATCGTCAGCGCCAGTGACGACAGAAATTATCCGCTACCCCAACGCTGGCCACGGGTTCCACTGCAACGACCGACCAGACCACTTCAACGCCGAGGCATCCGCTGATGCCTGGAATCGAACGGTGCAGTTCTTCGAAGAAAATCTCGAGCGCTAACTCCTTGGTACGTCTTTCCAGGCGATACCTTTGTCGTTGCGCACATCGCCGGGAAGTCCCAAAACTCGCTCGGCCAAGATATTGCGCATGATGAGGCTGGTGCCACCTTCTATGGAGTTGGCTTGCACGCGGATGAATGACTTTTGAAGATCGGCTGTTCCTTGGCTTGCATAGACAGGCCGAACTAACGGGTAGTCAGAGTTATAGAGCATTCCCTCAGGACCCAAAAGATCGACCGCCAACTCGTAGATCTTTTGATTAAGTTCGGCATACGCCAACTTCGCCACCGACCCCTCGGGGCCCGGCGTCCCGCCCTTGCGAGACAGCGATGCTCTCATATTCGTCAGGCGCGTCGCTTCGTTCTCCACCCACAAGGTCATCACGCGGTCTCTTGCCACCATCGCTTCAGGTGATCGTGAACCGTCGAAGCGATTTTTGAACGCATCAATGGCGTGACTGATTGGACCGGATCCACGAGGAGGCGTCTGCCCTCCGATTGAGACGCGCTCATTCATCAAGGTGGTGATCCCAACGGACCAGCCATTGCCGACATCGCCGAGACGGTCGCTTTCAGGGACGCGTACGTCGGTAAAGAAGCATTCATTGAACTCTGCTTCACCCGTCGCTTGGTAGAGCGGACGGACCTCTACTCCTGGTGCGTGCATGTCAACTAAAAACGCTGTGATCCCTCGGTGTTTTGGCTGATCAGCGTCTGTCCGAGCCAGGATCAGACCGTAGCGAGCGAGGTGTGCCAGTGTGGTCCACACCTTTTGGCCATTCAAAATCCATTCGTCGCCGTCGCGCACTGCCCGGGTGGCCAATCCAGCGACGTCTGAACCAGCACCAGGTTCACTAAAAAGTTGACACCAAATCTCCTCACCGGTAAAGAGAGAACGGAGATACTTGGCCTTTTGCTTTTCGGTGCCATGGACGTTGATGGTGGGCGCGCACATGCCGTGGCCGATGATGTTATGCATCGCTGCATTGGGAGCACCCGCTTTATCCAAACGTCGGGTGACATGGCCGGTCAGCGAAGGGCTGCCATTCAGGCCACCGTGACCTCTGTCGAAGTGCACCCAGCCCAGCCCTCGGTCAAACTGCTCGCCAAGGAATATCTTGGGATCAGTGGAGGCTGGCGGAAACGATGCCAACAGTTCGTCGACCATTTCGTCGATTTCCTCGAGTGACACTTCACTCGTCGCCAAATCCGTCATTTGTCGCTCCCCTCCACCACCGATAGTCCTGTCGTACACGTCATCCTAGAAGAATGAGGGCAGGCAATGCGAGGAGGTCTCGATCCGACTACTTCAGTCAATCATCAAGAGTTCACGCAACTCTTCTTGGCGGACTTCGAAGTCCTCCAAAGAAAGTCGTCCATCAGCCAGATCCTGGTGAATCTTGGCCAATTCAAGCAAGATCTTCTCTTGGTCCACGATCGGCGCTGGCTCAGTGGACTCCTCAGGAACTTCGCTCTTGCGAGCTTCACGCTTGTCTAGCTTGTCCTTGGCGCGAGACTTCTTTTCTTGCTCACGTTGCATCTTCCCAAAGGTTGATCGAGATTTAGCCATTGTTCGCTCCCTTCGTTATGCCGCTTAGCGGTATGACTTCTTTCTTGGTGACTTCGTTGCGCCGAGGACCCTCACGTTGCGAGCTTCTGCTCCACGCTTTCCACGACCAACTTCGAATTCAACTTTTTGTCCAACGCTCAAGATGGTCGAAGGACCGTCAGCCAGGTTCGCTGCATGAACAAAGATGTCCTTGTCACCTGCTCGAGACACGAACCCAAAGCCGCGCTCTTCATCAAAGAACTTCACGGTCCCTGTCGGACCCGACGAGCCTTGCGGTCCTCGGGCTGGTCGACTCGATTTCGGTGCGTGGGCGTTCGACGATCGATGGTTCGAGCCCTCCCGACGCTTTGACGAAGGTTCGTGGCGACGCTTTTCACGTGGCATGTGATCTTTTGGTGCTGCCGACGGGGCCCGCTTGGTGATCTTTTCTGGGTAGACCGGAGCGACGAGCACCGAAGGCTCATCGAAACCCGGCTCGTAGCCAAGCTTGCGCTGCATTGATGCGACAGGTCGACGCTGGTCTTCAACAACCAACGAGACAACAACACCGTCGAGGCCTGCTCGACCCGTTCTCCCCGATCTATGCGTGTAGTCCGTGGCATCGGCTGGTGGGTCAAAGTGAATAACCCCAGGAAGCGCTTCGAGGTGAATTCCTCGAGCAGCAACATCTGTCGCTACTAAGGCCACCGCATTGCCACGCTCGAATTCTCGAAGCGCCCGCTCTCGCTGGTTTTGTGAGCGGTCACCGTGAATCGCTACGGCTTTCAAGCCCGCGTCATCGAGTTGACGGGCTACCCGGTCAGCACCACGTTTGGTGCGACAGAACACAATGGCTCGGCCGAGTTGCGTCACGACGTCGGCGCAGACATTGAGGCGCTTGTCGCGCGATACGGCCCAGAAGAGGTGATCGACATCGCCGCTGAGCTCTTCGCTGCCTGTCACGTCGTGACGTGCAGGGTTCTTTTGATACTGCTTAACGAGTCCTTCGATCTCTTTGCCCATGGTGGCAGAGAACAACAGCACTTGACGTTCCTTCGAGGTCTGCTCGATCAATCGCTTGACCACGGGCAGGAATCCCATGTCCGCCATGCGGTCAGCTTCGTCAATCACCACAAGATCTACGTCAGAGAGATTCACCACTCGTTGTTCGAGCAGATCTTCTAAACGACCAGGACAAGCCACCAGGATGTCGATCCCCTTGGCCAGCGCTTGTTGGGTTGGGCCATAACGGGTTCCTCCATAGACGGCGATGACGCGCTTGGCTCCACCGTCTTTCATCGAGGCAATCTCGTCACGTACTTGGGCTGCCAGCTCTCGGGTGGGCTCGAGGATCAAACAGCGGGGGCGCTTGGGCTGTGAGTTCACACAGCGCTCTACGGCAGCAACCCCAAAGGCGATGGTCTTGCCTGAGCCCGTTGGGGCCTTGGCCACAACGTCTCTTCCCGCAAGCGCATCAGGGATCGCTTTTTCTTGAATAGGAAACGCTGCATCGATACCACGAGCAGTCAGTTTCGCAACGAGGGCAGGATCTACCCCAAGGTCGGCAAAGGATACGGGCATTAGTTACTCCAAACGAGTTGACTGGGGCCAACTCAAGCAACACGCAGGAGATAGCCCAGCCGCGACATGCGGCGGACGGCGCAAACACTTCGCAACCGACGTCTCCACTTTAGCAGGCCCGTTTGCGAAAAGAAACCTTTTCCCTGATTCGTAAGGGGCATCTATGGTTTCTCGCTGTTCACTCGGGTGGTTCTCTCTTTTTTCGCTACGATCGCCCTAAGCGGTGTCATTGGCGACGAGGAGAGAAGCATGAGCGCAATTCCCGAAGCATCCTTACCCATCAGCGGAGTGGAACCAATATTTCGCCATCTCGACGATGCAGATGTTCCTTGGCAAAAAGTTCGACGCCAGCAAAATAGTGACGGTACCGAAGGAACGGTCTATGAAAAGTGGTTTGCTTTCTCTCCTGATCCCCAATATCTCTCGCTGCTAGCGAAATACTCACCGGGAATGGTGGTGCGTCGCCACGGGCATTTTTCACCTCATATCGTCTACATCATGGAGGGTGGCGCCACCTTCGGTGATCGCTGGTGTCCGGCGGGGACCCATATCGAACTCCCCTTTGGGGCCGCATTCGGGCCCATAGTGGCCGGCACCGACGGTGCCACCATGTTTGAGGTCATGCTCGGCGATCCCCGGTCATGGGGTGACCAGTCAGAACTCTTCGACACAGCGCTCTCGGCTCAGGGCGCTGTGGCGCTGCCCGACGAACCCCTTGAGTTTCCGCCATGGCTCGAAGATCTCCGCAGTCACTGGAACGACTGACGCTCGCACAAGGGGGAATACGCCACTTCGCTGTGGTTATTTGCCAAACTTAGAGCGTGGAGTCACCTCAAACGCCGACAACTTCTCCGGCCACATGCTCAAATCCCTACGGAGTCTTCGACGCGTGTCCGCTTTGTGACAGTGAGTTGACACCAGAACACGCCCACTTCAAGTGTTTTTCTTGCGGATGGCGCGACAGTTGTTGCGATTAATCGCGAACTCATCGTTCAGACGGTGGCGTTAGCTCTCGGCGCTGTCTGAATCTTGGCTGCGAGAAGGGGGATCGCTCACGGTCCGAGATGCGCTGGACGTTGGTTCTTTGTCGCCAAATGATTCGCGTCGCATCCAAATGTACGCGAACGTAAAAAGTCCGCTGAAAAGCACCATCGCAACCACAGGTAAGACAAATTTCATGTCGGTCCAATCTTCTGAGCGCACATTTACCTTACGCCGAATCACTTGGTCTCTCCGACCTCACTGCCAGAACTCCCCCACCAGCTCCATGTGAAGGGACTACAGGCGGCCCCGTGCCCACAAATGGGCACGGTGACGGTTCCTGATATCTTGGTACTCCATGCAGTCGTCGGCCACACAGCCAGAAGCCGCACGAATCCTGCTTGAGCGACGAGCAGCGATCGATGCGTTGACCGT
Source organism: uncultured Actinomycetes bacterium (assembly GCA_903825895.1). GTDB lineage: Bacteria > Actinomycetota > Acidimicrobiia > Acidimicrobiales > RAAP-2 > CAIUMH01. The sequence goes on from CAIKCI010000024.1 coordinate 19,231, forward strand.
CGACCTCGAAGCCCTCGGGGAGCATCCTCGCGTGGAGGCGGTCTCCACAACGATCCATCGAGGGCTCGCCAACCCACTCTTGTCCGACCTTTGTGACCTCCGAGGTGGCGAAGATCGCCTGATCAATCAATCCTGCAGCGAGTTTGAACGCTTCGGCCCCTCGCAGGCATCCAACGCAATGTCACCTGCAGGTATCGTAAGAATTCTCCTGCTCCAGAATCTCGACCTGCTGTGGTGGGACGACGAAGAGGACTTCCTTACCGATGAGGCGGTGCACAGCAATACCCAACTGATAGATCTGCAGATCGCACGAAGAAAGGGCGTGGTCCGCTTTGGATTTGGCATTGCACCACAGTCCATCTTGGGCAGGGGTCGTGATTTTGTCGTGCAGCGACTTTTTCCGAAGCGTCAGCCGTCGGGACCCGGACTTTCCTTCACCCATGTTCGCCCCGAGATGCTCGCCCTCCTCAACGAAGTAGCTGATGCCGTTGCCGCCAAAGCACCTGCTGGTACGCCTCGGATCTGGGTGACGTCGATTACACGTTCAGTTTCCTATCAAGACCATCTTCGTGCATTGGGATTTTCCGCTCTCCTGCCCTCTGCGCATTGTCGGGGTTGGGCGGCTGACATTGAAGTTGCGTGGTTTGAGCAGTACGGTGCGACTGATGCGCTTACCTCAACGCTGCTTGAGTACCTAGACGCTGGCATCCTCAATGTGATCGACGAGGGCCGAGCGTGGCACATTTGTCTCAACCCCGACGTCGTCGACGTGTACACCCTCAACTGAGGTTGGACTCATGTGTGGTATCGCTCTCCTCCTTGGCTCTCCTCTCGCCGCCAGTGATCGCGCCCACTTTGCCGCCATGGCTGACGCCATTTCCCCTCGTGGCGAATCGCTCGAACGAGCCGATCATGGCGATGCACTGCTCGCCACGTCTCGGCTGAGGATCGTCGACAGAGACCACGCGCAGCAGCCGTGGGTGGATGCGACAGGACGTTGGTCCCTGTGCTTCAACGGCGAGATTTTCAACCACAATGAACTCCGCGCTCGGCTCCTCGGTGAGGGTCGGCGATTTCGTTCCTTGTCAGACACCGAAGTCGTCCTCGAGGCGGTCTTGGCCTGGGGTGAAGCAGCGTTGCTGGCGTTTCGGGGCGAGTTCGCCATCGCTATCTTTGATCACGACCGCGCCACGGCGTTTATCGCTCGTGATCCCGCCGGGATTAAGCCGCTCTACTGGCTTGTCGACGAAGGTCGCCTTGCTCTCGCTTCTGAAATCAAAGCGCTCGTAGCGTTCGGTGGTCGAATCGAAGAAGTCCCACCGGGATACTGCGGGACGATACAAGCGGGTCAGCTCCCCAATCTGCACCCGTATCTTGATCTCTTGCGCCTAGGAGAGAATGAACCTCAGGTCGATGATATCGAGACGGCCGTCTCGATGGTTGCCACGACCCTGCGAGCTGCGATTGAGCGACGGGTCGACACTGATCTTCCCGTCGGCGTGATTCTCTCAGGTGGCCTTGACTCCTCAATTATTGCGACCGAAGTTTCACGTCTCCACCCCGACTGCGTTGCCTTCACCGTGGGTGCACCGGGGAGCGAAGATTTGGAATATGCAAAGCGATTAACGGCAGACCTCTGCATCGAGCATGTCGTCATCGAACTTCAGCCACATCAAATTGGGAGGGCACAGGTAAAAGAAGCCGTGCGCGTGACCGAATGCACCGAATATGGCGATGTCATTAATGCGGTGGTGTCGATGGAGATCTTCAAAGCGGTCCATGCTCGAGGAATCAAGGTCGTGCTCGTAGGCGACGGATCCGACGAACTCTTCGGTGGGTATGACATGTACAAGGATGTCGATGTCGATATTGCCAGACGGCTTTTTCTCCACAAAATCCGCCAACTTTCTCGAACCGAACTCCAACGGGTAGATCGCACCTCCATGGGTCAATGTGTCGAAGCTCGCGTGCCGTACCTGGATCTAGAGATGCTGCTCCTTTCGATGCGCTTACCTCTCGACTACAAGGTGCGAGACGGCTACGAGAAGTGGGTGTTGCGCAGAGCGTTCGATGACGTCCTGCCTGACTACATCCTCGCTCGCCACAAAAACCCGATGTCGCACTCCTCGGGCCTCCATGAGCGCATTCGGATCTATAAGCCCTGGATGTCGAAGTGGTATCGCTCCTATGGCTACGACGCCCACGCTTCGATGCACCGAGACTTCTCGATTGAACTTCTCCGCGCCAATAATGACTTTGAATCTGCGCTGGTGGCTGCTGAGCGTCAAGAGGACTACTCGATGAGCGAGCTCATCAAAGATTTTCTCGGCGCGCTGCGGTGGAATATTCTCAACATGCTTCATCCGGGAAGATCGAGTCGAGAAGGACGCTAATTTTTGCGCACTGTGTCGGTGCCGTGCACGCCGAATCAAGGGCAATGATCGTGTGTTCCCGATCAGTGGTGGGCCGTACAGGACTTGAACCTGTGACCCCTTGCGTGTCATGCAAGTGCGCTACCAGACTGCGCCAACGGCCCCTTCAAACTCTCAGCGTAGCACCGGTCGTTTCGCTCTGGGCCAGACTGGCACGGTGCACGTTACTTCTCTACGAGTGAGATTGGCCAAACAAAGTCGTCTGGATTGAGTCCGCGTCGGCCATTTTTGCGTTGGTAGTCATCGAATCCATCGGCCCATTCTCGATGCCACTTCATCTGCTGCGCGGTCAAGACATGGGCGTCCATGTCCACAATCTGAGGGAACTTCTCCGCCATGGCTAGCAAAACAAACGCTGATGCCGTGGCATCGCCGCTGGCGTCATGTGCTGCTTCATTGGTTACGCCGTAGTTTGCGCACACCAGGTCCAAGGTACGTTTTCCTTTGCGATATTTGTCGAGTGCACGGTCCATAACGAGTGGATCTAAGACTGGACCCGACCATCCCAACGCGTTGAGCCCACTTCCCATCACAACTCGTGCCCTCGCATCCGTCATCGTGAGGTCGTAACTTAAATTAAATCCAACAACGGGCGTTCCTTCCTTTGACGCTTCGAGTAACGCCGTCACGATCTCATGGACCGCATCGTCCATAGGCATCCCTTCCGCCATGGCCCGTTCAGTTGAAATGCCGTGCACGTTTGAGGCACCTTCGGGGATCGGCCTTCCCGGATTCACCAGTGCGGTGCGAGAGTGAACGACCTGACCCTCGTCAAAATGCACCAGGGCAAAAGAAACAGGAACGTCGGTTAATTTATCGACCCCCGTCGTCTCGAGGTCAAAAGCGAGAAGTTTCCCAGAGCGCCACGAATCGGTCATGGTCGAAGTTTGCCATGAGGGTGGGACAAATTCGTGCACCTCGCCCAGCGTCCTACAGAACAGGGCCTCGAGACTCTACGATGCACTACGTGAGTAATTCGGACTCTTCGGGTCAACAGCTGACCCGGTCTCAACTCAAACAGGAGCAAGGTCGCTCTGTTTCGGTTCGAAAACAACGTCAACGTCGACGCCTTTTTCCATTGATCGCTCTGCCCCTCACCGTTGCAGCGCTTGGCTGGTATCTCATCAAGCCTTCCACGACGTCGACAACGTCCCCGACGACGACCGCCTCCCCTGCGACCACCACGACGACTGCTGTTCCGTACCTGCCCCCCTCGGTCAAGCCCACCATCACCCCTGCAACGGCCAATGAGGGAGTGTGGACAGCTCAGGACACCTGGCTTCCCGGAGCACCTCGAGTCATGACCACGTCGTGGAGGCCAGAAGCATCCAACCCCAACGTGGTGGCCTATGCCAGTTGGATGCGCTCCTCCTCGAGTCTTCTCGCCCTTTACCCCGGCTACGAGGGACCGGGTCCGAGCACACTGTCACGTGGACCAGAGGATGTCCCCCCATCAGCACGGCCAGCATTGATCGCTACCTTTAACTCTGGTTTCTACGAAAAAGACAGTGCTGCGGGGTTTTACACCAACGGGACGCTCTACTATCCCATGGTCAATGGCCTCGCCACGGTCGTTGAGTACGCGAATGGGACCGTCGATATCGTCGATTGGCAAGGTGGAGCGAGTCCAGGACCAACGATCATGATGGCGCGCCAGAACCTGTCTCTGCTCGTCAACAACGCGCAGGCCACACCACAAGTTGGCAACGGCCCAGCGTTCGGCGTCACGCTCCATGGCGTTCCCGCAGTTTGGAGAACGGCGCTTGGAATTGATGCCCATGGCAACTTGATCTATGTGGCCGCCCCAGAACAGACGGCGGCCAGCTTGGCTCAAATTTTGCTTCAGTTGGGATGCGTGCGGGCCATGCAACTCGACATCAATCCCGAGTGGCCGATCTATAACACCTACGGCGGACCGGGAGCGGCAAACCCCACACTGAAGGTTCCGAACCCCAATCAAGTCCCCTGGAGATTCCTCAATTCTTCCACTAAGGACTTCTTCGCCCTCTATGCCCATGTGCCTGGAAATGTCCAGACGCCCTGGTGAGCAGGCAACCCCGCTGAGATCGTGAAGAATGGCACCATGACCTTGGCCGCAGCCCTAGGTGGCGCACGATGAGTTGGCCGCCACCACCACCCCCTGCGCGAGGGTCTCGTCAAGAGCGAAAGCGCGCTACTCGGCGGCAATACATGATGCGCAGAGTGATGGTATTCGGTGCTCTTGGGCTCACCGTCATTTTGGTCCTCATCTTGATCACGAGTTTTGTCGGCTCTTCGTCGAAGACGGCCGCGCCGACGACAACCACGTCGACACCCAAAGGCACGACCACGACAACCTTTGCCCCAAGTAACCCCGTCATCATGAGTTTTGTCGGAGACGCCGATCTCGGGAACACGCCGGCGTTGGCGCCAAATGCCAGTACCTATTTCGCCTCGGTACAGTCCGCACTCACTGCACCCATTGAGTTCATGAACTTAGAGGGGACGTTGACTGACGCAACGGGATCCAAATGTGGGCCGTCCTCTACCCAGTGTTATGCCTTTCACAATCCACCGGCGTATGCGCAAATCTACAAGTCTGCTGGGTTTAACGTCGTCAACAGCGCCAACAACCACTCCCATGATTTCGGTAGTCAAGGTGTCAGCGATACGTCTACAGCGCTCAGCGCCGCTGGCATTTCACAAGCCGGGCTCCCCGGCCAGATCGGCTACGCAACGGAAGGCAAAACCAAAGTTGCTTTCGTGGACTTTGCTCCCTACAGCACGGCAAATAATTTGCTCGATGTCCCTGCTGCTCAGGCGTTAATTGCTCAAGCGAAGACACAAGCGCAGGTGGTCGTGGTCTACATGCACGCTGGCGCCGAAGGGTCATCTGCTGATCACGTCACTGGCCAAGAAGAGAGCTACGTCGGAGAGGACCGAGGCAATCCACAAGCTTTTGCTCAAATGTCCATCGATGCGGGTGCTGATTTGGTCGTAGCGAGTGGACCTCACGTCTTGCGGGGAATGCAGTGGTATCACAACCACCTCATTGCCTACAGTCTCGGGAACTTTGCGGGGTACGGAAACTTCTCAACGTCTGGACTCTTGAACCTTTCGGCCATCTTGAATGTCACGCTCTCGAGCACCGGGCAGTTCATGGCCGGGCGCCTGACGTCGCTCGTCTTTCAAGGCCAAGGCCAGCCAGTCCTCGATTCAACGAACCAAGCAGCAACGTTAATGAACACGTTGTCAACCGCTGATTTTGGCGCCAACGCAGTCCTCGTTGCTCCGAACGGGCAACTGCAACTTCCGGCAGGTGCCGTCGTGGCGACCACGACGACGATCAAGGCGCCGAAGAAGAAGTAGGCCTAACAGCCTCCAGGTGGGCCGGGTGTTCCAGCTCCACTTGAGGGTTGGTCGACCGTTCCGATGTTGCTGGGTCGAGGGTTCGGTCCGAGATGAACCACGTACCAAACCCCTCGCCAAGAAATCAGCGATGCCACACCAAAAGAGGACACTGCGCCATTGATTGAATAGACCAAGCGAATGTTCGGGAGATGCCAATACCCGATCGAATTCTCACAGGTGCCCGGTGCGATCCACGTGGCGTAGGACGCGTTGACATTCACGCCAGTCAGCGTGGCTCGATTCGGCGTTCCACCCAGAGCTTGTTGGTAGGCCGGAAGATCGAGAGCGTAAAAAGCGATCAATCGAGATTGATAATCACTTTGGGGGTTCGGTATCTGTCCGGTCTTTATCTGCACATAGGCAGATTCAGGGAAAAACACGGTCTCACCGATGGTGAGTGAGTTTTGCTGGATAGCAGTCCACAGCGGCGCCAATCGAGCCTGCAGCGCGCTGGCGTCAGTTGGCGGTTCTTCGGAAGTTTGAGGAAGAGTGCCTGGATCTATCGTTGTGGTTGTCGTCGTGGGCGCAGGAGCACTCGTCGTGGTCGGCGCCGATGTTGATGTCGTCGTCGTGCTTGGAGATCTTCCCCCACCAGTGAACAACAGCGACAACAGGGCGATGGTCATCAAGACCACGACAGCCAAGGTGACTCGCCGGCGCATCACTTGTGGGCTCGTTCGGCGTCGATGGCGAGAAGACGTCATGACGTTTTTTGACATCCATTGGTAATCACACAGAGAGTCTGTCTCACAATCAGCCTTCTTTTCGGCATCTCGCCATTCGAGTTGAGCAGTAGCCTGATGAGAGAGGAGCCGCCATGGCAGCGAGACAACAGATTCCCTGGGCGTCAGTCGATCCGTTTCTTTCTGGATCCGTGCGCTCGACCCTACTCATCACAAGTTTCTGCGCAGCACTTGGGATGACGCCGTGGATCGCCTACCTCTTTCTGACGCAAACGGCCAGCGCTGAGGCTGAACATCTGCCGATCTTGCATGTCGGCATCTCGCTGACGATTGTGCTTTTCGCTACGCTCACGGCGTATTTTGCTCGACGTCGTTCACCTGTGACGGTTGTGATGGCGACCACTACAGCCACCCTTGCTCTTGTCATTCCCTGGTTCGATATTGGTTCTACGCAACACGACCTCTTGACCCTCTCTATCCTCTTTGGCCTCGTTGGACTTGCTCCCCTGTTCTTTCTCTCGATTATTGCCATCCGAGGCGCGTTCCATCCTCGCAATGCCAGCATGTCAATCAGGCCACTCATCCCAAGTTTGATCAATGCCTTCGCGGTGTTCGTCCTGGTTGTGGCGGTCGTGGCGTCTTTTTCGCTTCAGAGCGAAACACGGGTCGATCATCTGCGCATGGTCTGGTGCGGCCTCGACGTCGCCGAGTTAGTCGGTCTCTTTGGGATTGCGTGGGCGCTGTTGCGCCGTTCGCCAACGGTGGTGCTCTTCGCCAGCATGACGTCCGCACTGCTCTTGGCTGACGGATGGTACGACGTCGTCGGAACCCGAGGGATCCAGCAGATGAATGCTGCCCTCATGGCTGGGGTCGAGTTGCCACTCTCTGTTTTGGCCTTCTGGCTCGCTTGGTGCGAGGTAGCACAATGGCCCCTTCGTCAGCAGACGGGCGCTGCCAACGGAACGACATCAGGAGAGTAGGCGCATGACGTGCATGGGATGCCCACGACAATATGTCTCGTGAGCCTTTTGGAGGCGGCGCCCGGATTCGAACCGGGGTACAAGGCTTTGCAGGCCTCTGCCTAACCACTCGGCCACGCCGCCGCAGGCCACTACCCTAGCCTCCTCGCGCCATCGCTCAAAAAGTCGTTGCCAAACCCAGCCAATGCTACGGTCAAGAAATGTCAGTGCCGTCACTGCGGATCGCTCGCTCCGACTTATTGGAGCAGGCTGATCTCCAAGGAACACAGTTCTGTCGAACTCTCTCTGACGTCACCGACCGTTGGTTGGCCGACGTGGCCGATCAAGCAGCTGGCCGCTTCGCTGACGATGTCGTCCTTTTGGCAGTCGGAGGCTACGGACGCAGAGAACTCTGCCCCTTTAGCGACCTTGATCTTCTTCTCGTCCACAATGCTCGTCGTTCCGTTGGCGATTTTGCTGACGACCTTTGGTATCCCATCTGGGATGAGGGCCTCTCAGTGGACCACGCAGTGCGTACCCCGAAAGAGGTTGTTGCCCTTGCCAAACGCGACCTCAGAGTTGCTCTTGGGCTCCTTGATGCCAGAGTCATTTGGGGCGATTCATCCCTTGCTCAACCACTTCTCGAAAACGTGGCGGAGCTCTGGGACGCAGAACTTGTTCATCAATTCCTCCCCGACCTCGAGGAGCAGATGGCCCAGCGCCACAGCGCCGAGGGCGACGTAGCGTTTCTCCTCGAGCCGAATCTGAAAGAAAGCCATGGGGGGCTACGCGATGCCAACGTCCTCCGCTCACTGTCCTCGACGTCCCCGACATTGCATCAGCTCGTCGATTTCTCAGCAGTCGAACAAGCAACCTCAATGTTGGTCTCAGTGCGCGTAGAGCTCCATCGTCTGGCGCGACGAGAACAAGATCGCTTCCTCCTCCAAGATCAAGATGCCGTGGCATCGCTTCTTGGGTATCGTGACGCCGATGCACTGTGTCGTGCCGTCTCAGAAGCTGGTCGAACGATCGCTTTGGTGAGTGACGAGACCTGGCGTCGCCAGGACCGTTGGGGATCGCAGCGCTCCGAGCATGTCGCTCCTTCCATTTCTCTCGAAGCAGATCTGGCACTCGAAGCGGGCGAAATCACTCTCACTAGTGATGCCGACCTTCACGACCAGTCGCTCATCTGGCGCTTTGCAGCATGTGGCGCTGAGAATGACACGCCGCTCTCTCTCGCTTCACTCCATGCTCTTTCAGAGAGTGTCCCCCTCGAGCCAACTCAATGGACTGATCGCACCTTGCAATCATTCCTTCGTCTCATGTTCTCCGGGGCTACCGCTATCTCTGCTTTTGAGGCGCTTGATCGTCACGGTCTTATTGTCGCGACACTTCCCGAATGGGAACACGTTCGCTATTTTCACCAGCGCAATGCCTATCACCGCTTCACCGTAGATCGACACCTCTTGGAGACGGCCGCCAATGCTGCTGCCCTGGTTGGAACGGTCGATCGACCTGATCTCTTGGTCACGGGAGCGCTGTTCCATGACATTGGCAAAGGCCTCCCTGGGGATCACACTGAGCTTGGGATCACGCTCGTCGGTGCCATCGCTCCACGGCTCGGATTTGGAGCAGAGGATGTGAGCAGCCTCCAGTTGCTGGTTCGTCACCACTTACTCTTGGCCGACACGGCGACGCGTCGAGATCTCGCTGATCCTCGAACGATTGAAATGGTGGCCGAGGCCGTCAAGACAATCTCAATGCTCCGTCTCTTAGCAGCACTGACCAAGGCCGATTCAATTGCCACGGGATCTTCAGCATGGAGTCCTTGGAAGGAACAACTTATCGACGAGTTGGTGGAACGCACCGCCGCACACCTTGACGGCGTGGCACCCGAGGGTCAAGAACAGTTGAGTTCGGCCTTCTCCCACCTGGTTGATGACGCACGACGCACGAACTCTCCTCGGTTTGTTCTCGATCCCCCGCGCATTGTGGTGGCAATGGAGGACCGACCTGGGCTCCTCAGTAGTCTCGCAGGGACCTTGGCGATCCTGCGCCTCGACGTCCTTACCGCCGATGCCGATAGCGTTGACGGCTTTGCGCTGGATAGTTTTACCGTCCAGGCACTTAATGATCGCTGGCCTGATGAGAGGACCTTGGCGGCGACCTTAAGCGAGGTACTCGACCAAGGTATCGACATCGCTGCCCGACTTGAACAACAAGCGTCGAATTACTCGGTCGGCCAACGACCCTGGTCCGCTCGTCCCAGTGCGCCGTTCGTTCGACTCGATAATGAGGCCTCGACAGATGCCACGGTGGTGGAGGTTCGAGCTGCTGACCGGATTGGGTTGCTCTACCAACTCACGGCGGCGCTGTTCTCCCACAATCTCGACGTGATCGCCGCTCGAGTGGCCACTATCGGCGGCGACGTCGTGGACTCGTTCTATGTCTGTGCTCAAGGGGGAGGAAAAGTGCTTGATCTCGAGCGCCATGAAGTCATCGCCGACTCGTTGTTTCGCATCTTGAAACCTGACCCTCGGGTCACCTAGGTCGTCCTGCTCAGGAATAGTCGATTTCTCCTAGTAACCTGGCCCCGTGGCCCCCAAGCACAAATCGACGAAGAAGTTCAGAACCAAGTCCCTCGTCATTGTGCTGGCCGTGCTCTCTCTCGCCATTATCGGGACGGGCATCGGGATCGGCATCAGCCACCAGAAAACCACGCAGGCGAGCGCGCCCACGAAACCAGCAACCCTGACGGTTGTCGCCACCACGCCGGGCAACGCTGGAACAGTGTCTTCTCAAGCGGCGATTCGCGTTGAACTTTCAGGGCCCTTAGCCAAATCCAGCCCCCTCCCATCGGTAAGTCCCGCCGTCCCTGGATCGTGGGAGCGACTTTCGGCAACGACCTTGGAATTTGTGCAGCTCGCCAGTTTTGCTCCTGGGCAAAGTGTGACCGTCACCATCCCCGGGGGGCCAACTGGAATCAAGAGCACAAGTGGCGTTCATCTCGCCAGTTCTGTCACCACCACCTTCTCGATCGCACCACTCAGCACGCTGCGGGTTCAACAACTTCTCGCCCAGTTGAACTACCTCCCCGTTTCCTTCACCCCCTCGAATCCTTCGCCAACATATGCGCTAAGTACAGCAACTCTGTTAGGAACGTTTTCGCCTCGTTGGTCCTCGATGCCCGCCACGCTCATGTCACAATGGCAACCCGGCGTTGACAACGTTGTCACAAAAGGTGCCTTGATGGAGTTTGAGAATGTGCACGCGATGAAGACGGACGGCCTCGCCGGACCCACCGTGTGGGCTCAACTCTTGAGCGATGTCGCCCAAGGAAAACTCAATCCGAATCCCTACAACTATGTTTCCGTCACTCAAACGCTCCCTGAAACACTGAATCTCTACTCCAATGGGCAAGTGGTCTTCACCGCGAGAGTCAATACCGGAATACCTGGCGCAACCACCGATATCGGGACCTTCCCTGTTTATTTGCGATATGCCACCACGACCATGAAGGGGACGAATCCCGACGGGTCAACCTACAACGATCCAGGAATACCCTGGGTTAGCTATTTCCATGGTGGCGACGCGCTTCATGGCTTTGTCCGTTCTTCCTATGGCTCCCCTCAAAGTGTTGGCTGCGTTGAGATGTCGTTCGCCGATGCCGGCACCGTCTGGCCGCAGACCCCTATTGGAACACTGGTTACAGTTCAATGATGGTCGCCGATTCAAGAGCTAATGCATGACTGATCTCACTCCGGTCCCCGAGGATGCCGACCTCACGCCTCTTCCAAGCTCTCCACGCGATCGCATAGGCCAGATTGCTGGCATTGCCGGCAAGGTCTTGATCGGAGCCGGCGTCATTGTTTTGCTGTTCGCCGTGTTCCAAGTTTTTGGAACGGGCTATATCCAATCTCAGCACCAAAGTTCGCTCCGCTCGACGTTCGAGAAACAGCTCCAAGCTGCGCCCCCTACGACCACGACCGTCGTCCCCGGGCCGCCTACGACGGTCGGCACCCTTCCCACGCCATCAACCGGATCTCCCACTGCCATTATTGAGATCCCTCTGATTCATGTGAACCAAGTGGTCATCCAAGGCACGAATGACGCGCAACTACAACAAGGTCCTGGCCACTACACCAACACCCCCCTTCCCGGCCAGACTGGCAATGTGGGGATAGCGGGCCACCGCACCACGTGGGGCCACCCTTTTTATAATCTCAATCAGCTGAAGCCCGGAAATAAAATTATCTTGGTCACCACCTACGGCACCTTCACCTATCACGTCACCACGTCACAGATTGTCGCCCCAAGCGATGTCGCAGTCCTTAACCCCACGCCGAACGCCACGGTTACCCTGACGACCTGTAACCCTCGCTATTCCGCGGCACAGCGATTAGTCGTCTCAGCCGCGCTCTTCAGTTCTTCAACAGCCACCATCGCCTCGTCAACGACGACCACCACCTCAACGCCAGGCAAGTCAACGTCGACCACGACCGCACCCGTTCAAAGCAGTAATAGTCAGAGTTGGGTTCCGTCAGTGCTCTTGGGCCTCCTCACGGCCCTGCTCGGAGCGGCGACCCTAATTTTGAAGCGCCGGATCAAGCCTGCGTGGGCCGTCTACCTCGTGGGTGGAATCGTGACCTTTGGAGCACTGATGTTCTTCTTTGGCGCCATCTCTCAGATTCTTCCCAGCAGCATTTAAGACTCCTCGCTGTCCGAATCGACTGCTGGGGGTCCAAAAGGCTGGCTCCGTTGCTCGGGGATCACCAAACCCGTGCGTTCCAGCATTGAAGCAGCCCCCAGAATATTGTGGCCAAAACGAGCACGGATTTCATCAACCGCATCATCAAGCGTTGCCCGCTCTAACTGCAACCACGCCGCTTGTGCCTTGAGGTCTTCAGTGCTGTTCGAGCCCACGTCGAGTTGGAGTTGAACTGGCGTCGAGGAGTCTTCGAGGTTGCTCGTCGAGACGCCGAGGAGGCGAACTCCTTGGTCGATTTCCAAAGTCCCCAGTAATGCCGTCCCCACCGCCAAGATCGCCTCGGGGTCGTCAATCCCGCTCACCATGGTGTGCGCTCGTGAGACCATCGAAAAGTCCGAATATTTGACCTTGATCGAGATCGTCCTCCCCCTCCGATCGGCACTGCGCAGTGCATTGGCCACACTCAGACTAAGTCGGCGCAGACGGCCCTCAAGTTCTTCACGCACGACAATATCGGTGGCATAGGTCTCTTCATGGCCGATGGACTTTGACGCCACGTCGGCTACGACGACTCTCGGATCTTCTCCTCGGGCTAGGCCGATGAGCGTGGCTGCATGATGGTGGCCCACGTGAATTGCCAGGACATCAGGAGCCATTTCTGCGAGTTCTTTGACGTGCTCAATCCCTAGGCGCCCCAGCGTCTTGGCCGTTGCTGGTCCAACTCCATAGAGAGCTCGCACGGGGAATTGATTGAGATACTCGCGCACTTCATCTTGGAGCACGACGAAGACGCCTGGGCCAGGTTTTATTTTTCCGGCATTGATTGTTGGCTTCGCATCACGAGAGGCAAGCTTGGCGACCAATTTTGAAGGCCCAACGCCAATCCCACAGTTGAGACGAAGATCATCGTGAATCCGTCGTTCGATGGAGCGGGCAATCGTCAGAGGGCTCCCCAGCAGCGATGTCGCCCCGGTGACGTCAACAAAGGCTTCATCAAGACCCAAGGGTTCAACGAGGGGAGAATGGTCGAGAAGTATTTCTTTGAGCTCTCTCGAGACCTCCGCATAGCGAGAGATCTTTCCCGGCAGCACAATGGCATCAGGACAAAGCCGTTTTGCCGTAACCATGGGCATAGCTGAGTGAATACCAAACTTCCTTGCCTCGTAGGTGCACGAGGCCACCACTCCTCGCCCACCATCGCCACCAACCAACACAGCTTTTCCCCGAAGCGTGGGGTCGTCCCTCACCTCGACCGAGGCAAAAAACGAGTCCATATCTACGAGCAAAATGGCAGGGTGTAACTCTCCCGAACGATCCTCGTGAGGGAGATCAGCCATCGAGGCGAAGGTGGCGAAAGCCCTCGGCCGCCGCTACACCGACCACCTTGCCGTCGCGTATGGCTTGTTGACGAATTGATTCCGCAACCCATTCGAGATCGTCGGAGAGTTGCGATCGATGCGCCGTCACCGCCGTTACTTTTTGATCGATCGTGTCAGTAACGTCAACAAAACAGTCGGCGTCCAAGGTCCCGCTGAGGAGTACGTTGCGCACTTGGTGAGCGGGGCCTCTTGAGGGAAAGTACAACGGCATCGCCGCCGCAGGAGCGACCGCGTCAAGAACAGCGAACCCTCCCGCTCGATGATCTTGGTGGTTGACATAGACCGAACCGAAGAACACGGCTGTGGGGTCGTGACTGACAACGATCTCAGGTCGAATGGTTCTAATTCTGGCCACTATTTCTTCAATGAGGTTCTGGCGTGATGCCACCTCGCCGTCAGGAATTCCCATCAATTCGACCTCTTGGACGCCCAATGCCTTTGCAGCGTTATGGACTTCATCGGAGCGCGTTGTCATCAATGTGTTCGCGTTGGTGGCGGCGTCGTGGGTTCCCTTGCCACCATCGGTCAGCACCACCAAATGAACGTCAGCTCCTTGAGCCACCCACTTCGCCAACGAGCCTGCACACGCCACGTCAGCATCGTCGGGATGCGCATAGATAGCCAGAACTTTCGATGGGATGAAGTCAAAGAGTTCGGTTCGGCGTGTCGTCATGGCTTACGCTTTGGTGCGGTCTCTTTCGTCAAGAGACCCACCTCGCGTTCAAAGTCTCCGATATCCTCGAACCCTTTGTAGACCGATGCAAAGCGAAGATAGGCAACATCGTCGACCGCTTTCAGTCGCTCGAGGACGGCAACCCCAACATCTTGAGTACTCACGCCTTCTCCTCGAGCACGCAACGCTTCTTCGACATCAAGTGCCAGATGATCAATAGCGTCTTCGCTCACCGGGCGGTTCTTGCAAGCTGAGTTCAGCCCTGTGATCACCTTGAGACGATCAAAGGGTTCCCGCTCTCCCGATCGCTTTTCCACAATCAAGGGCATCTCTTCAATGCGTTCGAAGGTGGTGAATCGCTGCCCACAGGCGACGCATTCTCTCCTTCGCCGGATCGATCCACCCTCTTCCGCCATGCGTGAGTCAACGACTCGGTCGTCATCAGCGGTACAGAAGGGACAGCGCACACCTTCACGTTACTTGGAAGAAGTGCCACTTCAAGGGAGAATGACGTGCTCCCCGGCGACAACCTCATGGGATCCCAGGGTTCGAGCCATCTGATTCACCAAGATCCCGGCTCGGGAAGGATTGATATGTTCAGCAATGGTGGCAAGCGTGTCGCCGGGTTGCACCACGTAGACCGACCCATCTGCCAGCCCAGAGGGTGCCCCTCCCGGTGTGGCCTGTCCCGAGACCGTTACCGTACCGATGCTGGTGAGCGGCAGTGCCAGAAGCGTGGCGATCGCCAGCCCGAGGACTCCAATGGTGATCCGCCGCCGCCGGAGCTGTCCTCGACGGCGACTACTCCGTCGCTCAGCGAGAGGTCGGCCGCCCCTGATTGGGGCCTCTGGGCGCAATTCACGAATTGGGGCAGAGTGGCGAGCGTCGTCACCTTCCCTCGGAGTTACCAGCGTGAGAACAGGTTTCGGCCAGACTAAGTCCTCAGTCTCTGGGCCTCCTATGAAGGGAAGGGGTGCAATTGCCATGATATTTCCTCTTGCTTTCTCTCTAGCGACTTCCTCTATCGAACACCTGTTCGACTCTATTCCAGCACGAACAGATGTTCGTGTCAAGGATTAATACGAACAGGTGTTTGATTTCTTTGCTTCCATTGGCTATGTTGTAGCAAACGGGTGTTCGCAAGGAATCTGCCCGCTAACGCAAGGGGGCCACATGGCTGAAGTTTTAAGCGGTAAACGTAGGGAAATACTGGACTTCATTGGATTATGCCTTCGAGAAAGGGGATACCCACCGTCCGTCAGGGAAATCGGCACCGCTGTGGGATTGACCTCGTCAGCGACAGTTCACAGCCATCTTGCTGTTCTTCAAAAAGAGGGATTCTTGGTGAAAGACCCAACAAAGCCTCGAGCGATGACCGTCCAATATGACCCGACCTTCGGTGCCGCAATGGCCTCACAGCCGGTCCGCAGCGTGCCCTTGGTCGGTACAGTCGCTGCAGGAACCGGCGTCTTGGCTCAAGAAAACGTCGAAGAGCTTTACTCTCTCCCCGAGGAGTTCACCGGCACTGGCGAGACCTTCATGCTGAAAGTTCGAGGAGATTCCATGATTAACGATGGAATCTTTGATGGTGACTACGTCGTAGTCCGCCAGCAGCCCGACGCTCAAAATGGCGACATTGTCGTTGCGGGCATCCCCGACGAAGAAGCAACGGTGAAGCGGTTCCGTCAGCAAGGTGCCATGGTCGTCTTGGTCCCAGCTAACGATGCAATGGCTCCAATGGAGTTCCATGACGAAGATGTTCATATCTACGGCAAGGTGGTTTCTGTCCTTCGCCGTCTCTAAGATCGAACCATGATCGAAGGGATTGCCATCAGTGCGATTGCTGCGTGGTATCTGACCGGCTTGAGCTGGACGGTCGGTCTTGTCGTCTATCCGTCGTTCTCGCGAGTTGGCGAAGAAACCTGGCAAGAGTTTCATGCCCACCATGCTCGAGCAATCACCTTTGCTGTCGGCCCTGTTTGGTTCCTGCAAGCCGTCGGACTTTCTCTCTGGCTGATTACCATGAATGGCTCGACGTGGGTCACCTGGGCCCTGAGTGCTCTCGGCGCACTCGCCACAGTGGGTCTGACGATTCTGGGCGCCATCCCACGTCACAATCGCCTCACCGCCAAACGTGAGGTATCTGACATTCAAGGGCTTCTGTACGTTCACTGGTGGCGAACGGCCAGTTGGACACTCTGTGCCGTGGCGTCAACCGTGGCGCTGTTTATGACCCTTCATTGAGCATGGCCTGAAGGACGCCAGCCAAGGATTCAAGATCGCCAGCGGTGAGACATTCTCCGGAGCGATGGGCGAGGTGCGGATCCCCCGCTCCAAAGTTGGCAGCCGGGACGCCCCATTCCGTGAAGGTTGCCACATCCGTCCATCCCACTTTCGCACTCACCTCTCCCCCACTCAGTTCAACCAAGCGACCGAGAATGGGGTGGGTCAAATTCGGCAGGGCTCCCAGTGCTGATTCAGTGATCACCATGGAGTCGCCATGCTCGGGATCGAGATAAGGATCGAGGATGCTCTCGAGCCAGCGAGCCGCATCCTCACCGCTTCGGTCGGGAGCAAAGCGATAGTTGACCGCAATCGTTACCGAACCGGGAACCACATTCAACGCCCGCCCACCTTCAATTGTCACCGCTTGGAGCTGTTCACTAAAAATCACTCCATCGATCGGGACTTCTCGCACGGGTGCTGTTGCGATTGCTTGGAGAATATCGCTCGCCCGGTGAATAGCGTTGACTCCCATGTAGGGCCGAGCGCTATGAGCTTCTTTGCCTCCAAGAGTGATCTGGGCATGAAGCGTCCCTTGACAGCCAGCTTCTACGAGTCCGGAAGTCGGCTCCCCCAGAATGGCCACGTCGCCGAGAAGCAGACTGGCATCATGCTGAGCGATTTCGTGGAGACCACTTTCACTTCGAGCGATCTCTTCTCGGGCATAAAAAATCCACGTGATGTCTCTACCAGGGTTGGTCAGTGTCTGAGCCAAATGCGTCATCACTGCCAGAGTTCCCTTCATGTCGACAATGCCTAAGCCCGAAATAACACCATTTTTTTCTTCGGCTGGACCATGCTCAAGCGGCACCGTGTCGAGATGGCCAGCAACAATGACGCGTTCAGTTCTCCCCAACTGCGTGCGGGCGACCACATTGTCGCCGATTCGAATCGTCTCAAGGTGGTCGCACGCGCTAAGGAGCGATTCAACCACCCTCGCCAACTCTCCTTCCGACCGGCTGGGTGAGGCGATGTCCACAAACGACATCGCCAACTCAGTAACGCTGTTCATGTGGCGATACCATGTCCTCGCAAGACGTCATTCAGCGCGACTTTGTCATGACGCTGCCCTTCGGTCAAATACTCAAGCACCAACACACAGGGCAGGAAAAATTCGCCGCCGGCAAATTCTCTCCGTCGTGAAGCACCAACAGCCACACTCCAGGGAGGTACATGACCTCGTGAAATCTCTTGACCTGTCTGTGCATCAATGACGGGAATCGAAGGGTTCAAAATTGTTCCCGCTCCCAACACTGCACCGCGACCCACTCGTGCTCCCTCGACCACCATGCAGCGACTGCCGATAAAGGCTTCGTCTTCGATCACCACCGGGACAGCATTCGGCGGTTCAAGAACACCACCGATCCCCACTCCTCCGGCCAGGTGAACGTCGGCCCCTATCTGTGCACACGAGCCGACGGTCGCCCACGTATCGACCATGGAACGTTCTCCGACTCGTGCGCCGATATTTACGTAGCTCGGCATCATGATCACCCCAGGAGCTAAGAATGACCCCCAGCGGGCAGAAGCACCCGGAACCACACGCACACCTTGTGCTTGATAGTCGTGCTTGAGAGGCAGCTTGTCGGCGAACTCAAATGGCCCCACCGTCATGGTCTCCATCCCTTGAAGGCGAAACAGTAGCAAGATGGCCTGCTTGAGCCACTCATTCACCTTCACGGTGTCGGTGGCTTCGTCCACGAAGGCCACTCGTTCGACTCCGCTGTCGAGGAGCTCAATGGCTTCGTAGACAAGCGACGTGGCCTCTGCATCTCCCGCGCTCAGCGAAGAAGCATTGGCAAAGAGTTCACTAATTGATGCGGCAAGAGATCCCATAGGGGTATCGTAGCGGCGCAAGCGCTCGCCTCGGGGCCCTAAAACTCCTGAGAAGATGCCAGGCGCTGTGCCACGAGCTCTAATCGCTCGGTCGGCTGGACCACCGCTAAGCGCACATGCTTGGACCCTGCAGGGCCATAAAGATCACCCGGGGTCACGAGAATCCCGCCTTTTTCTGCCAGTGATCGAGCGAATTCCCAACCGTCGCCCATTGACGCAGGAACCGGTATCCAAAGATAGAACGAGCCCTGAGGGACAATTGCCTGCGCCCCCAGTGCGCCTAAGGCTGCAGCCATGATCACAAGACGCTCCTGGTAGCGCACGCGCTGCGCCATCACGTGCTCGTCGTCGTCAAAGGCCATGGCCCCTGCGGCTTGGACTGGCCCCGCCACCATAAGACCGGCGTGTTGGCGGACATTACGCAAGAAGGAAACGATTTCTCCGTCACCGGCATAAACCCCAGCGCGCACCCCTGCCAAATTCGAACGTTTTGAAAGCGAGTGCACCGCGACAACTCCGTCACATCCTGACTCGAGAATCGTTCGGGGAGGTCCGTCCCACGTGAATTCGCAATAACACTCATCAGAGAACACCGGGATGCTCTGCGAACGTCCCCATCGAGCAGTTGCCTCGAGGTCATCAAGAGAACCTGTTGGATTTGACGGTGAGTTCGACCACAGAAGAAGTGCTCTCTCGGCGATGGCTTCGGGGATGCTTTCGAGATCAAGACGACCATTGTTCAGGGGAACGGGATACGATTCCAAGCCAGCCAGCGTCGCTCCCATGGCGTAGGTCGGATACGAGATCTCGGGATAGAGCACGACGTCCTTGTCGGGTGAGCGCAAAGAGAGGAACTGCGCAGTTGACGCGACGAACTCTTTCGTTCCAACGCATGCAGCGATTTGCTCTTGCGCGAGCGCCACGCCGAAGCGTCGTTCCATCCATCCACCTGCTGATTGACGAAAACCATCACTCCCCGCTGATGTGGGATAGCCCCGTTCGCTTCCCGAAGTCGACAGCGCCGCAATGATCTCCTGCATGGGTGCATCACATGGGGTGCCAATCGAACAGTCAACCAATCCCCCGGGCAGTGCAGACGCAAGTTCTTTGATGGCCGAAAGGCGGTCATAGGGATACGGCGGCGGCGTAAATCCCTGCCTCATGGCGCCACCGCAAATTCAGAGAACTTCGCCTTCCCTGCATCGTCAAGCACGACATGCAGAACGGTCATCTCGTCGTTCTCGTGACTGTCGATCACGTCACCTTCTCGATGGGCTGCTGCGATCAGGTCCCCTCGACCGTGAGGGATGTTGAGTTGCACAACCCGATCGCTGCTTCTGATCCTCTGACCCAAGACGGTTAGTAATTCTTCGATCCCGGCCCCCGTTCCAGCTGAAATAGTGACCGAGCCTTCGTGGTCAAAGGCCAACTGTTTGGCCTCGTCAGGCGCAAGGTCGGCTTTATTAATCACTAAGAGCTCCGGGACACCACCAGCACCGATCTCTCGCACCACGCTCCGAACCGATTCCAGTTGGCCCTCAGGATCAGGGGCCGAGGCATCGACGACGTGCAGGAGCAGCTCTGCCAACCGTACCGAGTCCAGCGTCGACTGAAATGCTTCAACAAGTTCGTGGGGAAGGTTCGCAATGAAACCGACCGTGTCCGTCAGCAGGACTATTTCACCTCCGGGCATGGCGAGTTGGCGAGTCCGTGGGTCAAGAGTCTCAAAGAGTCGATCGGCTGCCGGTACGCCAGCGTCAGTGAGTTGATTGAGCAAAGTTGACTTTCCGGCGTTGGTGTAGCCCACCAACGCCACATCGTGGCGGCGTCCTCGACTCCTCTGAGAACGCTGCGTAGAGCGAGTCTTCGTGACCTGGCGTAACTCTTGTTCAAGTTTGTGCATCCGGCGAACCAAGCGCCGGCGATCGACTTCGAGTTGCGTTTCACCGGGACCTCGCGTACCGATCCCACCGGCTTGCTGAGAGAGGCCCTGGCCCCTGCCGCGCAAGCGTGGCAGCCGATATCGAAGGAGCGCCAGTTCAACTTGCGCCTTTCCTTCTGGGGAACGAGCGTTTTGGGCGAAGATGTCCAAAATTACGGCGGTTCGGTCAATGGCCGTTCGCCCGAGGATCTTTTGGAGGTTGCGCTGCTGGGCGGGGCTGAGGTTGTTCTCAAAGACCACAGTGTCAATGTCAAGTACCAGACACTGCTCATGAAGTTCCTCAGTTTTCCCAGATCCAATGAACGTGGCGGGGTCTGCCCCACTGCGGCGCTGGACGATACGGCCCACCACGTCGGCACCCGCCGTCGCCACGAGCGCATGAAGTTCATCGAGAGAGCGATCAAGCGCTTCGACACTCATGCCTGGAAGGACCACACCGACCAAGATGATGCGCTCTCGAAACGTACGATCGATGAGCGTTTGTGGAAGGTATTCGCTCACTGCACCCTCGTCAGGGGGACCAGGAGATCCCCAAGAAATTGAACAGGCCCCGACAATCTTGCACGGTCCCCGTCAAACGAGACGTCCAATACCCCGCCGGGATTCGCCACCTTGACCGTGTCACCCGTAAGGCCCAGCGCTCGAGTCGCTCCTACAGAAGCGACGGATCCAGACCCACATGCCAAGGTTGGTCCCACGCCACGTTCATAGACCACCAAGGCGATACTTTCCTGATTGTGGACCTCGACCCACTCACAATTGATACCTCCTGGGCGCATGGCTTGGAGTGCCTTCCCTGTGCCTTCAAGGTCAATACTTCCAAGTTCATCGACGATCTGGACGCGGTGAGGATTGCCAACCATCACCGTGGCGGTGCGCTTATCAAGATCAAGAGCTTCAACGACAACGTCACCCATATCGACCGAGGTCTCTGCCGTCGAACCTTCTGGGTCCGCGCAGGTCACAGCGCGCAGCCCAGAGCCTGTCATGATGGCAAAGGCGCCGCTTGCGACGAGACCAGCTCGCACCGCTGCATGTGCCGCACAGCGCACCCCATTGCCAGAGATCTCTGCCAGTGATCCGTCACTATTGTGAAGTGTCATTGTGAGATCTCCCCCGCCAGATGGACCAGCAAGGGTTATGACTCCATCAGCGCCTAGGCCATGGCGACGGTCCGCAAGAAGCCGAACCTCTTGAGCCGTGAGCTGCACACGTTCTTCAAGATCGATCATGATGAGAAAGTCGTTTCCCGCTCCCTCATGTTTACTCAGGCCCAACGAGACGGTCTCTTCCTCCACTTCGACAGTCTCTCACTGCACAGCAGTGCCAGGGGCATCAAATGCCGCCAGAACAGCCAAGACTGCTTCATCGGCCGAGTTAACCCACTGAACCCTTGGATCTCGACGGAACCAAGAGCGTTGCCGTCGGATCAATTTCTGCGTCCGGCCGATCGTCGCCTGTATGGGAATTTCTTGGTCGCCGCCCCGCTCACCCCAATCAAGGAACTCCCGATAGCCAATGGCTTGTCGAGCCGTTCGAGAAATCCCTTGAGACCGGTCTGCCAACGATTGCACCTCATCGATAAACCCTTGCGCGACCCATGAACGCACCCGCTCTTCGGCCCGACGATCGAGCTCATCGAGGTTTACGTCTAGGCCAATTTGGATGATGGGATTCTCTGGATAGGCCTCAAGGCCCGGTCCATATGACGAGAACATTGCTCCCGAACCGTCGAGGACCTCGAGGGCCCGGACCAAGCGCCGGGTGTTCTGCGGATCGATACGTTCTGCCGCCAAGGGATCGTGCTCTTTGAGTCGCCCATAAAGACAGTCGCGGCCGGTCTCTGTCTCGGCTTCTTGTTCAAGACGCTGCTTTATTTCGGGGAACTGACCCGGGATATCGAGTTGGTCAATCACAGCCCGGTGGTAAAGGCCGGTGCCTCCGACGTAGAGCGCACGATGACCGCGCTCCGCTATCTGTTTGCTCGCCAGTTGTGCTCGTTCTTGAAACAGCGAGACCGTGCACTCTTCATGGGGATCCAAGATATCAATCATGTGGTGAGGGATCTCTTGGCGAACGGATAGCGGTGGTTTCGCTGTTCCCAAATCCATGCCGCGGTAGACCGCCATCGAGTCAACCGAGATAATTTCTACATCTAATTGGAATCGCGCTACCTCGAGCGCTACCGCTGACTTCCCAGAGGCGGTAGCGCCGACAATGGCAACCGCCGGTGACGTCACGTTAGTGAGCCTGAAGGGCCAGTCTGCGTGGCGTGGTTGATTCTGCGAGCAAGGAGATGAACCTGCCCTCCAAGTGATGGGGGGCACCACGGGTCACCTCAACGTTGACAAACGCACCAGGAATCGCTGCCTTGGGATCACTGCTTTCAAAATGGATAGGTTTTCCTTGTCGGGTGCGTCCAGTCGTGACCGCAGGGTCCCGTCGACTCGGCCCTTCAACAAGTGCTTCCTCTTGCATCCCAACTCGCAATGAGGCCTTCAGAAGAGCTGATCGCTCGACGACTTGATTCAGTCGCTGAAATCGTTCTGCAATGATCTCGGGGGCGACGAAGTCACCTTCCATGTCGGCCGCTCTCGTTCCTGGACGAGGAGAGAAAATAAACGTGTAGGCACTGTCATATTCGGCGGCTGCCACAACCGCCAAGGTTTCATCGAACTCTTGATCACTCTCCCCGGGGAATCCCACGATGATGTCGGTCGAAACGCTGAGATCACCGATGGCATGGCGCGCCGCTGCGAGACGTTCGAGATATCGCTCGGCGGTGTATCCCCGGCGCATTGCTGAGAGCACACGGTCTGATCCGGACTGCAATGGCAGGTGGAGCTGATTGCACACCGCGGGTACGTGCGCCATCGCTTCGATGGTCTCAGGCCGAAGGTCTTTCGGGTGTGGGCTCGTAAAACGGACCCGTTCGATACCCTCGACTGCCCCTACCCCAGCGAGCAACTCGGCAAACAATGGCCGTCGCTTTGTCAGGTCACGGCCGTAGGAGTTGACGTTTTGGCCCAGCAAGGTGATCTCACGAACTCCTCGCGAGGCCAAGGTCTCAGCTTCGTTGATGAGATCGTCAAAAGGCCGAGAGATCTCTTCTCCCCGCACGGAAGGAACGATACAGAATGCACACGAGTTGTCGCATCCCGTTTGAATAGTCATCCACGCAGCCCAGGGAACTTCTCGAACGGCATTCAGCGCTGGCGCTCCATGCGTCGCCTCTTCCGGGTCTGGACCGTCCAGGATCTCGAGAAGGTTGCCCTCCTCACGCGATCGGCGCAACAGGACAGGAGTGGCCAGCAGATTATGAGTACCAACGACCACATCAACATGGTCGGCTCGTCGTTGAATAGCCTCTGGATCCATCTGCGAAAAACAACCGGTTACCGCAATCTGCATACCTGGACGACGCTCTTTGATGCTGCGGAGATGCCCTAAGTGTCCGTAAAGTTTATTGCCAGCATTCTCGCGGATAGCGCAGGTGTTCAACACCACGACGTCTGCTTCTTCGACGTCATCGGTGGGCACCATGCCGTCAGCGACCATCAAGCCGGCCAAGCGCTCCGAGTCGTGCTCGTTCATCTGGCAGCCAAAGGTTCTAATAAGGAACTTCTTTGTCACCTTCTCAGTGTAGGGGCCGAGGAAGCTCTGAGATTTCCTAATGAAGCTGGTAGAGATCCCGGGCTTCTTCGCCAACCACGAGACCACGGTGATCCGCCTTGAGCGACAGAGCGATTCCTTGGACTCCTTGCTCTTCCAGTGCTTTCAGTGCGTTCACGCGCACACGTTCACCTTCTCCCGGGTTGCAGATACCAAGAAGGCTAGGACCTGCTCCCGACCAACACGATGCCACTGCGCCACTCTCAACGAGTGCGGCGAGAAGCGCAGGAGCCTCTTCAAAGAGTGCTGTCCGATACGGCTGGTGAAGACGATCTTCTGTCGCTTCTTTGCGCAAGAAGCGATGGTCCGCCAAGCCCGAGAGCAGCATTCCCATCCGACCCAAGTTGAAGATCGCGTCTTCTCTGTTGATCATGTCGGGGAGCGCTTGGCGAGCACTTTTCGTTGGAAGCGTTCGTTCGGGGATCATGACCACAAACTCGATGGTCTCATCGAGGGGAAGCCGGGCCACCTTGACCGATCCATGGATCATCGATG
Source organism: uncultured Actinomycetes bacterium (assembly GCA_903825895.1). Classification (GTDB taxonomy): domain Bacteria; phylum Actinomycetota; class Acidimicrobiia; order Acidimicrobiales; family RAAP-2; genus CAIUMH01. The sequence continues at coordinate 43,683 of CAIKCI010000024.1, forward strand.
AGCTGACCAGTCCCCCCACAACACTTGCTGCGGCATTGTCAGGATGACCATCAAGTGCTGCGGCAACACTCAAAGGGTCCGGCGATCCAGCAGCTGCCGCTGCTGCAGCTGCCAACGCCGCTGACGAGCCGAGGCCACGGGCAACAGGAATCTGAGAGCGGACCGTGATGGCCAGACGATCATGACCCGCTACTTCGATAGCCACTCGAGCAGCCAGGTGAGTAGCATTGTCAGAGAGACCCGCTCCTTCTCCTTCGCTTCTCACGATCAACGACGCCGAAGGCTCGATCTCTACCTCAACGTAGCGTTCGAGAGCGAGACCCAAGGTGTCGAAGCCTGGTCCCAAGTTGGCGGCACTTGCCGGAGCGCTAGCGATCACGTCTTCACACTACGCGTTGCAGCAAGGTTGGAACGGTCAATTCCTTTTGCGTTACAACGTTGCCACTGACGTGGAATTGAGGCGTACGTGCCGTGACCGTCGCCACCTTGGTGTTTTTGGGCAGAGATCCCGTCACATTTCGCCTGTCACTCACCGTGATGCTGATGTGCTGGCCTGGCCACGCAGGCAAGGACAATGCCGGTGCTGCCACCAGATTCACTGATGATTGAGGCCAGCCCAATGTCCCAATCGCAGGTGAGGCTGACGCTACCGTCACAATATCGATCCCCTTTGTGACCGACGTCGCGAGGTCGAAGGCTGCCTTGCCTGCTGCGGCCAGATCGTTCGCACCCTTTTGACCGGTGACCGCCGACAGGACCTGGATGGTCTGTCCATCGACGATCTCATTCACCGCCATCACATCGCAGCCTCCTGCCTGGGAAGTGAGTCCAGACTTTATTCCAACCACTCCTTGTGTTCCCAGGAGCGGTTGGTAGGTCGTTTGTGTCCCTGAAACGGGCAAGGTCACCGTCGTCTGCGAGACAATCTGACTGAAGACGGGATTCTTCATCAGCAATTCCGCCAAGATTAATTGGCTCGCTGGCGTTGAGGTCGAAAGCGGACTGACTCCAGAGGCATCTGCATAGTGGGTTGCATTCATCGCCAGCACAGTTGCCTGAGAATTCATCTTTGCGACAAACGACGCAAGAGAGCCGGCATCTAACTTGGCAAGCATGTCAGCCAAATTACAACTTGAATGAATCAACGTGCCCTCGAGCAACTGATACTCGGTCAGAACTTCTCCAGCGGTCACACTCGAGACTGCCTCTCCATTGGCGAGATCGAGTTGAGTGAAAAACACATCCAGCGCCGTCACCGTATAGGTCGGACCTTGCTCACCGGGCGTCAACGGGAAGTCCTTCAAGACCACCTCTGCCGTCATGAGTTTCGTGACACTGCCGATCGACACTTGGTTCTGCGCAGGAGAACTCGCCGCTTCTCCAAAGACCGGCACCGAGTAGGCCGCTTCTCCTTGAGATGGCCACGCCACCGGCGTGGCATTGGCCGGGGCGATCACCTCTGCCGTCAGGGCGTTGGTCATCGTGGCTTGAGGAAGCGGGGTCGAAGCCACCGAGATCACGTACCCGGCTAATGAGGCACCCACGAGCAACACCGCAGCAATCGAGGACGTCCTATACGGATGTCGTCGCCAAAATCGTTTCCTTGATGGTCCGTGCTTCATCGACCGCTGCTACAGAGGTTCGATTTCTTCCGAGGCAATTAATACCTCACGCGCCTTCGAACCAGTCGAAGGCCCGACAACCCCTTGTTCTTCAAGAAGATCCATGAGTCGACCTGCACGGGCAAATCCTACGCGCAGTCGCCTCTGCAACATCGAAGTCGAGCCCATCTGATTGCTAATAACCAAAGCCCTCGCTTGGGCGAGGAGGTCATCATCGTCTCCCGATCCACTCGAGGAGAACTCCAGAGGGTCGGCACTCTGCGAAGGCCCCGAAACGGCGACGATCTCTTCGCGTTGGCCTCCCTGCGCCTTCCAGAAGGCCACCACGGAACGAACCTCTTCCTCCGAGACCCATGGGGCTTGTATTCGACGCGGGACGTTCGAAGACGCGGTCAAGAGGAGCATGTCGCCTTTGCCAACGAGTCGTTCAGCACCGGGTTGATCCAAGATGACTCGCGAGTCCGCCAAGGAGGATACCGAGAACGCCATGCGGCTCGGTACGTTGGCCTTGATGACGCCCGTGATGACATCCACCGAAGGACGCTGGGTAGCAAGCACCAGGTGGATCCCCACCGCTCGAGCCATCTGTGCAATACGGACGACACAGTCTTCGACGTCACGGGCGGCCACCATCATCAAGTCGTTTAACTCATCAACCACGATCACCATGAACGGTAGAGGATCAAAGATCTCTTCATCGAGAGGGCTTTCTTCAGTGGGCTCTTCTCCCGTAACGGACGCATGAGCTCGGTCTGCAACGGCTTGAACTTCTCTTGCTGTATCGGGTGGCCCTTTCGGTGTCAGTTGACCCGCTCTCAGCGCTTCGTGATAACTCGTGATGTCCCTCACGCCGTGTGCCGCCAAGATGTCGTAGCGGCGCTCCATCTCCTTAACCGCCCAGTTCAACGCGTTCGCTGCCTTTTTAGGGTCAACGACTACCGGTGCCAACAGTTGAGGGAGATCGTTGTACTGCCCCAATTCCACCCGCTTCGGATCGATCAACATGAGTCGTACTTGATCTGGCGTCGTGCGCATCAAGAGCGAGGTGATGAGTGAGTTAATCGCTGAGCTCTTTCCAGCGCCAGTCGCTCCGGAGATCAAAACGTGGGGGAACTCGGCCAATGAAACCATCACCGTTCGCCCGGCGATATCACGCCCGAGCGCCACTGACAGAGGATCAATTGCTTTTTTAGCCTCGTCAGAGGTCAACAAGTCACCCAAGGTCACCAATTGACGCTGACGGTTCGGTACCTCCACCCCGATCGCAGAACGGCCGGGGATGGGAGCCAGTATTCGGACGTCAGGCGATGCCATGGCGTAAGCAATGTCCTTTGACAAACTCGTCACCCTCGCCACTTTGACACCAGGGCCTAACTCAAGTTCGTAACGCGTGACCGTGGGTCCGACCGTGCAACCCACCAACGTGGTGTCCACCCCATGGGCAATCAGCGCCTCGACGAGATCAGCACCTGCTTGTTCGACCGCTTGTTGGTCATGGCGTTGTGCAGTGCTCTTTTGAAGCAATTTTGCGGGAGGCAGTTTCCACTGCGTCGCACCGCCCTTTTCTCGGCGCGAGGGTTTTGGACTCGTTGCCTGAGCAACAACGGCCGCTCCCGTCATGGCGACTGGCAACTCGTCAGGGACCAAAGGCTCCTGGTCTTCAAACACTTCGACGCCTTCGTCGTCAAGTGCTCCAGAACCAAAGGAATCTTCCTGCTCGAAAGGATCTGGCCCTTCAAATAGGGGGATCGTCACCTCTTCAACGGCCACCGGTTCTTTCCAGCCAGGGGCTTCAGCATTCTTCTGACGGAACGATGCCCCTGACCACCAGGTCAAGAGCACTGACCCGAGGGAACCAAACGCCGACCCGACGCCGACGAGAAAGGTTTTCAGTGGGATGCCCGTACCGATGAGCACCCCAACTAAAAGAACTGCTCCTAAGAAAACGGCTGCCCCCACACTTCCCAATGCACGAGAAAGACTGTGCCCAATGAGCGCGCCGAGATAGCCCCCAGCTTTCGTGAGGTCGCTCCCTGAGGCGCTGAGCGAAGGGTTTGATCCAAAAAGTCCGGCGATCCCGCACAGCGCAACGAGCGACAAACCCCCGCCGATCCAGAGTCTCGTGAGATCCACTTCGTCTCGACGAGCAACCAATAACGCGACAATGGCAATCAAAATTGCCGGGATCAAGAAACGCACCAATCCCATGATGTCGCCCAAGATTCGATCAAGTCCGTGTCCCACGGGCCCGAGGGCATGGAACCAAACTCCCAGGGCGATCAAAATGGCAGCCGTCGCCAATCCCACTGCCGTCAGGTCAACCGCATGCGACGCCAGAATTCCAGGCAGTGCGTCGGATGCCTTGGCCTTGGCCGAGGATCGGTGAGCGGGTTTCTTCCGCTGAGGGGATTGGGAGCGCGATGAAGCCACGATTCCTCAAATCTACCGCCCTCCACCCAACTTTCGGGGGACGCCACAACTCCCTCCTGCTGTACTTCGCTCGTGAAGAACCTCGTCTACCATTGGTTTTTCATGAGTACTTCCGAACGACCGACCGACACCAAGAGTCTTCTTGCTCGTCTCGATGGGGCCGCTGCCTACACCCTGACGTTGACTGATCGGTGGGATGTCAGCCCCTCGCTGATCGGCATGCGACTTGAAGGGGACCTCTCCACTCTGCACCCACTCCCAGGGAACGACCTGATGTTTGGAATACCTGATGCAGGAGGCGACGGCACTTTCCGTCGTCGCTACACCATTCGCTCGATCAATCACGAGGCCGACTCACTTGAACTCTGGGTCGATCGAATCCCTGGAGGGCCAGGTGCTCTCTGGGCTGAAAAGACCCCACTGGGGTCGTTGGTGGAAGCCATCGGGCCTCGAGGACAAGTTGTGCTCGACCCCATGGCCGACTGGCACCTTTTTGTCGGGGATCTCTCATTCATCTCCGCTGCCTACGCCATGGCTGAAGCCATCGATCCACCGGGCCAGGCACTCTTCGTTCTTGAGATTCCTGATCCCGCTGATGCTGTCCTTCCTGAACTTGACGACCACATTGGCGTCACCGTCTGTTTCGTTGAACGAAGCGAGCGCTCCTTGGATGACCCCTCTGGGCTCATCCGCAGCCTCGACGTCCTTGAGTTCCCGCGCGACGATGGCCACGTCTATGTCGGCGGTGAGCTCCATGTCGTGGCGGCGCTCAAGCACTACTTTGGCGAGCGAGCAATCCCTGGCGATGCGTTACACACCAAGCCCTACTGGCGTTTAGGGGTCTCAAATCTCCCCCACGGCGAGCCGAAAAAAGACTGAGGCTCTATTCGCCCCTAAGTAGCGACGATGACCGGTACGATCATCGGCTTCTGGCGCATCTTGGTTCCGACAAAACGGCCTAGGGCTCGACGAGCCACTTTATTCAAGCCTTCAATGTCATGGGTGCCTTCAGCCAGTGCCTTTTTCAGTGCAGCCGACACGGCGTTCACCGCATCGACAGAGAGCACATCATCATTGACAGGCCCAGCCCAGCCTTTTGTCAAAATCTCGGGGCCCCCGACAACTTTACGCTCATGAAGATCGATCGATGCCACGACCATCACCATGCCCTCGCTCGCCAAGGTTTGACGGTCACGCAAGATCCCATGGTCGACATCACTCGATGCACCGTCGACGTAGAGGTACCCCGCCGGGACCTCGCCGTCTCGCGCAATACCTTTCTCATCCAGGCGAACAACGTCGCCGTCTTCAGCCAGAATGATATTCGAGGAGCCTATGCCCATTGAGCCCGCAAGTTCTGCGTGGTGCAACAGGTGACGATACTCCCCATGAACAGGAATAAAGTACTCCGGCTTGGTCACGGACAACAACGTTGCGAGTTCTCCTCGGCGGGCGTGGCCTGAGACGTGCACTGCTTCATGAGCTGAGTGGATAACTTCGACCCCCGATCGATGAAGGTCGTCAATGATCCGACCCACGGACCATTCGTTGCCCGGGATGGGGTGCGCTGAAAGCACCACAACGTCTCCTTTTGCCAAGTCAATCCACTTCGATTGTCCTGAAGCCATCAATGACATTGCCGCCATGGGTTCGCCTTGAGAACCTGTTGAGATCACACATATTTCGCCAGGCGCGAATTTATCGATTTCGGTGATATCAATCAGGACCCCGTCAGGAACGTGCAGAATGTCGAGCTTGCGAGCAAGTTCGACATTGTTTTTCATCGAGCGACCCAGGGTGGCCACGCGTCGCTTGGTCAAAACGGCGGCATCGATGATCTGTTGAATGCGGTGCAGATGGCTCGCAAAGCATGCAGCGATGATCCTTTGGTCGGGATGCATCAAAAATACTCGCCGAAGGGTCTCCCCTACCGTGGTTTCCGATGGCGTGAAGCCTGGTTCCTCGGCATTCGTTGAGTCGGCCAAGAGAAGGCGGATTCCATCACCCTGTGCCAACTCGCCGAGACGAGCCAAGTCTGTTCGTCGGCCATCTACCGGGGCTAAGTCAATCTTGAAGTCTCCTGAGTGAAGCACGATTCCTTGAGGTGTGAAGAACGCAATAGCAAAAGCGCACGGTACCGAGTGGGTTACCGGGATGAATTCAACACGGCACGGACCGATTTGAACAACATCGCCATCATTCACCTCGATAAAGTCGGTCTGGTCAAGAAGTCCCGCTTCTCTAATTCGGTTTTTCGCCAACCCCAAGGTGAGGGCAGCTCCATAGATTGGTGCTGCCAGATCACGCAGAAGATAGGACAAACCACCGATGTGGTCCTCGTGACCGTGGGTCAAGACAATGCCGTCAACTCGGTCGGCATTTTCCCGCAAGAAGGTTAAATCAGGAAGGACGAGATCGACCCCTGGCATATTCGGCTCAGGGAACATAATCCCAACGTCAATGACAATGAGCCGCCCGTCGACTTCCAAGCATGCACAGTTACGACCGATCTCTCCAAGTCCGCCGAGAAAAATTACTCTGACTGGCGCAGTGTCCTTAGTCACGCGTCAACCCAAGTTCCTCCACAAGTTCAGCGGCTGCTGCGTCAAGTTCGGCATCATCTGGGCCCATCGGCAGACGGCACGAACCAACACTCAATCCCATCGCGCGCAATACCGCCTTCGCTGGCATTGGGTTCGGCCAACGCTCCGATGTTTCAAAATCATAAGAACGAGCAAGATCGAGATCAAGCGATGCTGCTCGGTCCAAATCATTCCGGGAAAATGCTGCCAAACAGTCTGCGATCGTGTCGCCAATCCAGTTCGACGCTACTGAGACAACCCCAACGCCTCCAAGGCTCATAAACCCTAAGGTCAAGCCGTCATCGCCGCTGTAGAGCTCGAACGAAGAAGGTGCCTGTTCGATGAGTGCTTTCGCTGCCTCGAGATCTCCTGACGCATCTTTGATGGCGACGACATTCGTGTGGCGACCAACAAGCGCCAGTGTGGTCTCCACGGCAATCTTTCTTCCAGTTCGGACCGGGATGTCATAGAGCATGACGGGAAGGGAGGTTGATTCAGCCACCGCAGAAAAATGTGCCGCGAGTCCTGCCTGGGAGGGGCGGTTGTAATAGGGCGTGACGGCCAAGATTCCCGCAGCGCCAAGTCCAGCCGCTTGGCGTGTCAACTCGATTGAGTGCGCCGTGTCGTTGGTGGTTGTCCCAGCCACCACCGGAATGGTGACCGCCCCAGATACCACTTCGATGAGGGCAAGGCGTTCTGGGTCCGTCAAGGTTGGTGACTCCCCTGTGGTCCCCGCCACCACGAGACCTTCAGAGCCGTGGGCCGCCAAGTACCGAGCCAGCGTGGCTGCGCCGTCAAGGTCAAGCGCTCCATTCTCGTCGAACGGCGTCACCATCGCCGTCGACACTCGGCCAAAGCGAGGTGATTCGGTACTCATGACACCCAAACCTAGCAGCGCACCTTTGATACTTCGAAAGACGCTCGAAAAAGAACGGGGGAAATCACATCCCTGATGACTCACGTTGTCATCTCTCTCTTCGTTCAATTGAGTCGACGCCATACTTCTTAGGACGACGGCCGGTCAATGACCTCGCCAATAGAGCGCTCAGTCCTCGCCGTGGCCAAGCAATGAGGCTCTTAGACCAGATTGCGCTCCACGGGACTGCCGTCCGCCTCCATATCGACTTCTGCTTCCGTGTCTTCAAAGTCTTCAAAGGCAATGACACCCATCTCTGTGAACTTTTCACGCAGCCAGCCGTCACCGGCATCCAAGAGACCAAGTTTCTTACAGTTCGGAACGATCTTGCCAAACAACAGGGCTTGAAAGTCGAGGCGTCCTGGATCTTGCGACATCACTTTGGCGGCATCCTTTAAAGGGACGCCCAAACGGTCATAGATCTCTTGCCCGGCCATGCGGTCCCGCATACGAACAGCTGCCTCAAACGCGAATTCTTGGCGCTCACGGATCTCTGCAGCATTGAGTTCAAGGTAAAGCTCTTGTAGCGAGAGAACACCGAACGCAACGTGGCGAGCTTCGTCAGCCATCACATAACGCAACAACTGCTTCAAGAGGGGTTCCTTTGTCGTTTGATGCATTAAGCCGAAGGCTGCCAACGCCAGACCCTCCACCATGATCTGCATTCCGAGATACGTCATGTCCCAGCGAGAATCGGAAACGATGTCGTCCAGGAGAAGGCCTAAGTGACCGTTCATCTGATAATGCCCCGAGAGTTTCGTATCGAGATAGCGGCTGAAGACTTCAACGTGGCGAGCTTCATCCATCACCTGCGTCGATGCGTAGTATTTCGCATCGATCCAGGGCACCGTTTCGACAATCTTGGCCGTGCACAGCAGGGCTCCTTGTTCGCCGTGCATGAACTGGCTCAACATCCAGTTCTGGTATTCCATGTTCAGCGCTACCCACTCTTTTTCTCCCCACGTGGCCAGCACTGTGCCAGTCATATCGGGGGCAGCCATGGGCCCAGTCGCGCCCTCGTCGTAGGCCATCTTGGCCAAGTACTCTTGGTCGACATTCGTATCCCAGGCCAGATCAGTCGATCCGTTCCACTGCGCGTTCTTGGCTTTCTCGTAAAGCTTGTCCAACTTGGGTCGAGCACCCTTTTCGTAGTCCCAGGTGAACTCCGCAGGACAGTGATCGGGCACCAAGTGACGGCCGTTTTCTTCTTCTCGCCCGACCACCTGGAAGATCTCTTCAAAGTCATTGATGTTGTCGCGGCCGATCAACTCAATGTTGGATGCTCTCGGGTCGCTGTTTTCGATGATTGCCATGATGTCCCCTTCTACTCTTGATCTTTCAACGCTTCCACACCGGGCAGTACGAATCCCCTCACCAGCGTTCTCACCGATGCTTCGCTCGTGAGATCGACTGTCTGATCACGGTCGATGAGGTGTGAAACCATGACCCGAACGGCGAACTCTGCCGCTCGTCGCGACGCTTTGGGCTCAAGCCATCTGGTGAAGAACGGCTCAGCGAATGTTGCTGCCGTAGCGATCGTGTGATCTAACTGCTCGAAGTTAACAACGTAAATGATGATTTCGGGATCAGTCACCATCATCGTCTGTAACGCCGGATGATCTAAAAGTTGTGTTCCGCCGTGGTGAATTCCTGCCACGAGCACTTCCTCCATCGACTCGGCCGAGCCCATCGCCACGGCTAAGCGAGAGAAGAATCGAGCCAATTCCGTTTCGACGACGGCAGTTAACACGGCTTCCCGACCACCTGGAAAGATGCGATAGAGCGTGGCACGAGAGACTCCTGCTGACGCTGCGATCTCTTCAACCGATGTCTTTTTCAAGCCTTGTTTCGCTAAACATGCCACTGCAGCATCGACAATCAAGATGCGCTTCGGACGGTCACCATTGGGTTGCAAACGAAGCTCCCCGGCTGGCAAGGTCAGGATTTTTGCGGATTCAGCCATCACTTGAAACACTATTACTAAATTTGTCTCATGGTCAACGATGTTGGTTCGGGGAGGATTCCTCCGAGAAATTCGGAGCGCACAAGCCGGCGAACCTCCTCGGGATCGTCAAAATTCCATTGCCCCGGTGCACTGATATACGAAAGCACCATCCGAGCCAAGAACTGCCGTGCGTGATCAATATCGCAGCCATCTCGAAGTTCCTCGCGCTCAAGGTAGGGCGTCAAGAATAAGGCGATCTGTTCGCGAGTGGGTCCAGCCTCGGCGACCAAGGTGGGCTCCAACACTCCGGGCTCGCCCCGCAAGATCATCTGGAGCACTTCATGATCAGTGATGGCTTGGTGGGCGACCACCAATCCCGTCTCGATCACTTGTTCGAGGGTTTCGCACTCTTTAACTGCGTTATATAAACGAATAAAAAATCTTCGATATTCCCACGTCACCACTGCACTCACAAGATCATCACGCCCACCAGGGAAGTACCGATAGAGCGTCGCTCGAGAGACTCCTGCGGCCTGCGCTACATCATCCAGTGACGTGGCGCTCAAACCACTGGCGGCCAGACACCCATAGGTGGCCTGAAGAATCGCTTCGCGTTTCTCCTCTTTCGTACTCATTGATCAGTCTGAGATTAAGTGTTCGAGCCCGACCGTAAGACCTGGTCGAGTCTCCACGGACCGTATCGCCAACAAGACGCCCGGCATAAACGATGACCGGTCATAACTATCATGGCGAAGCGTCAGCGTCTCGCCCGGATTGCCAAAAATCACTTCTTCGTGTGCCACCAAGCCTGGCAATCGCACAGAGTGAATCGTAATCCCGTCCTCGGTGCGCGCTCCCCTCGCTCCGTCGAGTGAAATCTTGGACGTGGCGTCATGTAGGGCGCCCTTGTCGACCTCGGAGCGTCCTTGGGAAATATGGCGAGCGGTGGCCAGTGCCGTTCCCGAGGGTGCATCAAGTTTCTTGTCGTGGTGAAGTTCGATGATCTCTACACCGTCGAAGTACTTTGCCGCGTGCTGGGCGAACCCCATGAGCAGTACTGCACCGAGGGCAAAATTCGCTGCGATCACGACATTGCCCCCCTTGCCGGCTGCGACGCGAACATTGTCGAGGACATCATCACGTAGTCCCGTTGTACCGACCACCATGTGAAACCCGCGCTCAATTCCTTCCAGGAGGTGCCCATTCACTGCATCAGGAGTTGAGAAATCGACGAGCACATCTGCGTCACCGTCGTTAAGTTCACTCAATGACTCTGCGCGCACCAGATCACGCCCTGGAGCCAATGAATCGACGATGGGGTCGATCAGTGCCGTGAGTTCTAGATCTGGAGCACTCTCGACGGCTGCCATCACAGCGGATCCCATCTTGCCCCCGGCCCCAATCACTCCGACTTTGATCATGGGTGAACCCTATCGCCCGTCTGCCCTGCGACGCTTCCTTTGCGCCATCGGCCAGGAGAGAAAGAAAAGAACGAGACCGCCAAAGGCAAGGCTCGACGCGACCGTGATCGCAGCACCAAGTTTGAGTTGCGGTGCCTGGTAGGAAAACACTACTTTCCACTCCCCCTCTGGAACGGTGATTTGTTGAATGATTCCGTGCTGGGTGACCGACTCGTAGCGGGGTGCTGCACCTTTCAGTGAGGTCAATGTCGCCTTCCAGCCTGGAAGGTACTCCACCGACCGGATGAGCGTTCCCTGTGTAGCGGCTTGAATAACATCAGTCTCCGTTCCGGTAATAGCGGTGGATGACGACACCACCCTTGACTGACTCCCCGTTCCCACGAGAACCACGTGAGGACGAGGGCTGCGAACCAAATGGAATATCTCCAGCCCCCCATCGACCCCTGTGAGTTTCCACGCTTTCCCATCCAGCGCATTTTGGAAACGCCCGTTGAGAAGATACGTATGTCCCGTTGTATCGTTGACACTCGACGTACTTGCCAGGGGCACCAGTGCGTTACGAATGACAAAACCCGCCGCAGAGGGCGCCGTTGGCAAAGTAATTGTCCAGCCCGTCGTCGTGCGAGCACTCTGTTGCGTGACGCGTTGGAGTGACCCGTCTGCCTTAATCACCGAAATCTGAAGTCGTTGCCAAGATTGGAGAGAACGGTTGGTCCCTGACATTTGGATGGTGATTCGTGACAAACTCAGCAAGGTCCCGAAATAGATCGGCCGATTGGGTCGAAGGACCTGTGATGGCATTTGAGAGCAAGCTGGTAATGGAAACTGCCGGTCTACGCGCTCTTGGTACGACTCTTGGTCAGACGGGAGGGTCTCGGGTGCAAGTTCATAACTCGCCACTGCGATGGCACCAAGTTGGAGTGACGCATACTGGCCGTTGACCAGCCCGCAAGGATCCAAGTTGTTTTGGAGGTGTGCGGATGTCGCGTCTTGATAGGTCTGAACTATGAGTGACCCGTAACCTTGAATCGATGGAAGGCCAGTGAAGACATTCATGTTGGGCTGACCGATTGCCGTTGTTTGTGCGTAATTCAAAATAAGGGGATCAACAATTGCTGTGCGCCCGGCCGTGCCAAAGGCCGACGCGGCTGCTGGCGCTGAAGCTTCGGCGGGGCCCGTTGTGAGAAACGCAGCAGAACAGCCAACGGTAAAGAAGGCGACGTCAAGGGCCACGAAGCCGGCAAGTAATCGACCACGCATTCGTGGCTCTCCCTTTGCCCCTTTCGTCAACACATAGAGACAAGCCAGAACAATGACCGCATTGACAAGAAACCAAGCCCAGAGCCCGCGCCCTTGATGGAAGAGGTTCTGCTTTGCTCCCAGAGCATGTTCGATTTGATCCGGAATGGCGAGACCCAGCAGAAGGAAAACTCCCGCCAGCACTAGCGGCGACAACGTCAACCAGATTCGCCACCCGATTAACGATGCCTGCTTACGCCTGCCCGCAATAATCTGTTCGACAAACCACGCGAGGAGTACTGCGCCGGCAAAATCGAAGATGGCAAGGTTCCTGCTGGGAAGCCGAGTCCGGTCAATCAAGGGAATATGAACCATCACATTGATGAACGGGGTGAACTGCCCCCACGAGAACAAGAGGGCGATCGGCGCCATGGCGACGAAAAGACCGAGCCACCTTGGTGCGGACCGGCGAGTGGAGCCGATTAATTGTCCCCCCGCTGCGAACAGCGCAGCAATGCCCAGGAGGCCGATATAGCCGCAGACTTCCGGCAGGTTGTAGTCGGCGAAGTACCAGGGTTGGTGGAAATGAGCACCGGTCCCTCCGAAGAAATCAGGAATGAGCAGCATGACGGTCTTCGGGATGCTGAGTGAACCAGATCCCAAGAAGTGCGTCGTGAGAGTAGAGCGTTGCGACAACTTAATAAAGTTCGTCCCAGGCAGGGTCTGCATAGCCGAAAGAGCGAGTCCCCACACCATTGGGATCACGAGCGCAATGGCGATAAGCAGGCGGCGCCGAATACTCGCTCCAGGCCCCCCGAAGAACACGCAATAGACAAAAGTAATGCCACCCACAAGTTCAAGATCCGCAAAGGCTCGTGGCTCGCCGGTAAGAAATGTCATGGCCGCAAACAGAATTAATGAGGACAGCGGCCACCGTGCAGCGAAGACGACATGATGGAGTGCGCTCCCCTCTGGGAGCTGGCGCATTTTGGACGTCATCATCAACATGCCGAGGATGATCCAGGGCATCCAACCTTGTCCCTGAATGACCGCTAAGTGAACCAACTGAACAGCCATCATTCCCATGAAGGCATAGGAGATTGCTCCGAGAAATGAAGCTCGTGGACCCATGCCGAGCCAACGGGCCAAGACGTAGAGCCCTAGGCCAGCTGCTACATAGCAAACGACGACATTGATGACCCATGCCACCATTCCGGGCAAGAACACAAAGAACCATGTCAGCGGATAGAGCGATCCTGCGTTCAGACCTCCCAGTAACGGCGTGCCTGAAAACGCCAAGGTGTTCCATTGAGGAAGATGGCCATACGCCAGGATTTGGCCCGACAGTTCTCGCAGGGGGAAGTTCTGGATCTGGTTATCACCCGAGATCGGCGGATGGCCGAACAGCGAAGGAACGGAGTAGTAGACGAGAGGAATGAGGATGAGTAGAAACGCAGCCCATCGATCTGATCGACTCAAGTTCCGATAGAACGACCGCACGCCGGCTTTCTCCTCGAGACCCATCACTCCGGCTTGCGCGCTGTGGTCGATCTCCCCCGCACGGTTCATAGAACCCCTGATTCCTCTCTCTTCCAGTTACCTTGAACGACGACTCGCCCCCGCCAAGACTAAGGCAGGAGTTACCCCGCCAAGGGTCTCCCTATGCCAAAGGGGCCTTGGATGAACGCAGTCACCCAAGGCCCCTCTTTTTGGCACCCGCAAAAGACGGGCAATACTTCTCTGGCGTTAGCGGCGTCGAGGTCGATTATTCCCTCGACGACCACCACCATCATTACTTGGCGATGGTGCGCCTGGGCCTAAGTCCCCAAGCTCTGCTTCGAGCTCCGCTTCAAAAGCGTCTTCAAATGAAGCAGTCGCTGGCTTCTTCTCGCGAGGTGCCTGCGCAGGACGCTCAGTCGGCTCGTTCCCACTGGTCGGTGACGATGATGTGCCGCCGGTCAGTGCCAAGGAGACTTTGCCTTGTGGGTCAATATCTTCGACCTTGACTTCAATGGCTTGGCCAAGGTCAAGAACGTCTTCGACTTGGCCGACACGTTTGCCATCAGCGAGCGCCGACATCTTTGAAATGTGGAGCAGTCCATCGCGTCCTGGAAGAATGCTGACGAACGCACCAAACTTCGTGATATTGACGACCTTACCTTGGTACGTCTCTCCAACTTCAGCCGTCGGTGGGTCCAAGATCATGGCGATTCGACGTCGAGCTTCCTCAACCGCATTCCCATCCTTGGCTCCAATGGTCACCGTTCCAACAACACCGTCGTCGTCAACGGCGATATCCGCACCGGTCTCTTGCTGCAGGGTGTTGATGACCTTGCCCTTTGGTCCGATGACCTCACCGATTTTGTCGATCGGGATCTCAATGGAGACGATCTTCGGCGCTGATGCACCGACATCACTACGTGGTTCGGAGATGCACTCTTCGATCACTTTCAAGATCTGCAGACGAGCGTCCTTTGCTTGCATGAGCGCTTTGCTCAGAACGTCAGCGGGAAGTCCATCAATTTTTGTGTCGAGTTGTAGTGCGGTCACCGCATCAGCAGAGCCAGCAACCTTGAAGTCCATGTCTCCGAAGGCATCTTCAGCGCCAAGGATGTCGGTCAGGGTCACGTACGCATCGCCTTCATGAACGAGGCCCATAGCAATTCCAGCAATTGGTGCCTTGATGGGCACGCCAGCAGCCATCAACGAAAGTGTTGATCCACAGACTGACGCCATCGAGGTTGAACCGTTGGACGCCATGATGTCGGACACCAAACGCAAGGTGTAGGGAAACTCTTCTTGGGTTGGGATGACCGGGAACAGTGCTCGTTCTGCCAACATGCCGTGGCCGATTTCTCGACGCTTTGGCCCACGCATAAAGCCCGTCTCACCAGTTGAGTAAGGAGGGAAGTTGTAGTGGTGCATATAGCGCTTGGTCTCGTCAGGCGTGATCGTGTCGATCAGCTGATTCATCCGAGGCATACCCAGCGTGGTGACGTTGACGACTTGCGTCTCACCACGTTGGAACAGGGCAGATCCGTGTGCTGTGGGGAACAGATCGATCTCAGCAGTCAACGGACGGATATCCGTCGTCGAGCGCCCATCGATACGGACCCCTTCGTCGATGATGCGCTTGCGCACCAACTTCTTGGTCAGCGAACGGATCGCTGCCTTGACCTCACCGGCTCGCTCAGCGAATCGCTCTTCGAGTTCAGCGATGATCTCAGCACCCGCAGCATCAAGTGCAGCATTGCGCTCTGCTTTCGAGGTCTGGACGTTGGCGATCGCCAGCTTTGCGGTGCCCACTTCTTCAACGGCCGTGAAGACATCGTCACCGTAGTCAGTGAGAGTTTTGAACTCCATGGGCTGGATCGGTCCGCGTTCTGCGGTGTACGCAGCCACGAGTTCACGCTGCAGGAGGATGGATTCGAGAATCCACTTCTTCGATGCTTCAAGACCAGCAGTCAAGACTTCTTCGGTCACCTTCGGCGCACCAGCGGCATACATATTGAAACTGCCTTCGGTTCCGCCAGCTTCCACCATCATGATGGCAACATCCGCGTCAGGGCCTTCACCCAATGCACGACCTGCAACAACGAGTTCAAAGGTGGACTCGTCGCCCTGATCGAACGTGGGATGAGGAATCCAGGTTCCGTCGGTTGTGTACGCCACACGGACAGCGCCAACTGGGCCGTCAAACGGGATGCCCGAAAGCATCAACGCCGCCGACGAGGCATTAATTGCCAAGACATCGTGCGGGTTGACCTGGTCAGCTCCGAATACTGTTCCGACAATGTGAACTTCGTTGCGGAAACCCTTAGGGAAGGATGGACGCAGTGGTCGGTCAATAAGCCGACAGATCAGGACGGCCTGATCTGAGGCCTTGCCCTCACGTCGGAAGAAGGATCCGGGGATCTTTCCGGCGGCGTAGGTACGCTCTTCAATGTCCACCGTCAAAGGGAAAAAGTCAGTTCCTTCTCGGACGTTGCGGGCGGCAGTCGCCGTCGCCAGGACAATGGTGTCGCCGATACGTGCCTGAACAGCTCCGTCGGCCAGGCTGGCCAGTTTGCCAGCTTCTAACGTTAATGTGCGATCGGTCCCGGTTATCGGTCCGCTCACGCGAATGGCATCTGCCATAGTGCTCCTTGATTGTGTAAGGGGCATTCTCACTCCGGTTCCCAGTTGTCAGTCTCTCGGAACAGTGTCCAAGGAACCGGCGACTGGCAGCCGAACCAATGAGAAGCCCGTCTGATGTGTTCTCTTCTCTTGAACCTCAAGAGTTGAGAGGGTCCTCGCTATCGGCGGATGCCGAGCTCGGCGATGATTGTGCGGTAACGCTCAACATCGTTGTCTTTCACGTAATCCAAAAGGCGGCGACGGCGACCGATCATCTTCATCAACCCACGTCGGGTGTGATGATCATGCTTGTGAGCTTGTAGGTGCTCGGTCAGATGTGAAATTCGAGCTGACAGCAGGGCAATCTGAACTTCAGGGGAGCCAGTGTCACCTTCGTGAAGTTGAAACTTCTCGATAATTGCTTTCTTTTCACTCATACGTCGTCATCCTCTTTGATGTTCGGAGGGAACGGATCAACTGCATTTGCAGGTGAACCACATCGATGGCGCCGAAAACAATCAGCGAAACCGTGCCCTCTCATCGTAGCAGGCGGGCACGATGGCCCATTCCCTTCGAAATTTAGGGGTTTAAAGGCTTCCAACTGCCCGGCCCTGCACATATTTCGGCACTTTGAGCAACGTCAATGGCCATTTGGGCCTTGAGCGAATCAATGCCATCAAACTTCTTCTCTTCTCTCAGCAGTTTCGTGAACGAGACCCTTCCCTGCGCACCATAAAGGTCCCCCGCAAAATCCAATAAGTGGGCTTCAACGAGCGGCTCGTGGGGTTGTTCGTAAAACGTTGGTCGTCGTCCGACCGAAATTGCTGCGGCAATCGGTCCGACGGACCTATCTCGGTACCAGCCGGCGTAAATTCCCACTCCTGGGACTGCCAGATAGTCCGGGACAGCCACGTTGGCCGTCGGATATCCCAAAGCGCTGCCCCCTCGCGCATCGCCGTGAATCACTTCTCCGGGAACCTCGTGCGCTCGGCCGAGTAGTTCGTTCGCCTGAGAGACGTCGCCAGCAAACAACAACTCCCGGATGCGCGTCGAGGAAACCACCCCACCTTGTCGTTCCTGGAGTGGAATACCCGTAACAGAAATTTCCAAACGTTCGCCTACACTGCGCAAAAGGCCGACGTCGCCTTTTCGATCCTTGCCAAAGCGGAAGTTCTCACCTACGAAAATGGATTGAGCCCCCAGCTGTTTCGCCAAGATCAGTTCAACAAACTCGACAGGGTCTTCATGAGACCGTTCGGAAGTGAACTCAATCACCGCAACAAGGTCCACACCCATTTCAGCGAAAAGTTCGAGACGACGTTCGAGGGTGCAAAGCATTTTTGGAGTTTCATGTGGACGCAACAGCGCAGAGGGATGACGATCGAACGTCGCAACCACGGACTTCTTCCCTAGTGAGCGAGCAGCATTGACAACTTCCCCAATCGTTACTTGATGGCCCTTATGGACACCGTCATAGACGCCGACGGTCACAACAGTGCTGTGGTCAGGTAGGGCCGGTCCCTGTAGATCAACGAGTTCCATCTTCTTTAAAATCTAATCTCTGGCCATGGGAGCTCGAGCCCCTTTGTCTTCATCGAGGGCCGGCGGTGCTACAAGGACGACGCTTGGCTTCACTCGGTCCACACCGTGGCGTTCATAGATCGCTAACAGATCCCCATTTGGGGCAGTGAATCGAAAAGGACCCTGGCTTTGCCCGTCGTACTCCTGACGAGAGAAAACGGCTCCTTGACAGACGCGCAGCACGTCCTCTTCGGCTACCGACACGTCTTCCAGGCCAATGAGTGCTTCATTGAGCGAGAGCATGATCCCACTGTCTTCGAAATTCCCTTCCCGAGCTGCTTCCTCTATCTGCTCAAGTCGATGAGCCTGATCAAGCGAGAAGGTGCCAATCCCCACGCGCCGTAACGAGGCCATGTGCGCTCCCCCGCCGAGCAAGCGACCGAGGTCATCAACCAGACTCCGCACGTAGGTTCCCGTTGAACAGGTCACGGCAAAACGATAGAGAAGAGGGTTCTCGGTTGGCTCCACGATAAAGCGCTCCACGCTTACGGGTCTCGGAGTACGTTCAATTTCAATACCCTCTCGGGCAAGTTCATGGAGTCGTCGTCCCTCCACGCGAATCGCTGAAACCATCGGGGGTACCTGCATCAAGTCACCAGTCAATTTCAGCGTCGCTGCGACCACCTCGTCTGACGTGACATGGTCCATGACAAAAGTGGCCACCACCTCACCGTCAGCATCAAGCGTGGTGGTCGTTGAGCCCAACTGCAGCGAACCCTCGTAGTACTTTGTCGATGTTTGAATAAAGCGAAGTAACCGAGTTGCGCTTCCGAGTCCAATAATCAAAACACCCGTGGCCGAAGGATCCAATGTTCCCGCATGACCGATGCGACGCTGACGGAGCACCCCACGAAGTTTCGCCACCACATCGTGGCTGGTCCACCCTTCTTCTTTATCGACGACGATGAAACCTGTTGGGCCGCTCGCCGACCCTCGCCGTGCCACTACTCCTCGAGGGTGTTGTCATGAAGGCGTCGCAACACTTCATCGATGCGTGCGCCCTCTGTCACTGCTGGATCGAGTTCAAAGGAAAGTTTAGGGGTCCTCTTCATCCGAGACTGCTTCCCGACTGCGCTTTGAATCTGAACCCGTCGCTCATCCAATGCTTCAGCGGCTTCGTCTGAAAGTGAGCCGAGAAAAATAGTGGCGTGCCGAAGATCGGCTGCCGTTGCGACATCCGTCACAGTCAGCAGGCGGAGACGCTCATCGGCATCGGCAAGTCGTTCTATTTCTTCGGCGACGATTTCTCGCAGAAATTGGTTTACTCTCCGAGTACGAGGGAAGCTTGCAGCTCCTCCATACGCACGATCATTTGAGCGACGAGCCATAGCGATTAAACCCGAGGAATCTCTCGCTCCTCATAGGTCTCAATGATGTCGCCTTCCTTGAGATCTTGATAGTCGGTGAGACCAATCCCGCATTCGAAACCTGAGTGAACCTCACGAGCGTCATCTTTAAAGCGACGCAAGGAGTTGATCGCTCCCTTCCAGATGACGGTTCCCTCTCGCAGGAAGCGGACCTTCGAGCCACGGGTAATCGTTCCTTCTCTCACCATGCAACCGGCAATCGCACCGATGCGAGGGACACGGAAGACTTCGCGTACTTCAGCTTCACCGGTGACAACTTCCTCGTACTCGGGAGCGAGCATGCCCAGCATGGCCGCGTCGATGTCCTCAATGAGCTTGTAAATGATTTCATACGTCCTGATCTGGACTCCTTCAAGGGTTGCCATATCTCGGCTTCGCTTGTCAGGTCGGACGTTGAATCCGATAATCGTGGCGGTTGATGCCTTGGCAAGTTGGATGTCGTTCTCGTTAATCCCACCGATTCCCCGACGGACGAAGGAGAGTTTCACGTCGTCACGTTCGAGTTTCTTCAAACTTTCGGTACAAGCCTCGAGAGAACCTTGAACGTCTGACTTGAGCACAATATTGAGTGTGGCCGTCTCTCCTCGTTGTATCTGATCGAAGAGATCCTCCAATCGGGCTCCCGCTGCGGACGGTGCCGGGAGATGCCCAGAAAGTCGCATGCGCTGGGCTCGTGCTTCACCCAAGGTTTTGGCGTGGCCAAGGTCTGTTGCGGTACGAAGCTCATCTCCCGCTTGCGGAGGTTCGGAGAACCCGAGTACCAACACCGGTGTCGACGGACCAGCTTCTTTGATCTGTTCGCCGTGATCATTAATCAGGGCCTTTGCCTTCCCCCATGCGGCACCAGCGACAATCGAATCGCCAACACGCAGGGTTCCCCGCTGGACGATCACCGTGGCAACAGGTCCTCGGCCCACCTCCAAGTTGGCTTCGAGAACGCTTCCTCGTGCGCGACCTTCAACGGGAGCGATGAGTTCTTCAACTTCAGCGACAAGAATCAACTGTTCGAGCAGGTCTTCGATGCCGGTGCCTTGAAGCGCTGAGACTTCCACCACAATCGTGTCCCCACCCCATTTTTCGGGAACGAGCTCATGCTCGGTGAGTTGCTGAAGGACTCGATCGGGGTTCGCTTGCTCACGATCCATCTTGTTAATGGCCACAATGATCGGTACGTCGGCTGCCTTGGCGTGATCAATGGCTTCCACCGTTTGTGGCATCACGCCATCATCAGCCGCCACAACCAAAATCACGATATCGGTCACCTTGGCTCCACGGGCACGCATCGCCGTGAAAGCTTCGTGGCCCGGGGTGTCGATAAAGGTGATCGGGTGACCCTTCCACTCCACTTGATAGGCCCCAATGTGCTGAGTAATTCCTCCAGCTTCACCAGCGACAACATTCGCTGAACGAATTTTGTCTAACAGCAAGGTTTTCCCATGATCAACATGGCCCATGACGGTCACCACGGGAGCTCGAGGAAGTGACTCTTCGACTTCCTCTTCTTCCTCTTCCTCAAAGAACTTCGCCAACAGTTCAGCCTCTTGTTCTTCGCCCGGGTCGACAAGGCGTACGTCGGCGTCGAGTTCAGCAGCAAAGAGTTCAATCATGTCGTCGCTGAGGGACTGGGTCGCAGTGACCATCTCTCCTTGAAGGAGCAGGAAGCGGATGACATCCCCCGCCGAGCGATTCAACTTGGCTCCAAGATCACGAGCTGTCGATCCTCGTTCAACGATGATTTCGCCTTCGGGGACAGGTGCCGTTGACGGACTGTACGCGGTCAACTGCGTTGGTTCGAGCTCTTCCAAGTTTCGACGACGCCGACGAGATTTCCTCTGAGGCGGACGCTGCCCGCGTCCCCCGGGTCCTCCGCCACGCGCTGCAGGAGGTCCTCCGCTGGGTGCTGCTGCCCCGCCACGGCCGCCGGTAAATCCACCTGAACTCGGCGGTCCCCCAGCGCGTGGCCCACTAAAGCCACCGGTTCGTGGTGGGCCCCCGCTTGGACGCGCACCCGGACCAGATCCTGCAGGTCGATTGGCTCCCGGAGCACCTGGCCGACGGATATTGGCCGGTGGTGGGGGGATGGGCTTTCCAGAGCGACTGGTCGGAGGAGGTGGAATTGGTCGGCCCGTTGTACTTGTTGGCGGCCGAGGAGGAGGCGGTCGACGAGACAGGTCCGTTCCTTGGGGCCGGGTTGGCGCCGATGACGGTGGCGCAGTTGCTGGCGGCCGCGGAATCGGTGTCTCTTCCGTTGTCGTCGGGGGTGTCTCCGCCTTCGGACGTTTCTCAACAACAGGTGCCGTTCGCGCCGAGCGGACAAGACGCTTCGGCGCTTCTTCTCCGGTCGGTTCCACTGGTGCGACCGCTTCAGCGGCCTCGGGTTCTACGGCCGTTGGCGCAACAGTTTTTGTTGCTGCGGCAGCTTTCTTAGCCGGGGCTTTCTTGACTGCTTTGGTGGCTTTGGCGGCGGGCGCTGGTTCTTCGGGAGAAACGTCGCGACGAAGCCCCTCGGCGTCGGCCTTGCGGCGGACACGATCAGCCTGGGCATCCTCAATTGACGATGAGTGGCTCTTGACGCCAATCCCCAACGAAACAGAGAGGTCAAGGGCCTCTTTGTTGGTCAGGCCCAGCTCTCGGGCCAATTCATAGACGCGTATCTTCTTCGGCAAATTTTCCTCAGTGTCTCACTCTTCGTCATCCCCTCACGGGTGATGAACCTCTATTCTCACACATTCGAACCTCTTGGCTCACCGATTCAGGGAGTTTCCTTCTATAACAAGGGCACCAATCATCGCTGCCATTCTTCCTTTTTCCCCTCGCAGGGGCCTCCGCAAGGCCCGAGAGAGGGAATCTGCCGCAATCGCTCGAGCGACACACTCTTCGCTCGGGCAGAGCCACGCTCCCCTTCCAGGAAGCGAACGACCCTGGGCCAACTTTCCCGACGGCAACAGCACCAACCGGCGAAGTTCGCCCTCATCCCTGCGCTGGCGACAGCCCACGCAGGTGCGCTGAGGCGTTATGCGTTCTCCCCATCGTCATCGTCAGCACCATTGACGGCAGTGTCGGTCGCTACTTCTGCTTCTGGGGTCTCGGTCACCGCATCATCGGTGATTGGAGCTGCCTCGTCAGATTCACTTCCGCCTTCGGCCCACTGCTGCGCCGAAAGTTCATCGCCGCCTTCTGCCGGCTTCCAGACTTGTGCTCCGGTTTCGTCGGTGATCCACTCACCCTCAGCCCACTCTTGACCTTCCATGCCTGATTCTTCTTCAAGTTGACTCTCCGACTTGATGTCAATGCGCCAACCGGTCAAGCGCGCAGCCAGGCGAGCATTCTGTCCTTCTTTCCCAATAGCCAGTGAGAGCTGGTAGTCATTCACGATCACCGTGGCAGTGCCAGAGGTTTCGTCAAGAAGAACCTCACGAACGCGCGCAGGGGCCAGCGCATTTTGAATCAATTCGACCGGATCGTCGGAGTAAGGAATGACGTCAATGCGTTCCCCGCGCAATTCATTGGTGACCATTCGCACCCTGCTTCCACGAGCGCCCACGCAGGAGCCCACAGGATCAATGTGCGCGTCATTCGACCAGACCGCGATCTTGGTTCGGTGACCTGGTTCACGGGCGGCTGCTCGAATCTCAACCACGCCCGAGGAAATCTCCGGGACCTCGAGTTCAAAGAGGCGCTTCACCAATCCCGGATGCGTGCGGGAGACGACAATTTGAGGCCCTTTTGCTGTTTTTCGGACTTCAACGATGTACGCCTTGAGCCGAGCTCCGTGTTCATAGCGTTCGTAGGGGACCTGCTCAGCTTGAGGAAGGAGGGCTTCCACTTTCCCTAAGTCCAACAAGGTGTAGCGGTTGTCGGTCTGTTGAACGATTCCAGTGACGATGTCGCCTTCACGGCCGGCATATTCGTCATATTTCATGTCTCGTTCGACTTCCCGAATTCGTTGCATGATGACCTGCTTGGCCGTCTGCGCGGCAATTCGCCCAAAGTCGTCTGGGGTGTCGTCCCACTCACGAACCACTTCTCCCTCGGCGTTGAGCTCTTGGCCGTAGACGCGAATCTCTCCGTTATCGGGGTCAATGGTCACCACTGCTTCTTCTGCTGAATCTGGGAGTCGCTTATAGGCCGCAACCAGTGCGTTGGCGAGCGCGTCAAGCAGAGTGTCGACGGAAATTCCTTTGTCGATCGCAATTTGGCCCAATGCATCTAAAAACTCAAAGTTGGTGGTACTCATGATGTCAGTATCCTCTCGTGCACGATGGGTGATTTTGCGCGGGATCGTGCAGATCCACCACGCGATGGTGAAGGTTTGCCAAGCGGGGCCCATTGATAGACGGTGCGAGCGCGTTCGATTTGACCAAGAGGAATCTCGTAGTCTTCCCCTGAATCGCTGTGCACGTAGATCGCTTCGCTACCTACGTTGACCAAGACGCCATCAAGACGGCGTTCGAAGCCGGAGTCAGGGGCAGTCTTGATGGTGACGTGCTCGTCGATCGCTCCGACAAAATGTGCATGGGTACGAAGCTTGCGCTCCACACCTGGACTGGTCACTTCAAGGGTGTAGCGACGATCCATCGGATCGTGATCATCGAGGTAGTCCGATACGCCGTGATTTGCGGCCGTTAGATCTTCTACGGTTACCCCTTCGGGGCGTGTCACGGTGACCCGGACGAGCCCATTGGTGATCTCAAGATCGTGGAGGGTGAGACCGATTTCCTGGAGAATTCCTTCGAACGGCGCGGTGAGGTCATCGGTTGTCATCCCCATCTCGCTGTCACCTCCTTGTTACTGCCCACACCGGTCCCATTAGCTCCTAGGGGCACTAACAACAAGGAGCGCGGGCCCAAGCCCACGCTCCACCGAAAGTACACAAACCAACCGGACTGGCTCTTTAGTGTAGCACTCAGATTCTGGCCCTCAGGAAGCCTTTTATGAGGGGAAAACGTCCCTACTCGGCCAAGCGCCGGTGGATTTTCTCAATCTTTACTGAGGCCTGATTGGCATCGCTCCCCTTCTCATCAAGGAGAGCCGCACGATCTGCTGCGGCTTCTGCCTCGGCTGATTTATCTGCCGCGGCCAGTCTCGCCTCCACTCCTTCGGCCACGAGGCGCTCGGCTTCGTCAACGAGGGCAGCAACCATTTGATCCTCAGGTACGACACGAACGATCTGGCCTTGGATAAACAGATGTCCCTTCTTGCGCCCGCCGGCGATCCCAAGATCAGCATGTTTCGCTTCACCGGGTCCGTTGACAACACAGCCCATGATCGCCACTTGAATCGGCAACCCGCGCCCTTCGAGGGCCGCCTGTGCTTCTCGAGCTATGGCAATGACATCGACTTCGGCTCGGCCGCAACTCGGGCACGCAATCAAGTCAAGATCTTTTCGTTCCCTCAGTCCCAAGGCCTCGAGGAGCTGACGACCGGCTCGCGCTTCCTCGACGGGATCCGCCGTGAGTGAATAACGAATCGTGTCACCGATGCCTTCGGCAAGCAGCGTCGCAATCCCGGCAGTTCCTTTGATCAACCCGGCTGGGGGTGGACCGGCCTCAGTCACCCCAAGGTGCAGTGGGTAGTCAAATCGCTCTGACGCAAGTCGGTAGGAGGCGATCATCAAGGGCACCGACGAAGCTTTCACGGAAATTTTCACATCGTCGAAATCGACCTCATGGAAATAACGCAGTTCAACTTCAGCCGACTCAACGAGCGCCTCTGGAGTTGCCCCGCCGTGCTTCGCTGCAATGTCAGGGTGCAGAGACCCGGCATTCACCCCAATTCGAATCGGCACACCGCGATCTTTTGCTTCCGCTGCGATCTGCTTGATCTCTTCGGGCTTGCGCAGGTTGCCAGGGTTTAAGCGAAGACCTTGGACTCCCGCTTCGAGGGCGGCGAACGCCATCTCTTGGTGAAAGTGGATGTCAGCGATAATCGGAACGGGCGAGCGCGGAATGATGTGCGCCAAGCCTTCGGCGGCGGCCTCTTCGTTGCAGGTGCAACGAACGATATCTGCTCCTGCTGCGGCGAGTTCGTAGATCTGTTCCAGCGTTCCCTCTACGTCTGCGGTCTTCGTCGTCGTCATGGACTGCACGCTGATCGGTGCACCACCACCAATCTTGACGGCGCCGACGGTGACTTGGCGCGTTGTTTGCCGAGTAGTCAAGAGTTCTTGTGGGGTCTCCATGCTTCTATTCTTCCTCAGAATCGCGACTCATCGGAATGGGTTCGCTGCCGGATGCGTGACATCGAGATACATCGAAGAGACCACAAGGATCAATAGCAGCCCGACGAATGCGTAGACCACCGGCATCATCTTGGTGACGTCAGCTTGGTAGCGAGGCTTCCCCTTGCGGGTGCGAATCCATTCATATGCGGCGATGACCACGTGGCCACCGTCAAGTGGCAACATCGGCAACATGTTGATGACACCAATGAAAATATTGATCGAAATGAATACTTCGACAAAGGTCAACATTCCTGCTTGGACGCCTTGAGTGGCGGTCCGCACCGCACCGATAATCGATTCGGGGCGCGACGCTTGCGCCGCTGCTGGCGACGATGCGGTCGGCGGATTCGCGACCGCCCGGGCATAGTTCGTCAAGCCTGTTGGAGAGAACAGGTGAGTAATCCCTGTTACCGCTCCCTCCGCGGCTTGGCGCACCACGGAACCTGACTGCACAATTGCGTTCAGCGGACTCACGGTGGTCGTTCCTTCAGCGAGTTGCACGCCGACAAACCCCTTTGCGGGTCCATCTTTCGGTGCGAGCGGTGCGCCGTTCAGCGAGACAGTCCGCCCATCAAGGGGGGTAATCGTCTTCGTTTTCGTGATGCCATTCTTCTCGACGGTAATAGTGATTGGTTTATTAACGTTGTTGCCAACTGCATTGGTCAGCACGGCATCAGACGTCACCTTGATACCGTTCACGCTCACGATTCGATCTCCTGGCTGAAGGCCGGCTTTCTGGGCAGGCGTCATGACCGTAGGGCCAAGATTTAAATAGCTCTGAACGGTGACCACCGAGGCATCAGGACGACCAATCAAGGTCAACGCAAGAAACGCCAAGACGAACGCCAAGACAAAGTGCATGAATGATCCTGCAGAGGCCACCAGAATGCGTTTCGGAAAGGCTTGGTTGCGATATGCCCGAGGTTCGTCACTTGGATGCACCTCTTCGGCGCTCGTCATTCCAATAATCCGTACGTAGCCTCCTGCGGGGATGGCCTTAACGCCATATTCGGTCTCGCCGCGTCGCATCGACCAAAGGCGAGGTCCAAAACCGACAAAGTACTGCGTCACTTTCATCCCCGACCACTTTGCGGTGGCGAAGTGACCCAACTCATGAAAGAGCACCATAAACATCAACGCCGCAATCACCAAGAGGAGATCCTGGGCGCCGAACAGAAAGAATGTCCCAACAATCAGAGACAACACCACCAGAAGTCGAATCAACCCAGGGACGTCGAGCGGGGAGGGAGCCTCGTGGTCAATAATTTCCTCGGAGACGTCGGGCGTCTCGATGATGTCGGTCATCTCTCTATTCTCGCCGCCACAATGACGTTTGTGACGTCACGGGCTCGGCCATCAGCAGCCAAGACTGCTTCCAGGGAGTCAAGAGGGTCAGATTCATACTGTTCGAGGGCCATTTCCACTACTTGGGCGATTTCATTCCACGCCAGGGCGCCCGCCAAAAAGGCTTCGACGGCGATTTCATTTGCCGCACTGAGCCACGCCGGTGCGGCTCCTCCGACGCGACCCGCCTCATAGGCCAACGATAAGCATCGGAAAATCTCCGGACGTGGAGGCTCAAAGGTCAACGAGAATCGGCTGCCGAAGTCCAGCGAGCCATAGGCCGCAGCGAGTCGTTCGGGGTATCCCAAGGCGTAGGCAATTGGCAGTCGCATGTCGGGCTGCGACATCTGCGCCAACGTACTGCCGTCGACCAACTCCACCATTGAGTGCACGATTGACTGAGGATGAATCACCACGTCGATCGCGTCGTAGCTGATGCCGAAGAGGGCATGAGCTTCGATGACCTCGAGGCCTTTGTTCATCAAGGTCGAAGAGTCGACCGTGATCTTCGGTCCCATCTCCCACGTCGGATGGGAAAGCGCTTCGCCCAAGGTGACCTCATCGAGTTGCGCAACTGAATACTCCCGAAAAGGTCCACCCGAGGCCGTGAGAATAATCTTCGCAACGTCATGCTCTGTTGAATGACCGGCAAGACACTGATGGATGGCACAGTGTTCTGAGTCAACAGGAACCAAGACCGCTCCGTGCGTTCCACGGACCCGGTTCACAATAGGGGCAGCTGCAATCAATGACTCCTTATTCGCAAGCGCCAATCGCTTTCCCGCCTTCAGTGCCGCCAGCGTAACGGGGAGGCCGGCAAAGCCCACCACTGCATTGACGGTGACGTCGGCCAGCGCTGCGCACGTGGCCAAGCCTTCTTCGCCAACGACGATCTCGCACTCGCCCACTCCCGACGCACGAAGCTCCTGAGCGGCTTCGCTCGACGCAACAGACACGACCGATGGTCGGACGTTTCGAATCTGCTCAAGCAAGGTCTCTGAACAAACCTGGGCACCTAATGCGATCACCTCAAAGTGATCGGGAAAGCGTTCAATGACATCAAGGGTCTGCGTGCCGATCGAACCGGTAGATCCAAGCACGCTTACGGTTGTCATCGACATACCCTTGACTCTCCAACGATTCGAGCTCGTGACGCAACGAGCGTTAGGACAGATGAAATGCCTGGACCAGATAAAACGTTGCAGGAAGCACAAACAAAAGACCGTCCACTCGATCCAGCATGCCGCCATGTCCAGGGAGCAACCGACCCATGTCCTTCATGCCCAGGCTGCGCTTTACCAGTGACTCCGACAGATCTCCCAGCGGAGCGACAACGGCGACGACGACACCGAGGGCGAATCCGCTCGAAAGCGTCCAAGGGTGGATCAAGGGGACAATAATGATCCCTACCAATATTGCGGCAACCGTTCCTCCCATTAACCCTTCCCACGTCTTGTGAGGGCTAATTTCCGGCACCAAAGGACGACGACCGATTGCTGATCCTATGAACAACGCCGCCACGTCGTAGGCAACCGTGGCGAGGATGGCGCCCAGGAGATAGGCCAATCCATGGCGATCCGGGAACAGGTTGGGGTTCAGTAACAGTGCGGCGTAGGAGCCGAAAATCCCGATCCAGACATAGATCAACATGGTTGCTGAAATTCCCCGAAGTGTGTCGGTCTTCTCAACGCCCACCATGTACCAAATCACGGTAAAGACAAACAGCAAGACGGTGACGAGGCCAATAGCTTGGGTTCCCTTGTTATAGGTTGCAATCATGAGAGCGATGATTGCCACCAGACCAAGCAGCGTTGCTGGTTGGTGACCAGCTCGCCGAAACGCAGCAAACACTTCAGCTGCGGCCAGGGTGACAACAGCGATCACCAAAATAAGGGCCAAGAATGTTCCAATGTCAAAGGTCACCAACACCAAGACCGCAATCACGATGCCGGTGATGATCGCCATGGGAAGGTCTCTCCCGCTGCGTCCTTCCTCACGCCCTTCAGAATCCCGATGTTCCGGTCGATCCATTGGCCTTTCTCGGTCTGCACGTCGCTCGTCGACGCGAGGACGGGCAGGTCTGTCTGGACGGAGGGGTTTCCCGCCACGGCGGCGAGGGGCAGAGGGCGGCATTACCGGCGCAGCGGGAGGCAAGGTTTCGAGGTCCCATGGGTCAACCTGCGGGGCAACCGGGGTATCGAGATCTGCGAAAAGTTCTTCTTCGGGCTCGTTCGCAGCGCTCGTGCCAGCGGGAAGATCTTCTAAGTCAAACTCCCAGGGTTGGCTTTCTTCAATCGCATGGTCGCTGCTGAGTGCACCGACGAGTCCCTCAACGGGGGCAGCCAGGAGCGAATCGAACGCGTCGGCATCGTTACCCCAGTCGCCAGCATCTTCCCTCCAGGTTGGAGCACTCACGTTGGAAAGAGGATCTCCAGCGGTGCTTGATTCATCACGATCTAACACGGCCGGGATTTGGCCTGTTGGTTGATCAGTCCAATGGGGCATCTCTACTTCAGGTGCACTGGGTACTTCTGCCTCCGAGAGTTGCCAATCCGCCAAGGGGTCTTCGGATGCTGGCGTTGCGCCAGTGATGCGCACTCCACCAACTGCCGGCAACGTCATCGTTGGTTCATCGAGGATAATTTCTTTGTCGTCTTCATCTTGAAAAAGATCAAACTCATCAGACATCGAGTAACTCCCGTTCCTTGTGAGTGAGCAATTCATCAATTTCTTCAATACTGGATTGCGTAATTTTCTCCAACTGTTTGGCAATTCGCTCGTGGTCGTCCGAGGAGAGCCCACTGTCTTTTTCGAGCGCGTCAAGTTCCTGGCGAGATGACCGGCGATGATTGCGCACTTGGACTTTGCCGTCTTCAGCTTTTTGTCGAACAATCTTCACAAGATCTTTGCGCCGCTCTTCGGTGAGGGGCGGAAACGCCAAGCGAATAACTTGACCGTCATTCGATGGCGTGATCCCTAGCTCTGACGAGCTGATTGCTTTTTCGATCGACGCCATTGATCCTTTGTCGAAGGGAGAGACAACAAGCATTCTCGCTTCTGGAACCGTGAATCCAGCGAGTTGCTTCAGCGGCGTCATCGATCCGTAGTAGTCGACCTGCAGGTTTTCCACCAGCGCAGGTGCTGCTCGACCTGTGCGCACCGTACCGAACTCGACCTTTACGTGTTCGACCGTCTTCGCCATCTTGTCCTTGGCCTCGTCAAGGACCAGTGCTGCCATCTCGTCATCCATCAGGACACCAGCGTACCGAGTGGCTCCCCAAGAAGCGATCGGCGCAGATTTGTGGGCGCCATCAGGTCAAATACCCTGATCGGCAGCGCATTGTCTTTGCAGAATGTGATCGCCGTGAGATCCATCACCCGGAGATCTTTTGCGATGACCTCGTCGAAACTGACGTGCTCGTAGCGAGTGGCATTGGCATCGCTCTTCGGATCAGCTGAGTAGACCCCGTCGACGCCTCCATGGGTACCTTTGAGCAAAATTGAGGCTTCGATCTCAGCTGAGCGCAGCGCTGCTGAGGTATCGGTCGTGAAGTAGGGGTTCCCCATTCCCGCAGCAAACACCACCACTCGACCTTTTTCTAAGTGGCGAATCGCCCGACGGCGAATGTACGGCTCCGCTACCTCAGCCATCTGCACCGCGGACAGGACCCGTGTTGCCAAGCCCAAGGTCTCAAGAGCGTCTTGCAACGCTAACGCGTTGATGACGGTTCCCAACATTCCCATCGTGTCGGATGTCGTCCGGTCGATACCAGCTTCTTCGCCAGTAGCCCCCCGCCAAATGTTCCCGCCGCCAACCATGATCGCCAGCTCAAGGTCACGCTCGCTTTTCGCCTGCGCTACTTCCTTGGCCAGACGTTCTACCGTCACTGCATCGATCGTCTCATCAGAGGCTGCGGAAGCCAAAGCCTCCCCTGACATCTTGAGGACCACTCGATTCTCGTT
Source organism: uncultured Actinomycetes bacterium (assembly GCA_903825895.1). GTDB lineage: Bacteria > Actinomycetota > Acidimicrobiia > Acidimicrobiales > RAAP-2 > CAIUMH01. The sequence continues at coordinate 74,432 of CAIKCI010000024.1, forward strand.
GGCCATAACTGCTCCTGCTAGGACCCAACGACAACTTGGGCGAATGAAACAAGCTCGGCATCCCCGAGGATCTGAGCGACTGATTTCTTGTCGTCCTTGGCAAAGGCTTGCTCGAGGAGGACGCGTTCTTTGAACCATCCGTTCATGCGACCCTCAATAATCTTGTCGAGTGAGGCTTCGGGCTTGCCCTCGTTGCGAGAGATCGATTCAATCGTTGCTCGCTCTTTTTCGACCTCTTCAGCAGGAACGTCCTCGCGACGAGCCACCATCGGCTTTGCAAATGCTGCGTGCACCGCTACGTCGTGAGCGAGTTCTTCCGAACCACCTTTGAGAACAATCGCTACGGCGTTCACGCCACGGCCAGCCTGCTGGTGGAGATAGGTGTCGACGACTTCACCTGGACCAGCCTCGAGTCGGACAACATCACCGATTGAAATATTTTCCTTCAACGTGGTGCGCAGTTGGTCGATCTCGTCGGTAAAACTCTCTACAGATGCCGTCCCTTCAGCCACGACTTTGGCCGTGATGGCATCGACCAAGGAAACGAATTCCGCTGCCTTGGCAACGAAGTCCGTTTCGCAACGAAGTGAGACGATTGCTGCGACATTGTTCTCTTTGACCGCCGAAACCGCACCTTGGCTGGCATCTCGATCTGAACGTTTCGCTGCTGAAGAAATACCCTGCTCACGAAGCCACACGGTGGCAGCTTCCATATCGCCATCCTTCTCCTGCAACGCCCGCTTTGCATCCATCATCCCCACACCAGTGGACTGACGAAGTGCTTGCACGTCTTTTGCACTAATCGAAGCCATAACTCTCTTTACCTCTCTGATCCAGACTCAACAGGAACTTCTTCGGGTGCTGGAGCTGGAGCTGGTGGCTCGGGGGCTGCAGCAGCTGCTTGCACAGCCTTGGGACGATTCGCCGCAATAAAGCGACCTTCAACAACGGCATCAGCAATGATCCGGCACATCAGCGCTCCAGACCGAATAGCGTCATCGTTGCCAGGAATCACGTAGTCAATGACGTCAGGGTCACAGTTGGTGTCCACGACTGCCACGACCGGAAGGCCAAGCTTGCGCGCTTCGGTCACGGCAATGTGCTCTTTGTTCGTGTCCACGACGAAAATCGCCGAAGGAAGGCGATCCATACCGGCGATTCCACTCAAGTTGCGCGACAGCTTCTCTAGTTCACGGGTGTGGCGCAGTGCTTCACGCTTTGGCATCCCTTCGAAGTCACCTGCTGCTTGCATGGTGCGAAGTTCTTGCAGGCGCTTGACTCGACCGGACACCGTTTGAAAGTTGGTCAGCATTCCACCCAGCCATCGCTGGTTGACGAAGGGCATGCCACAGGCATCGGCGAAACCAGAAATGGGTCCTTGTGCTTGCTTCTTTGTCCCGACAAAGAGGATTGAACCTCCATCGGCCACCAAGTCACGCACGTAGGTGTAGGACGTTTCCACGCCACGAAGGGTCTTATGAAGGTCAATCAGGTAGATCCCACTTCGCTCCCCATAGAGGTAGCGACGCATTTTTGGGTTCCAGCGTCGGGTCTGGTGACCCAGGTGAACTCCAGCATCTAAGAGCTGGCGCATTGTGACCACAGCCATGGTCTTCTCCTTTTCAGTCTTCCGGTTGGACAATCCCTCTCACCGCACCACTGGCGAACCAGCAGCGACCGTCAGTAAGTCAGAGGGCCTTCTTCTCGTGTTGGGCTCCCCATTTGGAGGAGCCTTGAAACTCTACTCCCAAATGGGCTGTTCTCCAACTCGGCGAGGCTTACGCCCGGGGGTGGGTTTGATCGTAAACCTTCTGCAGGCGCTCCTTCGAGACGTGGGTGTAAAGCTGGGTTGTCGCCAGGCTGGAGTGACCGAGGAGCTCTTGGACCACCCGAAGATCGGCCCCACCATCGAGGAGGTGGGTTGCGTAGGTGTGACGCAAGGCATGGGGATGCGTGGGAATTGACGAGCGCAGGTCCAGAATCCGGCGCACATCTCGTTGGCCAAGCCGGAGGCCCTTTTGATTGAAGAAAAGGGCGCTCCCCGGAGAACCTTCTCTCATCATCGCTCCTCGAGCTGACCCGAGGTAGCGCTCGAGGCGCGCACAGCAATGCTCATGAATCGGGACTCTGCGCTCTTTCGACCCTTTCCCAAGAACCGTCACCACGCCGTGGGCCAGATCCACATCATCAAGATCCAAACTGCACAGTTCTGCCACCCGAAGGCCCGCCGCATAGAGCAGTTCAATAATCACGTTGTCACGCACCGCAAGGGCATCGCCTTCGTCAAGGTCACCGTCAAGCAGCTCGGCTAACTCAGCCGCTCCCACCACATCGGGCAAGCGCGACGATGCCGAAGGGGCGCTCATGCGAGCTGCCGGATCCGCATCGACAGCACCTCGTCGGGTTAACCAGTCGAAATAGCACCGCAGCGCAGCGGCTTTCCTGGCCATGGTGGCTTTGGCCAAATTTCGATCAGCGAGCGAGGCGAGCCAACGGCGCAGGATCAGCCGAGTTACCAAACGGGGATGAGAAATTCCTTTTTGCTCAAGCCACCCGACGCAGTCGGTGACATCGGAAAGGTAGGCCCGGATTGTCGCCGGTGACCGACCATCGAGCCAGAGTGCGAAGGCGTCGATTTCGAAGCAACGGTCAACGCCCTGGTCTGGTGGCTTTGCCATGGTGGCCATGGCCAAAGGTTACGCCCGTGGCTGTTCGTCACGTGGGAGCCTTGTCCCCTAGTCTCGTCAACGAGAAGCAAACGGTGGAGAGGTCGGATGGCTGATCGAATTCTGATAGTCGAGGATGACGAGAGGATTCGGACTTCCCTGCGCCTCTCGCTCGAGCAAGAGGGCTACGTCGTCGACGAAGCCGCCAGCGGCGAATCCGCTCTTGATCTCTTTGCTGCGCAGCCTCACGACATTGCACTCGTCGACTTGATGCTGCCTGGCATGGATGGTTTCGAGTGTTGTCGGGCATTACGACGAACATCGGCCGTCCCGATCATCATGGTCACCGCTCGCAACGACACCCACGATGTTGTCGCAGGACTCGAGGCAGGGGCCGACGACTACGTGACAAAGCCCTTCGTGCCCAAAGAACTCGGGGCTCGAATTCGAGCACTCCTGCGGCGAACGAGAATCGAAGGCCACTCAGGCGACACCGTCCACTTTGGTGATTTTGAACTCGCCCCCGACGAAGGCGTCCTTCGTCATCTCAACGGTGAGATGGTCCACTGCACAAGTACTGAGTTCCGCTTACTTTGCGAACTTGCTGCGAATCCCAACAAAGTGTTGAGTCGCGAATATCTCCTTGAACATGTTTGGGGCTATGACTACTTTGGCGACAGCCGTCTGGTGGATGTCCACGTTCGCCGGCTGCGTACCAAGATCGAACCCGACCCTGCACTTCCTTCCTTTCTGCAGACAGTTCGCGGCATGGGCTACAAACTTGTCATCTGAGACCCCACTTGGAACGCGGTCAACGCTGGGTCTGCGTGGCCGACTGGTCGCCGCCTTCGCGGCTGGAGCCTTAATTCTTTCCACCGTCATGGGGGCCGTGGCCTACTATTCCACGAGACATTTTCTGATCACCGATAGGCAAACCGCAGCCCTCCATCAGGCCTATGCCAACGCCGCACTCTTACGGAATGCATTGGCGTCCGATGTCCCCAACATTGATGTCCAAGTCACCTCGTTGGATTCGGGCTCTGGCACGATCTCGTTGCTCAATAAACATGGACAATGGTTTTCGACATCACTAACGGTGGGGGAAGCATCCCTGCCAAGCGCACTTCGAGCCAGCGTGTCCCATTTTCATGTGGCGACCCAGACGTCGTTAATTAATGGGTCGCCCGCCTACAGCGTGGGCGTCCCCCTCCCTGCAGTAGCCAGTCAGTACTTTCTCGTCGTTAGCCTTTCTGACACCCAGCACACCCTGCACGTGCTCCTGGCCGCATTGGCCGCAGCAGCCGCCCTCACGACCATTCTTGGCGCTGGTCTCGGCCTGCTCGCCAGTCGCAGAACCATGCGACCCCTTACCGACGTTTCCGAAGCCGCCATGGCCATCGCCGGCGGGCGTCTCGACACCCGTCTCCCCCGCCATCAACGTGACCGAGATCTCAGCAATTTGGCGTCTTCGTTTAACGAAATGGCCAATCAACTTCAAGAACGCATCGAGCGCGATGCTCGCTTCACTTCGGACGTCAGCCACGAACTTCGCTCTCCCTTGACCACCTTGGCCGCCTCGTTGGATCTTTTGGAATCTCGGCGAGCGCAACTTGATCCGGAAGGACAACAAGCTCTTGATCTGATGACCGGCGACATCGGACGATTCCAGCGCTTGGTGCAAGACCTCTTAGAGATCTCACGTGACGATGCTGGGGTCAATGACGTCAGCTTCGACAACGTGGCAGTAGGTGAACTCCTGCGCCAGTCACTCGCTGCAGCGCAGCGTATTCATGGATCGCCGACGAGGGCAACACTCACGATCGCGCCTGATGTCGAATTGGCTCGATTGGAGATCGACAAGCGTCGATTTGAGCGCATCATGGCGAACTTGATCGAGAACGCTGATCACTACGCTGGCGGCGTGAGCGTCATCGTTGCGGAACGTTCGCCCAGCACTTCTGCGGTCGTTATTTCAGTCATTGACGAGGGTCCGGGTATTGCAGAGACTGAACGAACGAAAATCTTTGATCGCTTCTACCGAGGCGACGCCTCTGGCCAACGTGGTGCTGGCGGCGGCTCAGGGCTGGGCTTGGCGCTGGTGGCAGAACACGTCCACCGCAATCGAGGCACCATCACAGTGGGCGATGGGCCGAGTGGGCGAGGAGTGTCCTTTCGCATTGAGTTGCCCCTCGCGGAGGATGACGTGTGATGAAGCGACGCCGTGCTGTTCTTCTCGTCGGGTTGGCCGTTCTGTTCGCCAGCTGTGGCATTCCCATCAGTTCCGGCCCGAGCACCGTGCCGCGCCACCGAGTTCCCTTCGCCCTCTTGTCCCCGAGCATTCCCACGTCCACGACAACAACCCAACCGACTGCAACCTACGCCCAAGAGCAGATTTACCTCTTCAACGCGCAAGGCTTCGCCGTGGCGCTCAATCGGGACGTTCTCGTCCCCGCCACGCTGCAGTCGGTCTTGTCGGCCCTCCTCGCAGGGCCCACCTCGACTGAAGTGGCCGTGGGTATTACCTCCGCGCTCCCACCCCAAGGCAAGATTCTTGATGTCATTCAAGTTGGCTCACTCGCCACGATCAATCTCAACGCAGCATTCGCCTCGATCTCCAGTGCGAAAGAGACCCAAGCCATTGGACAATTGGTGTTAACCGCCACCGCTCAACAAAATGTCACTGCCGTGCTGTTCGAAATAAAAGGGAAAGCAATCTCTGTTCCCGTTTCGGGAGGTGCGGTGACTGGATTACCCGTGAGCGCTGGGGAGTATCAATCACTCTTGGGCTAAGGCATCATTACTGCGATCAGCAGTGATGAGGTGTTCTGTCCTCATGCGAGGTGCCCCCGCCCAAAGGTGCTCGAGGTCGTAGTAGTCACGGGTCTCTTCAAAGAAGACATGCATCACCACGTCGCCGTAGTCCATCAACACCCAGGTGGCGTCTTTCAAGCCCTCAATCCGCAAGGGACTGCGGCCGTTCGCTTGCTTGACTCCAGCTTCAATCTCCTCAACCAATGTTGAGACCTGTCGAGTGTTGCGACCAGAGACAATCACAAAGGCATCGACCACGCTCAAGAGTCCCGAAACATCGAGGGCAACGATGTTGTTTCCCAATTTCGAATCCGCTGCTCGAACCGCAGCTTCGACCAGCGCGCGCGTCTCCTCGTCGGTGCGAGAAGGAGTCGTAACGTCACTGGGTCCCCGGGTGATCTCGTCGACGAGATCTGATGAATGACTCTCGAACTGACTCAGTGGACTAGCTCCACGATGACGATGGCCAAGGCAAACGGTGCCGCTAAGGCAGCAGCACCAAAGCACATCCACTGATGACGAAGGCGACGCTGGAGGGCATGTGATTCCCGATGAGCCCTTCGAGACTTGACGCTTCGATGTGTTCGCTCCAGATTGATTGAGGACGTCATCGCTGGGGCATGAGTTGTTTTTACGTGCTGGGCGTTTCGAACTGTCATCTGCGTCAAGCGTATAGGTCAAAGGCAGCGATGTCTCGTATCACTGACTCGGGGACAAAATCGTTGATTCCTTGGCCGTTTGCGACCGCGTGACGAATCTGCGAACTCGAAATATCAAGGTCATCGCTGTCCAGCGCTACCGCTCGCCAACCCGCAGGCAGGGCCAGCGGACTCCCTGGTCTCGCGAGGACAGCAACCCGCACGAGCGACTTGAGGTCGTGCGCGTCCTCCCAGCTGTCAAGGGTCAATGAAAGATCGCTTCCCACAATGATCCAGGGCTCAACGACTCCTTGGGAGCGTTCGAGCTCTCTGACCGTTTCAATCGTGTAGCTCGGACCGCCCCGATCCACTTCAAGCGTGCAGACTTCAAATCCTTCGAGGTCGCCAATGGCGTGCTCCACCATCGCCACTCTCTCTCGGGCTGGCGAGATGGTGCGATCTGGACTCTTCTGCCAGGGGTCGTTGGCCACGACGAAGAGCATCCGTTCAAGGCCAAGCGCCCGCACTGCCCGACGAGCTGCGGCCACGTGGCCGAGATGCGGAGGGTCAAAGGTGCCGCCGAAAATACCAACCGGGGATGCAGCGGCTTTAGTTGCCATTGAGCGCTGCAACGACCGGGGCAAACGCGTCGATTTCGCCTTCGTGGATCACGATGTACGAGAAGCCCCAACGCTCTCGGCGCGCAATCAGTTGTTCTGCGATTGATTCGACGGTGCCCACAACGCCAATGGGCGTTGCCATCACGTCGTCGACACTGATACCAAAGAGTTGGCTGAACTGTTCATAGACTTCGCCAGGAGAATCGCTCACCGACGTAAACGTGGTCCACGCTTGACGCTCGGGCTGGATAGCTCGTCCAACAGCGCCGTTGGCAATCCAGCTGGCGCGCTCGTCGTACTTTTCTGGCACCGCGAGTGCCGCTACTTCTGCGCCGACGACCCCAGCGCGCAACGACGGGACCACACTGACAACATCGGCGACTCGCCCGGCCAAGGTCAAGACGCGCTTAGCCCCTCCGCCAAGGACCAATTTTGGACCGCCCGCAGTCAGCGGCATCGGGGTCTGCACTGCGTTGGTCACATTGTAATGATCGCCGCTAAAAGTAGCGGTGCCATCGGTAAAGAGTTGGCGAAAAATCTCGAGTGCTTCTTCAAGGCGATCAACGCGCACAGCTGGATCATCGTAAGGAATGCCCGAGGCTTCATAGTCGGTGCGCATCCAGCCGGCACCAAGACCAAATTCGAAGCGACCCTCACTCATCAGATCGAGCGTGGCGATCTCTTTAGCAAGCACGACAGGATGGCGATAATCGTTGTCGAGCACCAGCGTGCCCACGTTCAAGGTGGTCGTTGCCTCGGCGGCCACCGTGCAGGCCACCAACGGTCCATATTGGTCGTCAAAGTGGTCTGGGATATAGAGGGTGGAGTAGCCCTGGCCCTCAAGTTTGCGAGCTAATTCCCTCCACGCCGCAGGCGAAGAGGCATTGGAGAGTTGGACACCGAAGCGGAATGGATTCATGACTTCTAGCCTAGAACAGCCAATGGACCGAGACGTCAGCGAAACGCCATAGCATTGACGTCTATGGCTTCTTCACAACACCCCACCTCGTGGACCCCAGCGTCCTGGCGCGCCCTGGACGCTGCGCAACAGCCGGAGTGGCCTGACGCCGGGGCACTGAGCGACGTCGAAGGGCGCCTCTCGAGTCTGCCTCCTCTGGTGTTCGCAGGAGAAGCGAGGAGTTTGACCACGGCCTTAGGTCAAGTAGCTGAAGGAAAGGCGTTTCTCCTTCAAGCGGGGGACTGCGCTGAATCGTTCAATGAATCATCCGCTGATCAAATTAGGGACAAGCTCAAAGTCATTCTCCAGATGGCCATCACGTTGACCTACGCATCGGGGGTACCCGTTGTGAAGGTCGGACGAATCGCTGGTCAGTTCGCAAAACCTCGGTCGAACCCCACCGAGATGGTGGACGGTCAAGAACTCCCCGTCTTTCGCGGCCACATGGTCAATGACGAATCAGCGAGTATTTTGGCGCGCACCCCTGATCCCACCCGTCTGCTGACTGCCTACAACCAGTCAGTAGCCACGCTCAATCTCCTGCGAGCCTTCACAAAAGGCGGCTTCGCCGATCTTTCCCATGTCCATGCATGGAATCAAGAGTTCGTCGCCACCTCGGGAGAAGGCCAGCGCTACGAATCAGTCGCCGCAGAGATCGATCGCGCCCTGCGGTTCATGGCCGCCTGTGGCATCGACTTGGCCGCCGAAGGATCGCTCCATCACGTTGACTTCTTCACGAGTCATGAAGCGTTGATTTTGAACTACGAAGAAGCCCTTACCCGAAAAGACTCTCTCACTGGTGATTACTACGACTGCAGCGCGCACACAGTATGGATTGGCGATCGTACTCGGCAACTTGATCACGCCCATGTGGAGTTTCTCTCGGGGATCGAAAACCCGATCGGGATCAAGGTGGGTCCCACCGCAGTCCCAGCAGACATTGTCGCTCTCTGTGATCGCTTGGATCCCGACCGAGTCCCTGGTCGGCTAACGCTGATTGCGCGTTTTGGCGCCGGCAAAGTACGAAAGCACCTCCCTGCGCTTATTGAAGCAGTCCGGGCGTCAGGACATCCGGTGGTGTGGGCCTGCGACCCCATGCACGCCAATACCTTCAGCGCTGAAGGCGGCCAGAAGACTCGTCGCTTCGATGACATCTTGAGCGAAGTGAAAGAATTCTTCGCCATTCACCGCGAACTGGGCACCTGGCCAGGCGGACTGCACATCGAACTGACGGGGGACAATGTGACTGAGTGCATCGGTGGCGTGGGCGAAATCAACGAAGCAAACTTGAGTGACAACTACACGACCACCTGTGACCCTCGCTTAAACGCCCGTCAATCGCTTGATTTGGCATTTCGGGTCGCTGAGTTCCTGCGCTCCTAGGCAGTCATCGCGGCGTGGGCCGCGTCGTTGTAGCGAACAAGCCGCCACGATCCATTGGCATACTCCCATTCAGTTATCGATGCGTGTTTCGTCGGAAGTCGTAGTCGGTTTCCATCAAAAGGCTGGATCGTTGAACGCACCCACTGCAACATGGAGGCTTCGATCACTCCGGCATGAGTCGCGATGACCACTCGTTCCCCTTTGTGGCGTTGGGCGATTCGTTCAATCGCTCTCGTCGCTCGATCAACGAAGGTCAGCCAACTCTCCCCCCCTGGAGCGAAGGCCAGAGAAGGGTCAAGATCCCAGTCTTTGGCGCCGAAACGTTCGACGAACTCCTCCCAAATCAACCCATCACCCTCTCCGGGGTGAAGTTCACAAAGTTCACAATCCCTCTCAATCGCCGAGCGGTCAATGTCGAGTGCAGAAGCGAGCAGTTCAGCAGTCTCAATAGCTCTGGGCAGCACCGACGCGTAGAGCGCAGACGTGTGCTCGAGTTCACGGGTTTTTTCGAGTCGACGCGCCAGGTCGCTCACTTGTCCCGCTCCTAATTCGGTCAGTCCGGTGCACCCAATCGGTCCGCCGATCTTGCCGCTGATGTTGCAGTTGCCCTGGCCGTGGCGAACCAACACAATGGTGGTGGCTCCTTCGACGGGATCTGACGTGGTTCTCAGACCCTCGGGTGGCTTGACGCTCACGCCAACTCACCGACGAACTGTTCCAATTGGCGCAAGGTGCGTACCTCCACCACTCGGTCGCAGTGGGGTGCGTACTCCCCCACGATGGAATCGCCTGAGCCCCAGTAGGACGACGGCTCGGGATTCAGCCAGTAGACGTGGCGGGCCCGAGCCTGAAGGTCAGCGATCACCCACGATTCAGAGGCGTGATAATTATTGCGGGCATCACCCAAGATCAACACGCTGGTGCGTGCGTTCACATCCTTACCCCAGCGTTCGTGAAAAGAACGGAATGCATGGCCGTAGTCGGAATGCCCGTCGATCCACACAACATTGGCCTCAGTGTTGATGCGACTCACGGCTGCTCCTGGGTCATCACTGTGATCGAAAAAATGCGTCACCTCGTCAATCCCGTCAACGAAGACAAAGGCTCGAACCTTCGAAAACTGGGACGAGATGGCGTAGACCAAGTGCAGCGTAAAGCGAGCAAAGGACGCAACCGATCCCGAGATATCGGCGATGACGATCATCTCGGGCTTCGCTGGTCGTGGGTGGCGATAGCGGGGATCAATGGGCACGCCGCCGGTCGAGAGTGAGCGACGCACCGTTTGGCGAAAGTCCAGGGGACCTTTTCGCCCATGGCGACGTTTTCGAGCCAGACGCACGGCGAGCTTGCGGCTCAATGGCCGCAGCGCTCGTTGCAGTGTTGCCATCTCGTCACGAGTGGCGTGCATCACATCGATGTCTTCGGGCAGCGGTTTGCGCACCGATCGGGCCAGCGCCTCAGCTCCCCGATCTTCAACCAAACGCCGACGGATCTCCGCTTCAATGGCTTGTTTTAAGCCGTCGATACGCGCGCCGAGCTCGTCACGGGCCAGACGTTCTTGCAACGGTGTCATCGATCCGCCGAGACTCCGGCGTTCTTCGACGAGCTGTTCCAGGAGTTGATCGAGCTCTAGGTTCCGCAGGGTTCGATAGAGGTAGTAGGTCCCGCCAACAGGACGACCCGGCTCCATGCCGGCAAAGCGTGCCACTGACTGCTGAGCAACTTGTGCTCGCAACGTCGCATCATCATTGCGGATGGCGTCTTCAAGCATTTTGGCCAACTCTTCGGCCGACATCGTCGATCCCCCGCCCGCACCCATTCCCTTCCCAGGACCGCGTAATCCCGTTTGGTCAGGCGGAGTATCGCCCAGTTCTCCCGAAACGTCTTCGCTGGCTTCGTCACCTTCGCCGCCGAGGGATCGGGGGGCAAAGAAGACCTCGAAAGCCAGATCGAATGCTGCGGTGTGGTCTTCTGATTTGACCAAGGTCGCCCGCAGTACATCTTTAAAGACTGCTCGGTCAGCGATGTCAACGTGGGTAATCGCTGCGGCTGCATCAACGTGTTCGGTCAACGAGACCGGGAGCCCCGCCTGGCGGAGTTCAACGATGAAGGTATTGAGAACGTCGAGCATGACGCTGGGTTAGCGACGCGTTCCCGTGAGTTCTGCGGTGGCGCGCTCAATGTCGCTTTGATATTTCAACAAGACGTGCAGCGTGGCGATAGTGTCCTCTTCGCTGATCGAGTCCTTCCCGAGAACGACCAAGGTCTGCGCCCAATCGATGGTTTCCGAAACTGACGGCACCTTCTTCAGATCCATCGATCGCAAGGTGCGAACGATTTGAGCAACCTGCTCCGCCAGTTCCTGAGAGATCCCAGGGACGCGGGTCTCGACAATGAGCCGCTCACGTTCCACGTCGGGGTAGCCCACGTGAAGAAACAGGCACCGACGTTTCAACGCTTCCGAGAGCTCGCGCGTGTTGTTCGAGGTCAAAAACACCATGGGAATCTGCTTGGCTTTGACCGTACCGAGTTCGGGAATCGAGACTTGATATTCGCTGAGGATTTCGAGCATCAATGCTTCTGTCTCAAGCTCGACGCGGTCGACTTCGTCTATCAGCAGAACAACGGGGTCTTCCGCCCGAATCGCCTCAAGTAAGGGTCGGGTCAGCAAAAACGATTCATCAAAAATATCTTCTTCAAGTTCATTCCAGTCCAAGGAACCTTCGCCGGTGCCAACCTGACTGGCTTGAATTCGCAGGAGTTGTTTTCGATAGTTCCACTCATAGAGTGCTTTGGACTCGTCGAGGCCTTCGTAACACTGCAGGCGGATGAGACGGGCGCCGGTCAACTCAGCAACGGATTTCGCCAGTTGCGTCTTTCCCGTTCCTGCCGGGCCTTCGACCAAGACCGGCTTTTGAAGGCGATCTGAAAGGAACACCGTTGAGGCAATGGCATGATCCGACAGATAATCAACGGCAGCCAACTCATCGGCGACTTGTTGAGGACTGTCAAAGCGCGGAGTGGCCGGCTTGGAGCTCATGATCGAATCTGCCCTTCTCCTCGGATAACCCATTTGATGCTCATTAACGCTGCAAGTCCCATTGGGCCACGAGCATGAAGTTTTTGGGTTGAGATACCCACCTCAGAGCCCAGGCCCAACTCGCCCCCATCGACGAACCGTGTCGACGCATTCCACAGTACTGCCGCTGCGTCAACGCGTGACAAGAATAACTCAGCCGTCTCTTGGTCTCTGGTGATAATGGCTTCGGAATGGCCAGAGCCATGACGAGCGATATGGTCAATCGCATCGTGAACCGAGTCAACCAGCGCGACACTTGCTACCAGGTCCAGAAACTCAGTCGAGAAATCATCGACCGTCGCCGCTTCAATGCGGTGATCCAAAGCGATGGCTCGTTCATCACCCAGGAGCCGCACCTCAGGCATCGTGCGAGAGAGCATGTCGAGCATTTCACCAGCGATTGATTCGTGGAGGACCAGCGACTCCATCGCGTTGCAGACGCCAGGTCGTTGCGTCTTTGCGTTCACCACGATTGTCGTAGCCATCTCGAGGTCAGCAAATTCATCAATGTAGATATGACAGTTCCCGTCTCCATCAAGAATGATCGGGACCGTGGCGTGTTCACGCATTGAGCGAATGAGGCGAGGACCTCCTCGCGGGATCAAGACATCGAGCACGTCGGTCAGCTGCATAAACGCGATGGCGTTCTCGTGAGAAACGTCTTCAACGAGCGCCACCGCATCGACAGGAATCCCTGCGTCCGAAAAACCTTCTTGAAGAGCTGCGACGATTGCTTTATTTGAGTGCAGCGCCCCCGAAGAGCCCCGCAGAAATGCAACGTTGCCCGAGCGCACGCAGAGCCCCGCTACGTCACACGTGACGTTGGGGCGATTTTCGTAAATCACGCCCACGATGCCGAGCGGAACTTGCACTCGCTCTATAGCCAAACCATTGGCGAGCGTGCGCTGTTCAACGATGACACCGACGGGATCAGGCAGCGCAGCTACCGTCTCGAGACCCTGGGCCATCGATTCAATGCGGTTTGCATCAAGGCGGAGACGGTCAACAACTGTTGGCGAGGCACCTTCAGCGGCTGCGCTTTCTTGATCTTGTTCGTTCGCTGCCAGGATCGCTGCCTCATGGCGGCGGATCGATGCCGCAGCTTGAACCAGTGCATTCCTGCGCTGCGCGTCCGAGAGGGCTGCGACCAGCGGTGCGGCACGCTGAACCCGATGGGCGACGTCGTCAAGAGAAGGGGTGCTCACAGAGAAAAGCGTAGCAAGACCTAGGAATCACTCTGGTCGGCCCGGGCAAAGACCACCAGATCATCTCGGTGAATCACCACGCCATCGAATGGATCTGCGCTCTCCTTCTTCCACTGCAAAAAGTCTTCACTACTAAGGCGCATGATTCCTTTCGCTACGATCTGTCCATCCAGAGCAAGCACTTCAACGGCGCCCCCTTCACTGACGCCCGCGCTGATGGCCTGAACGCCGACCGCGAGCAGCGATGCTCCTTGGGTCACGAGCGCAGTTTTTGCTCCGTCATCAATCGTCACTTGTCCTGTTGCACCGAGGGCGAAAGCAATCCAAAGTTTGTGAGCACTCAGTCGGCTGGCCCGAGCACGAAAGCGTGTCCCGACGCCGTTCGCAGGATCATCAAGAAGTCGGAGCACGTCGCTCTGGCGAGCATCGGCGATGAAGGTTTCGATACCCGACCACGTGGCAATCCGCGCTGCGGTCAGCTTTGACGCCATGCCACCGGTTGCCCCGTCTCCGGGACCGCCGGCAAGCAACTCAAGTGATCGGTCAATCTCCGTCACTTCTTCAATCAGGGACGCGTCATCGTCAACGCGCGGATCGCCCGTCAATAATCCTGGAGTATCGGTCAACATGACAAAACGATCTGCTCCGATCAAGTGGGCCACAAGTGCGGCGAGGCGATCGTTGTCTCCAAAACGGATCTCGTCATCGGCCACTGCATCGTTCTCGTTCACGATAGGCACCACGCCAAAAGAAAACAGATGAGCAAAGGTCTGCTGAGCATGCTCATACTGTTCTCGGTCGGCTTCGCCGAGTCTGGCTAAGAGGACTTGGCCAACCGTTCTTCCGTAGCGCGCAAAAGCATCAGCCCATATCGCCATTAAGCGATGCTGGCCAACCGCTGACACCGCTTGGAGTGTTCCGAGATCGCTGGGGCGCTCTTGCCCTTGGCCCAGCACTGACCAGCCAGCCAACACGGCGCCCGAACTGACCACGACGACGTCCCACCCCTCGCTCAGGGCTGCATTGATCTCCCCCGCAAGTCGGACGAGCAGTGCTTGATCGGGCGTGCCATCAGCTGCGGTGACCGACGAGGAGCCAATTTTGATGACCAAGCGGCGGCGGGCACTCACGACGCTTCTCGCTTTTTCCGCTGGGGGCGTCGTGGCAGCGACGCAGGATCGATGCCCTTCGCCGTTTGATCTCGAAACCACGCGAACTCCAAATCTCCCACAACCACACGATCACCATCAAGAATCCCCGCTCGACCCAGCAAGCGATCGACCCCAAGGCGCTCGAGGCGTCGTACTGCCTCGTCGAGGGCCCCATCGTCGGTGAGATCTGAGAGACGGACGGCCCGCTCAGCGGCGCGACCGTTCACTCGGTAACTTCCATCATCTTGGCGTTCGACGCTGATTGTTTCTTTCACGGGTCGATGGACTCGAATGGCTCGCTCATCCTCAACCACTTCTTGGGTTCGAGCGACGGTCACCAGTTCAGCCAAGCGCGCAACAACGGCTTCGAGTCCTTGCCGAGTGATTGAAGAGATCACCACGTCGCAAAGTCCCTCATCGGGGGCGCTCTCGGCCAGATCACAACGAGAACCGACGACTAATCGAGGACGCTCGAGAAGGTCGGGCTGGTACTGCCCCAGTTCATTCAGGAGAATTTCACACTGCTGCGAAGGAGATCGCTCGGCATTGGGATCAAGGTCTACCAGCACAACGAGCACTCGAGCACGTTCGATGTGCCGCAAGAAGGTATGACCAAGGCCCTTGCCATCGGCTGCTCCCTCGATCAACCCAGGGATGTCTGCGACGATGTATTCGACGTGGCTGTTTGCCGAGCCGAAACGCACAACACCAAGGTTCGGCACCAGGGTCGTAAAGGGATAGTCGGCGATCTTGGGCTTCGCTGCAGAGATCGACGCAATCAGGGTTGACTTCCCGACGTTGGGGAAGCCGATCAGGGCGACGTCCGCCACAAGTTTCAATTCAAGGTTGAACCAAAACTCTTGACCCGTCTCTCCTTGTTCCGCAAACCGAGGAGCTCGTCGTCGATTCGAAAGGAAGCGAGCATTGCCTGCTCCGCCTTGGCCGCCTTCAGCCGCAAGCCATCGGTCCCCTTCTTGGGAAAGGTCGGCCACGATCTCTCCATTGAAGGTCTTGGCAACCGTGCCAACCGGGACAGGAACAACCGTGCTCGAACCACCCGCTCCGTGGCGCTTCTTGCCCATCCCGTGGGTGCCACTTTCGGCGCGACGAAAGGGATGGTCTCTGAATCCTAAAAGTGATGCTTGGTTACGATCCGCCACCAACCACACGTCGCCGCCGCTTCCGCCGTCGCCGCCATCGGGACCACCGCGGTCCACGTGCGCTTCACGGCGAAATGAGACCGATCCGGCCCCGCCGTCGCCTGCTTTGGCGTGGAGTTGTGCCTCGTCTACGAACTCGGCCATATCTCAATGTTACGACGCTTTCCGCCGCCCCATGGCCTTAGGCAGCGATAAAGAGGCCCGACACCACCGCTTTGCTCAAGCGCAGCGATCCCTTTGCCGCAGTGACCTCGATCGAACCGTCATTGTTTCGGGCAGAAACAACGCCTCGCTGTCCGGGAATGAACCCTGCTGCGTCCATGGCCATCAGGGTTGTTTCGTCGTGCTCGATCATTTCGTTGATTCTCAACAAGATCACTTCCTGGCCCTCTTGAGATCCGGCGAGCGACCGCTCCGCTCGAGAGACGCCTCCGTGAGAACCGGGGATCGGATTGCCGTGCGGGCAGGTTGAAGGGTCACCCAACAAGGCAATCAGTTTCTCTTCAACGTCAGCTGAGATCACGTGCTCCCACTTCCCGGCTTCATCGTGGACCTTGTGCCATTCGAGTCCAATGACGTCAACGAGGAGTCGCTCAGCTAAACGGTGACGACGAGTGACCGTAACGGCCACGCCATGGCCACGCTCGGTGAGCGAAACCGTTCTGCCCTGGCGCGTGACATAACCATCTTCTTCTAAGCGGTCGAGCATCTCCTTAACCGACGGGGCGCTACGGCCCAGTGATTCAGCAATCCGCGCCCCGATGACCTCGGTGCCCTCGGCCCCCAGCGAGAAGATGGTCTCGAGATACTCCTCAAGTGGTCGGTGATAGCCCTCGTCCATGCGTCAATCCTAACGGGTCGCCCTCGCCGACGAGATCGACGGCTCTCCCACTGCTCCCAGCGCGGTGACTGCTTCGGCGAAGACCTCACTGTGGCGGTCGACGTCGGCCTCTGTTGTTGTCGGGCACATCAAGGCCATGTTGTGAAAGGGGGTCAACAACACACCCCGGTTGAGTAAGAACAAATGCATGAATTCGTCGAGGTCATGGTCTTCGGCGGCTGCCGATTCGCCACCGTTGCGCGGAGCCGGTGAGCAAAAGCGATACTCTGCTCGGGCTCCGAGCTGGGTAATTGACCACTCAAGGTGACTATCGTCGAGCGCTGTTTGAACGCCTGCGGTAAAGCGGTCAGCCAGGGCGATCATCCGCTCAAAGGCCTCGTCGGTCAAGACATGCTCGAGCGTGGCCCGCATCGCAGCACTTGACAGGGCATTCCCCGCCAAGGTTCCACCAACGCCCCCAACGTCAACGACATCGGCTCCGCCTTCGATCATGGCGAAAAAACGCGGGACAAGATCTTCCGAGAAGCCAAATGCGCCACAAGGGATTCCCCCGCCAAGTGATTTGCCGATCGTCACGATGTCAGGCTCGAGTCCCCAGGCTTTGGTCGCTCCTCCAGGCCCCGCACTCAAGGTGTGCGTCTCATCGATCATCAAAAGCGTCCCGGTTTCCCTCGTGGCCTCTCGCAGTGCCTCGAGAAAACCAGGTTCGGGCATTACGATGCCGATGTTGGTCAGCGCTGGTTCGGTCAAGACTGCGGCGACGTCACCATGGGCTAGTGCTGCACGTACCGCGTCGATGTCGTTGAATTCAACGACCCGCGTCGTCTCCGTCGGATCAACGGCTGGCCCGACGTTGCCCGGGCGGGAACGAGCAAGACCATGTTCGTCACAAATCACCACCGTCTCGTCGACACTGCCGTGATAGCAATACGAGAAGGCCAAAATCTTGGGACGCTTTGTCATCTCCCGAGCTAATCGCAAGGCCCACCGATTGGCATCGGTGGCGGTCAATGAAAATGACCACTTCGCCATGCCAAAGCGCCGGGTCAATTCTGCGGCCACCCATTCGGCGTCATCAGTCGGGAGCATCGTGGTGACCCCTCCAATCTCTCCGATCCGGTGCTGCACTGCATCGACGGTTGCCTTTGGCGAGTGGCCAGCCATCGCACCCGTGTCGCCAAGGGCAAAGTCGATCAGGTCGTGGCCATCGACGTCAACGATATGGTTGCCGTGCGCTCGCTGATAACTCAAGGGGAACCCTCCGGCCCAGCTTTTCATCCACGTCATCGGCACTTGTCCGAGCAAATGGGAACCTTTTTCGAATTTGGCCAGCGACGTCGGGTTGGCCGTCCGGTAGCGCTCGTTCTCTTGGGCCAATAATCGTTGCAATTGTGCTCTGTCGACGCTCACCATGCTTCTCGCTCCTCGCAGTAGGCACCGTCTCGGTGGAGATCGGCCCGTTGTTCTGAAACACTAGAGCGATGAAACCCAAAAACCCACCGCCCGAGATCCTTCGCCCACATCCAGGATGGTTTCTCGTCTTAGACGGCCCACTCGCCCTTCTGGCGGCCTTGGTGATTATTCCCTCCCTTGGGTCTCGATTCACGAAAATTGCACCTTTTGCGACCAAATCTCTCTTGAAATGGACATTTTTTGCGGCCCTGGTGGTCCACGCCGCGGAAGGCGCAACCGCATGGTCGATAGCCGGTAAAAAAGGCCTAAATCAAAGGGGTTGGGCCCTCCAGACGGCTCTCGTAGGATTCCCATCATTGCGGCTCTTGATCGAGCAAAACCCAGAAAATGAGGACTATTCGGCTGAGTATCGCCCCAATTAGGTACCGAACCGTGCAAGATGGTGCACGAGCAGCCCCGCTCCGGAGGGCTGAGGACAAGGAGAATGGTTCCGTGAATAAGACCGAATTGATCGATGCAGTTGCAGCCCACACGGGAAATGCCAAGAGCACCGTGGCAGAAGTCCTGGCAGGACTTGAGGACGTCGTTGTCGCCTCAGTCGCCAAGGGCGAGAAGGTGGCCCTGACCGGCTTTGTGTCCTTCGACCGAGTGGACCGCAAGGCCCGTACGGCTCGTAACCCACAAACCGGTGAAGCCATCCAAGTCAAGGCTTCCAAGGCTCCGAAGGTTGCCGCTGGCGCAAGCTTCAAGAAGATCGTGAAGGGTGAGGCTCCGGCCCCATCTATCCGAGGCTAAGTAGCCTTTCCCTCATCACGAGGGTTCACAAAGACGAA
>CAIKCI010000025.1 GCA_903825895.1 uncultured Actinomycetes bacterium
CACCGGGGCGCTGGGATCCTCAACTTCTCCCTACGTGAGAACTGCGAATGCCGCCGCACTGCGTGCTACAGCGAGCGCTACGCGAGCCGCCAATGCCCCGTGGCTTTCATTTTGGACGGTAAGTGGGCCACCCGGAGCATCATCGAGTCCCGCTGGATTTTACCAAGCAGGACTCGTTGCAGGACAAAACGTGGCGGCACAACTCAATAATGCTGGACTCGCCATGAAGCCCACCTTAGTCATTCTCGACCCCGAGGGCTACCCCGATAATCACTCAGGATTAGAGAGCGGGCCATCCGCGAGCTGGGCCAACATGATGGCGGGTTGGGCTGCCGGACTTGGTTCTAATTACGCCCCAGCCTTCTATGCCACACAGTATGAGTACAGCGCGTTTGGTCTTTCCTCGATCAACATGCCTGCGCTGATTGCGGTGGCCTTTGGACCAGGTGGATCGAACTTTTCACACTACGGCACCTTGGGTTCGAACGTCCAGGGCATCATCGCATGGGGAGTGACGTGTGCGCCGGGAACGACAATCGCCGAGGCCAACTATCTCGCATCGTGGGGCTATCGCTATAACACTCTCGAGTTCATCAATAACACTGCTTGTCACCCGTAAAGCAATCGCCACACGAGTAGGGTGATTCCTATGGCTGACGAAACCACCACGAGCGACGAGCCGTCGGAAGAGAAATCAAATTCTTCTTCGGGCATCGGCGACGTGCGTGGGCTTTTGCGCCAGTTGGTCGCCCCTGTCATCGATCAAGTCGAAGAAAAAGTCTCCGGACAAATCGACAAAGAAGTAGCCTCACGCTTCGAAGAGTTGATGGCGACACGGATGTCAACCATCGATCGGGCAATTGGCGATCTTGACCGCCACATCAAGGAACTCACTGAACGCCTCGATCGCCTCGAACAGTCCCCTCCCGAGAATCCCTCTTAATCGTTTTGATCAGACTGAGGCGCCTTCATCTGGCGTTCAGCCTCAACCCAGTCTTTTCGGGCTTGTGATGCTCGTCGAAATGCCCAAATTGCGACATAGATCGACAGCCCCACAAAGACAACCGTCGCTGCACCAAAGACAAGGTAAAAGGCGAGTGACGCACCAAGAAGGTTAAGTTCCACTTGATCAACTTAGAGCCTTCTTGAAGATCTGACACACCCCTTCGGCACAATGGGTCCATGGAGTCCGCCACACCAAGCAGAGCGTTGAAGAGCGATGTGGTCTTGGCATTACGAGGCCAAAGGAGCGACCGGCCAGCGATCGATCCGTTTTTGGCAGGGGGACTTCGCTCTTGGCTTGAAGATGACCTCTCGAAGTGTGCTGAATCACTGTCCCCCGAGACTCCCTTTGTCCTGACTCCCCGCAGTACGACGAGCCAAGCCCTTGTCGCTGTGCCCACTATGCTTGCGCTCGCTCGTGGTGCCTTAGTCAGTGTCTTAGCGGCCCAGCGCATTGCCCTCGGAGAAGTTCGCCATCCTATGGACGATGCTCTGAGCGCCCTTGAGGCAGATCCCTATCAACATGATGTCGTCGAGGCCATCCATGCACTTGACCAAGATGCCTTTGCCCAACTTGCTGCGGAAGTCAGCGCCCACGACGATGTGCTGCGTCGGCACCTTTCGCTGGTTCCCACTACCTGGTTCCCCCGAAGCAACGTCAAGCTCACCGCTCCCTTGGCCGGTGGTCGACTCTTGTTGACTGCCCGAGTCAACGTTGTCTTGGGCACCCCCTCGCAATCGGTTGCGTCGGTCTGTTTCCTTGATCTCACGACGAGCCTCCTCGACGACCAGGTGCTGCGCCGCTTAGGAGTGCTGAGCCTGATTGAGACCCTGCGTTCAGGAGCACCACCCTTGCGCGTGGCATCGCTGTCGACGGCAACGGGTGACGTGGCCATGCTCGAGGTCACCGACGATGTCCTCGCCGAAGCCGTCACTGACGTCGTCACTGCAGCTCATCAACGAGGAGAACAATCATGAAGATTCGCTACCCCGCCTCAACCTTGCCCCGCGCACAGGCAGTTACCGATTTGATTGTGACCCCCGCTCCTCCACTCGAGCGACTTGACCCCGATCTTCGACGAGTATTGGCGTCACGATTGGCAGCCCTTGCACCTGCTCGCCATCTCGGCGCGGTTCGCCTCGACAGCTACACCGTGATCCACGCGCATGATCAGGTAACAGAGCCTCCCGTACTTTTCTCGTGGAGTCCCCAAACAACGAAACGCATTCTCGGACTCGCCAGCGCTCAGCGCGTGGTCGCTGGCATAAGCGCCAATCCCACGTCGGCAGTGCGCGCAGAGATCGCCGACGTCGTCGCCCGTGCTCACGATCACCCCACCCGACCTGGCGCACTTGGGAGTTGGCTTTGTGAAGCTCCCTTTGGCGTCCTTGGTGCGGTGACCAGTGAAGCGGTGGCCTACGCCACCGACCTTCTCTTTAGTTGTGCATGGGACCGCCTCGGCGATGACGCCTTCGTCGGCCGTGCTGATCCCATTTGGGCTGTTCCGGGCGCCCCGTGGGTCGCACTGCGGGGCCGCCGAGATGCCACCATATTGCTTGATGCTGAAGAGCAGACCCGAGCCATCGTGGCCTTGCGCGCGGGGAGACCAACAGCCTCGAGCGTGACCGATCTCAGCCACGTGGCACTCGTTGAGGGAATGACCCATCCCGACCTTCCGCTCCCCACTCGCGTCGTTGGCATTTGGCCAGCCACGGGGAAGACAATCTGCCTTGAGGTCTCGAAAGAAGCGACGCAACGAGCGGCTCGAAGCGTGGTTGATGCCCTCCAAACGATGAGGAAACAAGGAGCACAGCGCCACGCAGCATAGAAGATGGTCTTCGGACACGAAAAGGCCAAGTAACCTATGAGTTCCCCATGCAAACTCGTGACGATATTCGAAACATAGCCATCATTGCCCACGTCGACCACGGCAAGACCACCTTGGTCGATGCCATGCTTTGGCAATCAGGTGCGTTTAGGGACAATGAGGCCGTCGCCGATCGCGTCATGGACTCTGGCGACCTTGAGCGAGAAAAGGGAATCACCCTTCTCGCCAAGCACACTGCGGTGACCATTGACGGCGTCACCATCAACATTATTGATACCCCTGGCCACGCTGACTTCGGTGGTGAAGTAGAACGAGGACTCACCATGGTCGATGGTGTGATGCTGCTCGTTGACTCCTCAGAAGGGCCGCTTCCCCAAACTCGCTTCGTCTTACGCAAAGCGCTGGCCGCCCGTTTGCCAGTGGTCGTCGTCGTGAACAAAGTCGACCGACCTGACGCACGAATCGACGAAGTCGTCAACGAAATTGAAGAACTATTTTTGGACCTTGACGCCGACGAACACCAGATTGACTTTCCTATTCTCTATGCCTGTGCACGTGACGGCTGGGCAACAACCACTAAGGGAGAAGTTGGAACTGATCTGAAGCCAATGTTCAAAGCGATTACGGATTCGATCCCAGCACCTGAATACGAAGATGACGCTCCCTTGCAAGCCCTTGTGTGCAACCTCGATGCATCTCCCTACATGGGTCGCTTGGCTATCTGCCGCGTGATCTCGGGAACTCTCAAGAAGGGCCAGCAGGTTGCATGGTGTCGCATCGATGGCACCATCGACCGGGCGAAAATCACGGAACTTCAAATTGCCGAGGCACTCGAGCGCGTGACCGTCGACGAAGTAGGCCCCGGTGCCATTGTGGCAGTAGCCGGAATCGAAGAGGTCACCATTGGTGAGACCTTGGCCGATCCTGATGACCCTCGTCCCTTAACGCCGCTGACGGTCGATGAGCCTAACTTGTCGGTCACCTTGGGAATCAATACCTCGCCATTGGCCGGTCAAGACGGATCAAAACTCACCGCTCGGATGCTCAAGGACCGCCTTGACCAAGAGCTGATCGGCAACGTGTCGCTCAAAGTGCTTCCAACCGAACGTCCTGACTCTTTTGAGGTCTTTGGCCGGGGAGAGCTCCAACTTGCGGTCTTGATCGAACAGATGCGTCGTGAAGGTTTCGAACTCACGGTGGGCAAGCCCGTTGTGGTCATTCGTGAGATTGATGGTGTCAAAAACGAGCCCATCGAGCGAGTAGCCATTGACGTCCCTGACGAGTACTTAGGAGTTGTCACGCAACTCTTGGCACTGCGGAAGGGCACGATGGTTGAAATGGTCAACCACGGAACCGGTTGGGTGCGCTTTGACTATCGCGTTCCCGCCCGTGGCCTCGTGGGGTTCCGAACAGAGTTCATGACCGAAACCCGTGGGACCGGTGTCCTCCACCACGTCTTTGACGGCTGGGAGCCCTGGGTTGGAGAACTCAAGACCCGTCGCAATGGCGTCATGGTTGCCGACCGCAAGGGTGTGGTGACGTCCCATGCCTTAGAAAGCCTGCAAGAGCGAGGCCAGATGTTTGTTGGCCCCACCACCGAAGTCTACGAAGGCATGATCGTCGGCGAAAATGCTCGTCAAGACGAAATGGACGTGAACCCGACGAAAGAAAAGAAACTCACCAACATGCGTGCCTCATCGGCCGACAACTTTGAGCGACTTACCCCACCGATTTTGATGACCTTAGAACAGGCCATGGAATACATCGGGGAAGACGAGTCCGTAGAAGTGACCCCAACAGCAGTGCGACTACGTAAGAACGTTCTTGACCAACAGATCCGTGGTCGTCTTCGTTCGAAAACAAAAAACGCCTAATAAATCTCTCAGTTCGCAAAAATCCTCTGATCCGATTACGCTCTCCTCTCGGAGGGATGGCAGAGCGGACGAATGCACTGGTCTTGAAAACCAGCGTTGTGAAAGCAACCGAGGGTTCGAATCCCTCTCTCTCCGCCACCAGGTATTTGCAATCACTTCTTTCAACACCAGTAGAAAACTTGTTACCCGGGGAGCACGTTTCCCTTGGCATAAGAACCAAGAATCTTGACGGCGGCAACATGCTGTTGCAACGCTGCCAGACATTCGCTGACAGGTTCATCGTCGCGATGGCCCTCAAGGTCAATGACAAAACAATAATCCCCTAACCCTTGTTTGGTCGGGCGCGATTGAAGGTTCGTCAAGTTGATCGATCGAGAAGCGAACTCTCCAAGAATCTCATAGAGGGATCCTGGGCGGTCAGCGTCTTGAAAACAGACGATACTCGTACGATCGGATCCAGTCCGCACTGTTGATGGCTGCAAGGTAAGAGCAACAAAGCGGGTTTGGTTGTCGGGATGATCTTCAATGTTTTCAGCCAAGATGTCGAGTCCATAGAGTGACGCAGAAAGTCGTGGGGCAATAGCGGCATCATGAAGATCACCTTGTTCACTGACCACACGGGCCGCATCTGCGGTGGACTTTTCGGCAATCGTCTCAATACGATCAAAGCTTGACGCTAAGAAACCACGTACTTGGGCCAAGGCGTGGGGATAGGAATGGATCCTGGTGATTCGTGGAATCGTGGCTCCTGGTTTTGCCATGAGCTGGAGATGAACGTCCAGCACGACTTCTCGCTCAATTGAGAAGTCATAGTCAAAGATCAGCGCATCAAGGGTTTCGTTGACCGTCCCCTCAATGGCGTTCTCGAGCGGGACAAATCCGAGGTCAACCTCCCCGTGGGCCACGGCCTCGAGAACGTCGGCAATACTTGGCTTTGCCAGTAAGGTCTGGCGCGCCAGGTCCCCTTGGCTCAACAGCGCTTCTTCTGTGAAGGTACCCGAGGGACCAAAGAAAGCGACGGAGTTCACGGGCGTTCCCATAACAAGGCAGGATAGTGAAGGAAATGGACACCTCTGAACTCAACGCACTTTTGGCTGCTGTCGCCGAGGGAAGCCTCTCAATTCACGATGCCGCCGATCGCCTTACGGCGCTCCCCTTCCAAGACCTCGGCGTGGCCTTAATTGATCATCACCGAAGCCTGAGACAAGGCTTTCCTGAAGCCGTCTACGGACCCGGAAAGCGCCCGGAAGAAGTTGGCCTCATCGTGGCTGACCTTCTTGCGGTGGGGTCGGGTCCAGTCATCGTGACCCGTGCTAGCGAGGACCAGATCGAGGCCGCCGAGAAGGCAGGCCTCGCTGGAGGAAACCACGCCCTCGTGACCCCTGGTCGCGAAGGCGCCACGGTCGTCCTCCGCCCGGCACCGAATCGAGGACACGCCGTCGTGGTGATCACCGCCGGTACCGCTGATGGGCCCGTGGCTGATGAGTGCGCAGCAGTCTTGACAGCGGTCGGTCTCGCGCCAACGGTCTTGCGCGATCGCGGTGTCGCCGGGCTTCATCGGCTCACCAGCGCGTTAGACGAGCTCGCCAACGCTGACGTCACCGTCGTCATCGCTGGGATGGAAGGTGCGTTAGCCAGCGTCGTCGGAGGACTCACACGTGGTCCCGTGATTGCTGTGCCGACGTCCGTTGGTTACGGCTCAGGCTTCGACGGGGTCACCGCGTTGCTGGCAATGATGGCCAGCTGCGCAGCGGGAGTCTCGGTCGTCGGCATCGATAACGGCTTTGGTGCGGCAATGGCCGTCGTGCGCGCGCTCGATCTCAAGAAACGAGACGACGACGATGCGTAATAGACGTATTGCTTGGGTCAATTGCGCCAGTGGTATCGCAGGTGACATGTTCTTAGGCGCGCTCCTCGATGCTGGAGCGTCGCAAGACTACGTCGAAAAAATTTTGGGAGATCTCCACCTCGAAGGGTGGAGTTTGAAAAGAGAAATC
The DNA here is from genome assembly GCA_903825895.1 of uncultured Actinomycetes bacterium. GTDB lineage: Bacteria > Actinomycetota > Acidimicrobiia > Acidimicrobiales > RAAP-2 > CAIUMH01. Next base: position 6,703 of record CAIKCI010000025.1, read on the forward strand.
GTTCAGCGCTCAGGGATTACCGCCACCCACGTCACCGTCATCGTTCAGCACAGCGACCACGTCAGAACCTACGCCTCCATTCTTGAGCTCATCAACCGGGCCAAACTCCCTGAACGAATTACCCAACGAAGCCTCGCTACCTTCGAAGCCTTGGCCACCGTTGAAGCGAGCTTGCACGGCGTTGCGATCAATGATGTTCATTTTCATGAAGTAGGCGGACACGATGCCATTGTCGACATCGTAGGAACCATTGCCGCATTAGAGGACCTCGACATCGATGCGGTCTTTGTGGCCCCTATTGCCCTGGGCACTGGATCGATCTCAATCGACCACGGAGTCCTTCCCAACCCCGCACCGGCGACAGTGGCTCTCTTGGAAGGCTTCCTTGTGGAAGGAACCACGCAGAGCCTTGAATTAGCCACCCCAACAGGAGCAGCCCTCGTTCGTGTCCTTGGCCAGCCTCTTTCTGCCCAGCCCCCCACCATCGTCATCGCCCAAGGCTTCGGCGCGGGGACTCGAGATCTCGTGGACCAAGCCAACGTCGTCGGCGTGGTCATCGCTGAGCAGCCTTCGAGCCATGACGAGATGGTTGGTCTCGTCGAGACCACCGTCGATGACGTCACCGGCGAAGTCTTGGGCTCAGCAATGGCCGGACTCCTTGATCACGGGGCTCTTGATGCATGGGCCACGCCGGTAGCCATGAAGAAAGGCCGTCCCGGCACGGTGGTCACAGTCCTCTGCGAACCAACCATGATTCCCACGATCACCACGGAGCTGATGCGCGCAACAGGAACACTTGGCGTGCGCACGTCGCTGGTTACCCGAACGATTTTACAACGGACCTTTATCACGGTCTCCGTCTTGAACCACGACATCCAACTCAAAGTTTCAAACGTGCGAGCCAAGCCCGAGTTCGATGACGTCAAAAGGGTCGCCGAGGCAACGGGGCGAACACATGGTGAGATCGACGCTTTAGCAATGGCGGCGTATATCGCTCTTCAGTCTTCCTGAAGAAGGCGCGCCGCTAAAAATGACGCCGTCATCAAAAATGTCTCAGTTGTCACCGCACTGTGTGACCCTGGCGTTATGTGGAGTTGCTTGTCATCACTACCAAGTGCATCAAACAGGGCGAGGCAACTCTCTCGAGAAAACAGCTCATCATCCCATTGCATCAACAACAGTGTTGGGCAGTGAACGCGTTCAGCGTCACGAGCGAGGCGATCTTTGCTTGGCCCAATAATCCCTGCAAGCCCTAAGACCGCAGCAGCAATTCGGGGTTCCGCTGCCACCAGCGGCAGGCCCAAAATCGTTCCCATCGACAAGCCCCAGTAACCAACGGGGCGATCGCCCACGTTCTTTTCTTGCACGATGACGTTGAGAGTGGTGATCCAATCGGCCACCATCTGGTCGGTCATGGTGTCATCGAGAGACCAGGCCTGAGAGAAGTCCAACATCACCAAGGTCGGGTCTTGGCTACGGTCTCCACGGCGTCGTCCATGAACGGGACCATCAATGGCCACACAGGTCGCACCGTGGCGTCGGACCAGACCTCGAGCGAGAGAACCTACATGTTCTTCCTCGACAGAACTGCTTCCGCCATGACCTATCAGAATGACGGGTCCGCTCGCTGGTTCCAGCGGCTCCCAGAGTTTGCCGGGAATGCTCCGTCCTTCTCGCTCGAGAAGAAACAGTGAGATTCCGACTCCAGGTCGCCCTTCGATTTTTTCCCACTCCACCTCCCCATCTTAGAAGACCCGCATAAATGAACATGCTTCCGTGGGATGCTGGAGTAATGAGCAACGCAAACGAGATGTTTCAGTTTGATCCTGGAATGACGGACCTGATCTTTGAGTATTGTCGCAATCGTCTCGCTGAAGACCCTGTTCCCTTGGACTTTGGTGGGATAGCCACCAACTTTGAAGAGGCCCTCGAAGGCCTCATCACCCCGCAAGGTCAAGACGCTCGAGCCATCCTCGATCGTTACGACAAGGTCATTTCTAAGGCAATTATCTCGGTAGATAGTCCGAGGTTCCTGTCCTTCATTCCAGCGGCGCCCACGAAGGCATCCTTGCTCTTTGACATGGTGGTCTCAGCGTCATCGCTGAACGGGACATCCTGGCTCGAAGGGGCAGGAACGATTGCTGCGGAGAACCAAGTGCTCAAATTTCTCTCTCGTGCCGCAGGTCTCGACGATCATGCGGGCGGATGTTTTGTCTCTGGTGGATCTACGGGAAATCTTTCGGCCTTGGTCGTGGCTCGAGATCGTGCTCGCAGAAACAACCCGGCGCTCGCAGGCAGGCGCCTGCGCTTTGCCGTGAGTGAAGAAGCCCATAGTTCGATCGCCGGTGCGCTGCGCGTCATTGATGTCGACGCACTCATCGTGCCGACGATCGATCACCGCTTCACGATCGAGCAGCTCTTGGCAGTACTTGAAAGCGACCAGGATCCCGAGACCGTCGTGGCCATTGTTGCCACCGGAGGGACTACCAACGCGGGTATCGTCGACGATCTCGAAGGCCTCGGGCAGTATGCGCGAGAGCATGAGCTGTGGTTCCATGTGGACGGCGCGTATGGAGGAGCTGCCATGCTCTCAACGCTTCGGGGAGATCTCTTCAAGGGTATGCGCCACGTCGACTCCTTTATCGTCGACCCCCACAAGTGGCTCTTTGCTCCCTTTGATTGTGCTGCATTGATCTATCGAAATCCAGAAGAAGCAAAGAAAACCCACACGCAAACTGCCGCCTATCTCGACATCATCCACGACGAGGAAAAGCAAGAGTGGAACCCGACGGACTACGCCATTCATCTCACACGACGATCTCGTGGGCTACCGATCTGGTTCTCCCTGTGTGTCTACGGCACCGACGCCTACGTTGCGGCCGTTGATGATGGCATTCGTATTGCCGAACACGCTGCCCACGTCATCGAAGCTCACCCCAATTTAGAGCTCATTCGCCCACCGGGGCTCTCTATTGTGCTCTTTCGGCGAAAGGGCTGGAGCGATGAGCACTACAACGAGTGGAGCGAGAAGCTGTTACGGGATCAAATTGGTTTTGTCACGCCAACGAAGTGGGAAGGCGAGACCGTCGCCAGATTCGCATTCCTGCATCCGGAGACGTCGAATGAAATGGTGGCGGAAATTCTCGCCACCATGAACTAACGCTCGAGCGGTCGTCGATTCGTCAAAAGTGGCTCTTCGGGTTGGCGAATCGATTCACCACTTAATTTTCTTCGCCGCCAAGCAATTCCTGAAAGTGCTTCGAGGACAACTCGATTGGCCAAGTACGCCGTAATCTCACCGTTGTCATATGGAGGAGAGACCTCGACGACGTCGACGCCGGCGAGGGGAAGTTCCATCGCAATCCTACGAACCGCATCGAGGAGCACTCTCGCCGAGAGGCCACCGGGCTCTGGCGTTCCCGTCCCAGGAGCCGAGCCAGGATCGACGACATCCACGTCCACTGAGAGAAACACGGCATCACAGTCATCAAGGGCCAACGCAAAAGCATCGTCGAGGACCTTGTCGATCCCTTTGTCGACGATCTCGGCCATCTCGTAGCTCCGCATGTTTTGATCGGCCATCCACGCCAACCCTTCTGGTTCAGGCCAATACCCACGTAGTCCGATCTGCAAGAAACGGTCACCGCGACACGCCCCTGATTCGATCAACCGACGCATTGGTGTCCCATGTCCATGCAGCGAACCAAATTGCGTGTCACCGGTATCGGCATGAGCGTCAAAGTGAATCACCGAGACCTTGCCCCAACCAACATGGCGCGCACAGCCCGTCACATCGGGGAGGGCGATCGTGTGATCACCGCCAAGAATGATCGGGATTGCTCCCGACTTCGCTACTTTTTCAACTGCTTGTTCCAACAAATTGAGTGACCGCTCCGTCTCGCCTGAGGGCATTTCAATGTCGCCGACATCGACGACACCAAGTTCAATTAACGGATCGACATCGAGGGCCATATGAGGTCGCATGCCGTCGTGGGGCAGATAATCAGTGAAACGAATTGCTTGAGGGCCGAACCGGCACCCGGAACGATGCGACGTTCCACCGTCAAAGGGTGCACCAATAATGACGGCATCGGCGTTGGCAAAACTTTCTGGGACATCAAGGTCTGCTTCGGGGACGCCGAGGAAGGTGGCATCTGGTCCATACATATTTCCCATTCGTGCCATTTAGAGACCTCCTCGTTCACACGCTTCGTCCAGCATGGCACCCAAATACCGAGTGGCGAGCGAGAGGTGACCTTCTCCCTCCAACAGGTGTGCCGAGACCCCCGGGATTGCGTTGGCCAACCACGAACCGTGCGTGCCGGGAACCATCAAGTCTTGGACCCCTTGCCACAACGAGACCGGCACCGTGATCTCACTCGGAGAGAAGCCCCAGTCTTTCAAAAACGCTCCATCGTCGTCCCGCCATCCCTCGATGCCATACGCACTCGCAAGTTTCCCTTCGTGCACGAAAAGTTCCGCAAGGCCGTGTTCACTAAGGGCTTCGGCGTCAACAGGGCTGATCAATGTGGCCATTGATTCAATGAGTCCCTCGGTCGTGGCATCGCCGAGCGTCGGCACAACTGTTTCCAAGAACTCGGTAAAGGCGTCGCCTCCTTGAACCGCCAGTGCAAATTCATCGATGTTCTCTTGACCCATCCCTGCGGTCCAGTCCAAGTCATCGAGGCCGTAGGGGGCAACTGATCCGATGGTGATGATCGCTCGACAGTGTGCACGGGGACCGACGCCGAGACTTAAGGCGTGCGGTCCGCCACCCGACCAACCAAGGGCAATAGCGTGGTCGCCGCCAAGGGAAGCCACGACATCCTCAGCATCTTCGCTAAACGAGCGAACGGATCGTCCTGGCTGAGGGGTTGACCCGCCGTAGCCCGGACGGGCCCAGGCCACGACCTTGAGATTTCTGGCTCGAGCTTGGCTTTCCAAATGCTCCCAAGGAACCGCAGGGAATGGCGTCCCGTGACAGTAGATCAAGAGATTCCGAGACGAAATCGCACTCGTAAACCCTTTCAGCATCCGGCCGTCTCGGGTTTCTATGAGTAAATCTTGAACATTGCTCATTATGCTCCTCCTCTCGGTACGTTAGCGAGAATTCCAGAAAACGTCATCTCATGCGAGATTCTGCGGTTACGTTCATCCCTTAGGATGGGGTCATGTCACAACGCATCGTTTCAACGTCTCGAGTCATCGACGCAACTCCCGAGGCCATTTTTACTGTCCTGACCGACCCCACGAAACACCCGATTATCGACGGGTCGGGCCATCTCGAGTCAGCAAAGGACAATCCTGATCGCCTCACCCATGGCGCGAAGTTCTCGATGAACATGAAAATGGGTGTGCACTACACCACAAAGAACGTCGTGAGCGTCTTTGAGGAGAACCGCTCCATTGCGTGGCACCACTTTGCACAGTTTGTTTGGCGCTACGACTTAGAGCCCGTCGAAGGCGGGACGCGCGTTACTGAAAGTTTTGATTACTCAAAACCATGGGGACTTTTCTTGACCCTGACCAAAATGCCAGAAGCAAACCGAGAAGGAATGGTGAAGTCACTCGAAAATCTCGAGCAGTATGTCACCACCGGTTCAGTCGGTTGACGCAAACGAGAGCGGCCCACCATTGAGGACGCACTCGGTCCCCGTGTAGATCGTTGGCATGCATTTGTTGCAGTGCGTGCAGCCCGACGGCGCATTGTCTCCTGATTCCCAGCGATTCACGATTCCTGGTTCCATCAACAACGGCCGACCCAAAGCAAAGAATGAGAATCCCTCGTCAAGCGCACTCTGTGCTGTTTCGGGTCGAGTGATACCCCCAAGAAGGATCACAGGGATCGTGAGTTCGTTGAGGATGACCCTCGCTTGATCAATGAAGTAGGCCTCGGTATAGGGATACTCCTTGATGAAGAACCTTCCGAATACTTTGAATCCGATCTTCACCGGACCCGGCAAGGTCGCAGCAAATTCTTTGCGCGGTGCATCACCCCGAAAAAGATACATCGGGTTCGATAACGACGATCCGCCCGTCAATTCAATGGCATCGATACTTCCATCGTTTTCGAGCATCTTTGCCACTTTCGCCGCTTCGATGACACCGAATCCACCTTTGACACCGTCGTCCATATTCAACTTGGCCGTGACGGCGATCGTGGGTCCTACGGCTTCGCGCACTTGTTTGGCCACAGCCCGACCAAAGCGTGCTCGATTCTCAAGCGAGCCGCCAAACTCATCTTTCCGATTATTGAGCTTTGGACTCAACAAACTCGAGATCAAATAGTTATGACCCATATGGATCTCAATGCAGTCGAAGCCCGCGTCTGCCGCAATCTTGGCTCCCTTGCCATAGTCATCGACGATGCGATCAAGGTCTTGCTTAGTGACTGCGGTAAGCTTTGCTCCCATAGCGCTGTAGCCACTTTTCGGAGCGAGGACGGGCGCGTGATTCGATCGCCCGTTCGCCACAGGGCCGGCATGACCGATCTGAGCGCAGATCTTGGCCCCTTCTTGGTGAACGGCATCAGTCAATCGACGAAGACCCTCTTGCGATGCTTCATTGAGCAAGAGACAGTTCCGATCGACTCTTCCTTCCGGAGAGACCGCCAGGTACGCCATGGTCGTCATGGCAACGCCGCCAGCGGCCACCGTGCGGTGGAACGCAATCAACTCGTCGGTCACGGCACCTTTGGGAGTTCGCCCTTCAAAGGTCGCAGCCTTTACAAAGCGGTTCCGCAGGGTAAGAGGACCCAGGACACACTCTTCAAATAGCGAACGCATAGCCAATCCCCCTGGTCTCATAGCCTCACTGTTGTGAAGACTAGTGGTTCTTCCCCTTGAGAGCCAAAGACCGTTCCCTTACATCACCACGAAAGGCGGGGTCGAGGGCAGTGCGATAATGTCGAGAACGCAACAACCAAAGGGGGAGAGCAATGTCAACGTCAACGAGACCACTTGAAGGAAAAGTCGCCGTCATCACCGGGGGGGCCCGTGGTCAAGGCCGCAGCCACGCCGTGACATTGGCCAAGTTGGGTGCAAACATTGCTCTCTGCGATCTTTGCGATGACGTTGCCACCACGGGCTACCCCGGGGCATCACGCGCCGATATGGCAGAGACCATTGCTCTCATCGAAGGAGAAGGTCAGAAGTGCTTTGCCTCGGTCGCTGATGTTCGTGACCTTGATCAAATGATTTCCTTTGTTGATGAGACAGTCGAGACATTCGGCTCTGCCGACATCATGATTGCCAACGCGGGCATTGTCTCTCAAGGGTTCATCGCCGAGTTCACTGCTGAGCAGTGGAACGATGTGATTGATATCAACTTGACCGGTGTGTTCAATGCTATTCGTGCAGTCACACCCCACATGGTCGAATCTGGATGGGGACGTATTATTGGGATCTCGTCAATGATTGGGCGAACAGCCAACGGAGGCATTCCTGCGTATACCGCATCAAAATGGGGAGTCATTGGTCTTTGTAAATCGGTAGCCCTCGCCTTAGCCAACACCGACATCACCGTGAATGCAATCGCTCCTGGAAACGTCGCCACCCCGATGATTCATAATGATGAGGTCTACAAAGTCATGCGACCTGATCTTGCTCATCCCACTATGGAGGACGTGGCGTCAGTTTTCATGAGTGGCCACGAACAGAAACTTCCGTGGATGGAGCCGCAAGAGATTTCAGACGTTGTCGCGTTCATCGTCTCAGATGCGGGCCGCCATTTCACCGGGACGGTTTTTGATATCAGCGCTGGTGCGTCAGCCAAGTTCTCGGCTTAAGCCGCGATACCCAAAACCAAAAGAAACGCGCTCACAACAAGAAGCCCAAAGGCGGGGAATGCTTCTTTGACGGGATCGGCAGCCCTAAAGTGCGCACGGACAGCAAGGGCGAAATAAAGCGTAAGGCCAACTGCCGCGGCGACGCCAACGATGTGAGCAAACAAGCCAAGCAGAAGACCGACCCCGCCAAGAATTTTGATGATCCCGAGCGTTCGCTCAAAGCCCGGTCGATACTGGAGACGCTGCACGAGTTCGATCACTCGGGGATCGCCACGAAAATCCATCGATGCTGAAAAGAACATCACAATCGCTAAGACGACCGAGAGGATTTCGAAAAGAAGTTTCACGAACCTTCAACTTAGTCGGCGCATGGATATCGATCCAATGGCTACTGCAGACGAGGAATAGAGCCAGATTCTCAACCGCTGATTATTGTCGTGCGCCTCCTAGAATGAAGTACAGAGAAAGGATCCACCATGCTTCTGCGAGGAATTAATCACGTTGGAATGATCAGTAACGATCTTGATCGCCTTCAAGAGTTTTATAAAAAAATCTTTGATGCTGAAGTCGTTCGAGATGGCGCTGAGTTTCCCAATGGTGAAGGTCCTCGCCTTTCGATTATCAAGATCGGCGAGTGGTCTGAGCTCAATGTGTTCCAGATTGACGGTAATAGCGAAGCGGACCGTCAAACGCCAATGTTCGGCCGAGGTCGACTTGATCACTTGGCCCTCCAAGCCGACACGATCGAAACATTCGAAGAAATTAGACGCCGACTCATGGAGGCTGGCGCTGCCGACGACTTTGTCACCGACTTTGGCTCGATGTTAAGCCTCTTTTTCCGAGATCCTGATGGGCTTGAATGCGAAGTCTGCGTTGAAAATCCCGATGCTCAGCCAGGCGTAAGCAACCCACCGGGAACCCGGGCCCAGCGATACTCCTAAGCCCTCACGCTCCTCCTCTGAAGGATCTACAGCCGGTTCTTGAGAAGCGTTCGTACCTCAGGCCACTCGGCGGCGATGATTGAGTACATTGCGGTCTCACGGTACTGTTCCTCCTCGCCGGCAACCTGAGAACGTTGCCAGTTACGCAAAACCCCTTCGAACTGAGCACCAATACGCTCAATCCCAGCGCGTGATTGTTTGTTCCGCACATCCGACTTGAGATCGACGCGCACAACTCCCCACTCACCAAACGCGAAGTCAAGAAGGAGCAACTTCGCTTGGGTGTTGATCGCCGTTCGTTGCGCTGACGCACCGAGCCAGGTTCCACCAATCTCAACGGCATACGGTGTTGGATGATGATCTTCACACCGAATTGTGAGATAGCGCGTCACCCCAATTGCGTGACCGCTGGCGTTGTCAATCTGCGCAAAGGGAACCGTCTCACCACTCTGTTGGTCGCACAACAGTCCTTCAAGATAGGACAAGGTCGTTAAAAGGTCGTGGGGTACAAAGGTGAATCCATAGGAACCACGGTCTTCATTCGCCGCGGCCAAGAGATCGTCGGCATGGTCAATGGCGAGCGGTACCAAACTCACATCTCTTCCCTCAAGCGTGAGCGAAACGGGTTGAGGAAGTCCCACTAGGAATACGCCTCGATGAGCACTGTTGCCCATTGATGACCGAAGGGGCTACCCCCTTTTACGCGTGTAGCAAGAGCTGGGGTTAATCGGCTTTGGAATTCCATACCTAAAAATACCTCATTCCTTCCGAATTTCTCAGTGCTTTAGGGTTTTTGCTAAGAATGGATCATGCGTACACCTATCTGTGACGATCTGAATATTGAATTTCCTATTTTTGCCTTTACCCACTGCCGAGACGTCGTTGTGGCTGTCTCCAAGGCTGGTGGATTTGGCGTGCTCGGCGCAGTGGGCTTTAGCCCAGAGCAGCTGGAGATTGAGCTCAACTGGATCGATGAACACATTGGCGATCACCCCTACGGTGTCGATATCGTCATCCCCAACAAATATGAAGGCATGGACGCTGATCTTTCTGCCGATGACCTTGGCGAGATGTTGCGCTCCATGGTCCCTACTGAGCACCTTGAATTCGCTCGTGGGCTGTTAAAAAACCATGGGGTTCCCTTGCCTGAAGGGGACGATGAGAACTCACTCCAACTTCTTGGCTGGACGGAAGCCACGGCAACACCCCAGGTCGAGATTGCGCTCCAACACGACAAGGTTACGTTGATCGCGAATGCCCTTGGGACTCCTCCGAAGGAAATCATCGACATGATCCACCAAAAGGGGCGTAAAGTCGCAGCACTCTGCGGCTCTCCACGCCAAGCTCTCAAACATGTTGAAGCAGACGTGGACATCATCATCGCCCAAGGTGGAGAAGGTGGCGGCCACTGCGGTGAAGTGGGGTCGATTGTACTGTGGCCACAAGTCGTCAAAGCCGTGGCTCCCCGCCCGGTCCTTGCCGCCGGTGGTATCGGCAGCGGACAGCAAATTGCCGCTGCCCTTGCACTGGGCTGCCAAGGTGCGTGGTCTGGTTCTCAATGGTTGATGGTTGAAGAGGCAGAGAACACTCCTGTTCAACAAGCGGCCTACATCAGCGCAACGTCACGTGACACCGTGCGGAGTCGCTCCTTCACCGGCAAGCCGTGTCGCATGTTGAAGAACGAGTGGACCGAAGCATGGCAGACGCCAGGAAATCCAGAACCACTCGGCATGCCCTTGCAGTACATGGTCTCTGGAATGGCCGTCGCCGCCACTCATCGCTGGCCTGATCAGACCGTGGATGTGGCCTTCAACCCGGTGGGCCAGGTAGTTGGGCAGTTTGAAAAAGTCGAAAAAACTGCGGCAGTTATTGAGCGCTGGGTCGAGGAGTACATTGACGCCTCGGGTCACCTTGATGCTTTTAATGAAGCAGCCAACGCGTAAACAGCCCTTCGGACAGCACCGCTTTCTCTCCCGTAGGCTTGGGGTATCACCCGGTTGAAAGGAAGTAGTCATGGCAAACGAACTCTGGAAAAAAGGTGCGCTCGAGCTCGCTGAGGGTATTCGGTCACAAGAGTTTTCTAGTCGTGAGGTTGTGAACGCTCACTTAGATCGTATCGACCACGTCAACGGTGATCTCAATGCCATCGTGCTGGTATTGGCTGACGACGCTCGTGCTGGAGCTGACCAGGCAGACGCTGCAGTAGCCCGTGGTGATGATCTCGGTCCTCTCCATGGAGTTCCCTTCACGATTAAGACCAACATCGATGTTGCGGGTCAGCCCACGACCTATGGCATTCCCTTTTTCGCAGAAGCACTCGCCCCAAGCGATGCGGTCGTGGTTGAACGCATGAAGGGTGCAGGAGCAATTCCATTAGGCAGAACGAATATGCCTGACATGGGTTTGCGTGTGCACACTGACTCATCGTTGTTTGGTCGCACCAAAAATCCTTGGCAAGCAGACCGCACGGCCGGGGGATCAAGCGGCGGAGAGGGCGCGGCGCTGGCCAGTGGTATGTCGCCCATTGGGCTCGGGAATGATATTGGCGGTTCACTCAGAAACCCTGCACACGCTTGTGGAATTGCCGCGATCAAGCCATCACTTGGCGTGATCCCCGACACGCAGACCTACCCATCGCAGAACCGTCCCCTCTCAGCGCAACTCATGTTGAACCAGGGAGTCATGGCTCGTCATATCCGTGACGTAGCTGCCGGGTTAGGAATTCTTGCTGGAGCCCACCCGGGTGACCCTCTCAGCGTCCCTGCGGTCATCACCGATCTTGAACACGGCCAACACCTCAAAGTGGCCGTTATGGCCGAACCACCCGGAGGCTCAACCCACCCGGAGATTGCCGCCATTATTCGAAAAGCTGGTGATGTGCTCTCTGATGCTGGACACGATGTCGTCGAGGCAACACCCCCGGACTACGAAGCAAGCCTGTTGCTCTGGTGCTCGATGCTCTTTCCTGACTTTCGAGATCTGAAAGATCAACTCGACATGGTCATGGGTGATGGAGGCAAGCAGATCATTGAGTACGCAATTGCTCAGTTTCCTGAAATGTCATCACTCGAGCGCTATGTGGCCCACGAGCAACGTGATGGTGTCGCACGAGCCTGGCAACTCTGGTTTGAAGAGTTCCCGATTCTGCTGTCGCCAACGTGGTCGCAACCTCCATTTATCAAAGACCTTGACATCTCAAGTCCTGAAGGATCAATGGCATCACTCGAACTGATGCGGCCCATACTTCCTGGAAATCTGCTGGGGATCCCCTGCGCCGTCGTCCCTGGAGGATTGGCCGAAGAACTGCCTGTTGGGGTCCAAGTGATCGGTGCTCGCTATACCGATTTTCGAGTGTTGAGCATTGCACAACAAATTGAAGATGCGCTTGGGGTCATCACCCCAATTGATCCTCGTCCCTAACGCTAGGGTCTTAGCAAAATAACGGCTGACCCACTCGGAAAATAAAAGTCGTGGAACCACTTTGGGATACTGCTATGTTCGAGCAAAAGAAAACCTAAGGGAATAAGTTCTTGGGCGCGAAGGAGGACTTAATGTCAGGATCAATCCGCGGTTTCTTGGCTACGGCGACCATCATATTGTTTTCGACCTTAGGGGTCCTTGCAATCGGGCCCGCCTCCGCCACGAGCACGTGGGGGGCCGCCCAAGAAGTAGCGGGTGCGCTCAATACGCAAAACAACGCCATCGTTCGCTCAATCTCTTGTTCCTCGGCGGGCAACTGTAGTGCTGGTGGGTACTACCATGACAGCGCTGGATACCAAGCCTTTGTGGTGGATGAAGTGGGTGGCACGTGGGGGGCCGCCCAAGAAGTAGCGGGTGTGCTCAATACGGACAACTACGCCAGCGTTACCTCAATTTCGTGTTCCTCGGCGGGCAACTGTAGTGCTGGTGGGTACTACTCAGACAGCGCGGGAGCCTTTGTGGTGGATGAAGTGAACGGGACGTGGGGGGCCGCCCAAGAAGTAGCGGGTGTGCTCAATACGCAAAACAACGCCATCGTTAACTCAATCTCGTGTTCCTCGGCCGGCAACTGCAGTGCTGCTGGGCGCTACCAAGAAAGCGTTAGCTCCATCCAAGCCTTTGTGGTCGATGAAGTGAACGGGACGTGGGGGGCCGCCCAAGAAGTAGCGGGTGGGCTCAATACGCAAAACATCGCCAGCGTTAACTCAATTTCGTGTTCTTCGGCCGGCAACTGCAGTGCTGCTGGGCAATACCGAGACAGCGCGGGAGGCCAAGCCTTTGTGGTCGATGAAGTGAACGGGACGTGGGGGGCCGCCCAAGAAGTAGCGGGTGCGCTCAATACGCAAAACAACGCCAGCGTTAACTCAATTTCGTGTTCTTCGGCCGGCAACTGCAGTGCTGGTGGGTACTACCATGACAGCGCTGGATACCAAGCCTTTGTGGTGGATGAAGTGAACGGGACGTGGGGGGCCGCCCAAGAAGTAGCGGGTGCGCTCAATACGGACAACTACGCCATCGTTACCTCAATCTCGTGTTCCTCGGCC
>CAIKCI010000026.1 GCA_903825895.1 uncultured Actinomycetes bacterium
ATCAACGTGAGGCCTATAGGGAAGGTGTCGGTCACCACGACATTCGTCGCCTCAGACGGACCGGCATTTTCAGCCGTCAACGTCATCGTTGTTGTCCCAGGGGGTGCTCCAATCACTGAGTCTGGGGAAAATGACTTCGTGATCGATAGATCAGCTGCTGCGTTCACCGGCGTCGAGGTGGTATTCGTTGAAAATGTTGACGACTCGCCATAGCCGTCGGTCTCGGTCACACTCCCAGTGTTCAACAGGCTTGTCCCGGCGGCGGCTGTGTTGACGGTGACTTGAAACGAGACTTGCGTCGTTTGGCCGGCTTCAAGAACTCCAGGGGTTCCCGTTACACCCTTTGGGGTGAGCGTGAGCGTCCGAGTTGCAGCATCGTAATTACTGTTCGCCCCTCCAGACCCAGCGACGTACGTCACATTTGCTGGCAGAACATCGGTCACGGACAATGCCTGTGTGGAGCTCCCGCCTTGGTTGGTGAGTGAGTACGAGTACGTCAGGACACTTCCAGGATTCACTGCGGTTCCACTCGTTGGGGAAACTGACTTCGTCGCCACGATGCACGAAGGGGAGCCAAACTGGACGTCGTCGAGAAAGTTCCCAACAGTTGGGTTTCCACTTCCCGTCGGGCCTGAGGCAAAGGCAAATCGAGTAAGCGTCTGGCCTGCAGGCACGACATAGGTCCCAGTGTGCAGTACCCATCCTGAAGAAACATTGTCCGTCAGCGTCGCCTGGCGACTACTAGTTGTTCCCGGCTCTCCAATGTCGACGTACATCGTGTCAGTCCCTTGACGAGCCCGGTGATACAGCGACCAGACAAGTTTTTGCCCAGGTGTTGTCGGAAGGTCTTGGTAGAGCGCCCCCGCAGTATCTGCGTTGAGTTCAGCAAATTGTCGTCCCTCCTTTGCGGAGACTCCCTGGAAGACTGACGCCCAAAGTTCGATGTTTTTCGTTGTTGCTGTCGTTGCCCATCCAGGGACAAGGGATTCAGACACAATCTTGTAAGAGTTCGACGGAAGTGTCGGTTCTTCAAAGGATGGGTTTGCGAGCTGCGTCGGCGCACTTGGGCACGTGCCAGTAGATCCACCCGCATTCACGGGGCTCTGGAGAGAAGAAAGCGCGCCGAGAGGAATTGACGCAGCGACTAATGCCCCAAGAGCAAGAAGCCGAACCCGAGAAACGAAACCAATCATCGAATAAAACCTACTAAAACCTCGCCGTTCTCTGCGTGCATGACAAGGACATGCCATCTCACACAGAGAATGAGCCATCGCTGAATGCTCAGACTGGCGTGGCTACCAATTCCAAGACTTCTTGAGCGACGGCGTCAGGAGCGTCTCGAGGAATGAGGTGCCCCTGACCGGGTATCTCAACGAGTCGGCCCTTGCTCAATCGAGCGGCAAGATCAACAGAGGCTTCCCGAGGAAAAGTGAGAGCTCGATCACCCGTGGTCACTGTGACTGAACAGTGCGCGGTGTCGAGAATGTTTTCGAGTTCCTTCCTTGCTTTCATCAAGAATCGCTGTACTGAGATTTCCAGGCGAGAAGGAATCAACGCACCAAGGTTGTTGGCTGCCTTATTTCTGCCAGGCGGGACATTCAGGTTTGAAGTGACACCAGTTACACAGGGGTCCAGTTTTTGTCTCCCACACGTCGTGATCATTTGACTGAACAATTTCAGCCCATAGGTGGTTCATTTTCTTTTCTGTAATCTCAAGGAGGTGCTGATTGACCTCAAGCACTTGAATCGCTTCGGGTTTCTTGGCACCGACATAGAGAAGGCGTAGTGAGTGCGGCATGACCCCACGAGTGCGGGCCAGGAGTAGGGCGTACACCTTCATGGCAAAAAAAGACTCGTCAAGATAGCGGGCTTGGGGGACTTTGCCGGTCTTGTAGTCACTAATCACCCAACGTTCTTCGCCAGATTCGGTGGTGTAGTGATCGAGCCGGTCGATAAAGCCGTGGAGGGTGACATCTCCAACCGTGGCCTCAAGGTGCAGCTCTCGGCCGACCGGATCAAAGTTCCACGGTCGCTCAATATCGAAGTAGTTCGCCACGACGTTCTCGGTGGCCAAGAGAAAGGCTGCTTCTTCTTTGGAATCAGCCTCGAAGAGGGCTCGATACTCCTCAGCCTGGCGAAGAAGCGATGCCTCACGAGAACTTCCCGCTTCGATATCGTCGCGCCAAAGGTTTGTAGCATTGCGGATCTCGGCCTCAACGGAGTCTTCGGGGACACCGTTTTTAGCCCGCAAGGGATCAACCATGGTCTGCCATCCTGGGCGCACAAACGCAAGGGCATGTTCAGGAGTGCGCTCGGTCCGTTCAGCATCGAAGAGTCGTTCGAAGGCGGTGTGGGCCAACGTGCCTTTCGCTGTAGCAATTGTTTGTGGGGTAGTACGGCCAAGAATGGTTTTGTAATAAAAAAGTTTCGGACACTGCACAAAGTCTTTGGCTCGAGATGGCGAAAGACGAGTGGGGAACGAGACTGGCGTGGTCACACTACTCATGATCGTTCCCTCATCGTCCTAGTAGAGCACGTGGGTGTACCGGGTGGCGGCTACGCCAAGAACAATCAGAAAAGAGGCGAGAACTCATCAACGACGCAGGTGTTCTGCGAACGAGATGATCGAGGACTCACAAAGTGTGCGCCGCGCATATTCTCCAAGGTGGTGATTGATGAAATCGGCCCCGAGAATCCTTCGAAGACCAGCGTGCCGACAACGGTGCCGTTCGTCAGATCAATCAGCGAGACGCGATCACTTGGGTAGTCTCCTGGTAAAGCTGGGCCACCGGTCATCTTGGACATCAGTGCCCGTGAGGGTGCGCCGTGGCCGACGAGGGCAAAGTGATCGATCACGTGCAGGGAACTTGGCACTCCAGTGAGGACGGTGACTTCGACGTCATCGCCGCTTTTTGGATCGATTGATAGCAGTCGTCCAGTTCCTGCTTCGACGACGATGAGATTCTCTCCAAAGAACCGAGGCTGAAGCGGCCCGGTGAGTCCGTCAAGGAGTACCTCGCCGGTCGAATTCATCACCAGCCCACCGCCTTGGACATGATCAAACCAGGTTTCCCCGTGGGTTCCGTTCGTGGCGGCGGTGACCCAAAGCTTGTTCGACGGCGAGATGACTGCTCCCGTCAAAAAATACTGACGTAAAGGGGTGAAGGTCTGCACATTTGGCGCGACCCAGACTGGCGACATCGAATAGCGATCGTCGTGGCGAGCTAGGACATCGAAGCGAGCCGAGACCATAAAGGGGCCCTGATCGCTTGGTACGAGATCGGTAACGTCGAGGTCACCGACGACGTGGCCAACTTGCGGGAGCATCAGGTGATTCGTGCTGTGATGGCGCGGTTCACTTGGCCCAGCATCAGCCAGTGACCACAGCGACCATCGACCAGTGACCCAAAGTTGGCCTGAAGACCACGTGACCATTCCTTTGGGTTCGAACGAGGTGGGATGGGCGAGAAAGTTCCCCTCATCGTCGTGTGAGATTGACCATAAGCGACCGTTTTCAAACACGGCAACCGTGAGGTCGTGCTCAGCGAGGAAGTCGCTGAATCCCGGTGAGGGTGTTGGAACATGGGGTTGTAAGTCGACTAAGCCGACGCGTGTCCCGTTGGCTGCACTCATTGGAATGGCACTGCTTCTCGGCGCTCTTGAGGAATCGGCAACGAGTCGTCAAACCAGAGCTCTGTGGCGATTTCAGAACCCAACAGGCCGATGATGGCCGGTCGCTTCGCTCCGTTAAGCGCACAGACATCAAACAGTTCTCGCACGTTTCCTTCCACTAAGAGCCAGTGGGCAAGTTCTCCGGTAGTGATATTGACGACAAAAAGTCCTAAGTGAGCGTCCATGCCACTCTCTTCTAACTTTTCATCAAGAGGAAGACCAGAATAAAGGTCACCACGACGAGGTTTCGACGACCCGACGACGGCGTAGTCACCGACAAAGCAGAGACCCCGCAAGAACCCAGGACCAAAGAAGATCGGTTCAAAACGTTCTTGTTCGGTATCGATGTAGCCCAACTCACCGGTGCCAGCATTGGCCACCCAGATCTTGTCTCGATAAAAGCGAGGGGAGTGCGGCATGGACATACCCCGGCCCAAAATTTGGTTCGTACGAATGTCGATCACGATGCCCTGGTCTCGCCGGCCGTCTCTCCACGAATCAACTTCATTGGTTTGGCCAACGCAGGTGACATAGCGAGGTTCGCCGTCCACCATGGCCAGACCGTTTAAGTGGCAGCGGTCACCTTGGAGTGCGCCATCGAGAAAGGGAGGGATCCATCGAGGAATAAAACTGGCATGGTCACTGCTCGATGCCAAACAACCAAAGCGAGTATTGACCCAGATATCCTTCCCGTCCTTGTCGATCCCGAGGTCGTGAATGTTCACGTTGCCCACAATGGATTGTGAGCGGGGCACAAAGAGTCGGTCGTGGCCGGAATCAGTCGTGGTTCCTGCTTTCAACATATTTTCGAAGTGCCAGATCTCGTAACGCGTCGCCACCGAGAGACGGTCGTGGCCGTCGGTAGCGAGTCCCATCACTTTGTCCAGTACTCGGTCAAAGATGGACAACTCACCCTCGTCGTCAACACCCACCATCCAAAACTTTGAGGGAGGGGTCCCAAAGGCCAGACTGACATTCTCTTGGTTCAGCCAGTCGGCAAATCCTTCGGAGGCCAATAACTCAAGGTTGTCGTTAACCGACGGTTCTTCACCTGGGGTGGTGGCACTCTCCTCAAGGAAGGTTGCGCCCGAGTCGGTTGACATCATTTTTCAAAAGTAGTCCATCAGAAATTGTCAAAAAACGTCGAAGAAAATTGGTTTTCGGAGGTCCTCCGGCCCAAAAGGTAAGCCCACAGGCACAAAGGTCGAGTTTCGAAGCACGACACCAATGTTTCCGATACCGTATGAAAGAGCGATAAGAGGGGGAAATCCGTAATGACGGTTACCGCAATGAGCACGACGTCAACCGTGCGTTCGGGACATCTCTTCTTTACGAGGGCCCAGAAGCCTTCTGCCCTCTTGGTCCTTCTTGATGATCCCAGCGTTGCTCGAAGTGACCAAGGTCTCACTCGTGCGGTCTTTACCCGGCAACTCAATCAAGCGGGACTTTCAGTTCTGCGAGTTGCTCCCGAAGAGAACGCAACGACAGAATCGATTGTCAGCGCTATTGGTACAGCCTTAGAAAAAGCTGCACTTCGCACGCGCGACCGAGACCTGCCCCTTCTCATTGGTGGCATCGGTGCTTGTGGTCCCGTGGCCGCCAAAGCAGCACTGAAATTTAACGCCGCAGGCATCTTCACCATCGACGGTTCATTGTTATCAATGGCATGGTCACTTCACACCACAGGACTCACAACCTTGGTGTTGGAATCACCCAGAGCGTCGTTTGCCGTAAAGACCAAGAACACTCTTTCCAACGCACTGCTTTCCAACCACCAAGAGATCCACACCCCCGTCTATTCTCCAGAATCTATTCGTGCGCTCCGCCGCTTCCGCAGCGCAGCCCTGGGAGACGGCTGGCCCAAAGAACACAAGTCTCGCGCCCTGCGCTTCGCCGCTCCCGCAGCCATCGGCATGCTCGGCGTCGGTGCTGCACCATTGCTCACTGCGTTACCCGTTGCAGCAACACAACGAAGTGGTGATGGGGTGGCGGCGACCAGGACGCACCACCACGCCGCCGCCACTGTGAACGGTGCGCAAACCAAGAGCACAAAGCCACTGACTGCCGCACAAGAAGCACGACGTGCGAAACGCCTTCTGGAAGGTAAGCACGTGGGTTCCGCAAAACGGTCCGGTGACTCTCGACAAAGGGCCGCAGATGTTAAGGGAACCCAGGTACCAGGCCTGATGAGCACTTCGACCTACTATGGAAATTCGGGAGTCTTCGGAGTAGACGGTGCGAGTAACCCCTGGGAAATGGCAGGGAATGTTTCTGGATCTTCCACTTATGGTTATACCGGCTCGTCCACCGTCCACCTTCCTGGTGCTGCCGGAGCGATTCTCCAAGCAGGAAGAACGGTATCGTCCCAATCGCTGTACAACGGGATCCGAGGCACTGCTAGCTCGTCATCTTTCGGGGCCGGGGATCAACAACTTTCGATCACGAACAACGCCACGGCTCTCGGCTATGGGGGACAGTACTATGTCGGAACACCTGGCACAAAGGTCAGCATTAATGGGCAGAACGCAACCTATGGAACTCAAACGATAGACGGTGTGGACATTGCTCGACAGAACTACCTCTCAAATGTCTCAGGAGATGCATGGGAACGCACCTTCGAGACCTTTACAAACTCAGGGTCAAGCCCGGTGACGATCAACGTCAATATCTGGGGGTTGATGAACCGTGGCTTCGCTTCAACGAGCCCCGTCACATCTTCGTCAAACAGTTTTATTCTTGCATGTAGTAGTTATCCCAGTGAATATTATCGTTACGGGTATGTTGTTCAAGGCCCGAATGCGCCGGTAGGGATGAATCCTGGGACTCAATTGGCCCTAAGCAACCAGGAGTGGCATCAATGGGCGTATCACTTGACGATTCCGGCGGGGGCCACGCAAGCCATCGTGAACTACGAGGCCGTTGGCACCACTGATCAAACGGTGCAGGACCAACTCAACAATATCCAAGACAGTTCAAGTGGTTCCTTGACAAGCGATGCACTCACTGGCCTCACGTCCACCCAACTCTCTGAGATTCAGAACTTTATCGTTGCACCGGCACCTCCAACGGATGTCACAGTGGTTGCGGGAAACGCCCAAGCAACCGTCTCCTGGGCGAACCCAGCGACCAACGGCGTTGACGCAGTGAACAATGAGGTGCAGTATTCGACAAACGGTACCGACTGGACCACTGCCAGTTCAACGATTTCGCCCACGGCCACGAGTTTTGTCGTAACAGGTCTCACCAACGGAACGCCTTATCAGTTTAGGGTTCTTGCACTGAGTGCGTCTGGAGCAACGAGTGCCCCTGCCGTCAATAGTTCAACCGTGACTCCGACCGCTCCTTCGACAACGCCAACGACAACGCCAACGACAACGCCAGTAGTGCAAACCGCTTCGGTGACCTCGCTGGCCGCCACCGGCATGAACGGGTCAGGGATGGTTGAAGCTGAAGTGGCCTTGCTGAGCCTGGCGGGTATAGCCATGTGGTTCAAGCAAAAGCGCAGTCGTAACGCCAAAGCTTCTCAGTAGTTCCCCAAAAGGCGCGAGAACGTGACGTCCGTGAGTTCTTGACGGGGTCGCCGTTTTTCAATCGTCGTGACCGCTAAGTTAGAGGATCATGACTGTTGATTGTCACCCTTTAGCGACAACGTCGTCATGTGGAGTTTGGGTTGGCGCATCTGGATCTCTGATGAGGGAAATTACTTCCCGTGGCGAACTGTTCCCACCGAGCATTTTCGAGTGAACGTTGCGTTTCTCTTCTTGCAAGGAGGGATCGTCCAGTGCAACAGTCTTCAGCACAGGTGAGAAGCGAAGGAATGTCGTGAGTACAGTGTGGCCGAGCGAGACAATTGAACCCGATGACCATGAGGTGGGCTGGGAGTATCTTTTCTTTGCTCACTGCCTTGAGGTTGACTTGGCGGTTCACCATGTTCTCTTTGAGGGCTTCGTCGATGGCACGAAGAGCGCACCGGCAGTCGTTATCGACGATCCCGATACTGACCTCGTGGCGCAACTTGCCAGTGGCCAAGACATCATCGAAGGTATCCCCGAACTATTTTCTTCCTCTTCGCTCGAACGAGCCTTCGGAGTTTCTGGAGAAGCAGGGAATGAAGATGAGCTGCGCCACCTCTCTCAGGGCATCGCACACGTCTTTCTTGAGATGCTGTCATGGGGTCAACATCTCCGCTCAGCGGCAGTTGATGATGACGTGGCTTCTGCGTATCAGGCACTTTCTCGGGTGGCACTCTTGCCCCTCCAACAGATTCTTGCGTTCTCGCACGCGCTGAGTCTTGGAACGGCCAGGGTCGTGAGTGAAATACGGGCTGGTCTGGAGCCCAGCGAGCCGCTCGTGCTGACGTTGACGATCTCGGTTGACGATGACGCCATGGCAGCGTTCCAAGATGCCGTAGGCCGAGCATTCGGCTGAGAACCCAGCCTTCCTTGAGAACGAGAGGGTGCTCGAGGGCGAAACCCTCCTGTTGCTGGCGTTGGGGTGAATCCGCGAGAATCGAAGGCTGCTCCGTTAGCGTTTTTCTATGGCCTTTGAGCATTCAACGGCGACGCGTCGAGGTGGTCACTAGTGGCACGCGGTCGTCATGCCAAGAAGTCCTCCTGGCATTCGAGGGGATTTATCAAGATGGTGGGGTCCTTCGGTATGGCGGGTCTGATCATTGGGGGCGTCGGTGCGGGCCTTGCCGTGCAACCCTCTCCGCTTTCTCCGGCCACGACGCCAAGCTCGTCAGCGGGGAACGGCACCGCAGGCTATGCCGTGGCGCCAAAGGTCACCATCCCCAATCAAGACCCCTTTTCCTCACCCGAACTCAGCTCCTATCTCGCCAGCCGTTCTGGAACGGTGACCGCTGGTCTCTATAACGTAGCGACCGGCCAGACCTATCTCTATAACCCGGGTCCCGCTCAAGTGACAGCCAGCATGGTCAAGATTGATCTCCTGGCGGACTTGCTTTATCAAACCCAAGTGCAACATCGTGGCTTGACGCCTGTAGAAACAGCGCTCGTCACGACGATGGTCGAAGCATCAGACAACGACGCAGCACAAACCTTGTTTCTTCAACTCAATCAAATGCCTGGGTTAGCAGCCTTCAACACCATGCTCGGAATGAATCAAACCATCGGGAGTTGGGGATGGGGCTTGACCAAAACGACGCCTGCTGATCAGTTGACATTGTTGAAGGCCATCGTGCTGCCGAACAGCGTCTTGACGCCGGCGAATCAAGCCTTTGAACAGACCCTGATGCAGAACGTCTATGGCTCGGAAAAGTTTGGTGTTCCTCAAGGGGTTCCCGCAACGGCAACCATCGGGGTGAAGAACGGTTGGTATGACGAGCCCACCACAGGCTGGCAAATCAATACCGCCGGCTACGTCAAATTAGGGTCCACATCCTATTTCCTTTGCGTCGAAACACAAGGGGACCCAAGCGAAGAATACGGAAAAGACACGGTCAGCCAAGTTGGCTCACTGGTTTGGAACTTTGAATCGACCTTAGCGACGCTGCCGTCGTCGCAGACAGCAATTCATGAATCAGCAACGGCACCCTAGAGATCTTTCGCCATCTCGAAAAAGACGAGGTCATCTCGCTTTGGCACGCCGAATCGACTGTTGTCATAAGGGAACGGGCGCGTCGATCCGGTGAGGTGAAACCCTCGGCGCTCATACCAAGCGATGAGCGAGGTTCTGAGGCCAATCACATCAAGCACTACTTGCTTGAGATGCCACAGAGTTGTCACTGTTGTCTCAGCTTCGCTGAGGAGGGCTTTTCCGATTCCTTGATCTTGGGAGCGTGGACAAACCGCGAACATTCCAAAATGGGCGTGGTCGCCTTCGTGGCGAAGATTGCAACAGCCAACAAGGTCGTCATCTTCGAATGCGACGAGGAAGAACGACTCTGGCTCAGCGAGAATTTGATGAAGGGCGTCCTCGTCGGTGCGCCGACCATCTAAAAAGTCAGCCTCGGTTGTCCACCCCAGGCGACTCTCTTCGCCACGGTAGGCCGATTCGATGAGCTCCACCAGTTTGGGGACGTCGTCACGTGTTCCATGACGAAAGGTGTGCATCGAAGAGAAAGGAAACGAGACTGCGCTTAGCCCGGAGCTTTGACGCCGTACTCCTCTTTCCACCAACGGGCTGTCGCTCGCTCATTGGGGTCACTCATCAAGCTTGGATCTTGCCCTAAGTCGGTAGGTGTCGGTCCCACCCGTGCGGCAATAGGAGCCAAGGCGTCGAGATCAAATCCGTAGACCTTTGCCGCAGTCAGGCCCAGCATCTCGGCGGTGTCGTCAACGGGAATGTTGACGAAGTCTGCTTTGAGCTTGTCCTCAGTATGCGGCCAGGTCCCCTCAGGGTGGGGGTAGTCCGTTCCCCACATCACAACGTCGGTGCCGATGATGTAGCGACGGCGAATCTCTTCTCTCGACATGGTCGAGGCACCAATAAAGATATTGCTGCCGAAATAGTCCGATGGGAGTTTTGAGATCTTGCCCTTCAACAGAGCAGCCATCTTCTTTGTGGTGTGGCCGCCGCCCATGTACTGATCCCACTTCCACATCAGATCAGGAGCCCAGTAGGCCGCGGCTTCGGTCACGACGAATTTGAGATTGGGATAGCGCTCAAAGGCGCCACCAAAGAGAAGGTGCCAACTTGGTCGAATTGCCCACCAGACGACTTCTGCCAAGTACACACCGGTCGAGTCGCCATATTCCTCTAACGGAGCTTCTCCCGAGTGGGTGTGGACCGGCAAGTTCGCATCGGCGCAGGCAGCCCACACGGGGTCGTAGCTGGGATCGTTATAGGGCGTGTTGTTACGCCACATGGTTGGGACCATGATGCCGCGGATGCCTGGTTGCTGAGCCACCCATTCGATCTCTTTGACTGATTCTTCAACGCCGTGTGTGATGGGGACGAGTGCAATCCCACCGCGGCGCTCTGGCGAGACCGAACAGATATCGGCCAAGAAACGATTGTGGGCGTGAGCCCCAGCGAAGGCCAGATTGGGATCGACGATGGCACCGGCGAAAAGCCCAGCGCCAAACGGCGGTCCGGCCATCCCGGTGACGGCGTCAGCATCGGCAAAGAGCACGTCGGCAGAGACTCCATCGGCATCGAGTTCTTTATCTCGGATCGCAGGGTCGAAGGCGCCCTTGAGGCCCTCTTCGTTGCTGGTCTCCCAATCCATGATGTAGTCGTAGTTGAACTTCAATGCTTCTTCACGGTGGGCATTGCGCTCGTCCATGAACTTGTCGAAGTCTGGGTAGAACTTCTTGTCCAAGTACTGCCGATAGTCCTCGCAGGCTAAGCCGGCGTGACCATCTGCAGAGATGATGGTGTAGCGATCGTTGGCGCTCTTTGGAATCATTGCTTATGCCCCCAGTACCGAGAGATCGTCGTAACGTTGATGAACAAAGGGGACGAGCCACTCGGCAGGGACGAAGTCCACGACTTCGCCAACTTGCGTGGACGCAATTTCGGCAAAATTCAAGGACAGCAACTTGTTGACTGGGAAGTCGCCGATGGGGTCGAGCGGAGCATCGAGGATCTTCAAGTCGCCGGTGATCTCGCGCACGCCTCGAGCGATTTCGTGGCGGCGACAATAGACGAAGGCGGGATCGCCATCGAGGCCTACGCCGTTCGCCCCCGGCAGGCACTTGAAGTAAAAGTCGATCTTGTCGATTTCATAGCCGGGACCTTCAGCGCCCATGGTTCCTTCGACCGAGGCAATGTCAAAGCCGAGACGAGACATGTTGGCGTGAACCTTGTCACCGTTTTGGCTCAGCGACACTTCGCCGATCTTCTTCGGTTCTCCAAAGGTCTCTCGGCCGCCGATGGTTGCCTGCTCTGTGGTCATGGGCATGAACAAGGCGTATTCACCCTCGACGTCACCGTGACGCGCACGCACGCCAAACCAACCGGCCCCAAAGGGCTTCATCCCGTTGCCCATGTCCACAACGGCAAAGCGCAGACGCGCTGTGGCCGATGATGGCTCGAGGGGTCGGGGCAGAACCGAGGCAATCAAATCTAAATCGGTCTCGAACACTGCGGTAACGGTTTGGCTCCAAATAAGGGCCCGTGTTGCTTCGACTTCACGGTTCCGCAGTTCCGAAACATCTTGCCCGCTGTAGCGAGTCTTTCCCATGAACTTTCCCCCTTCACAAGGCGAGCAGACCCCCATGTCCACCCAACGCAATCCACCCTAGTGACAACCTCGCTCCAGGGCCACTTCTCTCAGAATTGGTCTCGTTTGAGGAGCGATTGGTCGATTTTCCTGGGACTGTGCCAGTATAGGGCCGACAGAAAAACAGTTCGGTTCGGGGGGATCCATGAACAGCGTAGATGGCAAGGTCGCAGTAATTACCGGGGGGGCAGCCGGGATCGGCAAAGGCATCGTCAAGGCCTTGCTCGCCGACGGAGCGAAAGTGGTCATCGGCGACATTGAAGCCACGGCGCTTGACGCTACCGTCCAAGAACTTTCGTCCCTCGGCGACGTCCGTGGCGTCGTGACCGACGTGTCGAACCCTGAGTCGGTCGATGCGCTCGCTGACTTTGTCTACGACACTTTTGGGGCATGTCACCTTCTGTGGTCGAACGCTGGCGTGACGTCAGGCGGCGGCGGCAACCCTTGGGACCAAGAAGCCAATGACTGGCGCTGGTGTTTTGGGGTGAATGTCTTCGGTACCGCAAACTGCGTCTTGACCTTTGTTCCGCGCATGATTGCTGGAGGTGAAGAAGGGGTCATCGTCACGACGTCTTCAGGTGACGGTGGAATCGCGCCCGTTCCCTATGCCTCTGTTTACGCAAGTTCAAAAGCCGCCGTGAGTTGTTTCACTGAAGCGCTGGCCCATCAATTTGTTGCGCAAGCCACCAAGCTGCGAGCAGTCATCTTCTATCCCTCAGGCGGACTGCTGGACACCGGTCTTTGGGAAGCACAGCGAAACCGTCCCGCAGAGCTGGCTCGCGTCAAGCCTCGGCCACCTGCGCCAGGAACCACCTTCGCCGAGTTTCGTGAGCACTTGGCGCAAGCGGGTCTCCCAAATGATGTGGTTGATCTCGACGAGCTCGGCCGCTTTGCTCTCGATGGAGCATTGAGTGGCAAGTTCATCGTGAGCCACGGTCTTGATCGTGCCGGTGCACTGTTGACCGCACGAGCAAATGCCATCCAAGAGGGCGATCTTCCGCCCTCAGCACTCGAGGGCTTAAGTTAACGAAAGAAGGGGGGTCTCTCATGACCATGGAACTCACTGACACTCACCGCTACACCATCATTAGTTGTGACACTCACGCTGGCGGCGATATCCAGGATTACCGGCCCTATCTCGATGCGAAGTGGCACGACGACTTTGATGCCTGGGCCGCAGCGTATGTGAACCCCTTCGCTGACTTGTTGGCACCAACGGCCTATCGCAGTTGGGACAGCGACGCCCGTGTCGAAGAGCACTCGAAGGATGGGATTACCGCGGAAGTACTTTTCCCCAATACCGTGCCGCCGTTTTTCCAAGAAGGGAACCTCGTCGCCCTTCCGCCATCGGCCGAAGAATACAGTCGGCGCTGGGCCGGGGTGCAAGCCCATAACCGTTGGTTAGCGGACTTCTGTTCGTTGCTTCCAGGACGTCGGGCAGGGATCATTCAGGTGTTCGTCAACAACATCGATGACGCATTGGCTGAGATCCGCTGGGCCAAGGAAAACTTTTCACCCTTCGGGGGGATTCTCTTGCCGTCGCTCCCCCCAGGTTGTGGTCTGCCACCCCTGTGGGAGCCCATCTACGATCCACTCTGGCAACTCTGCGAAGAGCTCGATGTGCCGATCAACATTCACGGTGGATCGGGCATGCCGGATTATGGCGAGCACGAATCAGCACGGGCCATGATGCTCGTGGAGTTGCCGTGGTTCTCGCACCGCTCGGCATGGCACTTGATTTTTGGGGGCGTGTGCGAGCGCTACCCAGGCTTGAAGTTTGTCTTGACCGAACAAGGAATGGCCTGGCTCCCGCGAGGACTCGAGACCCTTGACTGGTTCTATGGGCGCATGACGCTGCCCGATGCGGCGGAGGCCAAGTACTTTGGCGCTGCGGCGTCACACATGGCCATGAAGCCGACCGAGTATTTCGCAAGGAACTTCTGGGTGGGGGCGAGTTTCTTGCGAGCGTCCGAGTCGGCCGTCCGTCATGACGTTGGCGTTGATCGCATCATGTGGGGCGATGACTATCCCCACTCAGAGGGGAGTTATCCCTATTCAACGCTTGCTCTTCGTGCGGCCTTCGGTGGGGTTGACCCCGTGGAGACCGCGAAAATGCTCGAGTCGAACGCCGCTGACCTTTACGGTTTTGATCTTGAGGCGCTGCGGGCCATTGGCGACAAGATCGGCCCGACCGTGGCTGAAGTCGCTACACCTTTGGGAGTCGATGAGTACCCACGAGATTCGACCTGTAACGCATTTGACCGTCATCAAGTCATGCGTAGTTGGTAGTCAGTCGTTGCGTTCTCAATGAGCAGAACTGACGACTCACGCCCGGTGGCGTTCGTGACGGGAGCGAGTCGGGGCATCGGCAAAGCCGTTGCGGTCTCCCTCGCCAAGGCAGGCTACGACGTGGCCTTGGGTGCGCGCACCCTCCACGGCGGAGAACGCCGTGAACACTCATCGACGATCGCTCAAAGCGATACGAGTCCACTGCCTGGATCACTTGACGAGACGGCAGCGCTCGTCGCATCGCTCGGTGTTGACGCGCTGCCCATCTCCCTGGATCTCTTAGATCGAGCGTCGTTGGCCCATGGCGTTGAAAACGTCTTGGAGACGTGGGGCCGGATTGATGTGTTGGTCAATAACGCACGGTATGTGGGCCCGGGTCACATGGACCGCCTCTTGGCCACGCCGATTGGCCTGATTGACGTTCAACTTCAAGCAAATGTCATCGGCCCGATCTTGTTGACGCAGTTGGTCCTGCCCCAAATGCTTGAGCGCGGCAAAGGGGTCATCATCAACATGGCGTCGACGTCCGGCAAGATCGATCCCCCCAAACCTGCCGGTGAAGGTGGTTGGGGCCTTGGCTATGGCGCGTCGAAAGGAGCACTGCATCGCCTCGCTGGCGTTGTCGCGGTCGAGCACGGCCATCAAGGGATTCGTGCGTATAACTTGTCGCCCGGCTTTATCGCCACCGAACGGATCGCCCAAGACATGGGCTCATTCGGCTTCGACGCCATGGTCGGCGCTCCAGCTGAAGTGGTGGGAGAAGTCGCACGGTGGTTGGTCTGCGATCCTGCTGCTGTTGAACGCAATGGTCAATGGATTGAAGCGCAGCCCTTGTGCAAAGAGCTCGGCCTGGTGGCTGGCTGGCCGCCGCCCAAGCAGTAGGCAACAGCGCAGTACGCTCAACAAGGTGGGCTCAACCTCTGATCAACTCCTCGATGCAGCAGCCCGGCTCTTCGCTGAACGCGGGATCGACAATGTTTCATTGGCCGAGATCGTAAGAGCGAGCGAACAGAAGAATGCCTCGGCCTTGCATTATCACTTTGGAAGTCGTGACGAGGTTCTTTTGGCTATCTTGGCCCGCACCGTACCTTTGATCGCCCAACGCCGACATGAACTGTTGCTCCATGCGGCTGATCGGGCTGACGTAGAAAGCGCCCTGGACGCGATCGTGCGGCCGATCACTGAGGTCGCTGGCATTTCTTGGCGAGAACGGGCCTATCTCGTCATTGGCTCGGAGTTAGCTGCAGGCCAACGCACGCTGACCCCAGAGATTGAGGCGGTGTTGGCTGAAACCGAGGGCCATGAAGCCTGGGCGCTCATGCGTGAACGCTGTCCCAAAACGCCCGACGATCTTTGGGCTGCTCGCCAGGAGATCTGTATCACCATGATCGCCAGAGCAGTGGCCGAGCGGGCGCTGGTCCTTGAAGAGCCCACTCACCAGCCGGTTCTCGATGATGACCGATTCATGGCCAACCTCTCGGCGATGGTGCTCGGAGCAATGACGGCACCGATCCCGAAGTCCTGACAAACTAATCTCCATGGCAACCGACGTCTCTGTCCCGTCAACACAAGAACTCAGCGAGCTCTTTGAACAACTCAAGAACTGGGATCGCTGGGGACGCGACGATCAAGCCGGCACCTTGAACTTCATCACCGACGATGTGCGCCGGGCTGCTGCGGCATTGGTTCGGTCAGGCCAGAGCATCTCCTTAGCCCATGACTTGGCTACCTCTCCCATGCCGGAACATCCCAATCCCGTGCAACACCACATGTTGGCCTCGGGCGATGCTCGAGATTCAAATGGCATCCCAGGCTACGAAGCGGCGCGTGACCACCTCGCCTTAGATGTCCACGGTCTGTGGACGACCCACGTCGATGCGTTGAGTCATATGTTTGTCGCTGGCGAAATGTACGGAGGCCGCCCAGCAAGCGACGTGCGCAGCGATGGAGCACGATCGAACACCGTGATGTCGATGGCCAACGGGGTGGTGAGTCGTGGGGTGCTGCTGGATATTCCTCGAGCCTTGTCGATTCCCTTTCTTGATACCGGCCAGTATGTGACCATCGAGGATCTCGAAACCGCTGAGCGTTCCCAGGGCGTGACCGTCAAAAGCGGTGACGTGTTACTCGTGGCCTGGGGCCGTCAAGCTCGGCGCAGCGAGAAAAAAGGTTTCGACGGTTTTGCCGGTCTCCATCCCGAGTGTCTGGGCTGGTTGGCCGAACGAGACGTGGCGGTGTTGGGAAGTGACGGCATCTCTGATCCCATGCCGTTCTTAGGAACAGAGCAGTGGCCGTTCCCGATTCACCAGATTGCCATTGTGGCCATGGGGATGCCCTTGATCGACAACGTCGCCACGGCGGTCTTGTCGCAAGCCTGCGCCGCTGCGGGCCAATGGGAATTCCTCTTTTCGATGAGTCCGCTTCGTATTACTGGGGGAACCGGCTGTCCGGTGAACCCCACGGCGGTGTTGTGAGCGTTCACGACGAGCTCTCGGCGTTGTTGCAGCGCTACGGACGGGCCTGTGATGAACGAGCGATTGACGTCCTGGCATCGCTTTTTCGCGACGATGCGGTGATGACCGGAGCGTTGGGAACGCTGGCCAAGCCCGAGTGGCTCGAGACGATGAAAGCCGAACGGGCCTTTCCGGTGAGTCAACACATGATTGGTGTGCCCTTGGTTGAGCTCGGCGACGATGGCCTCAGCGCCACAATGGACACCTACGCCGTGGTCTACCAATGCCAGGCTCCCGGCGATGCTGGACCAGCCATCACCTTGGGGATTCGTTACCTCGATCAGGTGGCCAACGAAGACGGCCAGTGGGTCTTTGTGCGGCGGAACGCAACGACCTTGTGGATGAACTAGTTCGCCGCTGATTGCGTGCGCAACAGTTCACCCGGATAGAGGCCGGTGGGCTCTCCGTCACGAAGGGTGACCACCCCGTTGACCAAGGTGGCAACAAAGCCAACTGATCGTTGCAAGAGACGCTGTCCTCCGGCGGGAAGATCAGACACCAACTCAGGAACGAGAGGGCCAACCGTTGCGGGATCAAAGATATTGATGTCAGCCTTCATGCCGGGTCGCAACAGTCCACGATCAGCAAAGCCCCAGGCCAGTGCTGGAGCCAAGGTGATCATCTTGATGGCTTCTTCCATGGTGAATTCTTGCCGATCGCGTACCCAGTAGCCCAAGAGGTGGGTATGAATCGAGGCGTCAGCGATCTGTGAGACGTGCGCACCCGAGTCCGAGAAGGTCATCACCGATCGAGGATGGCGTAGGGCTCGCAACAACGTGGCTTCATCTTGTTGGAACAAGCTGGGTTGTTGAAATACTTGGTAGCCGTCTGAAGCCACGCAGAGATTGATCATTGCTTCCGCGGGGTGGAGACCTTGTTCTCGCGCCACGTCAGCGACGGAAGGGTTTGGAGGCAGTCCATTGAGGTAGACCCTAATCCCCTCAAAGTCAGGCGGGCGGGCAGCCGCGCCGATGCCCGTGAATGTTGCGTAGTCAGCGTTGACGGCGGCATCCACGTAGGGCTGACGCAGCTCGGGGTCTCGCAATATCCTTAATTGTTCATCGATGGACTTTTCTCTCAGGGGCTTCCATGAATCCAAGAGATCGAACGGAAGCTTTGTGCGTAGTGAGAGCAGCACCGAGATGCCACGGCAATGGGTCTGAGCGTAAGCCCGACCACCCGCGTGAGCGGTGTCATCGAGGAAGTCCAAAAGATGATCAGCGCCCTTGGTCGCCATAAAGCCAAAGGTCACCGGTACACCACTTGTGGCGGCGAGGGTGCGGAGCCGTTGCAGTGCTTCGGCGCGCTCGTCAGGGTCATGGGTGTTCATGCCGCTGTCGGTGAACTCAAAAATCCCCGTCCCTGCTTCGGCCATCGTGTCGACCAGCGCCTCGACTTCGCTCCACTCGGCAATGCGCGATGCCACGGGTCGGTTGTCTGAGGTTTCGTGATGGGGGATTCTCGAGGTAGAGAATCCAATGGCACCTGCCGCTAAGGCATCTCTGAGTTGGCCACACATCAACGCCAAATCCTCGTCGGTCGCGGCGTCGCTGAAGGCGCGCTCGCCCATGGCCCAGGTGCGCAGCGCCGAGTGGCCGATTTGTGCTGCGTAATTGATGCCTTTTTCGAGGTCGTCGATGACGTCTAAGTACTGCGGGAACGTTTGGAAGCCCCAGGTAATGCCCTCAGCCAACGCTTCGGGGTCGAGGTCTTCGGCTTTTTCTAAGTTGCGGACAACGAGGTTTCGTTCGCCGTCGTTGACGGGAGCCAAGGTGAACCCACAGTTGCCCATCACGACCGTCGTTACTCCTTGATAGCAAGAGCTCGTGCCATTGGGGTCCCAAAAGATTTGGGCATCCATGTGGGTATGTCCATCGATAAAACCCGGGGTCACGACGAAGCCCGTGGCATCGATTTCAGTCAGTCCTGCTTGTTTGATGCGGCCGATGGCGACGATGGTGTCCCCGTTAATGGCAACGTCGCTGCGAAAGGAACCGAGGCCGGAACCGTCAATCACGGTGCCACCACGAATCACTACGTCATAAGCCATATCAGTTGCTTCCTCTCCAGTAATGAGGCTACATTACTTTTATGTCGAACTCTCGTGAACTCCATGCCACCTTGCCACATCCCATCATCGATACCGATGGCCATATGGCAGAGCACTTTCCTTATCTTGCACCCTACTTAGAAGGCGAAGGCTTAGACCTCAACCACCCAGCGTTCAAACGTATGCTCCCTCCCTACGGCGGGACTGATCGTTCGTGGCATGAACAGACGCTCGAAGAGCGAGCAGTCTCTCGAACTCCTCGAGGACCGTGGTGGAGCTCACCTGCCGCCAACAGCTTGGATCTGGCCACGGCACTGATTCCAGAACTTCTCTACGACCGTCTCGACGAGACCGGAATCGACTACAGCGTCATCTATCCAAGCCTGGGTCTGGTGTTCTTGCACACCCCCGATGAGCGCTATCGAGTGGGATCGTGCCGCGCGTTGAATCGCGCCAATGCAGAACTCTTTGCGCAACTGTCCGATCGACTCTGTCCCGTGGCAGCGATTCCCATGAATACCCCAGAAGAGGCCATCGCTGAGATGACCTATGCGGTCAACACCTTGGGGTTCAAATCAGTGCTGTGCGCGGGCTATGTGCAGCGGCCCTTTGAGGCGCTCAGCGACGCCGATCCTGAATTGTCTCGCTATGCCTTTTGGCTCGACCAGTTCGGTCTTGACTCGCTCTATGACTACGATCCCGTCTGGGAGACCGCCCGGAATCTCGGCGTCTCGTTGGCGTTCCACTCGGGCTTTATTGGAATGACGCCGTATCGTTCACCGAGTAGCTACGTGGCCAACCACCTCTCGATGTTGGCCGTGGGCCAACAGTGCTTAGCAACATCACTGTTGTTAGGGGGCGTGCCGCACCGATTCCCCGAGCTGAACTTTGCCTTCCTAGAAGGAGGTGTTGCCTGGGCCGCCAATCTCTACTCAGATCTCGTTGGCCACTACGAAAAGCGCAATGTCGCGGCCTTGCGAGAAAACCTGGATCCAGCGACTATCGACGGAGCGTTGATTGCAGAGATGTTGGACAAGTACAACATGCCATTGACGACACCCATCAATCCATTCTCCAATCGGCCCCAAGAGCCCGAATCGATGATCGACGAGTGGGAACGCAGTGGCATCACCAGCGTGGAAGATATCAAGCGGCTCTTTGTCGACCGTTTCTTTTTTGGCGCAGAAGCAGACGACCCGATGACCTCGCTGGCGTTCAATACAAAGGTGAACCCTCTGGGTGCTCGCCTCAACGCCATCTTGGGTTCGGACATTGCGCACTGGGACTTACCCGACATCACCGAAGTCTTAGAAGAAGCGTGGGAGATGGTCGAACACGAGTGGATTGATGAAGCAGACTTTGAGCGCTTCACCTTCGAAAACCCCGTCAAATTTTATACCCACACCAATAAGAATTTCTTTGACGGCACCGTGGTTGAACCAGAAGTAACAAAGTATCTCGAGGGGGAATCATGACGACATTGCTCATAAAAAACGGACTCGTCGTTGACGGATCGGGCAATCCGGGGAGCATCGCTGATGTGCTCATCGACGACGGACGCATCGTCTCGGTCGGCAAGATCGAGACGGCGAAGGAAGCAGCGGTCGATGACGTCGTCGACGCCACGGGTAAGGTCGTCTCGCCGGGTTTTGTTGACGTTCATACCCACTACGACGCGCAATTTCTCTGGGACCGCACCGCCAATCCCTCAGTCCTTCACGGCGTCACGACCGTGTTTGCTGGCAACTGTGGTTTTTCGATCGCTCCGTTGGCCAAAGGCGACTCCCGATATATCCAAGAGATGATGGCCGTGGTCGAAGGGATTCCCTTGGAAGCCTTGACGGCACAAGGGCCATGGGAGTGGGAAAGTTTCGGTGACTACATCGACACCGTGGACAAAGGCCTGAGTGTCAACGCGGCCTTTTTGGCAGGTCACTCGTCGATTCGCCGAAAGGTTATGGGTGCCGACTCTACCGAGCGCGAAGCGACGCAGGAAGAGATCGAAGAGATGAAAGACGTATTACGAGATTGCCTCACTGCCGGTGCGGTGGGCTTCTCATCATCAATCTCTGCGGGCCATCTTGATGGCCAAGGCCGACCGGTCCCGTCGACCTTGTCGAGCTTTGATGAACTCATTGGCCTGGCCGGCGTCCTGCGTGACTTTCCTGGCACCACATTGGAGATCATCCCCTTCATCGGCGAAATCCCTGAAGATCGTATGGAACTGATGGCCGACATGTCCTTGGCGGCGAACCGACCGCTCAACTGGAACCTGTTGGGATCGCTCGCCTCAGAAGAGATTTTTGACCAACAACTCAAAGCGTCCGACATTGCCACCAAGCGTGGAGCCACTGTGGTGGCCTTGGCGCTGCCGGACATGTTGCGCATGCGCTCATCAAACGTCCTGCCAAATCTGCCGGGCTGGAGTGACGTCGTGGGTGGAAATCGCGATGAGCGCCTTGCGGCGAGCCACGACCCAGACGCACGTGCTGCACTACGCCAAGGCGCCGAAGAAGCGTCTGAGAATGCCTTGGGGGTGCTTGGGAACTTTTCCTTGATGGAAGTCTTCGATGCAGACTCTGACTACGTGGGGATGTCGTTGGGTCAGATCGCAGAACAACGAGGCAGCGATGTGATTGATGTCTTGATTGATGTGGTCCTCGTTGAGAACCTCACCTTGTTCCTGGTGCTGCCATCACTGACCCCCTCGTTGGGCCACACCGACGAAGGGTGGGCCCAACGCGTTGAAATCTGGAAAGATCCTCGAGTCATGCTTGGCGGATCCGATGCCGGTGCGCACTTGGACCTCATGTGTCATGGGAACTACCCCACGGTGATCTTGGGCGAGGTCGTTCGTGATCGTGGGCTGCTTTCCTTGGAAGAGGCGGTGGTCATGATGACCTCACGGCCCGCGCAGCACTTTGGTCTCAAAGATCGAGGAGAGATCAAGCCAGGCTTTATCGCCGACCTTGTCGTCTTTGACCCAGCGACCGTGGGATCGAATCCCACGGAGATCCTGCACGACCTTCCTGGCGGAGGGGTGCGTCTGTTCGCATCCTCGAAAGGAATCGACCACGTCTATGTCTCGGGCCAAGAAACCGTCCGCAATGGTGAGGTGACGACCGCTCGACCGGGAACCGTGTTGCGTTCGGCGGATGATCTCTACACCGTGGAGCTTGCGGGACGCTAAGCCGTTGCCGCGCCGTCGATGACGAGCGCCGTGCCATTCATCGTGGCGGCGTCGTCCGAGGCCAAGAAGACAACGGTGGCGCCCACCTCAGCGGGATCGACCAACTTGCCCATGGGGGATCGTGCACGATCAAAAAGGCTCATGTCGGCCCCATCGGGAATTTCAAAATTCCGCAAGAAGGGTGTGTCGACTGATGCGGGACAGATGGCATTGACCCGCACCCCCGCACTGGCAAGTTCGATGGCCATGGACTTGGTCAACATGATGACGCCACCTTTTGAGGCGCAGTAAGCGGCGTTATAGGGGGTCGCTCGCACACCAGCCACTGACGCCATATTGATGATGGTGCCCTTGGTCTTTCGAATCTCGCCAACGGCGGCTTGTGAAAGCAGAAAGGTCCCGGTGAGATTCACATCCAGGATTCGCTTCCACTCTTCGAGGGGTACATCTTCAATCAAACGGGAGACACCGATACCTGCCACGTTGACGACAATGTCGAGCTTGCCGTGGGTGGCAACGCAGTGCGCCACCATAGCGGTGACGGACTCGGGGTCGGTCACGTCAAGATAACGACAACCCTCACCTTCTTGGATGTCACCGCCGACAACGATCGCGCCCTCAGCGCGCAGTGCAGTGACGACTGCCGCACCTATGCCGCTTGCGGCTCCAGAAACCAAGGCCACACGTTGTTCGAGACGTCCCATGGCTCTTAACTTAGGTGCTCTCGCTGCTTCTCGCCAGCGTCGACGGGTCGTCAGGTCGCTGTTGGCGTGAGACCTGCCACCCCGAGGGCAAAGTCCACAAAGACGCGCACGTTTTCGATTGCAGCGTCAAGGCGATCATCGGTCTCGCTGAGCAACTGTTCGGTATCGAGGCCGAAGTCTCGGACGATAGCCACACTCTCTTCGTCAAGCCATTGCTCAAGTTGGAGTCGCTCAAGTTCGGGGTGGAACTGCACGGCGAGGTTTTTGCGCAACGAAAACGCTTGAACGCAGACTTGGTTACGGGCGAGTTCAGTGGCCCCGTCGGGAATGATGCACTGGTCTGAGTGGAATTGGAACCACGGGCCATCTGAGATTCCCGCTTCACTTGAGACAATGTCAGTCCATCCCAACTCCATCTTGGGCGCCCGGGTCACACGGCCGCCATGGGCAGCGGCTAAGGCTTGAGAGCCGAAGCAGATTCCCAACACCGGCACGCCAGCAGCATCGGCCGTGCGAAGCCAGTCGAGTTCTTGATCGATCCAGGTTTCGATACCCACTCGATCGACGAGCGACCACTTCGCCCCTAAGACAATGCAAAGGTCGTAGTCACGTGGGTTGGGCGGGGGGCCATCTTCGGGCATGCGGTGAATCGTGAGCGTGAAACCGCGTCGCTCGAGCTCGAGGCCGATCAACCCTGGATTGTCTTCATCATGATGGCGCAAAACAATTGCCTTCATCAGTGGTCTCTCTCGGCCTTCTCGTTACGATTGGGCAGGCTCGAAAAGGTGCAGACGTGACCAACGCTTGGATCAATCTCCCCGTTTACGAGATCAAGGTAGGTGGCGGTGATCGCTGCAGCACCGCTGACCGACAGCACACGCATCCACGTCTGGGCCCAGGGCAGAAAGCGATTCCAGGCCGCGCCAGCGTGCTCTTCAAAACCGTCGCGACCCCAATCGGATCTCCGCTTGGCGATCTGAACGGGGGCGAAGAGAAACTCAGGTCTCGGGCCCTCGATGGGCTGAAGGTCTCCATCCACGGCATCCCAATGCGTATCACCAACCACCATTGAGTAGGCCAGATTGTTGCCGTAGTGGCGGTGAACGTGGCGTGTGACGTCACGGCGGCCGGCAACATCAATGTAGATGGCGTGGGTCCCAGAGAGTTCCTCTACGTGGTCATAGGTCACCGTCTGGTCGTAACAGTCGAGGCTGCTGACGAATGCTGCGTTGCTCGATGAGGTGACGCCGACGACGGTGATGTTCTTGCGTTCGGCCAAAAGAAACGCAGCGCCGATAGCAGTTTTTGAACTGGCGCTGGAGATGACGACGGTATCGGCACCGTAGAGATCGTGGTCGATCAGGAAGTCATCGACCACGAACGAGGTGAGAAACAATGGCCGCAACAACATGATCATCGCTTCGTGCTCTTGTGCGTACGCCGAGTCTTCGGTGACGTAGGCGTAGCGGTTGTACACACTGGGGAGGTGCTGGCGATGAAGCGCCAGGTCACTAAAACCGCTGTTATCGAACCGCCCTGGCGAAAGCACAAACGAAGACGCTAAGGGGAAGTAGCCAAAGACTTTTTCACCCACCGAGAGCTCAGCAACGGTAGATTCGCAGACCACCCCGAAACCCCAGACTGGGAGGCCACCCCAGATTGGGCCGTCGTCGCCAGGGGTCGGAAAGAAGTCCCAGTAGTTCATCAGGTCGCCGAAGACGCCGTAGGTGACGTTGTTCGAGGTGAGGCCGAAGGACTCCACGTCGAGACGGACCTCACCGTCAACCAGGGGTCGGATATCGTCACGCAGTCGAGTGAGGTGGAGATCCTGGCGTGAAATATCGATGTTCATGTTTTGCTCCCCTGAGCCTGAGAACCGTCCGTCACCAAAGAATATCGTTTGCCACAGCTTCAAGAGTTTCGGAGTCGCTCACAGCGGAAATCCGGAACCCCTGGGCTACGATACGGAGGCACAGACGACCGCCGTCTGTCGATGAGTTGGAGAACAGCGCGATGACTACGATTTCTTCTTTTCAGAACTTTCTTCCGGTCAAAGTTCGCTTCGGCGAGGGGATCGCGCAGACGCTTCCCGACGCCCTCGTCGAGCTCTCGGCCACCAAAGTCTTCTTGATGGTTGATGAAGGTATCGAGGACCACAACCCTGCAGTGAAAGCACTCTTAGCTGACGTCTTGAGCGATAGGCGTTTTTCGTTCACCCGTTTCGACAAGCCCGCGGCTGAACCAACCATTGCCATGGTCGATGAAGCAACGGCGTCGCTTGTCGCTTCTGGAGCGACGGTTGTCGTGGCTCTCGGTGGTGGTTCGGTGATTGATACCGCAAAAGCGGCACGACTTTGTACGCAGCTGGGGGTCGGGTTCAAAGAGTTTCTCGGTGCAGCACCGACCTACCCCGCACCAGAACTCGCATTGATTGCCATGCCGACAAGTGCCGGAACCGGTTCTGAAGTTTCAGGAGGTGCGGTGATCTCAGATCCTGAGGCTGGGAAGAAAGCCGGCATCGCCAACGCCAACCTGCGGGCCCAGATCGCCCTCGTTGACCCGTTGCTGACGCACTCCATGCCGCCATCGATGACGGCCAACACCGGCGTTGATGCCTTAGCCCAAGCCATCGCGGCCACCGTGGCCATTGTGCGCACGCCCATCGGCGACGCTATTGCTTTTGAAGCGATTCGGATGATGACACCCGCCCTTGTCGCCGCCTATAACGACGGCACTGACAGCGCAGCAAGAGCGGCGATGTCCTGTGGGTCGATGATGGCGGGTTTGTCGATGAACATCTCTGACTGCACGGCCGAACATTCGTTGGGCCAAGCCATTGGTGGTGTGAAGCACGTGCCTCACGGATTGACGATTGGTCTTGTGGTCGCTGAAACCCTGGAGCGTGAGCGTCAATTCATTCCTGAACAACTTGAACGAGTGGCTGATGCCATGGGCGAGCCCGATGACGGCTCTCGAGACGGCAGTCGGGCAGTGCGGGCGGTCAAAAAAGTCCTCGCCGCGCTGAACTTCCCCGTGCTGAGCGATTTGGAATTCAGCGAAAGTGACCTAGATGCTTTGGCTGACCTTGCCCTTAGCGATTATTTCATCACCATGTCACCGCAGACCTGGACGAAAGAAGAAGTGATTGGTGCCTTTCGTTCTGCGCTGGCGTTAACCAGTCGTTAACGAATTAGTCCTCGCTGACAAGAGTTGGTTGACGCGGTGTCATGCCAGCCGCCACGTACATGGCATCAATCACGCGCATCGTGTTGATGGAGTCGCGCGCCGTTGTGGGAAACGGGGTGCCGACGTTGATAGCGTCACGGAATGCTTCAAGTTGGTAGTTGTAGGTTGGTACCCGGTCGAAGCGTTCGATTCGAGACGATCCCTTGGTCGTGATCTTGAGCCGGTGGTAGAACTGCGGCCCGAGTGGATTGAAGAGACTGAGTGAACCGAGCGATCCACTGGCCGTGCCTGAGAGCTTGAAAAGTTTGGACGACAAGAGCGATGCATCGAGCGTTCCTGTTGCTCCAAGTGGAGAGATCAACGTGGCGTGCATGGCACGATCCACGTTGTGGCGAATGGTTTTCGCCGTTGCCGAGGTGACCGTCGGCTCGCTTTGTGACAAGACCCGCCAAAGGTTGGTGGCGTAACAGCCGATGTCCATGGCTGCCCCACCCGCGAGGTGCTCGTGGTAGCGAATGTCGTTGTGCATGGGTAAAGGAATACACAGTGAAGTCGACACAGTCTGGATCTCACCGAGTTCTTGGTTCGCCAAGATCTCTTCGACTCTTTTCATGACCGGGTGATAGCGGTAGTGAAATGCTTCCATCACGATCTTGTCCTGGGCTTCGATGCGTTCGGTCACCGCGGTGGCTTCTTCGACATTGGCCGCAAAGGGTTTTTCGCAGAGCACGTGTTTCCCTGCGTCAATTGCTTTCAGTGTCCAGAAGCCATGGAGGCCGTTCGGGAGCGGGTTGTAGATCGCATCGATAGCAGGATCGTCAATGAGTTGTTGATAGGAGTCAAGCACCCGCGGGACACCATGTTTCAAAGCGAAGGCGTCTGCCCGGGTGCGGTCCCTCGCAGCGATTGCGGTGACTTCAACCCCGTCGATTGCTCGAGCAGGACGGATAATTGCTGGTGGAGCGATACGAGCAGCTCCGAGAATTCCTAGACGAATCACCATATGGCTACGTTACTTCTCTCCAATGACGGAGGTCCAAAAACCTGTCAGGATGAAAGGACACCTGAGCGACCGGGGGCAAGAAATGAGTTGGGTATGGAAACAAGGAAATCGTCGCTTTCGAAAATTCTTCGCGGTCAGTTCGCTGAGTCTGGCGGCAATCGTTGCACCGCTGGCGATTCTTTCAACAACCCCCGCCTCAGCGAGTACGCCTACGCCGCAACTCATCGTGCCAGCCGACCCGACCAGCACGGTGGCGGGGGTTGCCATTGACCCGGTAACCGGGGCAATTTTCACGGTGAATCCGCTGGCAGAAACGGTAGCGGTGCTTCCCAAAGTCTCGGGCACACTGTTTGGCCAGCAAGTGACCGCCAATGTGCAAACCGTTCTCGAAGCAGCGACTGGTTTGGATCAACCGGCCAGCCTCGTCTTTGACGGCAGTGGCAACCTTTACATCTCCAACGCTGGCTATGCGGACTCCATCACGGTCTTGGCGCGCACAACGGGCACAATCTTTGGACAAGCGGTCACCGCGAATGTTGCAGTGACACTTGCTGCAGCGCAAGGGATCATCACGCCTGAAGGAATGGCGTTTGATCAAGCGGGGAATCTCTACGTGGTCTCCAATAGCCTCCATGACGTTGCAGTCATCACGCAAAGTACGGCCACGATCTTTGGGCAGAATGCTCCTGCGAATACGACCACCTTCTTGCCCGAGACCGCCGGGGCCTCGGGAGCAACTGATGTGGTCTTCGGGACGGACGGCACGATGTTCATCTCGGGTGATCAGCACATTTATGCCCTGTTGCAATCTGGAGGAAATGTGTTTGGACAAGATGTTCAAACGGCAACGCTCACCTCACTCGACGCGGTAACGAGTACGGGACCCGGAATAAATGGAATGTACGTTGATGGTGCGGGGAATCTCTTTTATGCCAACCAAACTTCGTCATCCCCTGAGGTTGACGTGCTTTCGAGTGGGTTTACGCAAATCTTCGGGACAATGCCAGTTCTAAATAGCCAAACCCCACTTGTGAATATTACGGCACCGTATCCCGTGGGAGTAGTGGGAGACAGCGCAGGAAACCTCTTTATATCAAACGGAGTAAACACCAATGCCCAAGAGTCGGGGCTTGGTGTCATCGCTCCACAGCAAGAGGTCCTTTTTGGACAGTCATTAACGGCAAATACCTATCTGGGCTTTCCCTCGACGGAACTCCTCGATTTTCCTGCTGGTCTTGTCGTCGGGCCTGACGGGAATGTTTTCGTTATTAATGACGTCAGCAGCAATATCGTCGTCTATCCCTCGCAATCAGGAACGCTTTTTGGGCAATCAGTGACGAAAGGCATCCCCGCCGTGCTGGCCGCAGCAACTGGCTTGACCGAGCCAAGCACAATCGCCCTTGATAATTCGGGTGATCTCGTGGTCTGGAGTTATCAGATCGGAGTGATGACGATTGTCCCGCGGGTAACGGGCACGATCTTTGGTCAATCCGTCACGGCAAATGTGGCAACCACACTCAATGCAGCATCTGGGCTCACCAGCATTGTTTCGATGCAGTTTGATCACCAGGGAGACCTTTTCGTCGTTGATGGTTCTACGGAGACGGTTCAGGTGATTCCCAGTGCGGACAAAACGCTTTTTGGACAATCGGTTACCGCAAATACCGTTGTCAGTCTCACCGCCACGTCGACGATTGCGTCACCAACGATTCTGGCATTCGATCCAAGCGGCAATCTCTTCGTTCCCGATACCGATGGAAAACTCTGGATGGTGGCACAACAGTCAGGGACGCTCTTCGGCCAGGCCGTTAACGCCAATATCCCTGCACAATTTGCTGGGTTCACGTTTTTCCCGAGCCAGGGATTTGGGGGAGCAACCGCACTGAGCTTTGATTCCTTGGGGAATCTTTACCTGCCTGCCGACACCACAGCGGACAGCTATGCCGGCGAGATCTATGTCATTGCCAAACAGGCGGGGTCATTCTTCGGCCAGCAGATACCAGCGAATACGCCAACCGTGCTCTCAAGTGTTCAAGGACTTCATACCTTGCTCGGTCTCGGATTAAATCTTCAGGGAGATTTGTACATCCTCAATCTGCAGGGCCTTTGGAAACTGACGAACCCAAACCCTGTGACGCCGGTCACCCCGGCGACGCTCCTGGCAGCAACAGGGACGCCGTTCGCACCCCTTGGTCTGCTTGGCGTGAGTCTTCTTGGCTTCGGGTTCGCTCTCTGTGTCAAGGCGAAGCGTCGCCGAGAGATTTAGCCGCCGCTTAACAGCGTTGGGTCGTCAAGTAGCTCTGCACGAACCATGGCTTCCCAGAATCCGATGTAGCCCTCGCCACTCGATGCTCGGAACATGTCAGCAGGTGGGCCGGTCAGAGGAATCCCTCCACCGAGTGCTTCGGCATACCAAGCGTGACGACAGCGCTGCTCTAATGCAACGGCTCGTTGATGTGCAGCACGGATAGAACCAGCGACCACAAAGACACCGTGGTGCGCCAACAACGCGAGGTCAGCGCCCCCCATGGCGTCAACAGCTGCAGCGGCATTCGTGGCCAAGTTTACGGCACCTTTGTATTCATCAACGATGACGACGTCACCGCCGCCCAAGGCAGAGCTTTGATCTAATACCGGCGGGATACGTTGGGCATCGGCCCAGATGGTGCCGAAGCGAGAGTGGTTATGCAGCGCGACTTGGACGTCGGGCCGTGCTTTGTGGAGTTCCAAGTGCAACGGAATTCCCAAGGGGGCCGGCCAGTCACCTTCGAGGACGGTGCCCTCTAAATCAATACGAATAATGTGCTCAGGCCGCACTTCGTGCCAGGTCAGATACCACGGTGTGCACCACAACGTGCCGTCGCCGACGGCATAGGTGATGTGTCCAGAGATGTGATCGTCGTAGCCTTCTTTCCAAAGGGTACGAGCGAGGAGAGCGAGTTCTTGTTTTGCCGTGAGATCGGGCATCAGCTGGTCTTTTGTTGGAACAAACATGACTACTCCTCAGTTCTTCGGCAAGACGATGTCAGGCAGAGGGTGACGATAGAGCTTGGCGGCGTTCCCACTGCAGATGGCTCGCAGCTCGTCGGCCGGGAGATGTCCCCAGGCATCTGCGATGACGTCTTGTGTTGTGGGCCAGGTACCGTCGCCGTGGGGATAATCGGTCTCCACCATGATGTTCTCCACCCCGATGCGATAGCGCGTGTCGATGGTTGATGGGTCATCAATCGTGCAGAACCAGAAGTTCCGCTTCAGCAACTCTGCGGGGCGGATATCCCAGCCGAGGCCATAGCCAGAACGATCAATAATGTTGTCGAGTCGATCTAACAACATCGCAACCCATCCGATGCCACCTTCGCTCATGGCGATCTTGATCTCGGGATAGCG
Organism: uncultured Actinomycetes bacterium; assembly: GCA_903825895.1. GTDB lineage: Bacteria > Actinomycetota > Acidimicrobiia > Acidimicrobiales > RAAP-2 > CAIUMH01. The sequence continues at coordinate 30,183 of CAIKCI010000026.1, forward strand.
ATGAGCCCACCCTGACCAGACCCACTCGGAGCATGCGGTTAACGACATCTGGCCGAAGAGCGTGGCGCCAAGAGCCAACATGGGCGAGCCCGCAGGAAGATCAGGCATGCCAGTTGAGCCAACGTGCAGGCTGATCACAGTGTCAGTTTCGGCGCACGCCTCCATGATGGGCGTCCAGTAGTCATCAAAGATTGAAGGGAAACCAATTTGGTGCGGTCGCTCCGGCAGCGTGACCGAGCGAAAGCCCCGCTCAGCATTGCGGCGAATCTCCTTCGCCCCTTCTTCGGGATCTGAGAGCACGGTAATGCCGAGCGGAATAATGCGCTCAGGGTAGGGCGAATACCACTCATCAAAGAGCCAGTCGTTCCACGCTCTCGTGGTGTGAATTCCGAGAACGGGATCCGAACATGACGAGAAGATTCGACCACAAAAACCGCTGACCTGAGAAGGGAAGTTCAACGACGCCCACACCCCATTGAGATCCATGTCGGCGATCCGTGCATCAATGTCATAACAACCAGGGCGCATCTGATCGAAACGAAAGGGCTCCACGGCCACACTTTCGGGGCGGCGTCCGGCAACGGCGTTCATGCCCACTTGTGAATAGGTGGCGCCGTCAAAGTCCCAGACTTGGTAGCCCTTGTCATTCTCGATCACCTTCGGTGCTCGATCTTGAAATCCTGCAGGGAGTCGACCTTCAAACATGTGGGGAGGTTCTACGAGGTGGTCATCGACACTGATCACGGTGTAGCGAACGTCGGCCGGTTCTGGCTCATCAAGGAATAACTCAGGATCTAAGTGTTCTGCGATTGCCATGACCCCTCCTTTGCGTGTGCCCACAGGCTATCGGGGATCATCCATCCTGAAAAGATCGAATCATCACCGTTGTCTGGAGGCCTTCTCGTGGGACCGCTTGGGCACTATTGTGAGGAAGTGGGCGAACAACAGGGGAACAGTATGTACACATCTCGAACCCCTCGTTTCTGTTTGAGCACTGGCGTTGCCGCCGTTTTGCTCGCATTCGGCCTCACGCTGTCGGCCTGTGGATCGTCGACGACGACGACGACCACCACCACCCAAAAAACGACGACGACCACCTCAACGGTTCCGGTGACCACGACGACGGCTACATCGTCGGGAGGGTTTGTGGCCCAGACTGACTGTCCCTACTATCCACTTGAATCGGACGGCTACGGAGGGGTGCAAGAAAATGGCGTGGACCTTTTCTTCACTGTAAATGCGCCGCCCCAGTCCATCTGGATGATGTGTCAGACCCAACTCAAAGGTCTTGGGTGGACGATCATCAAGTCCGGCACGAGCTATGCAGCATCAGGATCAACAGTTCAAGCCTCTGCCCCTGGCGCGTTCGCACAGATCACTATCGGCTCCGATCCGTCGGTGCCCAGGGTCAGTGTCTGCACGTGGACACAAAAGCCCGCCGATACGTCGTGTCCCTACGGTGCCTAAAGGATGAAGTTCGCCTACGGCTTTCCTCTCTCAGCACCGCTGAGTGCTGAGTTGCTTGAACCCGGGGCACTCGCCACCTTGGCGCAAGGCGCTGAACGTGCCGGCTTTGATGCAGCGTTCTTGACCGAACATCCTGCACCGAGTCAAAAGTGGCGTGAAGCGGGTGGTCACGACGCGCTTGATCCCTTTGTGGCCTTGGCCTTTATGGCCCAAGCCACAACCACGCTCAAATTGTTGACGAATCTCACCGTTGTGCCGTATCGCAACCCCTTTCTTTTGGCGAAAGCTGCAGCCACCCTTGACGTGCTCTCGGGAGGCCGGCTGATTATGGGTGCCGGTGTGGGCTATCAAAAATCTGAGTTCGCTGCGCTCGGCGTGAACGTTGATGACCGCAACGGAATCTTCGACGAGTACTTAGAAGTCCTCAAGCGAGCGTGGACTGGCGAACCGGTCACCTTCGACGGCCAGTTTGTCTCGGCTCGTGGAGTCACCGCACAACCCGTACCGGTGCAGCAACCTCGACCGCCCATCTGGCTCGGTGGCAACAGTCAACTGACGCGTCGCCGTGTAGCAGAGCGAGCTGACGGATGGATGCCGATGCCGAGCCCTCGAGGTATGGGTGGCGTGGCCCTTGAGACCACGGAAGATCTCGTGGGTCTGCTCGATTATTTGTTTTCTTATGCCAAAGAGATTGGCCGAAGCGACCCCCTCGATATTCTTTGTGTGTTCCCTGCGTCGAACACTGGCCACACGCGAAGCGCCGAGATCGAAATGGTCGAGGAGCTTTCAGGGCTTGGTGTGACGTGGATGGCGGTCAATGGCGAGGGCACCACGCTCGAAGAAGCATGTGCCTTTCTCGATGCCTTTGGTGAAGAAGTCATCCACAAGGTCCCTCGCAGTCCCGTTTGACCTTCAGCACCACTCCTTGAACACTGCGGCGGTGTGTTCGCCGAGATCAGGTCCGGTTGTGGTGATGACACCGGGAGTTCCCTGAAGATGGACAAGCGGGCCGGGAAGCAGCACCGTCCCGAGATCAGCGTCGTTCATGGTGATCAGTGAGCCTCGGGCCAGCACCTGTGCGTTCTCAACGAGGGTTCCTAGATCGTTGACGGGAGCCACGGGGACCCGTGCATCACTGAACGCCGCCAGCACGGTCGCTCGGTCGTGACCAGCGATCCACGCGGCAACGAGACCATCGAGTTCGTCGGCTACCTTAAGGCGTTCTTCAGAGCGGCCAAAGCGTGCGAGGTCGTCGGGACTCGTGTGTCCGATCACGCTGAGCACTCGGGCCACCTGGGCATCAGTCGTTCCCGACACGACGAGCCACAGACCGTCGCTGCTTTTATAGACATTCCTAGGCACACCGCCATCCACACGACTGCCGCTGCGCTGGGGTGACGGTGTGCCCTGTTCCCAGCCGGCAATGCTTGGCCCCAGAAGGGTTAACAAGGGTTCGTACATACTCAGATCGATGAATTGGCCACTCCCTCCTTTGGCATCACGGTGATAACACGCCAACAAGACTCCGACCACCCCAGCCATCGCCACGACGGTGTCGCCTAAGGGAAACGACGGCAGGAGCGGCGGACCGTCTGCTTCGCCGGTCAGACCGGTGATGCCACTGAACGCTTCAGCTAATGTTCCCGCACCAGGCGTTCCGGCCATCGGGCCGCTCTCGCCATAACAAGAGACGTTGATCACAATGGAGCGGTCGTTGCGTTGAGCGATCGCTTCTGGTGTGAGCTGCCAGCGTTCAAGGAGCGAGCGAGGATGATTGAGCACGACGACGTCACTTGCCGAGACCAGTTGGTGAAGCTTGTCGAGACCCTCGGGGGTCTCGGTGTCGATCACGACACTTCGCTTGTTACGGCTGACGAGGGCCCACAAGGGTGAGTGGCCGTTGCGTTGGACACCCATCGATCGCATGGCATCGCCACGAGGTGGCTCCACCTTGACCACGTCGGCGCCGAAATCTCCCAAGATGGCAGAGATTTGAGGGGCGGCTAAAAAACTTGAAAGATCAAGCACCTTGAGACCACTCAGTGCCTCAGCCATTGAGATTCCTCAAGCGTTCATCCATGCCACGACGCTAACGCACCGACGTCCCATCCACATGATTCCAAGTAGTCTTCGGCTCATGGCGCCAACGAGAAGATCAGGATCGTCGCAGGCTCGCTCACAGCGCGACCAGCAATGGCTTAACGACCTGACGACGGCAATTACCTCGGTGACCACGAAGGCACATTCGATGCAGCTCTACGAAGTGATGGGGATGAACGCCAAGACCCCTCTTCGCCCTTACCTCTTTGGCGTTCTCTCACGAGTGCGCGATCTTCAACCGGCCCGAGTCTCCGACGTGGCCAAGCAGATGGACTACGAACGATCAACGGTGAGCCGTCACATCACTGAGTTGGTGAACCTGGGGTGTCTGAAAAAGTCAGCCGATCCCGAGGATGGGAGAGCGGTGATGTTGCAGTTGACGCCGAAGGGGAGAGCGATTATCGACCGGGTCTATGACGCATGGTTCACTTCGTTGTCGGCCATCACGAAAGGTTGGTCGCAGAGTGATCAAGCGATGTTGTTAACACTCCTCGGCCGCTTCGACGGGGAGTTCACCGCCTACGTGGACTCTCTTATTGCGCCACGCACAGAAGGATCGAAGGACTAGACAACTCTCGGATCGTCAACGCGCACTTCGAACTCTCCAAGAACACGTTTTTGTAATGCGGCAGTAATCATTTCGCTCAAGAGATCGGGTGGTAACACGCAGTCAGCACAGTCCACGCCGTCGAGATCGAGGCGTACGGTGATCCGAGCCGTCTTTGAGTTGACGTCGACCAAGTGAAGATCTGCGCCATCTCCTCGGAGGAGTAATTGCACTTCTTCAACGGAGGCTTCGACAGCTGCTTGGTCCATTATCTCTCCTGCACCGTTGCCGCGGCGTTGACGGCCATGCTCTGCATCTCACTTTCGACGAAACTCGTGAGCGCCACCGCGTGGAGACTTCCCAAACCGCCACAGACCACCGGCACGAGCTGGTCAGGCCGGTTGGTGAGATACACACGGCCCTTGGCATCGACCCGGTCTTTTGTCCGCAAGATTTCTTGATTGGCTTGGGGCCACAACTCGATGGGCTGAAAGGCATGGCTCCAGAGATACTCCTGGAACGATTCGCAATTCTCGAAGGCGTCGCCGAATCGTTCGGCCCACATGGGGTTGAGACAAAGCACGAGCTGGCCGTTTTCTCCCGTGGGTTCTAAGTACCAGTTGTTCAAAGGGAAGGCGATACTCTTCGCGATCATCTGAATCAAATCACGCGGGTCGTCATTGTTCACGTCGGCCATCGGGAAGGTGCCCTTTCCGCCGTGGACGCTCACGACGTCTTGGTCACTTGAGAACCCTCGTCGCTCGGCGAGCGACGGCCATGGCGAACGCTCTTCCCACTCCCCAAAGCAAAGTCCAAACCGGGCCGGTTGGCCAAAGACGGTCCGGGAGGTTTCTCCGGCACGCTGGCCGCCGACGTTCCGCAAACACAACGACACCGCACGACCAATGGTCATCGAGCCTCGACCAGCTGCACCACCGAGACATCCGGCCCGGTAGTCAATGCCGAGATCATCTCGACGTGGCCCGTTGACGATGAGCATGGGAAAGACACTCGAGGTCGTGGTGGTCAGGGCAAAGGCATTGAACTCAGGGACGATCACTGCTTCGAGGGCCGCGAGCACGTGGCCAAACGCTTGAGGAGTGACGCCGGCCATTGCTGCGTTGATGGCCGCCAGTTCAATCGTGAGAACCCCTTTTTTGGGAGGTAAGACGCCAAGGACCGTGCTTGCATCTTGCGTCGTGGCATCTAACAGCGCGGCGACTCGTTCGTCGGTTGGCGGCAGGAGTGGTGCACCATCCCCAAAGCGCTCATCGAGTGAAAGGGCATAGAGGGCTTCGGGATCGGCGCTGATCTCGATTTGTTCGGCAGAAAATTCGCTGCTCATCGTGTTCTCTCTTTCGTGGCAACGACTTGATCGTAGCATTTATGTGCATTTCACACATACTTTCGAGAGAGGCTCTCCCAGCCGCCAGCTAATCGTTGAGCAAAGGCCTTGGGGCCGAGTTCCCTTACCAGATCGTCATTGAAGACCTCAACGGTTAATGGAGCATCACAGCCGATGGCCCTGAGCGTGCGCACCATGTCGGGCAAGAGAAACGCCCCTTCCCCTAACGGCGTGCGACGACGGCGTGTGGCAAAGCCATAGTCATCGGGACGTTCTTCTGCTCCGTCATTGACCTGGATGGCCAAGATCTGATCTCCCTGAAGAGCAGCCAAATCTTCGATGGTCGACGGTCCATAATGCGCAAGCCACGTATCGTACAAAATGCCTCCGTTGTTGGGGCCACTTGTGACCCGCCCCGCACTGGCGACGTCACGAATGACGGTGCCCAGTGCAAACTCGAGGGCAACACTCAAGCCGAAGCTCGAGGCCTCGTGGGCAATGGTGGCGAAGACGTCGGCGGCATCGTCTTCGCTGGCCGAACGCGTTCCAAAAAGGAGTACCGAGACAACCGGAGCGTGAAGTGCCTGAGCGGCGGCAAAGACCTCATGGCGCGAGGACTCTTCAGCATAAGGAGCACCTGGATCGTCGGGCCCCGCCCATGCGATCACAGCCTCGACGTGGTCGACGCGGAGATTCGCTGCGTCAAGACGATCAAGCATCTCCTGATCCGAGATGCCGTTTCGCTGCTCGTTGAGATAGCTTGACGCCCACAGCGAGAGGCCGTCAAAACCGCCGGCGGTGGCTGCGTCGATCGCGACGTCAAGCGGCGTTGCACCATCTTCGGCCAACGTTGCAGCGGCGAAGACACGAGCATCTTGGTTCAGGCGCTTGGCGATCATGATTGTTGATTCATTCCTGAGAATTGCTGGCGTAACTGGTTCTTGGCAATCTTTCCCGTGGCATTGCGAGGGAGACGAGCGAGCACTTCAATCTGCTCGGGAACCTTTTGGTTAATGAGTCCTTCGGCTCGACAAAAGTCTCCGAGTTCCTCGAGGGTGACACTGTCATGGGCATCCACAAGCTGCACCACTGCACAGACCCGCTCTCCACGAGAAGTATCCACGACCCCAATGACGGCAACATCGGCCACCTTGGGGTGGCGATAGAGAATGTCTTCGATCTCTTTGGCACTAATCGTCTCCCCTTTTCGGATGATCACGTCTTTCCCTCGGCCCGCAATCACCACATGGCCGTCGGGACGCAAATACCCAAGATCCCCCGAGTCGAACCATCCGTCATCAAAGACCCCTTTATTGAGGACTGGATCAACGTAACCATGGAACAACATGGTGCCCCGCACGTAGAGGCGACCCACGCCGTCAGCGCCAGGGTCAACGACCTTGACGTCGGCGCCGCGCACAGGAGCACCCTCACTATGGGCTCGTTGTTCATCGCTGTCGATGACCGCACCGCAACAGAGCATGGGGCACTCCGTCATCGCCCAGCCATGAAGGACGGGAACGCCCAACTCTTCGAGGCACTCATAGTAAATCTGTGACGGTTTTGGCGCACCGCCACCGACGAGTGCACGAAGCGAGGGAAGAAACTCATTCTCGGGATGACGGCGGTGTTCTTGGAGGAGGGCCGTGTAAAAAACGGTGGTTCCTCCAGCGAGAGTGACTCCGAGTTCTTCATAGAGTCGAAGTGCTTCGGCGGGGTCAAACGCTTCAACCACCACCACACCCATGCCGCTCGCCAGCACCATGCCGAGATAGTCAGGCCCACCAATGTGTGCGAAAGGAAAGGCAATGGATCCGAGATCATCGGGCTGGGCATCAACGATGTGAACGAGCGCTAAGGCTCCAGCGATCAAGGTCTGATCAGAGTGCTGGACTCCTTTGGGTGCCGAGGTTGTGCCTGATGTGTAATAGAACCACCGCACCAGTGGAGCGCCGGTCGCTGCATCGATGGTGGAGGGGTGGTCGGCCAAGGTACTCGGATCGCCATCGGGAAAGATGTCGTCAACCACGACGAGCTGAGGTGATGGTTCGATTGAGCGAGCGACATCGGCCGCCAGTTCGCTGTAGTCGAATCCTCGCCATGTCGATCGAGTCAGAAGAAAGTCAGCTTTGGACTCGGTCACAATGAAGTGCAGTTCTCGCTGACGGTAGATGTGGATGATGGGAATCTGTAGCGCACCAAGGCGACTGAGTGCCATCGACAAGATGATCGTCTCAATCGTGGTTGGCAGTTGCCAGGCTACGCGGGTTCCCTCGCTGATGCCGAGATCCTGGAGCCCCGCAGCTACTCGTTCACAACGAACCAAAAACTCTTTGAAGCTCAGTTGCTTCTTCTTTGTGTCGATCACCATCATGCGATCAGGCGTTGCCGCAACCCTGGCTTCAAGGAGTGTCCAAAGACTTGGCGCCTCAAGGGGTATCGCAGGTGAACGTTCCACGCCTTCACGGTACCCTTCTGATGGTCGCGGCGGAGGATGAAGCCTGGAGTGGCGAGTTTTTCAGAATCTGTGCAGAATTCACCTAGTTGCCGATACGATAGGACGAAACCAACAAAAGGGGTAGAGCGATGACCATGACGGCTCCACAGCCTGCTCGAATTACCATTCGACGACCGACGGCTCCGCCCGCCCCTCAAGAAGTTGCTCCTTCGTTCCGTATCGATGCGCCCTTGGCGGGCTTGCGTGTTGGGATGCGTCACGAAGGATCATGGCGATCGTGGATGTTGATTGTCGAAGAGTGGACGCAGTTCTTGGTTGCCGACGGGGCCGTCCCGGTCATCCTTCAAACGGGAGAGCGCGTGGGAGAAGAAGGCGAACAGACTCGCAAGGAGATTGACGCGTGGGTCGCGGACGTTGATTGTGCGGTCTCAGGACTTGGCACCTGCGGATCATGTACGTCATGGACGGTTGCTGATGCCGTTGCCGTGGAGGCAGGAGCAAAGCCTGCCGTTGCCGCGGTCACGTCAGAGTTTGAGGCTCATGCCAACAACATGGCGTCGTATCTCGGCCATGGTGACCTCAAAGTGTTGGTCCTGCCCTATCCACTCGAGGCTCGTCCTGAAGAAGAATTACGCGCGATCGCCGCTGAGTACTATCCTCAGTTCCTTTCCATGATTGGTGCCACTCGCTAAACCCCAAATTGGGCAGATCAATATCCTTCGGCGACATCAACGACGCCAATCAATTCGTCACCGTCTCTATAGCGTTCAACGTTTTCAAGAAACATGCCGATTGTTCGCTGCATGGTAGTCGGCGAGGACCATGAAATATGTGGTGTCAGACGAACCTTCTCGTGGGTATACAAGGGATCACCAGCAGGGAGCGGTTCTGGGTCGCAGACGTCCAAACTTGCGCGAGCTATTCGACCGTCGTCCAAGGCGCGCAACAGTGCTGCTTGATCGACGAGTGATCCTCTCGCCACGTTGACGAGGTGAGCGCCCGGTTTGATCGAGCGCAAGGTCTCATCATTGATGAGGTGATACGTCGCCGGCGTCGCTGCTGCTGCAATCACGACGTGATCAGACACCGCCAACAGCGACTCCACGTCGGGCGCCATCGAAACCCCATCAAGTAATGTTTGACTTCCCGAACGGCGCAGCGCATGAATGTTCATGTCAAAAGCGAGCGCACGCTGGGCGATGGCTGAACCTATGGCACCGAGGCCCAGAATGCCGATGCTTTTACCTTCGAGGCCGCCGAGTTGCGCCAAGTTCCACTGCTCTGGTGGTTTGTCCAGCCACCGCTCGGGGATCTGCTTTTCAAAGGCCAGCATCGCGGCCAAGGCAAACTCTGCGATCGCGGGCGCTGAAGATCCCCGAGAGCAGGTCATGATCTGGTCGTCCAAAATGTCTAAGGGGAAGGCATCAACCCCCGCACCGATCACGTGAACCCAACGGATATTCTCACTGAGCGCAGCGCTGAGCGCTTCACGAGTGTCACCAAGGGTGGCCAGGATCTCGGCGTGGGCGATGGCGTCAGGTGTTCCCGCTTCGACGATCTGAAAGTCTGGGAGGGCTCGCTCTAAGACGCTGAGCAACATTCCACCAACGGGACCGCCATGAAAGGCAATGGTTGGTTTGCTCATTGGCCCAACACGTCTTTGAGGACACCGGGTTCGTGGACGGCGGCGAGATTGTCATTGAGGTAGTCCGGCGCTTCTTCGGTTTCGATGAACCAACCAGTCGGACACATCGTCAGAATCTCGACAAACGAAAATCCTGCGTTCTGCTCCTGAGCCGTCAATGCACGCAAAAGAAGCTTCTTTGTGCGCGCCACGTTCCCGGCTGAGTTGACCGCCCCTCGAGCGACAAATGCGGTGCCATCGATTTGTGCCAGGAGTGAACTCAACAAGATCGGACGTCCGTGCAACGCAGCGTCACGGCCCTCCAGGGACGTCTTCGTGCGTTGACCGAGAACGGTAGTGGCGGTCATGTGTCCACCAGTCTCCCCGAAGACCCCGTTATTGAGCATGATGCAGGTGATGTTCTCGCCACGAGCTGCAGCGTGCAGGACTTCTTGAAGTCCTTCACTGACCATGTCACCGTCACCTTGAATGGTCACCACAATGGTGGAGGGCTTGGACCGCTTGACGCCCGTTGCTAAGGAAGGTGCTCGCCCATGAAGGGCTTGGAGAACTTCGATATCGAGGTTGTTTGAAAATGCTGTGTAGCAACCGATGCCAAACACCGCGACGGACCGTGCGGTGAGTTCACGTTCATCGATGGCTTCCATGACACAACGCATGGCAATCGGTTCGCCACATCCTGGACAAAGGTGGTGTGCGCCGACATCGATCAAGGTCGGGACAAAGTCATCAACAAGGCGTGATGGCTCATCGGGAGGATTGTCGGTCGGCAAATAGGTACTCATCGGGCGGCCACCTCCCTGATTCGATCCACTAAGACCGAGACTTCAAGATCTGGGGCAATACCGAATCCCGAAGAGTCCAAGCTCAGCCCACCAATAAAGTGAACCGGTGCATTGCCAAGAACGGCCAAGCGCACATCGTCAAGCATCTGGCCTTGATTATTTTCATAGACCGCCACAGATTTAACTCCCTGAGTGGCCCGAGCGACGAGGTCGCTCGGGAAAGGGAAGAGAGTGATGGGCCGGATAAAGCCCACAGCAAGGCCGTCGCTGCGCAATTGGCGGACGGCAGCACGAACATAGGCCCCCGGGGTTCCGAAGGCCAGCACGATAATTTCTGCATCGTCGGTGGACTCAACTTCAGCAAGTGGTTCGACGTTGGCGATCATCTCGTTGGTGGCCGCCACGCAGTCGGCGTAGTGCACAGCGATGTCGTAGCCAACGTCGTCGCGCTGCTTGGCCGTCCCGAGCGGTGAGATCAGCTTGGCGTGGCGCGTGCCCCCCGAGGATCCATCGAGCGCCCATTCGGGGGTCTCCCGGGTTTTCATGGCGGGAATGGTGACCGAACGTGCGGTGTGGGCCAAGTAGTAGTCACCGAGCACGACGACCGGATTTCTCCAGCGTTCGGTCAGGTCAAAGGCCAAACCAATTAAGTCGATAGCTTCGGCCGCATCAGCAGGGCTCAGGACTAAGTGACGGTAATCGCCATGTCCGCCTCCTCGAGTGGCTTGGTAGTAATCGCCCTGAGCACGACCCATGTTCAGCACCACCAACGGCAGCCTCGCCAAGGTGATTTCTGAAAGCGACTCTTGCATCAGTGAAAGCCCTTGGCCGGTTGACCCCGTGGCCGATGGTGTCCCGGTCGCTGCGGCACCCCAGGCCATGCCGATCGCTTCGAGTTCGCTTTCTGCGTTCATGCAGACGCCACCCACCTCGGGGAGCTTGCGTGCCATGACTTCAAGAACTTCAGTGAAGGGGGTCATGGGATAACCCGAAAAGAAGCGACAGCCCGCAGCGATCATGGCATCAGCAATGGCTTCGCTTCCTTGCAGGAGTTGCGGGTCTTTCGCTTGTGGGGCCATTCGTAGCGTCATGAAGTGTGTTCCTGTGGCGTGTCGTATTTGTAGACCTGAAAGACAAAGTCAGGACAGATTTGAGAACAGGCTTTGCAGCCTGTGCAACCGGCCAAGAGTTGGGGATAGCGGTAGCCCCGGGAGTTGACTTCGATATCGGTCATGACGAGTACGCCAGGAGGACAGGCATCGATGCAGAGATTGCACCCTTTACAGGCATCGACATCAATGACGAGAGTTCCTCTGGTCGTGACCGTTTCTTTGTCGCTCATGCGCCAACCCCCGAAGCGGTCCAAGCGGGCACCGAGATACCAGGGACTGCGTTGAACCCTGTGGTTAACGCAGCTTCATTTAATGCACGATGTTGGGCTCGATAGGCAGGCAGCATCATGGCAGAGGCCTGAAGAGCGCTCTCAAGGCTGACGAGACCGGTAACGGCGATGTACGCACCAATCATGACCATGGAAGCCGCCATAATGTGGCCCACGTTCACTGCCAATTCCGAAGCGGGGACTTCAACAATGGTGATACCAACATCAAAGTGAAGGCTGTTATCGACCACGGTGGTATTCACAAACGCCAAACTTCCGCTTCGCAAGGTTCCTGCTGCGTGTCCTGCGTGCTCATGGTGCATAAAGATTGCGGACCACGCCTCGCCGATAGTCGGGGGAGACTCTAAGGATTCGTCTGCGACAACCATGGTGGACTCAGTGGCCCCACCGCGCATCATGCCTTCGTAACTCCCAAAGACTTGGACTTGACGTCCTTCATCGACCGACGCCCGGGCCAAGACCGACGAGGCGAGCTGTATCCCTTGGCCTCCGATGCCGGACATAATGAGTGCGCGTTCCATAAAACAGTGATCTTACAAATAAAGAACGGTGTTTTGCAACTGATCCATTAGTTGCTCAACCGTTCGACCAGGAGCCGTCGTTGAATCTGGCCAGTCGAGGCCGTCCGGGGCAGGGCATCGAGAATCCGAAGGGCTCGGGGGTGTTTAAACGGGGCCAATCGCTCTTCGCAAAATGCTCGAAGCTCCTCCAGGGTCGGTGGCTCCTCACCGGACTTGCAGACCACCACCGCGCAGATCACTTCACCCCAGGTTGGATCAGGCAACCCCACGACGGCGATCTCGGCAACTGCGGGCAGCGCGCTGAGCACTTCTTCAACTTCACCGGGGATCACCGACTCGCCACCGGTGCGGATCAGATCTCCGGCTCGACCGACGATCGAGAGATACCCATCGCTATCGAGTTCGGCAAGGTCTCCCGTTCGATACCAACCGTCGACCAACGCAGTCTTGGTTGCTTCTTCGTTATTGAGGTATTCATCAAAGAGCGTCGGACTCTTCGTCCAGAGTTCTCCATCGACGAGACGGAACGAGATCGTCGGCGCAGGGGGTCCACAACTTCCTGGTTTTGAGCGCATGGCGTCGTGATCAAGAAATGCCACACTGCCTGCTTCCGTTGATCCGTAGAACACCCGCAAGTGTGCGTTGGGTACCGTCCGTTCGATTGCTTCGAGAAGTTCCAATGGCGTCGCCGATGTACCGGTGTCAGCCAAACGGATTGAACTCAGCGGATCGAGATCATTGTTGGCAATGTGCTCAATGAGCCGGCGCCAAATTGCAGGGATGCAGTTAATCCGTGTGGCTTGCGTCCGAGTCACCGCGTCATAGATGTCTTCGGCAGATGATGAGGCCGGGAAGATAACGGCGTCTCGCCCTTGCCATTGTTGAAGGCTGATGGTCCAGGCCGCCATATGAAAAAGCGGGAAGGGACACACCATCGGTCCGCGTGGCTCCAACAGCGCACCGGCGCTGGTGCGCAGAAAATTTGTCCCGTGAGAGAGCACCGCTCCTTTTGGTCGACCCGTGCTTCCACTCGTGAAAAAGGCAACATGGGGATCACTGCTGACGACGTCAGGGTTGACAAATACATCGGTGCTTTCACTGGCGCAGGATTCGTTGAGTGCGCTGAGGGTCGTGTGGGCCGGCGCAGCATCGGGGAAGGCACGCTCCACATCGGTGACAATCAGGGTGGCCTTGGTGTCATCAATGATTGGCAGTGCTTCTTCTGGACTGAGGAGGCCATTCACCGGGATAAACAATGCACCAATCTTGCTGGTCGCAGCGAAGAGTGGCACCGCATCAAGATTGGTGGCTGACCACAAAACGACGCGCGTACCACGGGTGATTCCCTGTGCGCTCAGCGCTCGAGCATATTGATTTGCCTTGGCATCGAGTTGGCCGAAGGTGAGTGACGCTGACGCCACGGCTACGGCCATGCGATGCGGAACGGCTTGGGCGGCATTGGAGAAGATCTGTCCAATACTTAGATCATCAAGTCCCGCCATGATCCCCCCCAGGTGTTGCGTCTGCAGAACACTGATCTTATACTGAGAGAACGGCGTATTGCAGGGTTGCGATGAGTCGAGTGAGGTGAGCAATGACCACAATGTCAGAGAACTTGGCGAAGCGGGCAGTTGACCGTTCGGCCAATGAACGGCAGCTGGAATATGAAGTGGAGATGCGGCGCATCGTCGAAGCGACCTACGACTACATCGAGCAGACGGACAACCTTGAGCCGAGCTTGCGAGACATTCTGCGCAGCTGTGGCCTCTCGACCCAGGGCTTCTACCGCTTTTTCAATTCAAAAGATGAACTGATGTTGGTGCTCTTCGACGACGGCCGCCGCCGACTCGTTGACTACCTCGAACAACGAATGAATAAAGTCCAACCACCCGAGAAAAAGGTGCGGGCCTGGATCGAAGGGGTTTTGACGCAAGCATCCTCATCGAAAGCAGCGGCGCGAACCCGGCCGTTTGCTATTCATGAAGATCGTTTGGCAGAACTGTTTCCTGAAGAACAACGCCAATCTGTCGATTTGCTGATTTCGCTTCTGGTGGAACCGCTACAGCAAGGCTCACGAGCAAAGGCTGATGCACAGAAAAATGCGGAAGCCATCTACCGACTGACCTTCGCTGTGTTGCGGGGTCACCTTATTCAAAAGACCAAGCCCACGCCAAAAGACGTTGACCACGTCGTGACGTTTTGTCTCAATGGATCTGAATTAACAACATAAGGGGGAAGAATGGAAGAGAGAGAATTTATTGATATCGGGGACTCGATCCTTTTCGAAGATGATCGAGTTCGCATTTGGGATTATCGCTTGGCGCCGGGGGAAACCGGTGGGTATCACCGCCACGATCTTGACTATCTCTTGGTGCAGATCAGTGGAGACCGAGTCGCTGCGGTTCCTGAACCTGACAGCGAGGGGGAATACAATGAGTACGTCGAAGCAGATGTTATTCCCGGCCAGGTCTTTCCTATCAAACGAGGTGGCGTGGAGCGCGCTCGTAATATTGGTGAGAAGGAATACTTCGAAATCATTATTGAGCTCAAGTCCTAAGCGGACTCTTCCTCAGTCACGAACCCCTGCCAACCTGCCATGTAGTCAATGAAGGTTGGACTTAAGCCCTCGTCGGCAAGGACGGAGCGAGGAATCGGGATTTCACGCATGGCGACCCCTGGGTCATCACGCATCAGCTCGGGGAAGTTGTGATTGGCAATGGCTGCTTTTCCTAAGGCCACCACGTCCGCTCCAAGGTCGAGCGCGCGCTGCACGTCGGCACCGTTATAGAGGTGGCCAGCAACGATGAGGCGGGTGGCACCACGGTCGAGTCCGGTGAAGAGCGACAGAAGAGTCTGGCCGCTGAGTTCTTCTTCGGCGGCTTCTTTGAAGGTGTCCCACATCGACAGGTCGATAAAGTCAATGGTGTTGGTGGCGACCAGACGATTGAACACATCGATGACATCAGCGGTGACGAGGCCAAAGTGTTCCGGGGAGAGCCGGACGCCAAGCATGAAGTTCTCGCTACAGCGCCCACGAACCCCTTCGATGATTTCGGCGAAAATCCGGTAGCGGTTCTCTTGGTTTCCGCCGTATTCGTCAGTTCGATTATTCAGATCAGCATTGAGAAACTCACAGAGTAAGTAGTCATGCGCCCCATGAAGCTCGACGCCGTCAAAGCCGGCCTGATCGCAGCGTTCGGCGGCTACAACAAAGTCCTCAATGACTTCCTTTACCTCTTCAGTTGTTAACGCTCGAGCTTGGGTGTTGGGATCTGGCCCCGGGGCGACAGGAGACTGACCGGTGAGTTCCTCTGGAGCTCGGCGGCCGGCATGGTGAAGTTGAAGGAGTGCCACACTTCCTTGGGCTTTGATTGCCGAAGCAAGCCGGGTTAATCCAGGGAGGTGATCATCGCTCCAGCAACCCAACTGGCCCGGAAAACCCCGGCCGGTTCGCTGGACATGACTGGCACAGGTCATCACCATGCCAAAGTGCCCTTCGGCACGTTTGGTCAACCAGGTGAATTCTTCATCGGACAGCGAGCCATCATCATGGCTTTGGCTATTCGTCAACGGCGCCAGCATGAAGCGGTTTGCCATGGCTGGGCCATGGGAAAAAGTAAGGCTATCGAACGGTGACGTCATCATGAGTCCTCTCCATTGGGGGTATAAAGATCTTAGGTGAGGGAATGATCAGAGAACTCGGCTCTTCGACAGATTTGAGTAACGCTCCGAACTGTTCCGTTGCCTGCGCTCTTGGTCACCCCGCATACCCGGATGAACTTCTTTCACGAAGCATCGTCGATGCTCAGTCAATAAGTACTCACTTCGAATGGCCTTCTGAACGAGATCGGGTTTCCCTATGCCCTGGGTGAGATATTTTTCTCCTCACACAAAAAGCCCATCGTTCTCGGCTCTCTCTGGCTTCTGTCATAACTCACCACTAGTTCCGCAGAGTTTCCGCTTACAACACTTCAATCTTCACTCGTGAGTTAATCATTTCGTCCTCCTCATTGGGCGATGCCGTGGCAAACTTGACGATCGAAGAAGAGTGGTAATTGGCCTCCATAGAAGATGTCTAACTTAGTTCCAGCAGACACGTCAGTTCCTCTACTAAGAGTGGCGGTCTGGCTCCAGTTTCCACCCCCAGTCTTGAGGTCACCGAGAGAGACGGGACCTGAAAGATACGTCGTGTCCGTACCGCACCAAAAGAAGAGAGTTAACGGAGCGGAGCCGCACCACCCACACCACCGTTGCCACCGATACCACCCGCACCACCGTTGCCGCCCGCACCACCGATACCACCGTTGCCACCCACACCACCGTTGCCACCGTTGCCACCCAAAGCCGGTGCTGTCGTGGTTGTGGTGGACGTTGTTGACGTTGTTGACGTTGTTGACGTTGTTGACGTTGTTGACGTTGTTGACGTTGTTGACGTTGTTGACGTTGTTGAGGTTGTG
>CAIKCI010000027.1 GCA_903825895.1 uncultured Actinomycetes bacterium
ACCAACGGAACTACTTATTCAGTATCGGTGACCGCAACCAATGCTGTTGGGACCTCTGACCCTTCTGTCGTAGCCGTCACCCCAGCGGTTCCTGTAGTGACAGCCGCAACCGCCAAATTGGCAGCCACCGGCTCAGACCTCTTTAGCCCTTCATGGCTAGCTGTGGCACTCTTTGGCCTAGGTGGGGGAGCACTGTTGGTGAGTCGTCGAAGGAAAACCCAGTCTCAGCCATAGCCCGCTAGAGCTGCAGGCCTTACTGATAACCGGCAGAAGCTGTAGCCCTGAGATGGGCCAGGGACTCCAACCACGGCTGAATTGTGTTCCAACTCATTCGCGTGAGGGGTACTAATCGTGACAACACGATAGTTCAGAGGTCAACAAGATTCGCGCCCTATTCATTGATGGCTCCGAGTTGAAAGTGATGGAGACGAACATTGCGACTGAGACATTACGGAGTTTTTAGATTGAAATTCTGGTTGACCACTCAAATTCAAACTTTCTTTGAGGGATATTTCCAGAAACCCCTGTTTTTGAGGGATGGCCCGAAAGCCAAAACCCCATATCATTACTGGTCGGGAAGACAGGATTTGAACCTGCGACCCCCTGCTCCCAAAGCAGGTGCGCTACCAAGCTGCGCCACTTCCCGTTTGTCACTCACGTAACGTCCTCAGGCTACTCACTTTCTCAGTGAGGCTTCGCCGTTAGGTCGTAACGAGATCCTTTGGGTGCTGCGCCCCTCGCACCAAGCGCCCTGGCAGCGCTCCGGTTCCTACACCTTCTTGGAACGTCACGACACCGCGCTTGATGGTGGCGACGTACCCTTCAGCCTGTTGAACCAGTCGTTTTCCACCAGCCGGAAGGTCGCTGACGACCAGAGGCACTTTGACGGCCAAGCGATCAAAATCGATGAGGTTGACGTCAGCCATCATGCCCACTTCGAGCGTCCCTCGGTCGTGAAAGCCGTAGAGGCGCGCTGTGTCGTGGGTCTGCTTTTTCACAATCCACTCAAGGCCGAGGCGATCTCCACGGGTACGGTCTCGAACCCAGTGCGTCAACATGAACGTGGGCATCGAACTGTCACAGATCGTGCCCACGTGGGCACCTCCGTCAGCGAGGCCCAATGCGGCTCGGGGGTGCTGCAACATGGCCAGCGTGGGCTCAAGGTCACCGTCCGAGTAGTTGAGAATCGGGAGATACAACAATCCCCATCCGTCCCCCTCCATCATGGCGTCGTAGGCCACGTCAAGGGCCGTGGAACCATTCGCTGCGGCGATGCCCGCGAGCGAACGCTCGGGTCCCGGCTCATAGTCTGGGGGATCGCCGAGCACGAAGGTGGTGCGATAGGCGCGCTCAAAGGTTTCTGCTGCATCGGCCGGAGGCGTGAACGAAACAATTGATTCACGCACTTCATCCGTAGCGAGTGCGGCGTAGAGCTCTTCGGGAGTGAGCCCTTGCTGCTTCAACGCCCCATAAGCAGGGATGTTGTCGAACAGGCAATAGGTGGCGTGGTGGCCTGTCAAAAGTCCGGTGGGGCGGCCCGCAACTTGTGGCCACAAATCGGCACCTTCTGCGACCGCTTCCAACGAAGCATCCATCATGTCCTTCCAAAGTCCCGGTGCTGCATCGACTTGGAGAAGGGCGAACGAAACGGGTCGATGAATGGCCGCCGAAAGTTTGCGCATCCACGCCATCTCTTTGGGAGCGGAGACGACGTCTTCGCCAGCAACACCCATAGGAGCCAACTCGAAGACCCCGGCGTTTAACTCTCCCAAGGCGTTGCCGATTCCGAAGAGTTCATCTTCAGCGGCGAAGGTTCCCGGGACCGGCTCTCCGTCAATCGCCAAGTGGGCGAGTGTACGTGAGGTTGAAAACCCGAGGGCTCCTGCGGCGATGGCTTCTTTGACGAGACGATACATTTCCGCAATGTCTTCGCTCGAGGCCGGCTCGTTGCGGGCACCTGCGTCACCCATGACGTACGCCCGCACCGCACCATGTGAGATCTGGGTGCCGACGTCCATCGTCCACTGGCGGCGGTCGAGCGCATCAAGATACTCAGGAAATGACTCCCACTCCCAGGTGATGCCTTCAGCGAGCGCCGTGCCGGGGATGTCTTCTACTCCCTCCATGAGTCCGATCAACCAGTCATGCTTGTCGGGGGCAACCGGAGCAAAGCCCACGCCACAGTTCCCCATCACAACAGTGGTGACACCGTGCCACGATGAGGGAGCGAGCTCTGAGTCCCAGGTCACTTGACCGTCGTAGTGCGTGTGGATGTCAACCCAACCAGGAGTAACAAGGAGACCCGTTGCGTCCACGCGCTCTTTCGCCTCAAGTGTTGCAAGATCGCCTACGGCAACGATGACTCCATCGGTGATGGCGAGATCACCCAAGCGCTTTGGTTCGCCTGTTCCATCAACCAGCGTTCCGCCTTCAATAATAAGATCAACCATGTTCACCCTCCCTGCGTGCTGCCCTCTACTTTGGCAGAAGTTTGCACGTTGCGGAGGAACGAAGATGCCCGGGGAGTGTCTCCCCGGGCATCTTCGAAGCACTCATTCTTTTTTAGGCGTTTTTTCCGAGAATCCGATTCATCTTGGTTCCACAAGTAGGACACGATCCTTGGGCGGCACGTCGACCATTTTTCAGTTCGACTTCTTGTCCGTCAAAGTCTCGCTTTTCCCTGCATTTTACGCAATAACCGTTGTAATTCGCCATTCGTAATCCACCCATTTGTCTTCTATGACGACGGACTTCTTCCGCCCTCTTGCTAGAAAGCAAGATACCGGAATTACGCATGTTTTTCTGGCATTGAAAGGGGCTAGGCACGAAAATTGGGCTTTTTATGGCCTACTCTTTCCCAATATGGATATGAGCACCGATCAAGTAATCGAAGGACTCGACGACGTGTGGGGTTCCCTTTATTCCGGAACCGCAGATCTGCGTGAAGAGCAGTGGCTTTTACCAACGTCGTGTCCGGGCTGGAGTGTCAAAGATCAATTGAGCCATCTCGTGGGCATCGAGCGCTCACTCCAAGGTGTCGACGCTCCGGCCGTGAGTGACCGGGAGCGGCCGCATGTAAAAAACTCCATTGGCGAGATGAACGAAATCTGGGTTGAGTCTTTGCGTTCTTCAAGTGGCGAAGAAGTGCGGGCAGAGTTTTTCGCGGTGACCCAAGAACGCCTCGCTGCATTGCGTGGCTTTGATGAACCAACATTCGATGCCGTGGGGTGGAGTCCAGTCGGCCAGGTCCCGATGCGCAAATTTATGGAAGTGCGGATTATGGACTCATGGATTCACGAACAAGACGCCCGGATCGCTCTGGGTCGCCCTGGTGGTCGCAACGGCGTGGGCGAGTCGGTGACCTTGGGTCGCGTCGACCTTGCGTTAGGCCTTGTCGTGGGCAAGGGAGCGCGCCCCGAGGAGGGAGCGTCTGTCGCCTTCGTCATCACGGGGCCCTTGGGCCGTCGTCACAGAATTGTGGTGATCGACGGGCGCGGCGTGATGGAGGCGGGAGACGACGCCACGGCGACGCTGACGTTGACGCAAGAGACCTACGTTCAACGCTTTGGTGGACGAATCACCGCCGATGAGGCAGCGAGCGCACCGGGAACGGAACTTGATGGAGATCGTCAACTCGCCGAAGCCGTTCTTCGTGCACTGTGCGTGATGATCTAGATCTGTCCGGACTTCCCAAATCTCCCGATAGGCTAAAAGGTTCTTATGCGCTCCACACATGAAATCCTCGAAGACAACAAAGTCAAACTGACCATTGAGGTCGAAGAACAAGAGGTCACGGTCGCTCTTGACAAGGTCGTTCGGTCCATTGGGTCCTCGGTAAGGATTCCAGGGTTCCGCCCGGGCAAGGTACCTCGCAAGGTCCTTGAAGCTCGCATGGGGGGTGCAAACGCACTGCGATCCGAAGCGCTTCGTGACGCACTGCCTGATTTCTACGCGCAAGCGGTGGTCGACACCGAGATCGACCCCATTTCTCAGCCTGAGATCGAGATCACTGCAGGCCAAGAGTCCGGTCCAGTCTCCTTTGACGCCGTTGTCGAAGTTCGCCCGCTGGTGAGCGTCGCTGGCTATAACGGACTCAACGTGACGATTCCATCACCTTTGGTCACCGAGGATGAAGTCAATGCTCAGATCGATCGCTTGCGAGAGAACGACGGCGCGTTCGTCGACGTTGACCGACCAATTCTCAACGGTGACTACGTCACGCTTGACATCGTCGGAACCGACGAGGAGGGCAACGAAGTAGCGAATGTCAATGACTATCTCTATGAAGTCGGGAGTGGACTTGTTGTCGCCGAACTCGATGAGGATATCTTGGGCCTGAAAGGCGGGGAGTCACTTACCGTTAAGGGAACGCCCGAAGGCGGCACGCTGATTGAGTTCGCCGTGTCCATCAGCGACGTCAAGGAAAAGACGCTTCCAGAACTTAGCGACGCATGGGCTGAAGAGAACTCTGAATTCTCATCGGTCGCAGAGATGCGCAGTGACGTAGAAGAGCGCATGGCGAAGATGAAGATCGTGCAGGGTCAGATGGCGATGCGAGAAGCCGCGTTGCTGGCATTGGCCGAGCTGGTGAATGATGACGACGTTCCTTCTGCCCTTGTTGACGCTGAAGTCAATGAGCGCCTCCACGATCTTGGCCATCGTCTGGAAGCACAGAACATTTCTATTGAGCAGTTTCTTGGCGCCACCGGCCAAAGCGGTGATCAACTCGTCGAAGCACTGCGAGCCGACGCAACCCAAGCGGTCAAGGTTGACCTTGCTCTACGAGCGGTGGCGTTAGCGGAATCACTTGGCGTTGATGACCAAGAACTTGAAGAAGAGATCGTGCGCATGGCCGAGCAGGTTGGCTCCACGCCTGAGCTGTTGCGTGAACAAATCACGACTGCGGGACGCACGGGAGCGCTGCGTGCTGAGCGAGCCAAAACCAAGGCCGCAACCTGGTTGATTGAAAATGTCACCTTGGTGGACGAAGAGGGTGCCGAAATTGACCGCAAACTCCTTGAAACCAACGTGGCTGAAGAAAGCCAAGAAGAGACCGCCAATGAGGAGGCGTAATGCGCGACAATAGATCCATGAGTGCACAGTCCTATCTAGTCCCGACCGTCATTGAGTCATCGAACCGAGGAGAGCGCAGTTACGACCTCTACTCGCGTCTCTTGCGTGAGCGCATCATCTTCTTGGGCACCGGCATCGACGACACGGTGGCCAACTTGGTCTGTGGCCAATTGTTGTTCTTGGAGTCAGAAGACCCCGATAAGGACATCCATCTCTACATCAACTCTCCTGGTGGCGACATCACTGCGCTCTTGGCGATTTACGACACGATGAAGTTCATTCGACCAGACGTCTCGACCTTCTGTTTCGGTCAAGCAGCCTCCGCTGCTGCCGTTCTGCTCGCAGCGGGAGCGAAGGGCAAGCGATTTGCACTTCCTCACGCACGAGTCCTGCTCCACCAGCCTTGGGGTGGCGTCGGTGGCCAGGCGTCTGACATTGAACTTCAAGCAAAAGAGATTTTGCGCATGCGCGACCTGCTGAATGGCATCATCGCTGACGACACCGGTCAAGACGCCGAAAGGGTGGCGTCGGATACTGATCGTGATTTCATCATGACTGCGGCAGAAGCTGTCGTCTATGGCGTAGTTGACGAAGTGATCTCCACTCGAGATGTGTCGCTCGAAGCGGTCGGCGCGGCGTAGGCTGATTCCTGAAGTTCACCGCAAAGCTCGAAGCGATGGAGGGGTAAGCACATGGCAAAGTTTGGCGAAGGGGGCGACCTCGTTAAGTGCAGCTTTTGTGGCAAGACCCAAAAGCAAGTTAAAAAGCTTATCGCTGGCCCCAGCGTCTACATCTGCGATGAGTGCATTGACCTTTGTAACGACATCATCGCTGAGGAACTCACCGAATCGACCGATGTCTCGTTTGAAGAGTTGCCGAAGCCTCGCGAGATTTTCGAATTCTTAAACGACTACGTCATCGGCCAGGACTATGCCAAGAAGATTCTTTCGGTGGCGGTGTACAACCACTACAAGCGAGTCCAAGCAGGACCGGCAGCCGATGAGGCCGTCGAGCTGGCGAAATCAAACATCCTCTTGCTTGGTCCCACGGGATGCGGCAAAACGCTCCTCGCCCAGACCCTGGCCAGGCTTTTGAACGTCCCGTTTGCCATTGCTGACGCCACGGCATTGACCGAAGCTGGCTATGTGGGAGAAGACGTCGAAAATATTCTCTTGAAACTGATTCAGGCTGCGGACTTTGATGTCGCCCGCGCCGAAAAGGGCATTATTTATATCGACGAGATCGACAAGGTCGCCCGAAAGAGCGAGAACCCCTCGATCACCCGTGATGTTTCCGGGGAAGGGGTCCAGCAAGCGCTGTTGAAGATCCTTGAAGGCACCACCGCCTCGGTTCCGCCACAAGGTGGCCGCAAGCATCCTCACCAAGAGTTCCTTACGATTGATACCACCAACATCTTGTTTATCTGCGGTGGAGCTTTTGCTGGCTTGGATGGCATTATCGGCAACCGCATTGGGAAAACGTCGATTGGCTTCCGTGCAGAAGTTGGCGCCGTGAAGGGCGACGACCCAGAAGTTTTGCGCAACGTGTTGCCTGAAGACCTCATCAAGTTTGGGTTGATCCCCGAGTTCATTGGTCGACTTCCGGTTGTCAGCGCGGTGAGCCAACTCGACCAAGAGATGCTGGTGCAGATCCTCGTGGAACCGAAGAACTCATTGGTCAAACAGTACCAACGGGTGTTTGAACTCGATGGGGTTGAACTTGAGTTCACCGATGACGCTCTTGAGGCCGTCGCCGACCAAGCGCTCCTGCGTGGGACGGGAGCTCGGGGATTGCGCGCCATCCTGGAAGAAGTGTTGCTGGAGGTCATGTATGACCTTCCGAGTCGCAGTGACGTCGGCAAGTGTCTTGTCGACCGAGCGGTCGTGCTCGATCGCGTCTCACCTACCTTGGTCCCGTTGGAGAAGAAAAAGGCCACTCGGACACGCCGAGCCGCCTCCTAGGCGGTGTCCACTCCGTTCGCCTCGCTCGATGAGGCGCTCGGCTGGCTCGACGGTCATATCGACTACGAACGAGTCGCTCCCACGCGACGGCTGCTGCCGACGCTTGATGGTGTTGCAGAAGCCCTGCGCTTTCTTGGCGACCCACACGACACCTCTCCCGTTATTCACATCACGGGCACCAACGGCAAGGGATCGACCACCGCCATGATTACGGCACTGCTCGTTGAGTTGGGACTTCGAGTGGGCAGCTACACGAGCCCCAATCTCCATCGAGTCAATGAGCGAATTGCCTTGAACGGCGAACCCATTGATGACGGCGTCCTGCTTGACGCTTTGGCCAGACTCTTTGCTATCGAGACCGAGCTCAGCGAACCGCTGACGCGCTTTGAGTTGCTTACCGTTGCCGCATTGATGTTTTTTGCCGACGAGGCGGTTGACGTTGCGGTGATCGAAGTCGGGCTTGGTGGCACGTGGGATTCGACCAACGTCGTCCACGGGCAAGTCTCGGTGATCACCAACGTCAGTTTGGATCACACCCAGGTGCTCGGCAACACCGTCGGAGAGATTGCGTCGGACAAGGCAGGGATTATCAAATCTGGCGGGATCGCAATTCTTGGAATCGTCGGAGATGACATTGCAAGCATTGTTGAAGATCGCTGCGAGGAAGTGGGCGCATCAAGTCTGTGGCGAGCCGGTGAGACCTTCTCGTGCGAAGAGAATCGACTGGCATTCGGTGGGCGCCTTGTCGATCTTCATGTTCCTGGTGCTGTCATACCCGACGTGCTGGTTCCGCTCCACGGGGCACATCAAGGGGACAATGCCGCCGTGGCACTTGCTGCGGTGACGGCGTTCCTGGGTCGGCCTCCCTCGAGTGACGTGGTGACGGAAGGGTTTGCCCACGTCGTGATTGCTGGACGCCTCGAAGTTCTTGGCCACAAGCCACTCGTGATCGTGGACGGTGCCCACAATCCTGCTGGCGCAGGAGTGCTCGGGGCTGCACTGCGTGAAGGATTCTCCGTTGACGGGGTCTCCGTTGTGGTGATCGGTATGTTGGAAGGACGCGAGGCCGTCGATCTGTTTGCCCCGCTTTACGATGCGGGCATTACCCATGCAGTTTGTGTCGAGCCTGATACACCTCGAGCCATGGCAGCGTCCTTCGTCGCTGAGGCCGCGCGAGAAGTTGGGATGCATGCCGAGATTGCCCCGAGCATTGCCCGTGGCGTCGAACGCGGGCTTGAACTTGCGGGTAGCGACGGCATGGTGTTGGCCACCGGCTCTCTCTATGTCGTGGGCGATGCGCGAGAGAATCTGCGCACACTCATCGCCAAGCGCTAAGCGAGAGGTAATCGTCGGATCCATCTCATTTCAATTCTTGACGATAGAGTTGGGGTGACAGGCAACGACGAGGAGAAGAGATGGATACCCTGAGCCCCCAGATTCAATCGCTTCGCCGCTACAACGTCATCGCCGGGTCGCTGCATCTCATCCAAGCCATCATCATTGTGGTGCTGGCAAAGTCATTTGCTTTGCCAGTGGTCGCGAGTTACATGTCGGGTCCACCCGGGTCCACCTCACCCCGTCAAAATGTGACGCTCTTCCATCTCTCGTTCCCTGCAGCCATCTTTGTCTTCTTTCTGCTTTCAGCGGTGGCCCACTTCACCGTTGCGGGCCCGAAATGGCAGAGCTACACAGCAAATCTGCTCAACGAACGCAACCCCTATCGGTGGCTTGAATATTCCTTGAGCTCGTCAATCATGATTGTGCTGATTGCACTCTTGACCGGTATCGATAACGTCGCCGCCCTGATCGCCCTTTTTGGTGTGAACGCCTCGATGATCGCCTTCGGCTGGATACAAGAACGCTATGAACACCCGGGTGGGGGATGGACACCCTTCGTGCTTGGCTGCTTCGCAGGTGTGGTGCCATGGCTTGCTATTGGCATCTATCTGATTGGACCGGGGGCACACCAACACGCTCCAAGCTTTGTCTACGGCATCTTCTTCTCGCTCTTCGCCTTCTTCAATATTTTCGCGCTGAATCAGTGGTTGCAATACGCGAAGAAGGGCCGATGGAGCGACTACTTGGTGGGGGAGCGTGCTTACATCACCCTCAGTTTGATAGCGAAGTCGCTGTTGGCCTGGCAGATCTTTGCGTCAACGCTGGCCCCTTCGTCACATTGACCCGTTTGAGAGTTCGGTGAGAACTGCTAAGTTTTAGGGCGTGGATCGAACCTTTGTCATCGTAAAGCCCGACGGCGTTGAACGTCGTTTGAGTGGAGAAATCTTGTCTCGCCTCGAGCGCAAGGGTCTGAGTGTGGTCGCCGCTGAATTGCGAACCATTAGTCGAGAGACGGCCGAGGTCCACTACGGTGAACACGCCGACAAGCCCTTCTTTGGGGATCTTGTCTCGTTCATTACTCGCTCACCCTCGCTGCTATTGGTGCTCGAAGGACCGACTGAAACCTTCAAAGTGGTGCGCACCTTGATGGGGGCGACGAACCCGGTGGACGCCGCTCCGGGAACCATTCGAGGGGACCTAGGGATCGAAATGACGGAAAACTTAATACACGGCTCAGACTCTCCCGAAGCCGCAAAGAGGGAAATTTCCCTCTTTTTCCCAGGCCTTTCCTGAAACGCCGACTCCACCTGAGAGTGCGATGAGCGATGCCTTGTGTTGGCATCGCCGATCTCGTAGCCTAAGAGCAGGATATTTTACAGAAATGATGGGAACTTCCCTGAGTTTTTTGGTAGTGAGAGGACGCTTGAATGGGTGATAACCGCCTCTTCCTTCTAGGTCGAGACATGGCTGTAGATCTTGGAACAGCAAACACCTTGGTCTACGTGCGCGGGCGCGGCATTATCTTGAACGAACCTTCCGTGGTTGCCGTTGACGTCAAAGACGGTCGACCATTAGCTGTTGGCGCAGAGGCGAAGCGGATGATCGGTCGAACGCCCAGCAACATTCAAGCGATTCGTCCCCTCAAAGATGGAGTGATCGCTGACTTTGAGATCTGCGAAAAGATGCTTCGCTACTTTATCCATCGGGTTCATCAGCGACGCTTCGCAAAGCCCCGCATGATTATTTGCGTGCCGTCAGGGATTACCGGTGTTGAACAACGCGCCGTCATGGAAGCTGCCGAGTATGCGGGAGCTCGTAAAGCTTTTATTATCGAAGAGCCTATGGCAGCGGCAATCGGTGCCGGCCTTCCTGTGCACGAACCAACAGGAAACATGGTCGTGGACATCGGTGGAGGAACCACCGAGGTCGCCGTGATTTCCCTTGGCGGCATTGTGAACAGTCAATCGATTCGTATCGGTGGCGACGAGCTCGATGAAGCCATCGTCGCCTACGCCAAGAAAGAGTTCTCTCTGGCCCTTGGTGAGCGAACGGCCGAAGAAATCAAGATTGCCCTGGGGTCGGCCTACCCACTCGAAGAGGAGCTTCGGGCAGAGATTCGTGGCCGAGATCTGGTCTCAGGTCTCCCAAAGACCATCGTGATCTCGACCGAGCAGATCAGAGAAGCCATCGAAGAGCCGGTCACGGCAATTATCGACGCCGTGAAGGTCACCTTGGATAAGACCCCACCTGAACTGGCCTCAGACATCATGGAACAAGGCATTGTGTTGACCGGCGGAGGGGCACTGCTTCACGGTCTTGACGCAAAAATTCAGCAGGAAACAGGGATGCCCATCGTGGTGGCTCGGGACCCGCTGAACTGTGTGGCAATCGGGAGTGGGCAGTGCCTCGAGGAGTTTGACGCTCTCAAGCGAGTCTTGATTACGTCCACGACTCGCTGAGTTTGCCGAGCGCCGTCTCATGGCTACCCGCCGGTCCCGCCGGTCACTCACGACTTTCGCTGTCTTGGTCCTTTCAGCCATCACGCTGATCGCACTTTCGCTGGGTACATCTGCAGGAATTACGTCGAGTCTGCGGAGCGTTGGGTCCACGGTGTTGTCGCCATTGGTTGACGTCGTTAACGCTGCGACGAGGCCGATCGGTAATTTCTTCTCCGGTGCGCTGAACTATGGGGCAGTGACCTCAGAGAACCAAAAACTCCAAGCCCAAGTGAATACGCTTCAACAGCAACGCCTCATCGAAAAATATGAGCGTCAACAACTCGCGCAGATTAACGCGTTGCAGGGCTTAGGTTTCGTAGGGTCGATCCCTACGGTCACCGCGCAGACAATCAACCTCAATGTGTCGAACTTCGCGGCCTCGATTGAAATCAATCAGGGAAGCAGTTCAGGTGTTGCCGTTGGCATGCCGGTGGTCGGGAGCGGGGGCCTCGTTGGCCAAGTGGTCATTGTGTCGCATTCAACGGCAACGGTCCGCTTGATTGACGATGGACTTTCTCGAGTCGGCGCGCAAGTAGGTACCTCGAGTGTTCAGGGAATCATCAACGGCGTGTCGTACAACAAATCGCTCACCTTGAACTACATCGCACCGAACTCTGCCGTTTCAAAAGGTGCGGTGGTTTATACCAATGGCTTACAAAGTGCTGAGTTTCCGGCCGGGCTTCCTATCGGGAAAGTCACGAGCGTAGCGAACCCTCAAAATGCCACGCAGATGGCAATCACGGTTGCACCGCTGGCTAATCTCAAGAGCCTTGGCTACGTTGACGTGCTGCTGTGGGAGCCGCCCGCATGAGTCGAATCAACTGGCTCCGTTTGGCCTTGATCGTGCTCGTGGGTGTGATTATTCAGGTCACCATCGTTTCCAAACTCTCCCTTGACGCCTTGCATCCAGAAATTATTTGGCTCTTCCCTGTTGCTGCGGGATTGGTCGGAGGAGCTGAGCTTGGTGCCGTGACGGGATTTGGTGCAGGAATTGCTCTGGACTGCCTTCAGCCCACGCCGTTTGGACTGACTGCACTCGTTGCGACCTTGCTGGGCTACGCCATCGGGACAATCGCTGAGCGTAATGGTCTTTCCCTGGAGGGGTCAGCTTGGTGGGTTACGCCACTCCTTGGGGCCGGTACGTCAATGCTGGCAGTGGCCTCCTATGGCCTGCTTGGCTACATCTTTGGTGAGGATCAGTTCGTCAGTGTGAACTATCTCCTACTGCTCCCCATCGTGGGTGTAGCCGCCGCTGTGCTCACCATCCCGATCTGGATGGCTGTGAACTGGTCATTCGGGGAGCGAAAGGGGCAGCGGCGGATCTCCACTGAGGTGACGAACTGGTGAGTTGGTTTCGTCTCAAAGGTCGCAAAACCCGACAACCGCGCATACGTGAGCGGCGAGGAATGTCGATGGCAGATTTGGTTCCCTCGCCCGACGAAGTTGAGGCCCGCCCTCCGTTTCGCCTCATCGTGGTGGGATCGGTGTTCGTCATACTCTTTTCCCTCCTGATCCTTCGGCTCTTTTCCCTGCAAGTTGTGAACGCAAGCGTCTCAAAGGCCAATGCGACCGCCAACCAGATTCGTATTGTCACCGTGCAGCCCCCTCGAGGGCAGATCGTCGACCGAAGCGACACGGTGCTCGTTGGCAATCAAGTGAACCAAGACATCGTCCTGAGTCGACTTGAAGCATCGCAGCACCCTGAAGTCATCGGGCAAGTCGCTGCGCTTACCGGGCAGACCCCGGCGCAGGTCCAGGCCATTTTAAATAATCCAAAGTACGATCCGTATCAACCGGCACCGATTGAGACCAATGCACCGAACGCCACGATTCAGTTTCTCGAGGAACACCAATCTGAGTATCCGGGCGTCACCATTCAGGCATCGACGACCCGTGTCTACCCGCAAGGGGGGAGCGTGGCTCCCCATGTCTTGGGCTACGTCGGAGCGATTTCCTCCTCGCAACTCGCCCAGAACCCCAATAAGGGTTACACCCAAGCATCAGCGTTCGGCCAAAGTGGGATCGAGGATTTTTACCAAAGTTCTCTTCGAGGAGTACCCGGCTATCAAGCCATTGAGGTGAATGCCCAAGGTCTGGTGCAAGGAATCGTAAAAGAGAAAGCCCCTATTCCAGGAGACACGTTGGTGCTCAACCTTGATCTTGGCCTCCAGCAAAATCTGCAAGCCAATCTCGAACAGCAGATCTTGGCCGATCGCCAAACGGTTGATGCTCGCTCCGGAAAGTTTCCGCCGGCCATCAACGGAGCGGCGATTGTTATGGATCCTCAGACCGGGGCAATCCTGGCGATGGCCAGCTATCCCTCCTACGACTTGAC
This sequence comes from uncultured Actinomycetes bacterium, assembly GCA_903825895.1. GTDB lineage: Bacteria > Actinomycetota > Acidimicrobiia > Acidimicrobiales > RAAP-2 > CAIUMH01. Next base: position 13,206 of record CAIKCI010000027.1, read on the forward strand.
TCAGTTTGTCGGGGGAATTTCCCAAGCCAGCTTAAACACGATTTTGCAAAGCGGCGCATTGAACAACTATGCCATTGGGGGCCTCTACACGCCGGGGTCAACGTTCAAGATGGTGACGGCTACTGCTGCACTGAATGATGGATTAATCAGCGCAGGGCAGTACGTCAACGACACCGGAACCTTCACGACACCGAGCTGCATCGCCGGTGGAGCGGGCTGTGTCTTTCATGACGATGAGAGCGGAGGATTGGGTGAAGTAAACCTCCCCATGGCGCTCACCGCATCATCGGACTATTACTTCTATAACCTCGGCTATCTCTTCGGCTCACAGACGTCGAAGTATGGTCAAACACCTATTCAAAACGTAGCGGCGCAGTATGGCCTGGGTCAACCATCAGGGATTGACCTGTTCGGCGAAGCAGTCGGTCGCGTTGACTCTCAAGCTGTGCGACAACAGCTCCACGCGCAAGCGCCCAACGCATTCCCGAATACCACATGGTATGTAGGTGACAACATCGAGATGGCTTTTGGGCAGGGTTCGACAAGCGTTTCGCCGCTGCAGATGGCAACGGCTTACTCAACATTCATTAATGGAGGCACTCGCTACGCCCCACAAGTCGCCGCTGGTGTGGTGTCGCCGTCGGGAACACTGATCCACCAATACCAACCGCGCGTGGTCAACCACGTTTCGCTCCCTGCATCGACGCTGCAACCGATACTCCAGGGTCTTCTCGGGGTCGTAAATAATAAATCGGGAACTGCGTACGCCACGTTTCAGCAGTATGCCCACTTCGATATGAATGCCTTCCAAGTCGGTGGCAAGACGGGAACGGCGTCGAACGCGCCGGGACTTGAGCCCAACTCGTGGTTTGTGGGCTTTGGCCCTGTGCCCAACGCCAAGTACGTCATCGTCTGTGTCATCGACCAAGGTGGCTACGGAGCAAGTGCCGCCGCACCGGTGGTGGCGAATACTTTCAATTACTTGGTGGCCAACCCGGTGGGCCCGGTCAAGTTCCCGACGCCGTCATCGCCTCCTTCAAATACGGCCCCCGCAACTGTTCCGCCGGCGGGGTATGTCCCTCCGACAACGGTGCCGGCGGGCTGAGTTGCACCCGGGCGCAGTGTGAAGACCCCGACCCTAGGGTCGCCATAGACTCAAGGAATGAACTCGCTGTTCGAAGAAATTGAACCACTACTCTTTCATGTCGAAAAACCGGCGCGCTACGTCGGGGGCGAGATGGGGTCGCAACTTCCTCTCCATTCATCTGACTCGGTGGCCTGGCTCTTGGCCTACCCGGACACCTATGAGATCGGACTCCCCAATCAGGGTCTTCAAATCTTGTACGAGATCTTGAACGAGCGTCATGATGCAGTCGCCGAGCGAACCTATGCACCGTGGAGTGACATGGAAGCCGCCATGAGAGGAGCCGGGATTCCTCTCTTTAGCCTTGAGAATCACCTTGCGGCCCAAGCATTTGACGTGGTGGCCTTTAATCTTTCAGCAGAGTTGACCTATACGAATCTGTTGAACATGCTCGATTTAGGGTGCATCCCGCTCCACAGCGCTGATCGTGGCGTCAACGACCCCATCGTGATTGCGGGCGGACACTGCACTTACAATCCAGAGCCTTTGGCTGATTTTCTCGATGCGGTTGTCCTCGGCGAAGGTGAAGAAGTGATCAGTGAGATCACGGTCGTCATGAAGCGATGGCTTGATGAAGACCCAGCCACCCGAGAACGTCGGAGCGTTCTCGAAGCCTTGGCCCAGGTCGACGGGGTGTACATCCCAAGTTTCTATGCGCCGATTTTCGATGGACCAAAACAGATAGGGCTCACGATCCTGAATGACCATGCTCCTGGCATCGTCGAAAAAAGAACAATCGCTGACTTAGGGGACTGGCCGTATCCGAAGAACCAGCTCGTACCTCTTATGGAGGTCGTCCACGACCGACTCAATGTTGAAGTCTTCAGAGGGTGTACCAGAGGCTGTCGTTTTTGCCAGGCTGGCATGATTACCCGCCCCGTGCGTGAGCGTCCTGCCGCACAAGTAATTGAGATGGTCAAGCGAGGTATTGAGCGCACGGGCTATGAAGAGGTCGCCCTCACCTCGCTGTCCACGGCAGATTTCTCCGACATTGAAGGCGTGGTGACCTCTGTCGTCGACGACCCAGCGAATGGCGGACGGGTGTCCGTATCGCTTCCCTCATTGCGGGTCGATGCGTTCACGGTGGCAACGGCCGCAAAGATTCAACAAGTCAAGCGAACGGGATTGACCTTCGCCCCTGAGGGCGGCACGTGGCGCATGCGAAAGGTGATCAATAAGTTGATCTCCGATGATGATCTCTACGCTGCGGTGGATGCGGCGTTTTCTCAAGGCTGGCGACGCGTCAAGTTGTACTTCTTGATTGGACTGCCCACCGAAACCGATGAAGACGTCTTGGGGATCGCTGAACTTGGTGCACGCTGTGTGGAAATCGGCAAGCGCTATCACGCCAACATCACCGTTTCGGCTTCGGTCGGCGGGTTCGTCCCCAAAGCCCAAACGCCCTTTCAATGGCATCGTCAGAACACCTTGCAAGAACTGCAGCATAAAATCGCGTTGCTTCGAGAGGCTGCCAAAAAGACCCGGGGTCTGCAGATCAAGTGGCACGAACCAGCAGCCACCTTGGCCGAAGGAATCGTCTCTCGAGGAGATCGTCGCGTTGGAGCTGTGCTCGAGAGAGTGTGGCGAGCCGGAGGCACGTTCCAAGAATGGTCTGAGCACTTTGACTTGTCCCTCTTCCAACAAGCGATCGTTGCTGAAGGTCTCGATATTGATGCGATGACCATTCGCCAACGCGACGTGGATGAGGTGCTCCCGTGGGACCACCTCTCAGCGGGATTGCACAAAGATTTCCTCGTGGGTGAGTATCGCGATGCGTTGGGAGAAGTTGGTCTTGAAGACTGTCGTTGGACTCCTTGTTACGACTGTGGAGCCTGCACGAACTACGGCATCGAACATATCGTGGCATCGCCCCAAGCTCCTGCGGGAGGAAGTCAAGGGACGGGCCAACACCTCGATCTCGGCGTTCCAGTTTCGCTGAGTCGCTGAGACCATGACGCAAGAAAGAGAACCCATCCCAGAACGCCTTCGCTTTCGCTATACGAAGACGGGACGGATTCGCTACATCTCTCAGCGAGACGTCGCGCGCAGCTGGGAGCGGGCATTGCGCCGAGCCCACCTGCCGGTGGCCTACTCAGAGGGATTCTCACCTCGGCCACTCCTGAGTTTCTCCCTGGCCCTGCCGACGGGATGTGAGTCCCAAGCGGAGTTCGTTGACATCCGTTTTGCCACGGGCGTCGAGGCATTGGCTGGAGAATCGGGCGACTTGAGCGAGGTCGTCGCGCTGTTGGACTCCATGATGCCTGAGGGCCTTGAAGTGGTGAGTGCTCATAGCCTGAACGGTTCTAAGGGATCGCTCCAAGAAGAAGTAACATTGTGTTCTTGGATCGTGGAGGTATCTGGAATGGGTGAAGTTGAGCTAACCGAGCGGGTCAAACACCTGCTGGCGGCTGAACACCTCCCGATTGAACGAGAACGAAAAGGTCGAAAAGTTAACGATGACTTACGGCCGAGTGTGTGTGATCTTGTAGTTGAAGGCCCGGGTTCACGACCCGGGGCAGTGCGGCTTAGTGCTGAACTCGCCACCAAACCAAGAGGTGTGCGGCCGGCAGAACTGCTGAGCGTTCTGGATTCAAGCGTGAGGCTCGTCCGTGCGAGTCGAAGTGCACAGTTTATTGAAATTGAAGGTAGTCGTGTCGAGCCCCTCACGGAGGATGGACGGCTCTACGGTGCGACTACACAGCCAGCTGCAATGAGCAGCTCATGAGAACGATGAGGAGGCTCTTGTCCAATGACAGAGCACGACGCAACACCAGAAGTAGAAGCCACAACCCCCGACCTCGCCGTCGAGGCAGTTGCTGAAGAACCAGCCATAGCGGCCACTGCGGCGACCGATGGGTCCCCCGAAGTTGGAGATTCGCGGCCCGCTCCAAGGATCGGCGATACCCGACCTGGAGGTGGGGGAGAGCAGGGTGCGGTCGTGACCCCAGTTGGTCCTGCACGAGAAGACCGTGCCCCAACGCCGATCCCGGCCAACGCCGGGGCAAAGGGCGACGACGAGGAGGGCTCCGAGGAGCCAGCCGCAGAAGGCACCCCCCGGAAGCGCCGTCGGCGAGGTGGCAAAGACCGCAAAAGTCGCAGTGTGGGCCGGTACATGATGTGCGTGCACGTCCAGGGCACCACAACGCACATCGCCATGCTCGAAGGACGCACGCTCGTTGAGCACTATGTGGTCAAAGAGAGCGATGAGACGAATCAGATCGACGGCAATATCTATCTTGGGCGCGTCCAAAATGTGCTTCCAGGCATGGAAGCAGCGTTCGTCGATATTGGTATTCCGAAGAATGCTGTTCTTTATCGAGGCGACGTTCACTATGACCCCGATGACGTCGACGCTGAGACCGCCCAAGCGGCCCGTATCGAAGACGTTCTCAAGCCAGGGCAGTTACTGGTCTGTCAGGTCACAAAAAACCCCATCGGCCAAAAAGGTGCACGGCTGACACAAGAAGTTTCCCTTCCAGGACGCTTTGCGGTCTTGGTGCCGAACTCAGCGACCATCGGGATCTCGAAGCGCCTTGGCGACAACGAGCGTCGTCGATTACGGAAAATCCTTGACGAGATTCGCCCGAAGGGACATGGACTCATTGTTCGAACGGCCGCCGAAGGGGCGACCGAAGAAGAGCTCACCCGTGACGTTGAGGAGTTGACACAGCGCTGGAGCGCCATTGAGGCTGAAGCCAAAAAGGTAAGCCGACCTGGACTGCTTTACCGGGAACTTGATCTTGCCGTCCGCATGCTGCGTGAGGAACTCAATAGCGACTACCGCGGCGTCTTGATCGACGACGCAACGCTGTTTGAACAAGTCAAAAGCTATGTTTCACAGGTAAGCCCCGAGATGGTTGATCGCGTTGAGCATTACGACCGAGAAAAAGAGACGCTGCCGCTCTTTGAGCGCTATTTCGTCCACGAACAACTTCACAAGGCGCTGGATACCAAAGTCTGGCTCCCGTCAGGCGGGTCGCTGATTATTGAGCGCACCGAGGCACTGACGGTGGTTGACGTCAACACCGGCAAAAACGTCGGCAAGACCACGCTTGAAGAGACGGTCTTTAAGAACAACCTGGAGGCTGCCGAAGAAGTGGCTCACCAACTGCGTTTGCGGGACATCGGCGGAATCATCGTGATCGACTTCATCGACATGGAGGCCAAGGCGCACCGTGAACAGGTTGCCGCAGCACTGCGCCAAGCATTGGCGAGAGACAAGACCCGTACCCAAGTCTTCGACATCTCAGAGTTGGGTCTCGTGGAGATGACCCGAAAGCGCATCTCCGAAGGGCTCATGGAGTCCGTTTCGACGACCTGCCCGACCTGCGAGGGTCGTGGCGTCGCCTTCGATGCTGACTTGCCCTAATTTTGAAGAGGTTTCAGGACCCCCAGTAGATCGGCTAGAGTAAAAAGGCTATGTACGCAGTCATTCGCACAGGATCCATTCAAGAACGAGTCGAAGAAGGGCAAGTCCTTCGCGTCGATCTCCGCAAAGAAGCAGAAGGGGAGTCGATCTCATTTGAGACGGTCCTTATCGTCGACGGCGACACGGTTCTGTCCACGCCCGCTGAATTGGCCAAGGCCTCAGTGACGGCAGAGATTGTGGGCCAGGAAAAGGGCCCCAAGATCAACGCCATGACCTACAAGAACAAGTCGAACCAGTCCACTCGCTGGGGTCACCGTCAGAAGTACACGACGGTGAAGATCACCGGCATCTCAACGAAGGCCTAAGGAGCACTCATGTCAAAGACCAAAGGTGGTGGGTCAACCAGGAACGGTCGTGATTCCAATGCCCAGCGACTCGGCGTCAAGGTCTATGACGGCACCGAAGTAACGGGCGGGTCAATCATCGTGCGCCAACGCGGGACACGCTTCCACCCAGGGCTGAATGTGGGTATTGGCAAAGACGACACGCTATTTGCCCTGGTAGATGGCAAAGTCAAGTTTGGCGCCCGTAAAGGCCGCAAACTGGTTGACATCATTCCTGAATAACGTTTATTTTTTTCGATGAAA
>CAIKCI010000028.1 GCA_903825895.1 uncultured Actinomycetes bacterium
GACCCGTTGCGGCACCAGCGTCCGCTTGGACAAGAGAGAAGCCAAGGGCCACAAACACAGAGAAAAGGAGTGCCAGGGAGCATGCGATGGAGGTCGTGCGTCGAAACAGGCTTCGTGAGGTCATCGTCTTCTCTTCTTCCACGTTGTCAAAATGACTGAAAGATAGCGGTTAATTGGTTCTGTTGTGGATATTTCAAAAGGGGGTAAGTCAGAACCCCAACCGGGCCCCTCATTGTAGGCGGTAGGAACCACGATTGAAAGGCATCATTTGTGCCAGCCTGATTGTAGGTAACCTCGCAGGAAACAAACGAGGAGAATTCTTATGGAACAAGAATCTGAATTACTTAAGGGAAAAGTAGCAATTGTGTCTGGCGTTGGACCAGGCCTGGGTCGACGAGCGGCAGTCCGCCTTGCCGCCAACGGAGCTGATCTTGTTCTCGGTGCACGCCGACAATCAAGTCTTGATGACGTGGCACAAGAGATTGAAGCCTTGGGAAGAAAAGTTGTCACCCTTTCGACGGACATCAACGACGAGGAGCAGTGCGCTGCTCTGTGTCTACTTGCACAGCAGGAGTTGGGCAGCGTCGACGTTTTAGTAAATAACGCATTCCGATTTGATGCCTTTCAAAAATTTGAAGATGTTGATCTTAAGCAATGGGAAAAAATTACTGGAACAAATGTGTTTGGATCACTTCGGATGACAAAAGCAGCACTCCCTTACCTGGAGCAAGCAGGGGGTGGTTCTGTTGTCATGGTTGCTTCGCTGGTGGCACGACAACCACAGCCCCTTCAGGGTGGCTATGCAACATCGAAGGGTGGATTATTGACCGCAACACGTGTGCTCGCTTTCGAACTCGGAGAGAAAAATATCCGGGTCAATGCCGTTGTACCTGGCTGGATGCAAGGACCAAGTGTTGACATGTATCTCCAGATGACGTCACAGCAGCGTGGAATTTCAGAGGCCGATGTTCAAAAGGAAATTGAGGGACCGATTGCGCTGGGACGCATTCCCCGCGATGAAGAGGTTGCAGGAGCCGTCGTCTTTTTGGCGTCAGAGCTTTCGAGTTCGATAACAGGCCAGACCATTGACTGCAATGGTGGCGAACATTTTCACTAACTATCGAATCCCAAGCCGAGGCGGTCGAGAAATCTCAACCATAAGCCTCTTTTGCCTTCGTTGGTGTCGGCACGTGCGATGGCGTGCCGAGTCGCGGTGATGCCGAAAAAGCGAATCGGCTCGGGAGGAAAGGGAATCGCATGGTGGCGGATCATCGAAAGTCGAGTCACCTCATTCTCTTCACCATTGAGCAGATCCAAGGCCGCGTTTGCGAAAAATCTTGATGCGCCGACACCAAGACCGGTGAAGCCATTGACAGTGATCACCCGATTGTTATGGCTTCTCTGCAGGGATGCAGCGAATCGGGTAGATGTATCAATAGCCCCTCCCCATCGATGGGAGAAATTCACATTCCTGAGTGATGGGAACATGGCATCAAAGTGCTGCTCAAGCAGGCTAAATATTTTAGGGTCTTGGTCGTAGGAAGCTCGGACTTTTTGATTGAATCGGTAGACCGCTTCGTAGCCCCCAAAGAGAATTCGATTGTCGGCGGTAAGTCGTAGATAGTGGAACTGATTTCCAGCGTCTCCAATTCCTCGTCGGTGCTGCCAACCGATCTCCTTATATTGCTGATCGCTAAGCGGTTCGGTCATCAAGACGTAGTCATAGACCGGAACAACCGAACCCTTCGTTCGCTTTACCAATGAAGGAAATGCTGACGTCGCCACAACAACACGCGAAGCATTGACCGTTCCCGACGACGTGACAACGTTGATTCCGACTGCACTTTTTCTAAGTGCAAGAACAGGAGATTGTTCAGCAATGATCCCTCCGAGTGATTCGAAAGCAGCGGCGAGTCCCCACGCCAAACGGGCTGGGTCGACCATGACTTGACCTGTTGCATCAAGGAGACCGGCAAGAGCTAACGGAGATGAGATTTCTTCACGGATAGCATCACGGTCAAGAAAAGAAACATCTTCTCCTTCTTGTTGCAAGAGTGCATACTCGTTGCGTAAGTCTTTTGCTTGCCATGGTGCAACAGCAAGATCGAGTTGACCGCTTGCCTCAAGGTCACAATGGATGTTGTGTCGTTGAATCGTCTCTTTGATTTCTCGAAGATTCTTTTTCCCGAGCGATCGTAATGCTGGCATATCGTTGGGCCAACGAGCCCGTCCGTTGGGGTCACCGTGCGTCAGTGATGCTGCGCAGAACCCACCATTACGCCCCGATGCATTTTCAGCGATGCGAGTTGCTTCGACGAGTACCACCGTTTGTCCTGGATTGCGCTCAAGCGCCTGGAGACCGGTCCAAAGGCCGGTCAATCCCCCACCGACGACAACAAGATCCACCTGGAGGTCTTCTTCGATTGGAGAACGAGGTTCCGGTCTCTCGTTCCGGTCCAGCCAAAAGCATGCTGGCGTTGCTTGTTCCCACCGAGCGGGGGTCATGGAGCGGGGGTTTCGGTGGAGTGAATTGCTTCTTCACTCCAGAATCCGGCCAATAATCCCTGGAGGCCGACGCCGTACTCGTTGAGTCGGGCAATCGCAGAAGGAGACGAGAGATCGACGAGATCAAAACCCAAGGCGGCCCCGCCTGCGTGAAGGGCGGCCCAGGACTCGCTCTTCGGATCAATTCTTTGAGTCGTGAGGATGAGTATCCGATCGGATTCTTCGAGGACTCCTCGAAGTGCAGCTACTTGGCCGAGGACTCGAAATGCGACCTCAAGGCGACTCAGACCACCTCGGTATTGCATCCCTTCTCCGAAGACGTTGACGTACCAGGAGCCTCCAACACTGTCCTGGGCAATGGAGTCGACAGTGACCGATGTGCCAGGTACTTTTCTTCCCGAACCAATGATCGTGAATCCAGCGTCGATGAGCGCGTTCTCGCCACGGAGACTTGCTGCATCGTTGGAAAGATGGTGATCGGTGATCAGCCCTTCTTTCTCGACGCGTTCTCGAGCGAGCGCGACATAGGTGGGATCAAGGTCGTAGCCAATAAAACGACGTTCAAGTTGTGCAGCAGCGACCAGTGTGCTTCCCGATCCCATGAACGGGTCAAGCACAAGATCATCGATAAATGTATAGAGCTGAATGAGTTGGCGGGGCAGTTCAACCGGGAAGGGGGCGGGGTGGCCGACTCGTCGAGCACTTGCGGGCGGAATTGACCAGGTGTCAAGTGTGGTGGCGAGAAAATCGTCGGTACCAATCGAAGAACGTGACGGCAGTCCTTGTTTTTCTCGTTCTTTGACCGACAGTGCTCGGTCGAATCTTCCTTTGCTGGCAATGATGATGCGCTCAGTCACGTCGCGAATGACTGGATTGGAAGCCGAACGATACGAACCCCATGCGCACGAGCCACTTGCGCCCTCTGCCTTCTGCCAGATCAATTCTGCTCGCAACAAGAGTCCAAGCTCACTTTGAAGAATGTGAATAACGTCAGCTGAGAGACTTCGATAGGGCTTGCGTCCGAGGTTCGCTACGTTGACGGCGATCCGACCACCAGGCTCAAGGGTTCTCACGCACTCACGAAAAACATCGGTGAGCATCGTGAGGTATTCCAAGTAGGAAGAAGGAATTCCATCTCGCTCTAGTTCCTCTTCGTATTGCTTGCCTGCAAAATAGGGAGGAGAAGTGATGATTAATGCGACGGAGCCGTCTTTGACCTGGGCCATGTCTCTGGCATCCCCCGTCACAAAGGGAGACGTAACCGGCGTGGCAGGCAGGATTGTTCGATCTTCTGAAAGCTCGGGAGCTCGGAAGCGGTCGTAGAAACCTGAGGCATCGTGGCTTTCACGGCCCGAAACGCCAAAGTTTGACGTTGAAGTGCGCCGTCGATCGCTCACAGCTCTTCCTTTCGCTCGCCGTGCCTTAATAGTAGTGCGCGTCGTTGCATCTCCACCCACGGCAGGGGGCTTACTCCGTGGTTTAGTGGAGAAATCCCTCTGGAGTTTCAATGAATCGCGTTCTACACCGGTCGGCGCAGAAATAGTACGTAACGCCTTCGTAGAGACACTGCGCTGCTGCGTTTGCTTGTTCTATTTGCATTCCACAGACCGGATCGATGGCGTATCCCTTCCCTCCACCAAGGCGGGTACGTTGTTTTGCGAGCCAGTAGACGACGCACGCAATGACGAGAAACAAAATATTGAGGTAGCTCGTGTAGTTCCATGAGAAGTGCGAAGTTCCAACCGAGAGAATTCGTCGAGTCGGAATCGCACCCGCACCCCGAAAGATGATTTCGGTAAGGAGACCTCCGCTCACCATGACCAGATAGAACAGCGCAACGATGCGCAACGCCATTTTCCAGCCATAGAACTTTGCATAAACCAATATCAATGGCATAGCAATGAGGTCCGCAAAAACGAATGCAATCACCCCGCCAAAAGAAATTCCTCCGGACCAGAGCGCTGCGGCAAGCGGAACATTCCCAATAGAACAGACCCAACTCAAAATGGCAATCAGCGGACCAACAAATGCATTTTCGATCGTGGTCCAATTCCCGTGTCCATGGAGGAAAAGCGCATTCCAAACATTTTGAGAGACCAATGTGGCGAGAAATCCTGCGACGAGATAGCCAATCACCAGTTCTTTTTTCAACATGGTGGCGTCAGCGATTGAGTAATTCGCACCATCAGACCACGCAGCGAGCGAATGGACTTTTTCTTTGAACCCGGAGCGTTCGAGTTCTTCCGCGCGTTCCTCAGTGACCCCGTGGTGTGCCTCCTCCTGTGCCTCTTTTTGACTGAGGTGGTGACGGGCTATCTTTATCGCCCCCGCAGTAAAGACAAGCCCACCAAAGAGGGCCAACAACACAATCATGATTGGTCCACCGACGAACTCAGCGGCTGTGAACTGCCAACCCATGAGCACCAGGAGTACGAGACCGAGTTCAACGACCAAGTTGGTCGATGCGACCATAAAAACTAGTGAAGTTACAAAGTCGGCACCTTTTTTGAAGAGTGACTTGCTTAAGGCCGAAGCTGCGTAGGAGCAACTCGACGAGACCATGCCGTAAGCGGATGCTCGAAAAATAGCGATTGGAGAACGAGATCCAAGGCGCTGCTGCATTGTTGTTCTTGAAACGAATGCTTGAACGAATCCGGAAAGTGTGAATCCAAGAACGAGAGCCCAGAGGGTTTCCCAGAACATGAAAAAGGCTTCTCGTAACGATCGAGCGATTTCAAGAAAGATGCTTGTGGTAGCGAGAACGTTCATGGAATTCCTTAACTAGTGCTCTTTTCCATCTTACGGTCAGTTCACTCTCGGAAATTCTCGTCCTTGAGTTCAATTCTTAGCGACCCAGTGATTGTGCTGAATCGGAGTAGCCTCAGAGAAGGAAGGGGGCCGATATGTCTGATAAGTCTCCCCGCAAGGGTGCCACGAAGAAGCAGGGTAAGACGCTGAAAGAAAAGCGCACTGCAAAGAAAGAGAAAGAGACGGTTCGTAAAGGAATCGGGATCTAACTCGCCGTCTGCTTCATTTTGAGAAAGCGGTAGTGGTCGGGCTGCCCGGATTTGAACCGGGGACCTCTGCGTCCCGAACGCAGCGCGCTGCCAAACTGCGCCACAGCCCGTGAGTTGAATTGCTTCAACCTCAGGTGCTCAACCATACTCTTTGTGAGCAACGCTTTCCCCAAGAATTCCTAATTGCAAATGATGACTTGGACTACAATCGCCTGCATGTATGGCTCGCTGGGACTTGGAGTGATTTTTCGGTGAGTGTTGTTAACAAAGAAATGACTGATCCTTCGCGTCGCTCCAAGACTCCTTGGTCACTCGCTTCCCTCACAAGAGTGACACCAAACAGCCTGAGGTGGATAAGTCATTTTGTGGTCTGGGGATCATTCCTCATCCCGGCGATCATGGCACTTGTGCACGGTTTTCTCCTTAATGGAGATCAGGTACGGAATACGATTCCTTCCATCAACGTCTTTTCCCTGCACCCACCACTCGTCGGGCCCGAAACAACAACGCAAGGAACTGACGGTGTCATCCTCTTTGACCCAGGTCCAATGATGTACTGGATCTTGGCAATTCCTGTGAGAATCGCTCCCGTCGCTGGCCAAGTCATCGGCGCTGCAATCGCTGGTGCAGTGGTCCTGTCAATCGCTATTGAAGCGGCGTGGTCGCAACGGCAGTGGTTCGCTTGCCTCATGATTGCGTTGGCCAGCGTTGATCAATTATGGAAAATACCTGTCACCAGGACCGATCTTTTATGGAACGCGTACTTTCCGATTCCCTTTCTAATGGCATCCATGGTCTTGGCCTGGGTTGTTGCTTGCGGATCATGGTGCTGGATGCCGGTCTTAGTGATAACAGCATCGGTGGCCATGCAGACTCACTTGATCAATTTTGTGCCATGTGCTGCGCTTGTCGTCCTTGCACCGATTACCGCCTTGGTCTTGACGGGTCGGCCAACTCGATGGCGCTGGGCCTGGATCTCACTCATTGTGGGTCTGATCTGTTGGATCGCTCCGCTCGTACAAAACTTTTTTGGAAGTCACCCGAACCTTTCCGGTCTTGCCCATAGTGGGAGCGGTGTGCCTCATAATGGCTTTAAGCTTGGTTTTCAAGCTGGTGCGGCAATCTTTTCCTGGCCGCCATTTTTCCTTCGTACAACGAGTGGTTTCTTCTATCCAACGATGAGTGGAGTCTTCGGGCATCCCTTGTCGCTGGCGTTTTTCGAAATAGGACTGTTGGCACTTATCGCAGTGCTGGCATGGAGACGCTCGTATCTTCCTCTCGCCGCTCTGAGTTGCGTTGCCCTCGTCGTCGTCATCGGTGAATCCATAAGTTTTAGTGTTATTCCTCAGTACAACTTGATCAGTGTGGGCTACGTTCAAACGGTCCTCTGGAGCGCGAGCTTTCTGGTGTGGTCGGTTGTTGTCTGGGCCGGAACTTGGGTTGTGGCTCTGCTTTGGCACCGCTGGCTTGGGTCAAAGGATACGTTGGAAAAAGTAAAGACTATTGGTGCCTGGGTCATGACGTTAGGTACCGTTGGATTATTCATTTTCGCTCAGGTGACGATGCCCGAGCTTCCTAGTTACCTCCACATGGGCAGCTAAATCTTTCGATCTCTGCGACTCATCTCAATTCAACCTTATGTGTCGGGCATTGAATCTGATTGATCAACATCCTGGCTGTTGATTTTTCCAATCACCACGTCTTCAATTCTTCGTTTATCCATCCTTTGGATGCGAAAATTCCAGTTCCCAGTTGAGACGTCATCGCCTTCATCTGGAATGCGGCCAAATGCATCAAAGAGATAGCCACCCAGTGTTACGTACTCGCCCTCGGGTAAGTCAAGGCCGATTGAATCTGCGAGATCATCTAACGTGATCTGTCCGTCGACGAGCCACCGATTTGAATCCACCCGTGATACTTGAGGCTCTTCGATATCGGCAAGTTCGTCAGTGAGATCGCCAACGAGTGGCTCGAGGAGATCCTTGAGCGAGATAATGCCGGCAACGCCCCCGTGTTCATCGACCACCAGTGCGACGCTTCGGCGCTTTGATCGAATCTCTGAGAGCGCCTCGAGAACATCCATCGATTCTGGAAGCAGCAAAGCTGGTCGCACTCGCTTGGAAATCTCCACAGCGCTCAGGCCAGATCCCGTTTCGAGAAAGTCTCCTCGTCCCGCACGAAAGAGATCCTTGACAAAGAGGAGTCCGACGACATCATCGAGATCATCGAGGACAACTGGATAACAACTATGTCCACTGGCCCGCACTGCTTGAGCAACGTCCATCCCGGTGACTGGTGTTTCAAGGGTTTGAACGTCAATCCTCGGGGTCATGACCTCTCGAATTTGAATCGTTGAAAGCTCGGTGAGATTCTCTGCGATTTCATTCCGTCGCTGTTCCTCTTCAGGCTCTAGCCGTTCTTCTTGGGAGACCCGCCGACTGCGGCGTCGCCAACGCGAACCTTCAGGGGATTCGATCTGTTCGTCGGGCTGACTACTCAAGAGTGGTGGTCAGCGACGAGTGTTGGTACCGGCTCATAAGAGTTGTCTTCGTAGCGACCATCGTTGAGGAGGGCTTTTGCCGCAGCACGGATTCGAAGAGGGTCAAGCGGTTTGACGATCCAGCCATCTGCCCCCGAGCGTTTCGCTTGAAAGACATCGGGACGACGATCAAGAACAAGAAGCACTGGTATTTCATCGATCACATCCAGAGAGGCTTGAAGGCGCATCTCTAAACAAACGGCCACGCCTCCCATGGAGCCGATTTGCATATCGGCGATCACGAGATCCACCTCAGACTCTTTAACGATCTCAAGGACGTTTCGTCCACTGTTGGCATAGATCACCGAGGCATCGGGGCCCTCGAGGAGGCTGCCAATATCTCGTCGAACTGATGCAATGTCACTTGCTACAACAATGGTGTCCATGGAGTAAAACTTACCAGTGCTTCGGAGCCTGATCGCAGCCTGGATTGACAAGAAAAGAGCTCCTTGGATTGAGGCTGACCTTCGATCATTTCCTTGTCTCCAAGGCTAAAAACATTGGATTTCTTAGGATTTGTGGGTGAGAGCCCAAACCGCTACGTTGTGCTCACTGACCCAACGTCAGCGCACTGGGGGGTGGCGAATGATATCAATTGCGGAAGAATGGCAGCGACTTGCTGCGTGTAAAGGACCGTTCGCAGAACTGTTCTTTCCACCGAGTTTGCCGGAACGCAAAGAAGACAAGATAGCTCGTGAGGCGAGTGCGAAGTCGATTTGTACGGATTGCTCGGTGCGAAGCGAATGTCTTGACTATGCGCTTCAAATTCAAGAACCACATGGTATTTGGGGTGGGTTGAATGAAGTCGAACGTCGAGCACGAATTCAACTGAGAGCGTCAGAGGCGATTCGCCACACTGCATAGCAAGAAGAGCTACTGATGCTCTTCAAGAATGCGTGGTGCTGACGTGACCGTGATCACGAACAAGATGAAGGCGACCACGTGGACGCTCGTACACCAAAGACAGATGTTTTTGATGATCACCAACTCTGCAGTGATCAGCCATAACACAAAGCCTATTCCTAGAATCGAAAAGATTACTCTTGCGAGATGAATATTTCTGATTGAACTTTTCCACGCCCATGGGGAGTAAAAGGCCAGGGCAACAACGAAATACCCGAGCCCAAGTATGGCGACCGGGATTCCAACGAAGACGCTTTGGGACGACGTGGTTACTTTTGCACAGTTGACAAGCCCTGCATCGGAACATGCAAGTACTTGCGTTCCGGCAAAGTGGGCAATAGTCAAATAAATCGACACGCCAAGGCCAAATATGGCAAGAATCCCCGTCGTGACCATGATCCAAAGAGCAGGGACTCCTGCTCGCTGGCCAGAGTGAAGGTCGGTCACGTCCTTAGAACGAGATGTTCATCGATTTGGCTGCGGCCTGTACACCCTTTGAGGTGCAAACATTCCCAGGCTGACCGTTGGTGATTTTACAAATCGAAGCCGTCAGGTAATTAGCGGCAGCCACGATGGCTTGTGTTGCCGGATTCGATGCATCGTTCAAGCCTGAAGCAATTTGCTGATGGCTGAGTCCTTGGAGAACAGAGGGCGAGAAGCTCGAACCGGCGACCAAAAATGAGTTTCCAATATCGATAAACGGAATCGAGCCGGTCTGCCCCCCAGGGACATAGGTGGAGTTGTCATATTTCTTCAAGAGCGCTGACTCGCTCGAGGTAGGTCGTTGAAGGGTCGTATAACCGCCTGCTGGGTTTGGGATATTGGTGGAACTCTCGATTGTCTTCATGACAAAGTACTGACTTTCAAAAGTGGCCTTCGCAAAACTCAAGGTCTGGGTACTTGGGAAAACATCAGTGCTCGACGACGTCGTCACGTTGAGGCCAGAAAGTGATCCAAAGCGGCTCACGGCAGCTGCGACTGCCCAACGTTCGGCTGCGCAGTAGGGACAGTACTCAGCGCCGTAATAGAACATACCGGGAAGGGACGTTCCTGATGTGTTGGGGTAGGTGAGCGGTGGTTGGCCCGAAATGGCAGTCGGCGCGGTGACCGGGACCACCGATGAAGTGATTCCCACTGTGTTGTAGACACTGAGCGGGATTTGGGTAACGGCTGCGCTCACGGATGCTGGCGCGGGCTGTGAGCCGCCTCCTGACGGCGCTGTTGTTTTGCTTGAGCCCAAGACGCTGTAGAGCACGAGCCCTACGACAGCGAGAATGACGACACCGACGAGTCCCCAGGTCAAGAGAGATGCGCTGGATCGACCGCCAGCTTTCGTCGGGGCGCTCTTTTTGCGTGATTGATTGCCAACCTGACGGTTTTGGTTTATCGATGCTTGTTTGTCTTTGCGGGATGGTTGCTGAGCCATTGGTCGCTGCCTTCTCATCTGGGGAACAAATCTCTATCGTAGTAGGGCCTGCAGGGACGAGGTAGTCGGCACTACCCTGCCAAGTATGGAAGAAACGATCGCCCAAGCCCCGCTTGAACCTCGCCCAGCCGCCACAGTGATGTTGGTTCGAGACGCTCCTGACCATGGCTTTCAGGTTCTGATGGTGAAGCGGAATCTGAATTCAGACTTTGTTGGTGGTGCGTATGTCTTCCCGGGTGGTGGGGTCGACCTCGTTGACGGGGGTGCTGAAGCCGAAGCATTTTGTCGAGGGCGAAATGACGGAGAGGCAAGTTCAATTCTTGGAGTACCACAAGGTGGCCTTGCGTACTGGGTTGCGGTCTTGCGAGAACTGTTTGAAGAAGCAGGGATCTTGCTCGCCACGCACTCAGACGGGACGCCGCTTGAACTCACCGGCGAGACAGCAAGACGTTTTGTTGAACTTCGTGCCGCAATTAATAATAAAGAGCGACGCTTTCTTGATGTTGTTGCCGAAGAGAACCTCACACTTGATGTTGGAGGGCTTCATTACTTTGCTCACTGGATTACGCCTGAGGGTGCCCCGCGTCGTTATGACACCCGCTTTTTCGTCGCAACAGCGCCTCTTCATCAAACCGCTGCGCATGATGCGAGCGAAGTCATTGCTGATGAGTGGATCACACCGGACGATGCGCTGCGTCGCCATCGCGAAGGAGATATTGAATTAATTTTTCCGACGATCCGGAACCTTCAAGCAATAAGTAGATTTGCTTCGGTGGAGGAACTCATCACTGCGGCCGAAACAGCTGGATCGGTTCCTGCAATTCTTCCGAGAATTACGGTTTCCGACAAGGGCGTTCGTATCCTTCTTCCTGGTGATCCGGGCTATGACGAGGCATTTCAAACGGGATCCTTGCCGGGCCAAACCGGGGATTTTAACGCTGCGGTCCGTCAGATCGCTTCATCGGCCAATCAAGAGAGCGAGTGACGTTCGTGCAGACTCCCCAACCCTTGAGCGAGTGGGGAAGTGGTATCGCTCCAACAGGAGGAGCATCGACAGAGATCGCTCCTCAGGTATTCCGGGTCACCGCAACGAATCCATCGATGATGACGGGACCGGGAACAAATAGTTATGTGATTGGAAGCGATCGACTCATAGTGATCGATCCAGGTCCCGATGATGCAAGGCATCGCCGCCGACTTCTTGAGGTCATTGATGGGCGACCGGTAGAGATGGTTGTCGTTACGCACACCCACATTGATCATGCACCTGGTGCCAACCCCTTGGCACGAGAACTTGGGGCTCCATGCGGAGGTTTTGGAGAAGATGATGGCTTTATCCCAGACGTCCTTTTGGGCGAAGGCGATGTCGTTGGCCAAGGCGATCATCAATTCGAGGTCTTGCATACGCCCGGTCATGCCTCGAACCACCTTTGTTATCTCTTGTCCCGTGAACAAATGCTCTTCACCGGTGATCACATCATGGAAGGGTCGACGGTCGTTCTTAGGCCACCCGATGCGTCGTTGATGGACTACCTCATTAATCTTGAGCGGCTCAAACACCTTTCGCCTCCGCTGCGTTCGCTGGCGCCGGGCCATGGCCGAGTGATCACGAATCCTGTGGGGATTATTGACGATATCGAGCATCATCGAGCTCAGCGCCACGACCTTGTTCGTTCCTGTCTTGAGAGCGCACAGCAAGGATCGCCTGAAGAACTTGTTGCGTTGGCGTATCCAGAGATTGATGCGCAACGCAGGACCGTGGCTACCATGAGTCTCTGGGCCCACCTTCGTTATCTTGTTCAACAAGGCGAGGCGTCGGTCGAACCAGGTGAACAAACGATGAAGAGCGTGTTTACGTTGCAGTCTCGCTAAGACGGCGTTGCGTTAGAGCTCAGCGTTGTTGAGTGCATCGTCAAGCGTCGCGAGCAGTCGAGCTGTGCAGCCTTCAAGTTCGCGCAGTGGCGCAACGTCGGTAACAAGTCGTTCAGCGATCTCAGCAAAACGATCAGATGTCGGTCCTGTTCCAAGGGCAATTGGCGAACCGATATCGCCGCCCCGTGCCACGGCAGGGTCGATTGGGATCGTGCCAAGGAAGGGAACGCCAAGTTGCTTGCTGAGACGCTCGCCACCCCCAGTACCAAAGAGCGCGTAGGACGTTCCGTGCTCACAGGTGAAGTCGCTCATGTTCTCAATCACACCGGCAACGCGAATGTTGCCGCGGCGAGCCATATCAGCAGCACGTGCTGCGACGTTTTGTGCGGCCAATGGAGGCGTGGTGACAATCAACAGTTCAGTCTTTGGTAGGAGTCGTGCGAGACCCATCTGAACATCGCCAGTGCCAGGAGGTAAGTCAATGAGAAGATAGTCGATGTCATCCCAATGAGCATCTTCAACAAACTGCTGAAGTGCTCGGTTAAGAATAAGACCTCGCCACATAATGGCTTGCTCCTCGTCGGCCAAGAAGCCCATCGACAGAATCCGAAGTTCGCCAGAACCAACGGTGAGCTTCTTAGGCACCATCTTTTTGTCTTTCGCCTCGACCGGGCCGTCGACGCCGAGGAGACGAGGAAGAGAAAATCCCCAGATGTCCGCATCGATCACGCCAATGGTTAATCCACGTGCGGCCAACGCAACCGCCAAGTTGGCGGTGATCGATGATTTTCCAACGCCACCTTTTCCCGAGGAGATACCCAGGACCCGTGCGCCAAGGGGAATGGAAGTGTTTGGAGCATCTTGTTGTGCGGCACTGCGCGCCGTATCCATCAGGCGAGCTTTTGCTTCGGGAGAAAGTTGACCCATCGTGATGTCGACAGATCTCACGTCGTCAAGGCTCAAGATGGCTTGACGGACATCGCGCTCTATCTGCCCTCGCAACGGGCACGAGGGCGTCGTCAAGGCCACGGTGATTTCTACGTGGCCGTCGGAGACCCCAATGGCCCCCACCATGCCCAACGAGACGATATCGAGGCCCAGTTCGGGGTCGATAACGCCAGCAAGTCGTTGTGAAATAGCCTCTTCTAAGGGCAAGGAGGCGGTCGTGCTGGGTGTGAACTCCATACCTTTACCGTAGCCCCCACCCGCTTTGGACTGTCCAGATCCGGCTGTGCCACTGGAATCAAGGGTGCTCGCTAGTATGGAGAACGTGCCGTCAGAAAAGGCACAGCCGTAACGCTTCAAGGAGAGTAACGAATATGTCGCTTGCAACGTCAGTCAACATTGGTAAAAAGCCCGACCCCGTCACGCTTTCAGATGTGGCTGCGACCAAGGTCGCGGAACTGTTAGCCGACGAAGCCGCCGGCGAGAAGTTGGCGCTTCGTGTTGCGGTGAAATCTGGCGGATGTTCAGGCTTCAGTTATGACATGTTCTTCGACTCAGAAGTTGCCGAGGATGACGTGGTGCGTACCTTTGGCACCGTGAGCGTTGTTGTGGACAAAGAGAGCGCAGAAATGCTTTCAGGCTCATCGCTTGACTACGCCGACGGATTGAATGGTGCAGGGTTCCACATCACGAACCCGAACGCAACGCGAACCTGCGGTTGCGGTTCTTCGTTTAGCTAATCGACGCCCATGGCGTCGGACCAAGAGCGCAGCATTGCTCTTGAAGTCGACGGAGTCATTCTCTCTTGTTACCCAGAAGGAACTCTTCTTGACGCGCTCCGTGCTGATCCGCGTTTTCAAAGTGTTAAAGATGGCTGCTCCCCTCAAGGCCAGTGTGGATGTTGCACGGTTCTCGTCGATGGCTTGCCCAGAGTTTCTTGCGTCACCCCGGTTCGCCGTGTCGAGGGTCGATCCATCACTACCTTCGATGGGCTCGATCATGAACTTCGCGAGCGCTTCCTTGCCGCGTTCGACGCAACAGCTGCAAGCCAGTGTGGATTTTGTACACCGGGAATCTTGGTGCGCTTAGCGGGATTGGCGCGAAAAGGAGTTCCTTCTGAGACGCAGGTGCGCACTGCACTTGGCGCACATCTTTGTCGTTGCACAGGTTTCCAGCCCATTGTCGAAGCCGCTCTTGCAGCATTAGACCCCTCGGCACCTCTTGGATCGCCGCGTGACGAGGCGAAGGCCACTGCTCGAGCCACGCTCGAGAGCGGAACGAGCCAGCGGGCGGGACAAGCGACAACGGCTGGCGTTCCAGGCTTTGCGATTGATACCGCACCCACTGACAGCATGGTTGGTATCGGATCGGCCGATGGGGGCTACGTCGTCGCATCTTCAGAACGTGAAGCCCGCGGACAGTTCACGAAGATTCAAGGCCGTAATTCAACACACCCGCTGAGAACTCCCCTCGCGCTGCCCGACGTGGACGGGGCAGTTGTGCGCTTGCAGACAACCTTCGTTGAACCTGCCTACCTTGAACCCGATACGAGTTGGTGCGAACCAGGAGGAGAGCCTGCCTCACCATTTGCTAATGCTGGGGCGTTCGGGGCGAAGCGGAACTCACCCATTCGCGAAGATGCTCGTCAACGAGCTGAAGAAGAGCAGCGACCCGTGCTATTGACCTGGCCTCGAGAAGAAGTGGTTCGCCGTGGCGCAAAACGCCCACCGCTGGCTTTGGCGCTGCGAAGCGATGGTTCAGGTGTCGTGAGGATTGGCCGTACGCCGGGTAGTGATGATTATTCGGATTTTGTCGAATCACTGCGCTTGCAGTTCCCACTGATTGAGTTCGAGATTGAATCCATTGTGGGTCCACGCTGCGGAATCACGCACCGTGGCGCAGTCGTTGCTGAAGTACTTGCGGCCCTGGCCGTTGTGAGAGCTGAGCCAGGCAAAGCACTATCAGTATCCTCAGCAAATGGTGCGTCAGCCACGGTGGCGATGAGCGATGGGATGGTGAGCGTTCATGTCAGCGCGGGTGATCCCCTTTGTACGTCAACATTGAGAAGTTATGTCATTGGTGCAGTGCACCAAGGTCTGTCTATGGTGCTGAGCGAAGGAATCGCTCTTGACGAGAACGGTGAGGTTCTGGACTTGACGATACGATCTTTTGGCGTTCTCTCTGCAGCACAGATGCCTCCGGTCAACGTCACACTCGAGAAGGACGAAAGCGAGCCTGTGGCTTGCGGCGTGGTGGTGATGGCTGCCGCAATGGCTGCGTGTTGGCTCGACGCTGGTCTAGGTTCATACTGGCCAGTCAACCGGGAGGTACGTCAATGAGCGCAGCAGTTGGACCCTATTCACCAATTCTCCGGGCTGGGGATTTCCTCATCACCTCGGGCCAGCTGGGCGTCATTGCCCACGACAACGGTGCCCCCGTACTCGTTGAAGGAGGAACAGTTTCCCAACTCGAACAAGCACTCGCTAACGGCAAAGCGCTCTTAGAAGCCGAAGGCGCCGATATTACCGACATCGTAAAAGCAACGGTGTTCCTCATTGACATGAGCGAGTTCGCAGACGTGAATGCCGCTTGGATGAAATTCTTCGATGGACACCGCCCTACCCGCAGCGCGATCGGGGTGGCAGCACTGCCAATGGGCGCACGCATCGAAGTCGAGCTTTGGGCCTATCGACCCCAATGATCGTAGCCAACGCCCCGACCGCCGCACGAGGAGTAGTGGCCAGGGTCGCGCATCGGGTTCTTTGGTGGCTTGATCCTGAGGAGTATGCCGCAGGAGTCATCTACGGCATTCTCTTGGTTGGCATTGTCGTAGCGATTGAGTGGGCAAACGGTAATGGATCGTGGCGGGATATCGAATCAGAGTTTGGTGTGCTCGTGCTGTATTGGCTCATTCATACCTACGCCAAGGTGGTCGGCGATCAGTATGACTCACATGACCGGTGGTCGTTGGCGAGTATCGGCCGAGCGCTCGTTCACGAATCGGCCATCGTGCGCGGTGGGATCATCCCGATTTTCGTCATGACATTCGCTACATTCTGTGGTTTCGCTGACAGCACGGTTACGGGATTGGGCTTACTTACCGTCGTCCTGTTGCTCATATTTTTTCAAGGAGTGGCAGCGCATCGTGCCGGGATGCGGGGATGGATCCTGTCGGCGCAAGTGGTCGTCGGGTTATTTTTTGGAGCCTGTCTGGTTGGCTTGAAATACCTGATGAGTTAACGATCGCTTGGTCCGCTCTCGGGAGTCCAGCCGTTTTGCCCAAAGCGGTAGCCCACGCTTCGTACTGTTTGAATAAGGTAGGCGTTCTCTTCCCCGAGTTTTGCTCGCAGTCGTCGAATATGGACGTCAACGGTGCGCGCACCCCCGTAATATTCGTAGCCCCACACTCGGCTGAGCAAGGTTTCACGGGTGAAGACCTTGAGGGGGTGGGTGGCCAAGAAACGAAGGAGTTCGTACTCCATGAAGGTCAAGTCCAGAATCCGACCCTTGACTGCTGCTTGATAGGTCGAAAGGTTGATTTCTAAGGGTCCATAAGAAACAGTGTCAGCGTTAATGCCTTGGCCCCGGCGTTCAAACTCCAAACTCAGTCGAGTCGAAAGTTCCTTGACGTCAAAGGGAGCGCAAAGAAAATCATCAAAGAGTTCTTCACGAAGACTCAGCGCTTCGAGCTGTTCAGCGGTCACAATGAGTATCAGTGGACCAATGGGTTGTTCTCGTTTTCGTAAGGTTCGACATACACTCAGCGCGTCGCTCAGATTTTCGGTGCCAAGGACAACGGCTCCCGACCAACCATCGACACAGACTCTTGCCTCGTCGTTTTCTGCGTCGATTGCCGATGAAACACAGTGATAGGAATAGCCGATTTCGCTGATGCTCAGCAGAATCTCTGCGGGAGTCGGCGAGGGGAAGCAGACAATGGGATCCATGGCAGGTGAGTACTTCCTAAAGCCTTGGAAGGTAGCGATCGAGTTCGAACTTTGTCACTTCAGATTTATAGTCCGACCACTCGGCACGCTTGTTGCGGATGAACCATTCGAAAAGGTGCTCTCCCAAGGTATTGCGCACCAGATCTGACTGTTCCATGGCGTCAACGGCATCGTTGAGGTTGCCCGGCAGTGGTGCAATGCCTTGCTTGGTGAGCGTTGAGGGTTCAAGCGAAAAAAGATTTCCCTCAGCTTCGATTGGGAGTTCGTAGTTCCCTTCGATCCCAGCGAGGCCGGCCGCCAAAATGACGGCGAAGGCAAGATAGGGATTGGCCGCAGAGTCGGGGGCTCGATATTCCAGTCGGGTTGAGTTGGGTTTGCCCTGCTTGTTCACCGGTACGCGCACCAAGGCCGAACGATTATTCCTGGCCCAGCTGACATGGACAGGAGCTTCGTGCCCAGGAACGAGACGCTTGTAGGAGTTAATCCACTGGTTGGTTACCGCGGTGATCTCACGAGCGTGTACCAAAAGGCCAGCAATAAAACCCTTGGCAACGGGCGACAGTCCATAAGGGTCGGCTAAGTCTACGAATGCGTTTTCACCGTTCTTCCACAGCGAGACGTGGGTGTGCATACCCGATCCTTGTTCGCCCGCCAGAGGTTTTGGCATAAAACTGGCGGCTACTCCGGCACGCCGTGCAATCTCTTTGACCACGAGTCGTGTGGTCATGACGGTATCGGCCATGGTCAACGCGTCCGTGTAGCGCAAGTCAATTTCGTGTTGGCTCGGCGCGTCTTCGTGCTGTGCGTGTTCGACGGGAATACCCATCTCTTCCAAGGTGATCACGCTTTGACGGCGCAGTTCACTCGGCAAGTCGGCAACCGCGAGGTCAAAGTAACTTCCTGAGTCAAGGGGGACCAAGGGCAGCTCAGGATTAAGCGATTCAAAATAGAAATATTCAAGTTCTGGAGATGCAAAAAACTGATATCCCCGATCGTGGGCATCATCGAGTACCCGGCGAAGAGCGACACGCGGACAGCCGTCGAACGGCGTGCCATCGAGATTCAAGATGTCGCAGAAGACTCGGGCCACACTGTGGTGATCATCGTGAAGTGGAAGAAGTTGAAAGGTCGAAAGATCGGGTCGGGCTAACACATCAGCTTCTTGGACTCGGCTAAACCCATCGATGGCTGAACCATCAAAGGTCATCCCTTCGTCGAGAGCGTCTTCGAGCTCCGCCGGCGTGATGTTCAAAGATTTTGGTGTACCAAGGACGTCAGTAAACCAAAGCTGGATGAATCGAATGCCACGTTCTTCGACGCTTCGCAGGACATATTCTCGTTGACTTTGCACTCCTTTATCCTTTCACTTGGCCGTGAGGCTCCCTACAACGCAAACGACCGGGCCCATTGCTGAGCCCGGTCGTTTGGTCAAAATCCCTAAAAGTGGGAGTTAGCGCCGTCGAGCAGCCTTTTTCGCTGGTCGCTTTGCCACTGCTTTTTTGGCCGTGGCCTTCTTGACCGGAGCCTTCTTGGCCGTCGTCTTTTTCGCTGCGGACTTCTTGGCCGGAGCGCCTTTCGAACCCGAAGCAGCGGTGCAGACCGTGTCCACCATAAGACGGGTCACACTGTAGGGGTCCATGTTGGCGTTTGGCCGACGGTCCTCGAGGTAGCCCTTCTTGTCTTGGGCAACTTGCCACGGGATCCGGATCGACGCACCTCGGTCAGAGACGCCATACGAGAATTGCGTGTAGTGCGCCGTCTCGTGCTTTCCGGTCAAACGCAGTTCGATTCCGACACCGTAATGTTCGATGTGCTCGTTGACTTTCTTCCCAATGGCCTCGCATGCTGCGACGATGTGGGAATACCCACCTGCTTCACGCATGGGCTTCGTTGAGAAGTTAGTGTGCGCACCTGCGCCGTTCCAGTCACCAAGCATTGGCTTGGCTTCAAGGGTGGCGAAGACACCAAAGTCTTCGGCGATCCTGAAGAGCAACCAACGAGCGATCCACAATTGGTCAGAGACTTCCAGCGGCCCTAATGGTCCGATCTGAAATTCCCACTGGCCCATCATCACTTCTGCGTTGGTTCCTTCAATAGCAAGGCCTGCGGCCATGCACGCTGCGGTGTGAGCCTCAACGATGTCTCGCCCTGGCATCATGTCGCCACCGACGCCGCAATAGTAGGGACCCTGTGGTGCGGGGTAGCCGTTCTCGGGCCAACCGTAAGGGCGACCATTTTGAATAAACGTGTACTCCTGTTCGATGCCAAACCATGGTTCGAACGAGGCGTATTTTTTCGCCACCGTTTCGAGCTTCGCTCGAGTGTTGGTCGAGTGGGGCTTGCCATTCACGTCGAGAACTTCACACATCACCAGGATGTCGTTGACGCCACGAAGCGGGTCAGGACACGTGAAGACGGGATTCAGCACGCAGTCCGAGTTGGAACCTTCTGCTTGATTCGTGCTTGAACCATCAAAGCCCCAAATTGGTGGTTTCTTCCCATCGGGAAGGATTTTCGTCTTGCTTCGCACGAGCGGTGAGGGCTCGGTGCCGTCGATCCAGATGTACTCCGCCTGATAGGGCACGGCTTCTCCTTTTGTTCGGTGATGATCACAATGAAAGGCTTCGATACCTTCGGCTCCTATTCTGCCTGCTGAAACGAGGTCCATGCGCAGAATCGTGTTACCAGCGTGTGAACTTGCTCCAGCCCCAAGAAGAAAAATACCGGTGGGAGTGCCGTTAGGCTTGTGAGCGTGCCACCCTTACGAGTTGCCGCTGCGCAGATTAACCCTACGGTCGGGGACTTGGAGGGAAATACGGAGAAGATTTTGGCGTTTCTTGCCGAGGCAGAAGACGCTGGCTGCGATCTTGTCTGTTTCTCCGAACTGGCCGTGACGGGCTATCCACCCGAAGATCTCCTCTTAAAAGAGGGCTTTATTCGCGACGCTCGTCTTGCCCTGGAAACGATTGCCGCAGCAACGAAAGAGTGCGTGGCCATTGTGGGGACAGTAGTGAGTGCAGATGATGCCAACTTCTCCTTAGGTTCTGCCAATGATGCCCGTTTCGGTTCTCCCGGCGGTGATGGGCGACCAGTTTTGGCCAACGCCGCGGCTATTTTGTCGCAAGGTCAAATCCAAGGATTGATCGCGAAACGTTTGCTTCCTAATTATGCGGTGTTCGATGAACAGCGGTGGTTTGTCCCCGGACAAGGGTCAGATCCTCTGTTTCTTATTGCCGGAAACCCCGTTGGAGTGACGGTTTGTGAAGATCTCTGGAGTGCGCACGGCCCCGCAGTGGACTTAGCGGATCGAGGATGTTCACTTATTGTGAGTTTAAATGCATCACCATTTTCCATCGGGCAACATGAAGCGCGTCGACAAGTATTGTCGGAGCGCGTTGAAGAAACTGGCGCGGCGATTCTCTACGTCAATCAAGTAGGTGGGCAAGATGAACTGGTTTTCGACGGTTCATCGATGTTGATCTCCGATGAAGGCCTCGTGAAAGCTCGAGCAGCATCATTCGTCGAAGCACTCATGATTGCTGATATTCATTTGACGCAAGGAGCGTCGCTGGAAAACGGAGACGTACGAACGCTCACGCAAACAACGCGCAGCGATGAACCACGGATTGAAGGGGACGTCGCCGACGATCAAGGCCGTGACGCTGAGATCTATGACGCGCTTGTCCTTGGCACCCGTGACTATCTGAAAAAGAACGGATTTAGCGATGCCGTCATCGGCCTCTCCGGAGGAATTGACTCAACGCTGGTGGCGGTCATTGCGGTGGATGCACTGGGACCAGAACACGTGCGAGGGATTTCGATGCCTTCTCGGTACTCTTCGGATCATTCAAAGAGTGACGCCGTTGAATTAGCGAAGCGACTCGGCATCAGTATAGACACCGTGTCCATCGAAGAAGCACATGGAGCGTATGGCTCAATGTTGGGGGGAGTTCTGGGCGGCGAAGTTGCGGGCCTCACCGACGAGAATCTCCAAAGTCGCCTCCGCGGCGTGCTCTTGATGGGGATTTCTAATGCGACAGGCGCCATGGTTTTGACCACAGGGAACAAGTCGGAGTTAGCCACGGGATATTCGACGCTTTACGGCGACTCGGCTGGCGGATTCGCGGTGATCAAAGACGTCCCCAAAACCTTGGTCTACGACCTCTGTCGCTTTCGCAACGAGCGAGCTGCGCAACAAGGCACCGTGCAGCCCATCGCTGTTGAAGTTATTGACAAGCCACCATCAGCAGAACTTCGTCTAGATCAAAAAGACGAAGACTCGCTTCCTCCCTATGAACTCCTCGATCCGATTTTGGCGGCCTACGTGGAAGGCGACCAGACCGGCCCCGAGCTGATCGCTCGAGGACATGATCCTGCGATCGTGGCCCGGGTCGTTCAATTGGTAGACACCGCAGAGTACAAGCGTCGCCAAATGCCACCGGGGGTCAAGATTACGTCAAAGGCATTCGGTAAAGATCGCCGGATGCCCATTACGAATCGCTATCGACCTGACATGGAGCCATCATGACGACGTGGCGAAGTGGCGATGAGCTCGCCGTTGATGTTGGGCGGCTCTGTGCAGTCGATGACGTTCTCCATCGCTTGCTTGGCAGTGCAGCGAATAACGCTGAAGACCCCGCCATCGCAGTGCTATTCGACGAGTGGTCCATGCAAGCTGCAGAACACAATGAGTGGCTGACTGATCGTTTGCCATTTCGCGCCGGTTTTGATCGAGGGGCAGTGCGTCAGCTGGGGACCTACCGGGACCTTGTTGAGGCATTGCAGCACCTGACGGATGACCACAATGAGGTGGGCCTTTTTGCCGGCGTCGTCGAGGTGCTCTTTCCCGCCATTCTGGATGATCTGGCGCAGATTGACACCAGGTGTTCACCGGCCGCGGACCGCAGTTTGCAGCGTCGATTGGGCTTCCTCACCAGTGATCTCACGAAAGCTGTTTTGGACGGCCGGGGTTACCTTGGGCGCCTCACGACCGACGCCCCGGTTCGAGCCAGCGTGGCGTCGGCCGTTGCATCCCTGCCTAGCGTTCGCCTTTTCTGATCAGCGAGGCCATAATTCTGGCCATCGGGGCAGGGGGGTTGACAGGGCCGGTAGGATAGAGAGCGGTTCTTATCGCGTTGGGGATTTCCTTCAGCGAGAATCGGGGGCCCAGCCGCTGTGCTGGGGAGATCAGGGAGATCAGGGAGTTCAGGGGAACCCTTGCAACAACGGGTGAAAGGCGCAGTCCAACGTGGCAAAAGAGAGAATTGAACGTGATGATGAGGACCTCGTCCGGCTCTATTTGACCGATATTGGGCAGTACCCACTGTTGACCAAGGACGACGAAGTACGGCTGGCCCAGGCGATAGAAGCAGGGCGAGAGTCCTTCGAAAAGATGGAAGCCGGCGGAAAATTGACGGCGACTGACAAGCGCAAACTCAAAATCGAGTCGAAGCGTGGGGAAGATGCTCAGCAGACCTTCGTTCAATCAAACCTGAGGCTTGTGGTCTCCATCGCCAAGAAGTACCAGGCTTCGGGCCTTCCACTTTTGGATCTCATCCAAGAAGGAAACCTGGGCCTGATGCACGCCGTTGAAAAGTTCGACTGGCGCAAAGGTTTTAAATTCTCCACGTATGCCACTTGGTGGATTCGCCAAGCGATCACTCGAGGCATTGCGAATACTGGCCGTACCATTCGACTGCCGGTACATGCCGGTGACACCCTGGCCCGTGTGCAAAAAGCCCAAGCCCGGCTGGAATTGAAATATGGTCGCCCAGCGACCTTGGCCGAATTGGGCATAGAAGTGGAGATGCCCGAAGACAAGTTGATCGAAGCATTGCGCTTCCGTGCCGAGCCACTGTCGTTGTCAGAGCCATTGCGAGAAGACGGTGACGCGGAACTGGGTGACGTGGTCGAAGACCGATCCGCCGAGTCTCCTTTTGAGGTGGCCGCTGTTGCGTTACTTCCCGAAGAAATTCAGCGTCTCTTGTCCCCACTTGATGAGCGTGAGCGAGAGATCCTTCGCCTCCGTTTTGGCCTCGACCGAGGCGAGCCTCGCACCCTCGAGGAAGTGGGGGAACACTTCAACTTGACCCGGGAGCGCATCCGCCAGATAGAGGCTCGGGCGATGTCAAAACTTCGCCACCCTTCCTCAGATACGGGCGCCCGGGATCTCCTCACCGTCTAACGGCTAGGATTGCTTTCATGAAGAAACTCATCATTCTTGCCTTGATCATCGTTGTTGGCGTTATCGCCGCGCAGCGGATCCGGGAATCTGCAGCGTAAGCATTTCAACCCAGCGTTGAACTAGCGCACCGTCTTGAGGCGCGCCCGTGGCGAGGTCACACCCCGACGCGAGCCTCGAATGAGTGCCAACACTATTGCCCCTCCGAGAGCGAGTGCTCCTGTGAGAATTGGCGTACGCAGCGTCATACGATCGCGCAGGCGCACTGGCTTAGTGAAGTGAAGCACTTCCCAGTTGCGCTCTCGAGCTATTGCCAGAAGTTGTTTGTCGGGGTTGACGGCATAAGGATGGCCAACGCAGTCAAGCATCGGGAGATCAGTGACTGAATCTGAGTAGGCAGAGGAGTCTGGAAGCGAGATAGCCGTTCGTTCTGCGAATTCTCGAATCGCTACCGCTTTGTTTGGGCCGTAACAATAGAACTCCATTGTTCCCGTGTAGCGATTGTTTTCATCGAGATTTGAGCGACTGGCAATCGATCCGTCGACGCCAAGTAGTTCAGCCAAGGGTTTGACGATCTCTTCCGGCGCAGCAGACACCAAGTAGATTCTCTCGCCACGCAGCCGGTGAGTTTCCATGATTTCGAGGGCTTCGGCATAGATCAATGGCTCGATAATTTGGATCAGTGTGTCACGAACAATGGCGTCGACTTGTTCTCGATCCCATCCTTTCGTCAAGGCCAGCATCGAGTCCCGTACCTTTTTGAGACGCTTTTCGTCGGCCCCGAACTGCATAAACAAGAACTGCTGGGCAACAGCCCACGCGACGGTTCGTCGGGATATAAGACCTTGGCGCATCAGCGGCTTACCGAAGGCCACAATTGATGCTTTCGCGATCACGGTTTTATCGAGATCGAAAAAAGCTGCGCCCATATTTCTATTCTAGGTGGGTTTGATCGTGAGAAAACTTCAGGTACTACGACGCATCTCCACAGAGGAGTTGACGGACCTGGCCTTCAACATCCTCGGTGACAAGAACAACGACTTCGTCGCTCACCAAGAGAACAGTGTCATCGTGGGGAACGACGACTCGGTCATCTCGAATAAGACCAACAATGATTGCTTCTCGAGGGAAATTGAGATTTTCGATGGCCAAGCCAATGGCCGGAGAATTTGAGGCCAATGTCACTTCAACGAGTTCAGCATTTCCATGTTCAAACCTGAGTAGTCGAACAAGTGAACCAACGGAGACCGCCTCTTCGACCAGTGCAGTGAGTTGCTGCGGTGTCGACATGGAAACGTCAACGCCCCAGCTTTCGTTAAAGAGCCATTGGTTTTTGGCATTATTTACTCGGGCGACAACCCGTGGAACTGCGAATTCCTGCTTGGCCAAGAGTGAGATCACCAGATTGTCTTCGTCGTCACCAGTTGCGGCCACCATGACGTCAATCTCGCTCGTACCGGCACTGTGGAGCGAAGAGACTTCGCAGGCGTCTCCGATGATGAATTTCAGCTTTGATCGTTGGCCGAGTTTTTCCACCAAGAGGTGATCGCGCTCAATAATAGTTATTTCGTATCCTTTTGCCAGGAGCTCTTCACCAATAGCGATTCCTACAGAACCAGCGCCTGCGATCATCACCTTCATGAGATAGTGCTTTCTAAGAGAGTTTGGAGATCGGAGTGTGCGTCGGCCATGACAGCGAGTTGCAAAAGGTCACGCTCTTGACCAATCAGGTCTTTTGTTTCCATGCGCACTATTCCAGCCCGGTTCACGCCAATGAGTTTTATTTTTCCTGGAATTTCGATTCCTTCTAGTCGTCGACCCGCCCACTGAATAGGAATTGGCTGTTCGATGACATGCATCGTCGCCGAGGCGTCCGTCCACGAGGCACTGCTCTCGGCAGGAATGAGCCATCGACGTACTTGGTCGATTGTCCACGTCACGGTAGCCACAGTAGGAATGCCGAGGCGTTGGTAGATCTCCGCACGTCGGGGATCGTAGATACGGGCGACTACTTGAGGAATTCTGTAGTTTTCTCGAGCGATGCGAGCACAGAGAATATTCGAGTTGTCACCGCTCGTTACCGCAGCTAACGCCTGAGCATTTGATGCACCCGCATCTTCGAGAGAGTCACGGTCAAAGCCCGAACCGACGATAGTTCGGCCTCTAAAATCTGGATCAAGCCTTCGAAATGCTCGGACATTTTTATCAAGGACCACGACGTCATGGCCCTCTCTAGAGAAGGCATTGGCCAAGCCCGAGCCAACTCTTCCACATCCGATGATGACGATCTGCACTCCTTGATCCCACCACGTTCTGAGGAGTTTTGCAATATCTTCCCTCCAAGCAAGGAAAAATTTCCTTATTTGGGGAGACTGGGCCTAGATTGGTGAAGTGGACGCAGCTGCTGGTGAATCAAACGACGATTCCAGATTTGTTCCTGCCCGGGCGGTTGCAAGAAATCTGGCGCGGGATTTCCCTGAATCATTTACCTACCGTTTAAAGAATCGATTCTTAGGAAAACCTTTAGTCAGTGAACTTCTTGAGTCTGAACGGCTGAGTAAGCCGGTTGCATTGGGGGTGCTCGCACCGGACTGCATTTCTTCGTCGGCCTATGGAGCCGAAGAAATGCTCACCCAGTTAACCCCATTTATTGGGCTCGCAGCGTTTACGCTGCTGGTACCGGTCACGATGGCGATTCTTGGTGTGTTGTTTTTCGTCACCTTGTCTTACTTTGACGTGATCGGAACCTACACAAAATTTGGTGGAGCCTACGTTGTCTCCCGAGATAATTTCGGTTCTAAAGTTGCACAAATCGCCGCAGTGGCGCTGCTCATTGACTACACCGTCACCGTCGCAGTTCAAACTGCGGCAGGCACCGCGGCACTGACATCCGCTGTTCCCAGTCTTCTGAGTTACACCGTCCCCATCACTGTCGGTGTCGTGCTGTTGTTGATTTATGGGAACCTGCGTGGCATTAAAGAAGCAGGAAAATTTTTCGCATTCCCTCTCTATTTCTATATTCTTGCGCTTGGAACCGTCATCATTCTTGGCTATCTCAAAGCGATTACGGGGTCGCTTCATGCCCTCCCGATTCCGCCAGCGAGCAAACTTGTGGATGGCCATTTTGGATCAA
The DNA here is from genome assembly GCA_903825895.1 of uncultured Actinomycetes bacterium. Classification (GTDB taxonomy): domain Bacteria; phylum Actinomycetota; class Acidimicrobiia; order Acidimicrobiales; family RAAP-2; genus CAIUMH01. Next base: position 26,469 of record CAIKCI010000028.1, read on the forward strand.
GTGGCACCGGTTGGTTAATGGGACTGGCATATATTCAACTTTTGAGGGCCTTTGCGAACGGCGGCTCTTCGTTGACTGGTTTAGAAGCAATCAGCGATGGCGTAGCCGGTTTCCGAAAGCCCGAGACGGTCAATGCCCGCGTCACACTCATCGTGATGAGTTGTGTTCTGGCGTTCCTCGTTCTGGGTACTTCGTTGTTGGCAAAGTGGACACATGCCGTTCCCTACGCAGCGGGATCTCCAACAGTGGTTTCTCAAGAAGTCAAAGCTGTGCTGGGTGCAGGTGCTACTGGCCACTTCTTCTTTTTGGTGGTGCAGTTAGCCACGCTCCTCATTCTTTATACCGGTGGAAACACCTCGTTTAATGGCTTCCCCTTCCTCGTGAACTTTGTTGCGGGTGACCGATTCCTTCCTCGGCAACTCACCAAGCGTGGTCACCGTCTGGCGTTTTCCAATGGAATTTTGGTACTCGGTACCGTTGCGGTAGCTCTGGTGATTCTTTTCCAGGCGAAAGTCAACGGGCTTGTGTCTCTCTACGCAGTCGGCGTGTTCACCGGCTTTACGATGGCTGGTTTTGGGATGACCAAACACCATCTCGACCACAGGGACAATCCGAAATGGCGCAGGGGCGTCGTCATCAACGCGATCTCAGGTGGGATTTCACTTATCGTCGTCGTTATCTTCGTGATTGCAAAATTCCGAGAAGGTGCGTGGATCATCGTCGTGATCGGACCAATCCTCTACGTCATCCTGATTCGACTGAATAAGCAATATACAAAGGAAGACAAGCTCTTGCGGAAGCAGGAAGCAGGTCAAAATGAAAGAGTTCGTCGTCGTCATGTCGTTCTTGTCTTGATCGACTCGTATGACCTTGCTTCCGCACGGGCGATTGCCTATGCGCAAACGCTCTCGCAGGACTCGCGCGCGGTGCATTTTGACATCGACCCCATCGTCACGGCGGAATTAGGAAGGGTTTGGGAAGAGGTTGGTCCCCGCTGGCTTCCGCTCGACATTATTGAGTGTCCAGATCGTCGCCTGGTGCGATCGTCGCTTGAACTTGTTGCGAACACAGTTGAAGACAATGAGACCGAGTGCACCATTTTGCTTCCTCGCCGAAGGTTCGGGTCTCGATTAGCCAGGATTCTTCACGACCGAACGGCAGATTCCATCGCCGGTGCCGTGGGTGTCGTTCCAAATGTGAGTGCGACGATCGTTCCGTTTAATTTGGTGGATCTTGAGCAAGGTAGAAAAGCGGAGAAAGTTGTCGAGAAAGAACGAAAAGCTGAGGAACCCCAGAAAAGTGGTTCGCCGAAGAAGGTTCTTCCGTCTGATCGTTTGCTTGCTGAACGGTCGTTTGGTTCGCTTGCCATCGATGACGTCCAATGGCGCCAGCGGGCAAAAATTGCTGGGCGAATCAAGTCTGTCCGGGTTCAGACGGGAACGGGAGCTTCTAATCTTGAGTGCACCATTGCTGATGAGTCAGGGAGTATGTTGCTGATCTTCCAAGGCAGGCCAAGGGTCCCGGGGATTGAGCCTGGTACTCGCATCGTGGTTGAAGGGATGGTGGGAGCCTGGCATCGTAAACTCGCCATCTTGAATCCTGACTTTGAAATTGTGGCTGGCTCTAGCGAGGATTAGTAAAACTCCTCTCGACAACCACGAGATATTGAAGTGAAAAAGCCAAGGTCTTTGATCATGCGCCGTCATAATGGGGCGGATCGAAGCGATCCTTGAGGTACCCAAGAAGACCTATTTTGCTGGGTTTCTTGGGTAATGTCACCGGCCGTGAGACAAGGTAGTGCAGAGTAGTGATCTAACCTTTGCCAGGACATAGGGTGAATCGTTCCGTTTTGAGAACCGACACGATACGGAAAACACGATCAGGAGAGGAGGTGGAGTCCAATGAGTAAAGCACTGGTGATTGTTGAGTCGCCGGCAAAAGCGAAGACTATTTCAGCGATTTTGGGTGACGATTTCATCGTCGAATCCTCCATAGGTCACATCCGTGATCTTCCTCAGGGGGCCGATCAAGTTCCTGCAGAATATAAAGGTGAGTCCTGGGCGCGGATCGGCGTCAATGTCGATGATGGTTTTAAACCTCTCTATGTCGTAAATCCTGGCAAAAAAGAAGTCGTTAGGAAATTAACGAAACTAATGAAAGAAGTTGATGAAGTCTTCCTCGCAACCGATGAAGACCGTGAAGGCGAGGCTATCGCTTGGCACCTCCTCGAAGTCCTCAACCCGCAGATCCCGGTAAAGCGAATGGTCTTCCACGAGATCACCCGTTCGGCGATTGAAAAAGCCGTTGAAGAGTCCCGTGATCTTGATCGTCGATTAGTCGACGCGCAAGAAGCGCGAAGAATTCTTGACCGACTTTATGGCTACGAAGTCTCGCCGGTGCTGTGGAAAAAGATTCTTCCTCGCCTCTCGGCGGGACGTGTTCAGTCAGTAGCCACCAGGCTCGTTGTGGAGCGCGAGCGCGAGCGGATGGCTTTTCGTTCCGCCAGTTGGCATGACGTTGTGACGCAACTGAAGAAAGACGACCAAGTCTTTGAAGGACAATTGGTCTCTCTTGATGAGAAGCAGTTGGCCGAAGGAAAAGACTTTGACGACACTGGAGCGTTAGTGGGGAAGCGGGAAGTACTGCAACTTGATGAAGTTGGAGCACAAGCAGTCGCTACCGCGTTGCTCGCCGCTACGCCAACGGTGACCTCGGTTTCTGAAAAGCCGTTTACCTCGAAACCACAACCGCCGTTTATGACCTCCACGCTTCAACAAGAAGCCGGACGCAAACTCCGCCTCAGCGCCCAGATGGCTATGCGCACCGCCCAACGGCTCTATGAAGAGGGTTGGATTACCTACATGCGTACCGACTCGACCACCTTGTCGGACGAAGCAATTAATGCCGCTCGCACCCAAGCTCGTCAACTCTTTGGTGACGAGTACGTCCCCGATACTCCACGTCGCTATGACCGCAAGGTCAAGAACGCCCAAGAGGCCCACGAAGCAATTCGTCCCGCAGGTGAATCCTTCCGCACCCCTGAAGAGGCCGGGAAGTCGCTGCGTGGCGATGAACTCCGTCTCTATGAACTGATTTGGGTTCGCACCATGGCGTCTCAGATGGCCGATGCTCGGGGCACCCAAGCGCAAGTACGGTTTGCCACACAACTCGGGGCCGAAGCGGGCACCTACCAAGGTTCTTCAGCGGTGTTACAAGCAAATGGGCGAGTCATCTCCTTCCCTGGCTATCGCCGGGCCTATGTCGAAAGTGCCGACGATCCTGAAGCAGAGCTTGCAGAAGCTGAGCGAGTACTTCCCGCCATGGCCGAAGGCAATGCCGTCGGGGTCACTGAAGCAGAAGCGAAGTCCCACACGACGCAACCCCCCGCACGCTTTACCGACGCCTCGTTGGTCAAGAAGATGGAAGAACTGGGGATTGGCCGGCCGTCGACGTATGCCGCCGTCATCACCACGATTCAAGATCGTGGATATGTATGGAAGAAAGGCTCGGCCCTCGTTCCGAGTTTCACGGCTTTTGCCGTGGTGAAATTACTTGAAGAGCACTTTGCTGAATTGGTCGACTACAACTTCACGGCCTCAATGGAGGACGACCTTGATGCCATCGCGTCGGGAACCGAGGAAGCGCTGCCGTGGTTAAGCAGATTCTACTTCGGCCACGATCCTGACGGGGTCAAAGGATTTGGACTTCACGAAGCCGTCTCTGGTCAATTGACGGATATTGATCCTGTTGAAATCAACTCCATTCCACTCGGTGATGACCCCAAGAGCGGTGTCCCCATCGTGGCACGTGTGGGAAAGTTTGGTCCCTATCTCAAGCGTGGTGATGACACGGTCTCACTTCGTGAAGACACTCTCCCCGACGAACTGACTCCTGCCGAAGCTTCGGAGTTACTCGATGCCCCCCAAGGAGACCGTTCGGTTGGGCTTGATCCCGAAACCGGATTGGACATCTTTGTCAAAGCTGGTCGCTTCGGCCCGTATCTTCAACTCGGCGATGCGAGTGACGGCGAAAAGCCAAAGACTGCATCGCTGCTCGCCACCATGACTCCAGAAAAGGTCACGCTAGAAGAAGCACTGCAACTTCTGTCGCTGCCCCGTCTTGTTGGTGTGGATCCTGAGTCGAAGGAAGAGATCTTGGCGCAGAACGGTCGCTATGGGCCGTATATGACGAAGGGGAAAGACTCACGAAGTTTGACCACCGAAGACGAGATCTTCACCGTGACCCTCGAACAAGCACTCGTGATTTATGCACAACCCAAACAGGGCCGAGGTCGTGGCATCGTCAAACCACCACTGCGTGATTTAGGACCAGACCCGGCGACTGGCGAGGCAATGTTGGTCAAAGATGGTCGTTTCGGTCCCTACGTGACCGACGGTACGACGAACGCCTCGCTTCGGGTGGGAGATCGGGTCGAAGAGATCACACCAGAGCGTGGCGCAGAACTCTTGGCCATTCGTCGTGAAGCTGGACCGGCGAAGAAGCGTTCGAAGAAGAAGGCAGCCAAGAAAAAGGCCCCAGCGAAGAAAAAAACCGCAGCCAAGAAGGCAACGACGAAGAAGGCAGCGGCCAAGAAAACTGTGGCAAAGAAAGTGTCGGCAGTAAAAAGCGACGCTGTTTTAGCAACGAGTAGTTCTCCACAAGAAACCGAACCGGCCGATGGAGACGGGTCGGACCCAGGATCGTGAGTACTCCAGGCCGTTTCCTCGTCTTTGAGGGAATCGATGGCTGTGGCAAGTCAACGCAAGTCGCACGAGTCGCTCAACAACGCGGGGCAATTGCAACCCATGAAATGGGGGGGACTCCACTCGGAGCAGAACTTCGGCAACTAATTCTCGGCTCGGGAGATGCACCAGTTCCTATGGCGGAAGCATTAATGATCGCTGCTGATCGAGCGCAGCACATCGCGGCGGTGATTGAGCCAGCGCTGTCGATCGGCACCGACGTGATCTCCGATCGTCATGTGGCCTCAACCATTGCCTATCAAGGCTATGGCCGGGGGCTCCCCTTAGAGGACCTGTTAATTTTGATTGACCTGGCCACGAATGGCCGGCGGCCAGATCTCACGGTGTTGCTCGATGTTCCTGTGAGTGTGTCGTTGACTCGCCGGGGGAAGAACCCCGATCGCATGGAACAACAAGATGCAGAATTTTTCGAGCGGGTCCGTGAGGGATATCTCGCCCAAGCCAAGGCTGACCCTGCAACATGGGTAGTGATCGACGCGCAACTACCTCTCGGCGAGGTGACGCGTCTCGTCGATCAAGCCTTGAAAGAACGTGGGCTGTAAATCGTGGCGACCTCTGATCTTTTTCTCGATATTCCTGGACAAGAACAGGCCATTCGCCAACTTCAAGAATCGCTGGCTGATCCTTTGCACGCCTATGCGTTTCTCGGACCACAAGGATCGGGGAGCTTGCGGGCTGCGCGGGACTTTGCCGCAGGCTTGTTGTGTGAAAACGGTGGCTGTGGGATCTGTGAGTCGTGTTTCAAAGTTCGTCGGGGGATTCACCCTGACGTTCTTTATCATGAGCCCGATGGGACGCAGTACAAACTTGATCATGTAACCCCTCGTAAGGATGGACCTCCGGCCCATGAAACGATCACGGGTCAAGCACAACGTCGCCCACTCGAAGGGCCCCGCACGATCATCATTATTGAGCGCGCTGATCTCTTACGCCTCGCAGCGCCAGCACTTTTGAAAACACTCGAAGAACCGCCTCCCACCACGGTCTTTCTTTTGTTGGCGAATGACTTTCCTCGTGATCTTGAGACAATTCGAAGTCGTTGTGTTGTCATTTCATTTGATTCGCTCCAACCAACCACGATCGCTGAGTGGCTCATCGATCAAGGAATCGGTCACGAACTCGCCGCTTCACTTGCTGAAGGCTCGGCCGGTGATGCCGATCGGGCACTGCTCTTGGCGAAAGATCCGGATTACGTTCAGCGTTTAGCTCTTTGGCAACAAGTCCCCGACAGGCTTGATGGATCAGGAAGCACCGCTACTGAGTTGGCTCTTGAAGTACACAATTCCTTGAAAGACGCATCGGCGATGTTGGAGCAACTTCAAGCCCAAGAACTTGACGAGCTCACCGAAGATTCTAAAGCTCGAGGTGAACGCTCTCTTCCCGGCAAGAAAGAACTCCTTGATCGCCATAAGCGTGAGATTCGACGATTCCAAACGAATGAACTCATCGCTGGACTCGCGATACTGGCCCGTCGTTATCGCGACCGGATGTTGGCCGCTGAACGAAGTGCTACCCCCAGCGCCCCAGAGACCATGCGCGCCTGTGGGGAGGCGGTGGACACCATTGGCCAACTCGTTTCGATGTTGCCTCGAAACCCCCGCCAGCCGCTGGCCTTAGAGCGGCTGTTTTTACAACTTTCTCACGAGGCCTGACTTGTCGGGTATTCTCGGGGGCTGTCGCCTGGGTAGCTCAGTTGGTAGAGCAACGCATTCGTAATGCGTAGGTCAGGAGTTCGAATCTCCTCTCAGGCTCCAAAATCTGTATCACCGATTAGCTGAAGCTCTAGGTTCAACTGATACATTATCCATTGGCTGAATTATCTACTTCGGCTCGGAAAGGTCCTTACAAATGGTTGTTCGATTGCTTGGTAAATTCCTGATCTCGTGCGCGCTCCTGTCTGCGTCGACTCTTGGAATTACGATCGGCATAAGCAACGTTGTGTTGAGTCCTCCCGTGGGGGGCAACATCAGCTTCACCTTCGATTAGTTCAATCACGCTGCCGACGACGGGTCTGAACCCCGCAGCGATCGGCTATGTCCAGCCCTATGCGATATCGTGTCCTGCCGCTTGGTCGTGCTTCGCCACTGGTGAATATCAAGATCAGGCAGGAACCACTCACGCCTTCGTAGCCACCTTGGCCAACGGAATCTGGGCCATGACGACGCTCCCCGCAACAGGTCTTAATCCGCCAACGGGAGCGATTCTCAGCATGAGTGGCAGCAGTATTTCGTGTCCAACGATTACTTCCTGTGTAGTGGCCGGAGGATACGGATACGAGTTGGGATGGAGTTCATTCGTCGCCACATTATCTAATGGTGCATGGACCCTGCAGTCGGTACCAACATCAAGTTTGAGTCCGCCAGCAAGCACCGAAGCTGGTTACGCCCAGATAAGCCTTTTTTCAATCTCTTGCAAGACGACTTCATCATGCGTCTCGGTAGGGTTCTACTATGACAGTTCCAGAACGTATGACATGTTTGCGGCCACCTTGGCCAATGGAGAATGGACTGTTTCAACGCTCCCATCGACGGGCCTGAGCCCCGCTCAAATTAATTACATCACACCCGCTGGTATTTCGTGTCCAACAACGTCCTCGTGCGTGGCAACGGGAAATTACATGAATGCCAATGGTGGCTTCTCTGGATTTACGGCCACCTTGGCCAATGGGACATGGACTCTTGCGACGCTCCCGTCAACGGGATTGAGTCCCTCGCCGAGGGGTGGAAACTACATGATGCCCGCTGGTATCTCTTGTGCGACGGCTACTTCGTGCGTCATAGCGGGGACCTACGTCGACACCTCAAATAATTCCTACGCATTCACAGCCACCTTGACTAATGGAACCTGGGGCATTGCGACGCTGACGTTAACAGGCCTCAATCCTTCACCGGGCAGTAATACAGGTGTGGGTCCCGCTGGTATCTCTTGTGCGACGGCTACTTCGTGTTCCATGAGTGGCTGGTACCTCGACAACTCACAGAACAGTGAGGGTTTCGTTGCCACTTTGACCGGTGGAACTTGGGACTTTACGACGATACCGATATCGGATCTGAGTCCGGCGGTAGCCGACAACCCCGGAATGAGCCCCTCTGGAATTTCTTGTCCAACCACGTCATCATGTGTCACGACTGGCTATTACTCTGGCCGCCAGAGCAACAGTGTCCCATTTGCTGCATCGGCCCCCGCTTCCCCTCAATCACCAACCGGTGTGAGCGCTGTAGCGGGCGATAGCCAAGTGAGCGTCTCATGGACGGCATCCGCGAGAGCGACGAGCTACACCGCCATTGCGTCTCCCGGGGGACAGGCCTGCACGACGACTACGACGTCCTGTGTTATCGCAGGTTTGATGAATGGAGCGACCTATTCCATAAGTGTGAAGGCTTCGAATTCGAGTGGGACCTCTGATCCTTCACCAGACATCTCGATAACGACAACGAGTACGGCAACGTTGGCGAAACTAGCTGCAACCGGGATGAATCTCGCACTTCCCATTGCGCTTGCTGCGGCATTTGTTGGGTTTGGAAGCCTTGGAATTCTTGAAGCGCGACGAAGGCGTCGGAAGATTTAGCGACCGAGTGGTGATCAGCAGGTGGCTACGGCTTGGCACTTAACCTTTTCTTCTCGGAAACAGACGACGGTACCCATTTCCTCAATGATCGACTCACCTTCGCGGAGCCCCAGAGGTTGCATCGAAAACTGATTTCAGATTTCGAGAAAGAAAGCGCTCGTCGACAGTATTTCTTTGCCGGGAGCACTGAGAATTTACGCAGGGTCTCGAACTCCCCGTAATCGCATCATACAATTCGTCTTGCACGGCTCAGAAGTGAAGGTTCTCACTCGCCAGATTGTTCTCTGCGAAGAATTGGGTAAGCGATTAGGGTAAGCAGTGGTAAGCAGATTGGAGTAACGCTATGTCGGCTATCGCTCATCCTTCAACTCACGTGACGAAGCGTCCTGGACACTTAGAAATTATTGCTGTTTCGCTCGCCGGGATTTCAATACTTCTTGCCGCAACATTCATTTGGGGCTTTGCTGCGTTTCCATTGGGTATTGCGGCGACGGTGATTGCTTTGATTGTTCGTCATCGATCTTTGGCTGAAGGCGAAGAGACTCCGTTAATGGCGACCATTGCTCTGGTTCTTGGACCTATTGGTAGCGTGCTGGCCGTCTGCGTTGTGATCCTTCTCTTTACTGTTGCGCCGCTTCTTCGCGACACGGTCGCGACCACGATCAACCCCGTACAGCACTCAATCGCTGCCGATATTCACGCTATTAACCAGGACGAAGCCCAGAGAATAAAACAAGCCAAGCAATATCAGACAACGTTTGAACATGATTTGAACCAAATCAACTCTGATCTTCAATCGCGCATTGGGACACTTGCCGACGTAAGCAAGCAAACTGCCAGGGATCTCTCAGGACTTCGGAGTGATCTTTCTCAGTTTGAACAATCAACACAACAGGATTCCTTGTCGATTCATGGCAGCATCGACTCTCTTTCGGGGTCACTTGCATCGATGAAGACAGATATGGCAACCATTCAACGAGAACTTGCGTACCTCTGTGCGAAGCCTTCGGCTTCGTGTCCTTCGTAGAGTTTGCTCATCGCCCAGGCAAAGGTTGTGGGTCGTGGGAGATTTGGCCACAACGCTCAGGAAAACGAACCGGTGATTGAAGGTGAACCAGCTGAAAATTAATGAGGAGCCTCGGGTCGCATCATCGGGAACAAGATGACATCACGGATTGCATCAACGCCGGCGAGGAGCATGATCAAGCGGTCAATCCCGAGCCCGATACCTGACGTTGGGGGTAGACCGTATTCGAGTGCTCGGATATATGCCGCATCGACGGGATGTGCTTCGGCGTCACCTCGTTTGGCTGACTCGGCTTCGGTATTGAATCGCTCTTGTTGTTCTTCAGGAATATTGAGTTCGCTATAGCCATTCGCGAATTCTTTTGCATCGATGCAAAGTTCAAAGCGATCGGTCATTGTCGGGTCATCATTTGATTGGCGGGCCAAGGGAGAGACCTCAACGGGGAATCCACAGACAAAGACAGGGTCGGTGATTGTCGACAAGAGAATCGTGTCATAGAGTTCGAAGATGAGCTTGCCTGATCCCCACTCCGGGAGATACGGCACGTCAAATTGATCACAGACCTTCCGCGTGTTCTCTACGGGGTCGCTTGGGTGCAGGCGTTGGCCCACTAACTCTTCGATCCAGTCGAGAAGCTTGCGTCGTGGCCACGGCCCAGCAAGATTAATCGGTCGGTCTTGGCCAACCGTAATTTCTAATGAGTCGATACTGGCTTCTGCGGCGGCGAGCACCATACCTTCGACGAGATCCATGCCGTCGTTGAAGTCGCCGAAGGCGCTGTAGGCCTCGAGAGACGTGAACTCTGGGCTGTGGCGAGTATCGATACCTTCATTACGGAAGTTTCGGGCAATTTCAAAGACCCGCTCGTAGCCACCAACAACTAAGCGCTTTAAATACAACTCCGGTGCAATGCGGAGACTCAGCTCGATGTCCAATGCATTTCCGTGCGTGAAGAAGGGCCGAGCTAGTGCTCCTCCGGCCTGTGGTTGCAAAATTGGTGTCTCAACTTCAATAAAATTCTGTTGGTTCATGAGTGCCCGCAGCGCAGCGATCGCTTTGAATCGAATGTCGAAGACTCTGCGGCTCTCGGGGTTAGCCAAGAGATCAACTTCTCGTTGGCGATAGCGTGTGTCGGTCTCAACGAGTCCATGCCACTTATCGGGAAGCGGGCGAAGAGACTTTGAAAGCAAGGTCAGCTCAACGACGTCCAGCGAGAGTTCCCCTCGACGACTGGTGATGACTTCCCCTTCAGCGCCAATCCAGTCTCCAAGGTCTAAGAGATCGAGCACAATGGCGGCATTTGCTGAGCGCTTTGATTCTTGAACTAAGAGTTGGATCGTTCCTGCGTGGTCTTGCAAGGTTAAAAAGACGAGCTTTCCGTGTCCTCGGATACTGATCAAACGCCCCGCGATCCTGGCGTTCTCTCCAGTGAACACATCGGCTTCGAGGCCCTCGAATCGCCCATGAAGTTCGCCGGTTGTGGCCGTTCGATCGTAGCGAGACGGGTAGGGGTTGATGCCATGGTCCTCAAGAACCGTCCGCTTCTTACGCCGATCAGCACTCAGAGCCTCGAACGTGCGGAGGTCATCGGGGTCGCTCTGAGATTCTTGATCAACAGGCTTCTTCGACACGAGGTTCCTCTCTGACTAAACGGGGTGGGAGTTAGATCTGATGTTAGTAAAGCCTGTAGGACAATGCGGTCGTTCTCTCAATGAAATCACTCACATTGACGTGACGATCTACCTTTGACGCTTTACGGGTTCCCTCGTACACTTCAGACGCGCCCCTAGCTCAACGGTAGAGCACCAGATTCTTAATCTGGAGGTTGGGTTGTTCGAGTCACCCGGGGCGCACTCGCCATGAAGCAGCCCAGCCTGGTGGCGTCGATGCGCATGAATGCGTCTAAGGACTCAAGAGGTCAACACATCGGCGGAACTCGTCGCTGCGTTCTTTCCAGTTCATGAACTGGCTAAAACTCGCCGCAGCCGGCGAGAGAAGAACCGTTCCTTGTGGTGATGCCCACTGAAATCCTTGCTCAACGCCTGACGCCACGTCGTCGACATTGACGACATCGGTCGTCTCTGTGCGAGTACTGATCTCTTCGGTGAGACGGTGGCCTGATTCGGGAAGGCCAAGAACGAGAGTCGGAGCGCGTCGTTGAGCCAGAGCGTCAACGAGAAGCTCGTAGTCGACGCCCCGGTCGAAGCCACCGATCATGATGGCTAAGCGTTCTCCTTTCAACGCCTCGAGTGCAGCCAAGGTCGGTAAGACGTTGGTAGCTAATGAGTCATCGATAAAACGAACACCTTCGATGGTTGCCAGTGAACTCAGGCGGCCCGGCAGTGGCGTGAAGCCTTGCGCCGCTTCACGGAGCAGTTCGTCGTCACCGAAGCGCTCAGCATCCCATGCTCGAAGAATCGCTCGAGCCATTGCGGCGTTGGCGGCGTTGTGCTCGCCAACAAGACCAAGGGGTTCCGCCCAAGATCCTGCAAGCTCATCGACCCACTGCACGTCCCCGCCGAGAAGGTCGCCATTGCGGCGAAGTTCGTGGTCCCTGCCTTGCGCCACGGTGATGCCGGCACCCGGAAGAGACGTCAACGACAGTTTGTCGCGTTGATAATTCTCAGAGCTTTGGTGCCAGTCCACGTGGTCAACGCCAAGGGACGTCACCCCAACGACACGGGGAGCATCGGCAATATCGAGCGCTTGGAAACTCGACGTTTCAACAACATAGATCTCTGCATCATGGGGAACCGAACGGTCAAACAGCGGGAGGCCGATATTCCCTGCAAGGACGACGTCCACACCGAGTTGTCGTAACAAGTGCCCAACGATCGACGTCGTGGTGCTCTTTCCCTTGGTTCCGGTAATCGCGATGACGCGTTCTGCGCCGAGATCGTGGATGCTCAGTCCCGTTCCTCCAACAAGAGGAATATCTAACGCTTCAAGGGCGCGGATCGACGCTCCATAACGCGAAACCCCGGGGCTTTTGAGCACAACAGCGCAGCGAGTGAGTTCGTCGTATCCCCCTTCGTCGATCGCCACAACATCAAATCCCTTGAGTTGACCTTTTGGCTGGTCGTCAACCACGACGATTTGGTCAGTCAGGGAGGTCAGTCGTTCGAGTGCACTCGCTCCTTCCGTTCCGGCCCCGTAGATGCCGACGCGCTTCTCCCTGAGATCAGACCAACCGAGTGCGTGTCGCATAGCGCTCCGGTCGATAGTGGGGAGAGACCTTGTCGGTCGTGGAAGGGAGAACAGGAAGTGTTGCCGCCACTGATTGGATCAGGGAACTCTCTTGACGGTCGGATCGCTGGGCTGCGGCGAAAAGGGCTTGTTGACATTCAAGCTCGTCGCCGACGCATTCAAAGGGGCGAGGCTGATCACCAACCCCACACAAGACCTGAAGTTGTTGAAGAAGTAAGGGATTTTCGAGTGGTTCGATGGCAGGAAAGATTCCCTCAAGTTGCTCTTTGCTCATTACTGAACTGAGAAGTAAGTCAACAAAGAGGCACTTATCGCAGATTCCACACCAGACGTTGAGGCGATCGTCCGGGTCCTGGTGGAACGATCGATTACAACTTCGAAATGACGAGTGAAAGGCGTTGAGGGAAGCAAAGGCCTGGGCAATGGAGTCACCGGGCCGATCGCGTAGCCAGGAAAAGTAAGCGATATCAGGCAGACGTTGTGCCAGGACGTTTCTGAATCCCTCTTCGAACGCAAGGCCTTTGCTCCATTGGTGGTTCACAGTTCCAAAGGGCCCGGTCCTGGTCGCATCTGAAGCAGAGCGTTCGTTGGACATGGCAATGGCTCCATATCCTGTGGCCACCGCGCTCAGGACAGCAAGCGCGGAGAGAATACCGGTGACGGGAACGTGGCCGTTCAAGTAACCCAGCTCGCTTGAGCGAAGGACTTTTTCATCGATACTTCGCTCCGCGCGAATGGTTGGCAATCCCGTGACGCGAGCCGGCGCTTCAATTGCATCAAAGCGAGCACCCGGGCGCTCAGCGATAAAGAGTGCGGCGTGGTCGGTCAGTGGTGCGAGCTCAGCGACGGTGACGATTGAATCAATACCCCCACCAAAGGGAATCAACACAGAGCCGTCGCTGTCGCCAGTCAATTGAGGCGTGACCGAGCCAACGGGTCCCTGGATTCCGAGTTCAGAGAGATCGAGATTGTTTTTGTAGGCGAACTCTCCGAGTCCCTCTTGAAAAAACATCAGTAAAAATTCCTGTTCGGTGTTGGTGGTGACGAAATCACCCAAATCAATCTTGAGTGGTGCCGAGGTCTTGTAATACGAAATACCTGCCAGAAGAAAGTAAAGAAAAGCCGCCGCATCGATACCCGGTCGGGAAAAGTCGCCGCCGGGAAGGGAGATGACTTCGCGAAACACTCGCCCATCTACTTCATAGGTGCACGTCAGTGAAGATGATTCGACATCGACGTCGTAGCTGACATAGTGGAAAAGTCCAGCGTCGCTCATGGCATCTCTCATGTTAGAGGCGTGGGTAGCGATAGCTGAATCATGCGATGAACTGAGCGAAGAGACCAAAGCGACCACAAGGCCGTGCCGTGCGATCTGAAAAAAACCGTTCGTCGTCCGTGTGGTGAGGAACCAGCGTTATCGCTTCATCGGCTACTCCACTAGCCAACAGCTGCGCTCGATTTGCTAAGGCGAGATCAACGTGTGCTCGAGGCGATGACGTGTCGACGAAATCAATCAGTGATGAATCAAGGTCTTGGGTGAGGCCAGCAACCACCTCATCGCCGACTTCGTAGCGTGTGGCGTCGATGGACGGACCGATGACCACACGGATCAATTCGGAAGATCCGCCAAGCTGTTCAATCTCGCTGACAGCGGATCGAGTAATTCCTGCGGCAGTTCCTCGCCATCCCGCATGAACGACAGCGAGGAGGTGGCGCTGAGGTTCGACCAGGATGATCGGACAACAGTCCGCCACCAACAACGCAAGAGGCAGATGAGCTTCTTGCGTGATCAGACCATCAGTTGCACTGAGCGCGTTCTCAATAAAGCGCGCACCTCGGCCGGCCTCTTCTTGTGAAACAGTAGCGATTCGTGCGCCATGGATCTGATCGGCAAAGACCATCTGATCAAGAGACGTGGAGAGTGCGTCAGCGACGCGTTGACGGTTTTCGATGACGTGGTCGTCATCGTCTCCCACATGAAGTCCCACATTGAGCGAGTCATAAGGCATGGTGCTTACGCCGCCGTGGCGAGTAGTGATGAAGGCATCGACGCCAAGTACCGCAAGTTCATCGAGCACCAGAACGTTGAGTGCTGCTCGGTGTTGAAATGAGCTCATGCGCAGTTTGGGCAGAGGCCGGTCACTTCGAGCGAGTGTGACAGTGCGGTATAGCCACTCGAGACTCCGATCTCTTGGGCCCAAGTTTCAACGGCGGGGGCGTGGAGTTCGTCGACATGGCCACATTGACGACAACGGAGATGGTGATGGTGTTCGCCTTCGCCACATTGGCGATAGAGCGCTTCACCGGCATCGGATCGGACGACGTCAACGCGCCCTTGCTCGGTCAACTGGCGAAGTTGGGCGTAAACGGTTGCCAAGCCGACGCGTTCTCCGGCGTCTCGAAGTTGGGCGTGAAGGTCTTGGGCTGAGCAAAATCCCTCAGCCTGAGCAAGGGCTGATTCGACAGCCCGACGCTGGCGGGTCATGCGCTGAGGCGAAGACGGCGGTGGACTCATTTCTAAATTGTAACCGTTCTCATTATGGGGTAATGTTTTCTTCCCTGGAATGATTCCAGAAAAGGAGTTCAGCTGTGGCCTCGCTCAAAGGGACAAGAATCAATTCGCCAGTGTCCTTGATCGTCGCGCTTGGATGTGCCTGTCTTCTCTGCGCGTGCAGCGCCACCCCCTCGTCGGCGCAGCACGAAAAACTTTCCGTGGTCGCCGCAGAGAGTCCATGGGGCGCGATCGCCCAAGCGGTCGGTGGCCCCTACGTGCACGTCCAGTCCATGATCCAAAATCCCAATAGTGATCCCCACGAGTTCACCGCTAATGCGTCCAATGCTGCTGCGGTCTCTACGGCGTCTGTCGTGATTCAAAACGGCCTCGGCTACGACGCATTCATGGCACAACTCCTCTCGACTGGTGCAACAGGACCGCGCAGCGTGATCACGGCCGCCCAAGTTCTGAATGTTTCTGGTCCTGGTGCGAATCCTCACCTTTGGTATGCCATTGAACGGGTCCCAAAGATGGCGCATGCACTGGCCAACGCGTTTGCTCAACACGATCCCGTTCACGCGCAGTATTTCTCTGCATCAGCGACTGCGTTCGATGAATCGTTAGCTCCGCTGATTCACGTGATCCATCAAATCGCAACCCAAAAAGGTGGCGCGCCAGTCGGAGAGACAGAGCGGATTGCGGGCTATCTCCTTCAAGAGGCAGATCTCCATGTGGTTACGCCGATTGGCTTTGCCCTCGGTATCGAGTCAGGAACCTCACCGAACGCCAGTGACACCGTGGCGATGAACAAGCTTCTCACCTCTCACGGGATTGACGTACTCCTCTACAACCAGCAGACCGTGAGTCCGACAACACAGGCGGTCTCCAACGAAGCGGCTGCTCATCACATCGCCATTGTGGGTGTCACCGAAACGGTACAGCCCATCCATACGCCCTACGTGGCCTGGCAAGGCAAACAAATAAATGAACTCGCCCGAGCGCTTGGCGTCCATCAATGAGCGAAATGGCGATTGCACTCGATCGTCTCAGTGCTGGCTATGGCGGAGAGGACGTCATCCACGATCTTTCGTTACAGGTTGGCTCTGGCGAATTAATAGCCGTCCTTGGGCCCAATGGTTCGGGGAAGTCAACCTTGCTTAAGGTACTCCTCGGGCTGTTGAAGCCGACGAGCGGGTCGGCGTTGTTATGGGGCGACGAACCGCGCGTGGCGAACCGCCACGTTGGCTACATTCCTCAACATCGGGACTTTGATGCAGACCTCCCGATTCGAGGACGGGAACTTGTCGAACTTGGCATCAGTGGCATGCACTACGGGATTCCCTGGTCGAAAAAAGCAACCCGCGTGCAAGTGGATCGCGCGATTGAGCAAGTGGGTGCTCGTGGGTACGCCGATGCCCCCGTGGGGATGCTCTCCGGTGGCGAACAACAGCGCCTTCGGATCGCTCAAGCATTAATTGGTAATCCCAACATTCTGCTCTGTGATGAGCCTCTTTTGGCTTTAGACCTAAAGCGCCAACAAGAGATCACGGGCGTCATCAATCACTTTCGAACCGACCATGACACGGCCGTCTTGTTTGTGACCCACGAAATTAATCCGATACTGCCCTATGTCGACCGTGTGCTCTATCTCGTCAATGGCCGAGCAGCGATTGGGGAGCCTCACGAGGTACTGACCACCGAACGGTTAACTGATCTTTACGGAATCCCCGTTGATGTCCACGACCATAACGGCCGCATCATGGTGATTGCCGGTGAAGAAGGAACGAGTGGTCTGACGGGCCACCATCATGATCATCAACACGAGGAGCGACCGTGGGCTTAGGCAACTACCTCGCTCTGCCCTTCGCACAACATGCGCTGCTCGCAGGAACCTTGATTGCCATCATCTGTGGCGTTATTGGTCCTTTTGTGATCGCGCGCCAGATGGCCTTTGCCGTCCATGGCGCAGCGGAGTTGTCGTTCACCGGAGCTGCTGCTGGCTTAGTGGTGGCGGGGAACCCTATTGCTGGAGCCTTGATGGGTTCGGTAGTGGTCGCTGGTTTGATCGGGGTGTTGGGCGAAAAACCTCGTGAGCGTGACTCTGCGATCGGCGTGGTGTTGGCGGCAGGCCTGGGCCTGGGTGTTTTGCTGCTGAGTCACTATCAAGGCTTCGCGAGCGCAGCAACCAACATTCTTTTTGGAAATATCTTTGGGGTCTCTCGTGGCGACCTCTTTCTCCTTGTGGGCTTGGCCCTGGTCGTGTTGCTTGCCATGATGACGATCTATCGGCCGTTACTCTTTTCGTCCGTGGACCCAGAGTTAGCCAAAGCACGCGGTGTCCCGACGCGGCTTTTGGGGATCCTCTTCCTGGTCCTTCTCGCAGTCACGGTGACCGAAGCAGCCCAGATTGTTGGCACACTCTTAGTGCTGTCCCTGGCCATTACGCCAGCTGCCGCGGCACAGCGCATTGCTGCGGCTCCCTTAGCGGTGACCGGTGTCTCTATTGGCATTGCTCTGGTTGCCACCGATGGCGGGATTCTGTTGTCGCTCAATGGGACGACGGTCCCCCCAACTGTCTTTGTGACGGGGTTGAGTTTTGGACTTTATGTTCTTGCTCGTTTGATTGGCCCCACGCTTGCTCGACGGCGACGTGAGCGCTTGCGAGTCTTGCGCGCGGCTGAGGTCTAGGAAAACAATTTTGAGTAGTCCGCACCTCGGCGAAGGTGATGACCTCCATCGATGCCAAGGTTCACTCCCGTAATCCATCCGGCGCTGTCGCTCGCCAAGAACGCAACCGCTGACGCGATGTCTTCGACGGTGCCCAAGCGGCGAATGGGCATCTGCTCGTAGTAGTCCTCAACGAGTGCACCACCTGCGGTGATGGGCTGCATGAGTTCATCGTCCACAATTCCGGGTTGCACCGAGTTCACGCGAATGTTGTGGTCACCGAGTTCTTCTGCTGCGTAGGTGCACAGTGAGTCAACGCCGGCTTTTGACATGCCATAGGCCCAGAGCCATCGGTGAGGGAAGGCCCCGGCGCCAGAGCTCATCAAGACAATGGAGCCACTGTTTGCAGGGATCATGACGCGCGCTGCGTGCTTGAGCGAAAGGAATGATCCGATGAGGTTGAGATCCACCGTGGCTCGCACGCCCGCCGTGTCGGCGTCAACCATATTTCCCATGTGCATTGCCCCGCCGGCACAGGCAAAGAGAACATCGAGCGTTCCGGTCGGCGCAGCAGCAAAGTCAACCGCCGCAGAAATCTGCTCTTCGATGGTGACGTCAGCGACGATGGTCTGGACGACTGCGTCAGTGGCCCGCGCACGAATGGCGGCTGCACCCGTGTCTAGTTTTTCTAGCGTTCGTCCACAGATCGTGATGGTGGCGCCTTGTTCGGCGAACAGCGCCGCAGTTTCGAGGCCGATGCCCGATCCTCCTCCGGTTACCAATACCGACTTTCCTTCAAATGCTCGTGTCACGGGGGTCTCCTTTTTTTGAGGTTCTGAGAATTGCTGAGTTCTTAGGCTGGTCCAGCGCCGACTTTAGCGGTGGGGGTGAAGGTCACCGGCATCGATTCGATACCAGAGACGAAGTTTGCATTGCGGTGCTCGAGAGGAGCATCACTGGCTAAGGCGAGATCGGGAAGCCGAGTGGCGAGCTGTTCGATCATCATGCGCATCTCCATGCGAGCGAGCTGGTTGCCGAGGCAAAAGTGAGTACCAAAGCCGAAGGCCACGTGATCATTGGGAGTGCGAGTGATATCGAAGCTGTGGGGGTCATCAAAGACCTCTTCGTCTCGGTTGCCCGAAGGGTAAAGAAGGAGAAGCTTGACGCCTTCGGGGATGGTCTTACCTCGCAGTTCAACATCACGCGTGGTGGTGCGAGCCATGTTCTTAATGGGGGTGACCCAGCGAAGCATCTCCTCTACCGCTCGAGGGACGAGCGCATGGTCGTTCTTCAATGCGGTGAACTGATCGGGGTTTCGCAACAGCGCTTCGGTTCCGCCTGAGACCACATGGCGGGTGGTCTCATCGCCACCGATCAAAATCAGCAAGGTTTCATGGAGGATCGAGTCATCATTCATTTGGTTGCCGTTGTCGTCGGCGTGAACCAAAATTCCTACGAGGTCATCGTCGCGCCCCGTGCTTCGTCGGTTTTCGATGACGTTGCTCATGTACCCGACGTACTCGCCATAGGCATTCGCCATCTTTTCGAGGATTTCCATATCCTCGGTACCTTGTCCTTTCAAGAGATCGTCCGACCAACGCAAGAGATCATCACGGTGCTGAGGTTCAACACCAAGCATGTTGCCGATCACGATGAGCGGCAAGGGTGCAGCGAGATCAGCCACAAGATCGCATTCGCCACGTTCAGCGACCGTGTCAATGAGTGCGTCGCAGATGCGCCGGATTTCTTCTTCCATGGCGCGTACTCGCCGCGGCGTGAATCCCTCGGATACCAATCGTCGACGGGTGACGTGTTCGGGCGAGTCCATGTCGATCATCATCGGCAGGGGGCCGACATCGGGGCGGATCCCTCCAGCATTTGAGAAGTTGATGGGGTCTTTGGCGATGTCTTTGATGTCGCGGTGCTTGGTGATACCCCAGATGTTGCGAACCTCGTCGAAGTACACGGGGTCGTTCTGGCGCATCCAAGTCAAGCTTGGATAGGGGTCATTGCCCCAAAAGGCCCCGTCAATGAAATCGATCTCAGGTTTTGTTGTCACACGTTCCTCCCTGCTTGTGCCTGAAAACCTAGTCGGTAGCGGCGAAGTTCTCATCTTTGGGCTGACTCAGGCCAAGCAGGGAATGGACAGAGCGAACACGCCCTAGGTTTGGCCTGTGGCCGACAAGAAGCTCTTTCAGGAGCAGTCAATGGAGTTCATGGCCCCCTTGTATTCGGCGGCGATGCGGATGACCCGCAATGCCAGTGACGCTGAAGACTTGGTTCAAGAGACCTATCTCAAGGCGTATCGGTCCTTTGGCGGGTTTGAGCAGGGGACGAATTTACGCGCCTGGCTCTACCGGATTTTGACCAATACGTATATCAATGAGTACCGCGCCCGGCAACGTCGCCCCGAAATTGAAGATGTCGAGGATGTCGAAGATCTTTATCTCTACCGCCGGTTCGCCGGTGTCGACGGTACGGTCTCGCCGAGTGCAGAAGAAGAAGTGATCAGGGCCATTCATGATGACGCCATTAAATCGGCACTCGAATCTCTTCCTGATACCTATCGAATCGCTGTCATGCTTTCTGATATCGAGGGCTTTTCCTATAAGGAGATGGCTGAGATCCTTGAGATTCCCCCAGGAACCGTCATGAGTCGACTCCACCGAGGTCGAAAAGCCCTGCAAAAGGCCCTTCTTCCCTATGCTGAGGCCAAGGGTCTCATTACCCCCGTGAGTCCATGAATGAAAGTGATGATTCAACCATGAGCCAACACCCCATGAACGCCACATCACCCGATGGCGTGGACTGTGACGAAGCAGTCCACGCGCTCTATCACTATCTCGATGGCGAACTCACGGATGAACGACGCGCGGTGATCAGCCTTCACCTCGACCAGTGTGCGCCCTGTGGCTCAGCTGCTCACTTTGAGAGCGAACTTCGCCGCATTGTGGCGGATCAGTGTACGGACCGGGTTCCTCAATCGTTGATTGAACGCGTTGCTGCGGCAATCAATGAAGAAGAGCGCCATGGGAACTGAGACCTTTTCGACGACGACTCCCACAGGGTTTCTTGACGTAGCACTGGCGTCTCGTATCGGTGGATCGCTGGCTAAACGTAAGCCACTGCCGAGTTCATATCGTCCAGGCATGCTTGAAGATGAGTTGTCACGCTGTTCGGTCTTGGCGCAAGAGCGCGTGGCGCTTGAGTCGGGTCTCTCACCAGCTGGTGAGCCTCGAGCACGCGTGGTGGATCGTGCGCAGTGGGTGGCGGCGAACGTTGAAAGTGTTGACCGACTCGTCGGCCCGTCACTGGCGGCTGCCGATGCGCGTCGCAAGGTCCATATGCCAGCACGACTTACGCGGTTAAGCCGGCAAGGGTCAGCGGCGCAACTGGGCACGATGTTGGCATGGATGTCATCACGCGTCCTTGGCCAGTACGACATTTTAGTAGGAGAAGAGACCAACGACTCTGAAGACATCATCAGTTATGTGGGGCCCAATATCGTGGCCCTCGAACAACGTTTTGGCTTTGATTCAACACAGTTTCGTCTCTGGTTGGCGCTCCATGAGTGCGCACATCGAGCGCAGTTCATGGGCCCTGCTTGGGTCCGGCCTTATTTTCTCGGACTGATTAACGAAGCGGTGTCGTTGGTGACCACGGACAGCGCAGCGCTTCTCGCCGGTGTCGCTCGAGCCGCACGAGAGATTGCCAAAGGAGAAAATCCGCTCGCCGAATCGGGAGCCGCAGGAGTCTTCGCCTCTGACGAGCAACGCGAGGCGCTGCGTCGATTAGCGGCGTTGATGAGCGTGCTCGAAGGCCACGGTGAAGTAGTAATGGATGAAGCGGCCAAGGATCTTGTTCCCGATGCTCATCGGTTCCATGATGCATTGCGACAACGCCGCAAAGAACCAAGCGCCCCTGCCAAACTTCTCAATCAGCTTCTTGGCATGGACGCCAAACTTCGTCAATATGAACAAGGTGAGATCTTTGTCCGTGCGCTGCGCGCGTCTGGTGGGCGGTCCTTAGTGACCGAACTCTTTGATGGACCGGAACAACTCCCGACAATGGAAGAACTTGTTGAGCCAAACTTGTGGCTTGACCGTCACGGGCGTTAAGTGGATCTCACCGAGCGATTTGGCCCTGCGGCAGAATTGATCAGTTCGATTCTTGAACGTACGCCCTTGAGGATGGGTGACGATGAGCTAACTGTTGCCTGTTCGGGAGGTCCCGACTCAACGGCCTTGGCGGTCGTAGCGAGTGCTACCGGTCGGCCGGTCACCCTTCACCACGTCGATCACGGGATTCGACCCGACAGCGACCAAGATGCGGGAGTTGTCAAGGAACTCGCAGCGTGGTTGGGGGTGGGCTTTGTGAGTCACCAAGTGGTCGTTACCCCCGGTGCCAATGTTGAAGCCCGTGCTCGAGCCGAGCGCTTTGCTGTCCTGCCAAAGGGCGTCGCCACGGGCCACACCATGGACGATCAAGGGGAAACCGTCCTTGTGAATCTTTTGCGCGGCACCGGGATTGATGGACTGGCAGCGATGGAGTTTGGCCCGACCCATCCCTTCTTGGCCGTGCGCAGAGCAGAGACCCATGCATTGTGTCAACAACTCAGACTCCCGGTGGTGCACGATGAATCGAACAATGACCTGCGCTTTACGCGGAACAAAATTAGGAATCAACTGGTGCCCATGCTCGATCAGATTGCCGATCGAGACGTCGTTCCGCTGTTAGCTCGCTTGGCATCGTTGGCCCATCTCGACAGTTCGCTCCTCAATCAATTGGCTGAGGAACTCGTGGTTGACCCCACGGACGTGAACGAACTTCGCGGCCACCCCGAACCATTGGCCCAGCGAGCATTACGCCAGTGGGTGCGGGACCAGCGCCCTGTTGATGGTGAGAACTACCCGCCGAGCGATGCAGAGATTCGTCGGATCATGGCTGTCGTGCGAGGTGAGGTTGTCGCGGCACAAGTCAGTGGGGGCCATCGAGTGGCGCGTTCCTCTGGGCGGCTTCGCTTTGAGTCGGGGGACTCAACTACGCTGATGGCTATGGATTCCAACGAAGCGCCGCAGTGGGCCGCCCACGACCTTGGCCCGGTCATCGTTTCAGCGGAAGACATTCAGCGGCGTGTCATCGAACTTGGTGCCCAGATCACGGCCGATTATGCGGACTCGCCACCACTTTTGGTCTGCGTCCTCAAGGGTGCGCTGCACTTTATGAGTGATCTTTCGATGGCCATCAAATTGCCGATCGACCTTGATTTTATGGCGGTCTCTTCCTATGGCTCAGCCACCCAGACGTCAGGAATCGTCAGAATCGTCAAAGACTTAGAGGCTGATCTCACGAACCGACACGTCCTTGTGGTGGAGGACATCATCGACTCAGGATTGACCTTGAACTACCTGCGTAAGTACCTCTCAGCCCGGGGGCCAAAGTCCATTGAAGTCTGTGCCTTGCTGCTAAAAGAGGGGGAACAGCGGGTCGAACCCGATTTCCGCTACGTCGGCTTTACAATTCCACCATCGTTCGTTGTGGGCTACGGCCTCGATGTTGCGGAGAAATATCGCAACCTTGACGGTATCTACACCTACATCGGCGAGGGTTCCCACTGACCACGTGGTCAGGTACTGATCCGAGTAAAGGAGCACAACCCATGAGCGTTGATATCAAGCGCATCGAAGAAAATGTCCGAGAGATTCTTCTCGCTATTGGCGAAGACCCTCAGCGCAATGGCCTCCTCGACACGCCACGACGTGTGGCCGCGATGTATGAAGAGTTGTTTGAGGGCCTCGGAGAAGACCCAAGCGAACACCTCAGAGTCACCTTTGACGAGCAGCACGACGAGATGGTGATGGTGCGAGACATTCCATTCACGTCACTGTGCGAACACCACCTTGTTCCCTTTATGGGCAAAGCCCACGTGGCCTACATCCCGACGGGAAAGATCACTGGTCTTTCAAAAATGGCACGACTCGTCGAAGGCTATGCCCGACGACTTCAAGTTCAAGAGCGTATGACGTCGCAAATTGCCGATGCCATTGACTCGGTGCTCCAGCCACAAGGTGCGCTCGTCGTGATTGAAGCAGAGCACCTTTGCATGTCGATGCGTGGGGTGCGCAAGCCGGGTACCGTGACGGTGACGTCAGCGGTGCGAGGAATTTTCCGAACTGATGTCGCAACCCGTAGTGAAGCATTGCAGTTCATTCATAACCGCTAAGTAAACAAGAACGGTATCTCTGCCAACGTGACCAGCCAGCGATTTTCAGAAGTGATGGGCATCGTCAACGTCACGCCCGACTCGTTCTATTCGGCGATGAGAACGCTCGACATTGATGCGGCGATTACTCGAGGTCAGACCCTCTTTGAGGAAGGGGCGGGTATCGTCGACGTGGGAGGCGAGTCCACGCGACCGGGTGCCACGCCCGTTCCTCTCGACGAAGAACTCAAACGCGTGGTTCCTGTGGTGAAAGAGCTTGCTCGCTTGGGCACGGTCAGTATCGACACGGTGAAATCAGAAGTGGCTCAAGCCTGTATCGATGTTGGCGCGAGCATCGTCAACGATGTCTCCGGCACCCTCGCTGCTGTGGCCGGCGCCAACGGGGTGGGCTGGATCGCCATGCACGCCCAAGGAACCCCTGAGACGATGCAGAACGACCCGCACTATGGCGACCTGGTGGGAGAGATCACGGTGTGGTTTGAAGAAAAGGCCCATCAGGCCCAAGAGGCAAACATCGCACAATGGTGGCTTGATCCTGGTATTGGCTTTGGCAAAACCGTTGAACATAATCTCTCAATTCTCCGCCACTGCGAAGAGTTCGCCGGCGTGGCGCACCGCTTTGGTGCCGGGCTCCTTCTGGGGACGAGTCGAAAAGGCTTCCTTGGAACCATGGGAAATAGTGATGCTTTGGACGTCGATGAGCGCTTAGCCCCCAGTTTGGCGTCGGCCATCATCGCCTTAGAAGCCGGTGCCGATATCGTCCGAGTTCACGACGTTCTCCCTACCGTGCAAGCGGTGCGCATTTTGCGTGAGAATATGTCTTCATGATGAAAGGAAAATGGGCAGCCGGAATTCCACCCCGTCACTTGACCTGGGTGCTCCCTGAACGCCTCGCCGTGAGTGAGCGTCCCGGTGGACGAACCATGACGCACCGAAAGGTCCGTCGCCAAGAAGAGATCATCTGGCTGAGGGAAAACCACTTCACCGTCGTTGTGTCCATTTTGGAGTCACCGATGAATTTAGCGGCCTATGACGAATTCAATATGCCGCACTGCCACGAGCCCGTGCCGACGACGGGCGATCAGTCGGTGGCACTCGTTGCGCTCTATAGCGACTTGGCGGTTCGCCTGCGTGAAAAGCAGACGGTGCTTTTGCACGCTGATGAACTCGGCGACCATGTGATCGGCGTGATCGCGGGCTACCTGATGTGGGCGGGACGCCTCAATGGTGCTCCTGAAGCCACGAGTGTTGTTGAGCGACTCTTTGGTCGCCAACTGGGCCCTGAGGGTCGTGCGCTCGTTGCCTCGGCAGAACGCATCCCTTCCGCAGCATCGTGACCGACACGATCACCATCTCGGGCCTGCGAGTGATGGCGTCGGTTGGTGTTCTTGATGAAGAGCGTCAGCGCATCCAACCGCTGATCATTGATTGTGTTCTTGAGGTCGATCTCACTGCCGCGGGCGCGTCCGATGCGCTCGATGACACCATCAACTATGCGACCGTCATTGAACTCGCTGAAAATCTGGCGTTGAGCCACCATCATGATCTCCTTGAATCCTTGGCCGATGAAATTGCGCGAGGTTCTCTGGCGCTCGATGATCGAATCGCCGGGATTGACGTAGCGATCACTAAGGTGCGTCCACCCGTGGGCCAAGATGTCCACAGCGTAGGAGTGACGCGCTCGTTGCGTCGATGACGAGAGCCTTCCTCGGTTTGGGGACAAATCTTGGCGATCGCCAAGGAGAGTTGCGCTCCGCCATTGAACGCTTAGAAGTCCACGGCGATGTCGTCGCTGTCTCAGGACTTTACGAGACTGAGCCCGTTGGCGGCCCTGAGCAAGGGAAGTTTCTCAACCTGGTTGTTGAGCTTGAAACTGAGGACACGCCTGAGATGTTGCTACTCCGTTGCCAAGATCTTGAAGTGGCAGCACAACGCGTGCGTACGGTGCGTAACGGGCCGCGCACGCTCGATGCAGATGTGTTGTGGGTTGATGGCCAGACCAGTGCAACTGAGGAGTTGACCGTTCCTCACCCACGGATGTTCGAGCGACGTTTTGTCATCGCTCCCCTCCAAGAGTTAGCCCCTGATCTCGTCAGCGACGCGATGATTGCTGCGGCTACCGGCGAGGTTGATCGAATTGGTGTGCTGGACCTGACCGACTCTTCACGTGATCACTAATTCATCGTTCATCCATGAGAGAATCGAAGAGTGAATCCTGTTCCATTGGTTCTGCTGTTTGACATCGACGACACCTTGATCGATAACGATGCGATGCAGCAGCAACTCGACGAGTATTTGATCGCTTCACTCGGCAACGATGCTCAGACGCGGTATCGCCAAATCTTCGAAGAGACTCGAGTCGAGTTGGGCTATGCCGACTTCCTTGGTGCGACAGAGCGACTCCGCATGGAAATGCTCGACAGCCCAGCAGTGATGAAGTTGGGTGAATGGCTTCTGGAGTTTCCTTTTGCGACGCTTCTCTATCCCGGTGCTCTCGATGCGGTGGCGCACGCCCACGACCTCGGGTTTGCTGGCATCCTTTCTGATGGCGACGCCGTCTATCAGCCACACAAAATTGCCCGTGCTGGCCTCAGCGAGGTCTTTGGCGATGCGCAGATGATTTTTGTGCACAAAGAACAAGAGCTCTCCGTGGTCGAAGAGCGGTTCCCGGCCGAGCACTACGTGATGGTGGACGACAAGGTTCGGGTCTTGGCGGCCATGAAGGAGATCTGGGGGGACCGCCTGACGACCGTGTCGGTGAAACAGGGCCACTACGCCAACGATCCCGTGCTGGAACATCAGTATCCAGCCGCTGACCTTTCGCTCCAAAGCATCAGTGAATTCAGCCAATTGGGCATCAACGACCTGGTCTAAACGTGGGCCAGGAGAAAAAGTTGGCGTTGGAACCACTCTTGGTCCTACGATAGAAACCAGCAAGTGACAAGGGCACGCGAACGGCACCTCGAAGGAGGGCTGGAACGTCGGAGGCACGATGGCACAGGTACTCATTATTGGCGCAGGACGCGCGGGAACGTCGATGGCGGCTGCCCTGACGCGCGCTGGGATCAGCGTTGATGGTCCTTGGGGCCGCGGCACAAACCTTCGAGAGATCCCTGCGGACGTCACCACGGTGATCATTGCCACGAGTGACGATGCCATTGGCACGGTCGCCGCGCAGCTCCCGGTTCATCCAGAGCGCGTGGTCCTTCATCTTTCGGGATCGCTGGGCGTTGATGTTCTGCGCCCTCACCCTCGACGTGGAGCGCTGCACCCCTTGGTGCCTCTTCCGACGACTGAAATTGGTGCAGCACGCTTAGCCAGTGGCATCACCTTTGCTGTGGCGGGTGACTCGGAAGCGTGGACGTTAGTGCAACGGCTGAATGGAACGGCGGTTGAAGTTCGTGATGAAGACCGTGTGCGCTACCACGCCGCAGCTTGTGTGGCTGCTAATCATGTGGTTGCCCTCCTGGGTCACGTTGAACGCATCGCACAGTCAGCAGGACTCCCGCTTGACGCGTTTCTTGCGCTGACGCGAGCGGCCGTTGATGACGTCGAACATTTTGGTCCCGAACGAGCACTCACCGGTCCTGCGTCACGAGGGGACTGGTCTACTTTGGACCGCCATCTTGAAGCTCTCGATCCCGCCGAGCGTGCGAGCTATCGAGCCGGCGTGGGGATGGCGTTGGAACTCTTGACCGGGAAGAGTCCTTCGCTGGGTCATGATGAGCCGGTTGATGACGTTCCAGAAGTACGCAGTGCTTCGGGTGCTTCACTCGTGAGCTAGTTCATGGAACGATTCGAAACGGGCGCCCAATGGCGCCTTGCTCTTGACGACGCACGATCCGAGGGCAAGACCATTGGCTTTGTCCCCACGATGGGCGCACTGCATGAAGGGCATCGTTCCTTGATTGAGCGGGCTCGCCGTTCCTGTGACGTCGTGGCGGTATCGATCTTCGTGAATCCTCTTCAGTTTGGGGACCCCAGCGATCTTGAACGCTATCCTCGCCCCGTTCACCACGACGAAGCCCTCCTGTCGGCAGCGGGTTGTGACGCGTTGTTCATGCCCAGTGTCGACGAGATGTATCCCGACATCAAGCGACCGTTGATCTCCCACGAAGGAGTTGGCGTGTTGGGAGATCTTTTCGAAGGAGTCGATCGGCCTGGCCACTTCGATGGGGTTGCAACCGTGGTGGCGCTGCTCTTTGAACTCACCGGGCCGTGTAGGGCATTTTTTGGAAACAAAGACTTTCAACAATTGGCTGTCGTGCGTCGCATGGTCGACGCTTTGGGGCTCCCGGTTGACATCGTGGCTTGTCCAACCATTCGTGACGAAGGAGGACTCGCGCTCTCGAGTAGGAACACCCGTCTTTCACGTGAGGGGCGCCGTCATGCCACTGCATTCCATCGTGCTCTTTTGGCCGGAGCGGCTTGCTTCGAGCAAGGCGGTACTCCTTCTCAGGTGGACGATGCGATGAAACAAGAAGCAGATGCTGAGCCCGCACTGGCCTTGGCCTACGCCGTCGTGGTTGAGGCCGCCTCCTTTCTGCGCCCTGCTTTGTTCGAAGAAGCCGTCGAGTATCGCTTGTTGATCGCTGGCGAGGTTGAAGGTGTCAGACTGATTGACAATGCAGCCATTGATGGGAGCGATCGATGATGAGGCGCTTTGACGTGATCGTGGTCGGTAGTGGTGTTGCCGGCCTCACACTGCTTGAACGGCTGAGGAAAAGTTCACTCACCGTTGCCCTTGTTACCAAGGCATCGGTGTCGGACTCTACGACGCTTTGGGCTCAAGGTGGCGTGGCCGCCGTTTTGGGAAATGATGCGGACTCGCTTGACGCCCATGTCACCGATACCTTGAATGCTGGGGCTGGCCTGTGTGACGAAGAAGCCGTTGACCTCTTGATCACCGAAGGTCCCCGGGCGGTTGAGGAGCTCATTGATCTTGGTGCCCGTTTCGACCGAGGTGACCAAGGGGATTATCACTTGGCCTTAGAAGGTGGCCACAGTCATGCTCGGGTCTTTCACGCCGGAGGTGCAGCGACGGGTGTCGAAGTGCAAGAGACGCTGGTTGATGTACTCGGCACCGCAAACGCCACGATCTTCGAATTTCATGCTGCCGAAGAACTCTGCGTCGGGGACCAAGGCGTTGAAGGTCTCGTGGTGCTCGATCACGACGGTGTGCGCCATCGTCTTGGGGCATCGCACGTGGTGCTGGCCACCGGGGGTGCTGGCCAACTCTTTGCCGTGACGACGAACCCACAAGAAGCAACCGGTGATGGAGTGGCGTTAGCACTTCGAGCTCAGGTGCCCGTCAGCGACGTTGAGTTCATGCAATTCCACCCCACCGCGCTGCACGTTGACGTGGCGCCTCGACCCTTGCTTTCTGAGGCGCTGCGAGGAGAAGGGGCGCTCTTGCGAGATGGACGGGGTGAACGCTTTGTCGAAGAATTGTCGCCCCGTGATGTTGTTGCTCGGGCCATGGCGACCACCATGGCTGCTCAGGAGCGCGATCACTTGTGGCTTGATGCGACCGGCATCGATCGATTCCAGGAGAACTTTCCCTCCTTGGCGATTCGTCTGCGAGATGCAGGAGTAAATCCCGAGGTCGATTGGATCCCCGTTGCTCCAGCCGCCCACCACTGGGCCGGTGGCGTCATGACCGACTGCAATGGTGCGACCATGCTCGAGGGTCTTTGGGCGATCGGCGAAGTGGCGGACGTCGGCGTGCACGGTGCGAATCGTCTGGCGTCGAACTCCTTGCTTGAAGGAATGGTCTTTGGCCGACGATGCGCCGAAGCCTTACTGGCCGGCCAACGAGGACCTCAACCCTCTGGGGTGCTGCGGGCGATGCTTGATCCAGGTTCGGGTGGGCTTGAGGTAGTTCGAGGAAGGCCAGGATCTCGTTCCTCGCACGATGCGCACGCAATCGATGAAGCGGATCTTGGTGCGTGGAGGATGCGACTTCAAGCGACGATGACGACCGACGCCGGGGTTCTGCGCGACGCAGAGGGACTTTCTCGTGCCATGGCGTTTACGACGCAATTGCTGCAGGATCTCGTACAAGAACCGATGAGCGTGCAGCGCCTTGAATTGTTGAACCTGGGGACCTGCGCATCGGTATTGTTAGCGTCGGCGTTCCAGCGAGAAGAGTCCCGCGGAGCGCACAGCCGCCGTGAGTTCCCTGAGCAAGAGTCATCGTGGCGCAAACGTATCGTGCACAATTTGGGCCAAGGAGTTGAGCGGTGACCTTCTCTGCCCCCCATGACGTTGTTCGTGACTGCGTAGCGAGAGCGTTGGGAGAAGACCTGGACGCCGTTGGGGATCTTACGGCTGCCCTTCTTGATCAAGAGGCGCTGGGAGAATTAGTCATTCGTTCTCGGGAAGTTGGCGTGATAGCGGGCCAAGCCTGCGTGGTTGAAACCTTTGCTCAACTAGATGCCTCGGTGGTGGTTGACGTCGTCAGCGACGATGGCAGCCGTGTTGAACCTGGCCAGGTAATTACTCGAATCTCCGGTCGACTCTGTGTGATTTTGACGGGGGAGCGCACGGCACTGAATTTCTTGGGCCACCTTTCAGGTGTGGCGAGCGCCACGGCGGCAATGGTTGAAATTGTCCGGGCTGTTGCGCCGGAAACGAAGGTACTTGATACGCGTAAAACCACGCCGGGACTTCGAGTCTTAGAAAAAGCAGCGGTGCGCGCCGGAGGGGGAACAAACCATCGGATGAATCTCTCTGATGCTCTCTTGATCAAAGACAACCACTTGGGGTTTTTGTCCATCGCCGAGGCGGTAGAACGAGCCCAAACGCTTTGGCCTGGCAAAGCCATTGAGGTGGAAGTCGAAGATCTCGCCCAACTCACCGAAGCAGCCCATGCCGGGGCGACGTCGGTGCTGCTCGACAACATGAGTCCGGACCAGGCCAAAGAGGCAACGGTGCTGGCGCGTTCGTTAAATCCAGGCTTGTTGGTGGAGGTCTCGGGAGGGATCACGCTCGAGAACGCGGCGGCCTACGCGGCGGCCGGTGTTGATCTGATTAGCTCAGGGGCGCTGACTCATTCGATCAAGAACTTGGACTTAGGACTCGATGTTCTCGGTCCTGAATCAGCAAAAGGGAGGTAAGGCAATGTTGGTGGCAATTGATGTCGGTAATACTGAAACGGTAATCGGCTTATTTCGCGATGACAATGACGACGCGGCCGAAGTGATTGACCCAGCTGGTTATGGCGCATCGCAAGGTTCTGAATCTGATCGTGGGCTTTCTCACCACTGGCGCTTATCCACGGTACGAAGCCGCACTCCGGACGAATATGCCATCTTGCTCACGCAGCTGTTGGATCTCGAGGGCATTGATATTACGGCGACGACGACTGGGTTTGTGATCTGTTCATCGGTCCCCGCCGTCACAACAGAGTTGAGAAAAATGGCCGACCGTTGGTTCAGCACGGTTCCTACCGTCATTTTGGGTCCTGGAGTGAAAACGGGTCTGTCGATTCTCTATGACAACCCCAAAGAGGTCGGACCCGACCGTGTTGCTGATGCGGTGGGAGCGTTCGATCTTTACGGTGGTCCTACCATTGTGGTGGACCTCGGTACGGCGACCACGTTTGACGCGATTAACGCCGACGGTGAGTATCTCGGTGGGGCCATTGTTCCTGGTATTGCCATCTCTCTCGAAGCGCTCTATAGCCATGCCGCAGCGTTGCGTTCGGTAGAGCTCGTGGAACCTCGTAACGTCATCGGCCGTTCTACCGTGGAATCGATTCAGTCGGGCGTGCTGTACGGCTACGGCGCACAAGTTGATGGGATGTGTCAGCGCTTTCAGGAGACTCTTGGAGAATCAACGATTGTGGCAACCGGAGGCCTGTCATCGTTGATTCGACCGTTCTGCCAAGCGATCACCCACAGCGAGCCGTGGCTGACTCTGCACGGTTTACGTATCGTCTTTGAGCGCAACGCATCGGGGGCATGATTCTTATCTCATTCTCACGACCTGCTGAGACTTTTCATATCTTCGAAGTCCAAGATGGTCCCAGTCGCCGAGTGTCGGTGTGAGAAGAAAAAGATAGGAGTACCCCACCATGATGATCAAGAAAATAGGAGCAGGTGCAGCACTGTTAGCCGCACTGAGCGTCGGAGCCGTTGGTGTTGCAGGAGCCGCAACAAGCCCAGCAAGTCAGGCCAGTCACCCCAACCGAGCAGCGCACGTTGCTCGCATTGAAGCGGTAGCGAACGCAGGCAAATTGCCAGCGAACTTCAGCTGTTCGACGGCGTCAACGAAGCAGGCCAACATTTCGAACATGGTTGCGAAAATTAATGCCCGGATTGTTGTCGGCCAGCAAAAAGAAGCCGCGGCAACAGCAGCTGGTAACACGGCACAAGCAGCGAAGATTGCTAACCGCATCAGCCATGCTCAAACCTTTGTGAGTGACCTCGGCACGGTGTCATCGCTGATCACCGCGAGCTGCCCCGCCTAATCCCACAGTGCTGCGACACTCCGTGTCGCTGAAAACGGGAATGCCCCGACAGGACCCCCCTGTCGGGGCATTTTCATGTCCCCGCAGACGTTCTTCGCGCCAAAAAAGTGTGCTGTTAGAGAATGTCGTCGAGCAGCGACGTGGCGAGCGCGCTGTAGGCAGCGCGCAATGGCTCACTTGAAAGAGTGGCGGCGACGTTGTTGGCCAGGGCAACGTGTTCTTTCGCTCGGGTCACTGATTGCTTGATCCCTGACGTGCCCTCGACCAAACTGCGGGCCTTTTCTCGTTCTGGCTCATCGAGAGGGTGGCCGAGCAGTGCCCGGAGTTCGTCAGCAACGTCACTGTCGCTCAAGGCGTAGATCACCGGCAAGGTGTAGATCCCTTCGGCCAGGTCTTGTCCTGCGGGCTTTCCGAGTTGTCCCTCGGTAGCGGTGATATCCAAGATGTCGTCTCTCAGCTGAAAGATCATGCCGAGTTCGGCGCCGTAAGTGGTGAGTGCTTCAAGCTCTGATGCCGGCGCTCCTGAGGTCAATCCACCGATTCGACTGGCCGCAGCCATCAACGAGGCAGTTTTGCCGTAAATCGCTTCGTCGTAGTCGGCAATCGTTCGATCTGTTTGAAAGGCAGTGCGAACTTCGCTCACTTGGCCCCGCGTCAACTCGGCGAGGGTATTGGCAAGCAAACTCGAGATTTCGGTACCGAGATCGGCCGCAATCGCTGCCGAGCGAGCCATGAGAAAGTCTCCAGCTACGATCGCCACGATATTGCCATAGCGGGCGTTGACGCTTTCGACCGTTCGCCGCATTGTGGCTTCGTCCATCACATCGTCGTGATAGAGCGATGCCAAATGCATGAGCTCGACCGCCACCCCGCCGAGGAGTTCTTCATCGGTGGCTGCTCGTTGGCCACCCGTTGCGCTGGCAAGAGAAAGAAGGGGTCGAAGTCGCTTTCCACCGGCATGGATCAAGTGGGTCGTGATCTGGTCCAAGAAGTCATCGCCCATAATCACGGACTCCGCCAAAAGGGGCTCAAAACGAGCCATATCGCTCTCTACCTGGTCTAATCCAAGGGCCTTGATGGGATTCACGGTCTCCACGATAGGGGCAGGGAGAACCCTTTCGGACCGTTCCAACGATATTGCCCCTGCCGGTGTGATTGGCGCACCTTCCCGATACACTCTCTAGTGAGTCCTTAGTCAAGGAGGCAGGCAGTTGTTCGAGCGATTTACAGACCGAGCACGGAGAGTATTGGTGTTGGCCCAGGAAGAGGCCAGGCTGCTTAATCACAGCTTTATCGGCACCGAGCATATTCTTCTAGGCTTAATTCACGAGGGTGAAGGCGTCGCGGCCAAATCCTTGGACTCGCTGGGCATCACCTTGGAAGCCGTCCGTGAGAAGGTCGAAGAAACGATCGGGATGACCGGGGCTCCTCCTTCAGGATCGCCTCCCTTTACTCCTCGGGCCAAAAAAGTCCTCGAATTGTCATTGCGTGAAGCGCTGCAATTAGGCCACTCCTACATCGGCACCGAGCACATGCTGCTCGGACTTGTTCGAGAAGGAGAGGGCGTTGCGGCGCAAGTACTGGTCTCGCTGGGAGCCGATTTGGCGAAAGTCCGCCAACAAGTGATTCAGATGATGTCGGGTTACCAAGGCAAAGAAGCCGTTGGCGCGACACCTGGAGCGCAGGGTGGCGAAAACACCTCAGGTTCAGCGGTGCTCGATCAGTTCGGACGGAACCTCACCCAACTCGCTCGTGAAAACAAACTTGACCCCTTGGTGGGTCGTGAAAAAGAGATTGAGCGCGTGATGCAGGTTCTTTCCCGTCGCACCAAGAACAACCCAGTGTTGATTGGTGAGCCCGGCGTTGGAAAAACCGCCATCGTCGAAGGCTTGGCCTTGAAGATTGTGGAAGGCAAAGTTCCCGACACCTTGACCGACAAGCAGCTCTACACCTTGGACCTTGGCGCGCTGGTTGCCGGTTCTCGTTACCGAGGTGACTTTGAAGAGCGTCTCAAGAAAGTACTCAAAGAGATCCGTTCACGCGGCGACATTATTTTGTTTATCGACGAGATCCACACGCTCGTCGGCGCAGGTGCAGCGGAAGGTGCGATTGATGCGGCAAGCATCTTGAAGCCCATGCTGGCCCGAGGCGAGTTGCAGACCGTTGGGGCGACCACCCTTGATGAGTACCGTAAGCATGTCGAAAAAGATGCTGCGTTAGAGCGTCGATTCCAGCCAGTGAAGGTTGAAGAGCCGTCGGTGGCGATGACGATCGAGATCTTAAAGGGCTTGCGCGAGCGTTACGAGTCGCACCACTCCGTCACCATCACTGACCAGGCGCTGGTTGCGGCGGCCAACTTGGCCGACCGTTATGTCGCCGACCGGTTCTTGCCAGACAAGGCTATTGACTTGATTGACGAAGCGGGAAGTCGTCTGCGTATTCGCCGTATGAACATCCCGAGCACGCACAAAGCCCTAGACGAAGAGATCAACCGCCTGCGGAAAGACAAAGAAGCAGCCATCGAAAAAGGTGCCTTCGAACAAGCGAAGAAGTTGGCCGACCAAGAGCGTGAGCGCATGGAGGTCAAAGAGACCGAAGAAACCGAGTTCAAGGCTGAAGGCGTTGACCTGTTCGACGTGGTTGATGAAGAAGTCATTGCAGAGGTCTTGGCCAACTGGACCGGGATTCCCGTGTATCGCTTAACCGAAGAAGAGACCGCCAAGTTGTTGCGAATGGAAGAAGAACTCCACAAGCGCATCGTGGGACAAGAAGAGGCCGTCACCGCGCTCTCGAAGGCTATTCGCCGAACCCGAGCTGGCCTCAAGGACCCGAAGCGTCCTGCAGGTTCGTTTATCTTCCTGGGCCCGACCGGTGTGGGAAAGACGGAACTCGCCAAAACACTGGCGGAGTTCTTGTTTGATGACGAAGACGCGTTGATTCAACTCGACATGTCGGAGTACATGGAGAAGCACACCGTGAGTCGTCTCGTTGGTTCGCCTCCGGGATACGTCGGCTACGAAGAAGGTGGACAGCTCACGGAAGCCGTTCGTCGTAAGCCCTTTAGTGTGGTCCTCTTCGACGAAGTCGAAAAGGCGCACCCCGACGTCTTCAACACCTTGTTGCAGATCTTGGAAGACGGTCGTTTGACCGACAGCCAAGGGCGCAGTGTGGACTTTAAGAACACGGTGCTGATTATGACGTCGAACTTGGGAACTGCGGACTTGCGTAAAGCGAATCTTGGTTTCTCAAAGACCACCGAAGCAGCGTCGTACGAGAAGATGAAGGTCAAAGTCAATGAAGCGCTAAAGGCGCATTTCCGACCTGAGTTCTTGAACCGCATCGATGACACCATTGTCTTCCACGAACTCTCGAAGGCCGAAGTGGTTGAGATTGTTGACTTCTTGATTGCTCGGACTGCACTTCAGTTGAGCCTTCAGGGAATCGGACTTGAACTGACACCCGAGGCGAAGCAGTTGCTCGCCGACAAGGGCTACGACCCACAACTGGGTGCGCGACCACTTCGTCGTGCCATTCAGCAGATGATCGAAGACCCCTTGAGCGAGCGACTCTTGTGGAAAGAGTTCCGTGTCGGAGAAACGATTATCGTTGATGTTCAAGACGGAGAAGAAGGACCTGAACTCAAGTTCACGGCCATCGAAGGGTTTGAGCCACCTGAAATCGAGATGGCTGGGAGTGCTCCAAGCGCCGAATAACGGCGGCCTTCAAAAAATATTTTTGCTTTCTGGCATAAGATCATGCCCTTGAGCGACTCCTTCGTTCGGTAGTCTTTCCTCGGGGGACCAATCACCTCTCATCCGATGGGGGGATTAAATGAAAAAGTACTCGTCGCAGAATTTTGTTTTGGCGGCCATGATCGTGACGGTGTCGATGACATTTATCGACCAAACAATCATTGCGCTGGCGGTTCCAAAAATTCAGGCAGAGTTGCACCTTTCACAATCAGGCGTTCAGTGGGTTATTAACGCCTACGTTCTCACCATGGCCGCGACCTTTATGGTGGCGGGAAAGTTTGCCGATTCCTTCGGTCACAAGAAGATGGTGATTATTGGAACGCTCATTTTTGCGATTTCCTCAGGAGCGTGTGGCTTCACGCAAAGCAATAGTTACTCAGAAGCCTGGATCATCACCTTCCGGGCACTCCAGGGTGTCGGTGCCGCCTTCCTCTTCTCGTCGGCACTGGCTTTAGTGATTGCCACCATTCCTCTCGCACAGCGCGGGTTAAAGCTTGCGGTGTTTTTCGCGATCACCGGAGCAATGACAGGGATAGGACCATTGCTTGGTGGGTATCTCACAGCGTGGAAGTGGCAGGCAGTGTTCTGGGTAAACATCCCCGTTGCGATTGCCGCATTAATCCTGATTGTTATCGCTGAACCAGTTGATCACGTTCGAAGAGTTCCTCTTGACTGGAAGGGAAGCATTGTTATTGCAGCGGGGATGACGCTGAGCGTCCTTGGATTTCAACACGCATCTTCTTGGGGTTGGTCGAACGCCAAGACGATTGTATGCATCGCTGCAGGTGTGGCCCTCTTGGCCGGGTTTGTGGTGGTCGAGCGCCGGGCCAACTATCCACTTGCAAACTTGGCTATCTTTAAAATCAGAGCGTTTTTCGTAGAAAATATTGTGCTGTTTTTAGCATCGATGGTCTTTGTCTCATTATTCTTTTTTGCCAGCGTTTATGCACAGGTGAGTCTCCTCGACTCTTCCTCAACAGCTGGTCTCTACATCTTGACGTTCTTTATAGGTTTTGCCCCAGCGGCCATGCGGGGTGGACGGATCATGGACAAAGTTGGTGCGAAGGGAGTTGTTGTTGTCGGTGCTGCAGTCTCTGCAATTGGATTCTTCTTGTGGTCCGAGCGTCTGACGACTCTTTCTTCTGGAAGTCAATGGTGGTCCATTATTATCGCCGGAGCGGGAATGGGATTAATTATTGGTCCAGCGGCTACCGATGCGAGCAACCGGTCAGCGAAAGAG
Organism: uncultured Actinomycetes bacterium; assembly: GCA_903825895.1. Taxonomy (GTDB): domain Bacteria; phylum Actinomycetota; class Acidimicrobiia; order Acidimicrobiales; family RAAP-2; genus CAIUMH01. The sequence goes on from CAIKCI010000028.1 coordinate 63,883, forward strand.
ACCTACGGCGAGGTGACCGGGATCACCCAGACCGTTCGGTACTTTGGCTCGTCCGTGGGTCTCGCCGTCTTTATGACCATTCTGATTCAGAACACCTCTGCCGGGGCTTCATATTATGAACTGGCCCGATCATCAGCTGGTCGACTTGAATTTGCCCACGCCATGCAAGACGTGTTCTACGCCATGTCGGCGATCTTGGCAGTGACATTTGTCGTGGCACTCGTTGGCCTTCAACGCGGTCGTCAAGAAGTAATCCCTGATCTTGACACAACAGCGTAGGCATCCTCTTTCGGCACAGCGTTGGAACGTTTGAGAAAAACGTTGGGCTGACATAGCCATCATCTATGGTGCTTCTATGGCCGCCAAGAACAACCCGTTTCGTTGTTCGGCATGCGATGCCGAATCGCTGCGCTGGTCGGGACAGTGCTCAAGTTGCCGAGAGTGGAACACGCTCGAAGAGGTAAATCCGCTGGAAACGACATCTCCCGCGACACCAGTCGCGGTGACCGACGTCGTCACGAAGAATTTCGCCTTGCTCTCTCTTGGTGTCAGCGAAGTAGACCGTGTTCTCAATGGTGGGGTTCAGCCCGGTTCGGTCACGCTGGTGGCCGGTGCGCCTGGAATCGGCAAGTCCACGCTGTGCCTCCAAGCCGCCGTCTATCTCGCAGGGCAAGGGGAACACGCACTGGTCGTCGCGGCTGAAGAGTCGGCTCATCAAGTAGCCAGTCGCGCCGAGCGTCTTGGTGGAGGAACGTCAACGATCGAACTCTTAGCCACGTCAACTCTTGATGACGCAGCGCAAGCTTTGGCAACAACGGATGCGGCGCTGGTGGTTATTGACTCCATTTCAACCATGACTGATCCCACACTTCGCAGTCCTTCAGGGGGAGTGACACAAGTACGCAACGCCGCCGAGCGCTTGTCCGTGATTGCTCGTCAGCGCAATATTGCGTTGATCCTTGTGGGTCATGTCACAAAAGACGGAGACCTCGCTGGCCCGCGTGCGCTTGAACACCTCGTCGACACGGTGATGACGATCGAAGGCGATCGACACCACCAACGCCGTGTGGTGACGACCACGAAACATCGCTTCGGTCCCGCTGGAGAAGTTGGGCTCCTTGAACTTGAATCAGGAGGATTAATTTCTCTTGATGATCCATCGGCCACATTGCTCGCCGAACGTGGTTCAGCGCTTCCTGGATCGGTGGCCACGGTCTTGGCTGAAGGGACAAGACCGCTGGTCGTCGAGATCCAGGCATTGGTCACCCCAGCGGTTTCAACGCCGGCACGAGTCGCTCAAGGAGTGAGCGGCACTCGACTGCGTCAACTTGCTGCTGTGGTGGATGCCCATTGTGACCTCGGTATTGCCCGTACCGACCTTTTTGTGGCGTGCTCGGGGGCAATTAAGACAACAGAACCAGCGGTTGATGTGGCGGTGGTGGCCGCGATCACGTCGGCATTCTTTGGCCATGCACTGAATCAGCAAGTGGTGGCACTGGGTGAAATTGGTTTGACGGGATCGATTCGTCCCGTGCTCTCGATTAGTCGTCGTCTCAGCGAAGCACAGCGAGTCGGACTCACGATTGCGGTGGTTCCGGTGGGAACTGAGGTTCCCGCAGCAATGACGGCCTATCCGGTGGGGACAGTGAGCGAGTTGATTGGGGTGATTTCGCAGTTGAGCCGCGAACTCCCCCAGCAAGCCCGACCCATTGATCAGGAGTAGGGAAGACCGAGCGGAGTTCGCCAGCATTGCCCTGGGAATCAGCCAAGAAGAGGGCTGGTAGAATAGAAGTCAGAAGAACCCCACTCCGAGTACGTTCTTGGTCGTGGTTTTACTGGGGAGCCGGTCCTTTTTGTCGTGCTCCCCTTTGTAGTGTGAGAGGACTTTCATGGCGTTCAAAGTTGGAGACAAGGTCGTCTACCCCCACCATGGGGCAGCAATTATCGAAAAGCGCGAAAAGCGCACGGCCTTTGGTGAAAAGCGAGAGTACTTAATCTTGAAGCTCGCCTACGGCGATCTCACCTTGATGGTCCCTGCGGACAATACCGACGAAGTGGGTCTTCGTGAAGTCATTAACGACGAAGAGGTCGAAGAGGTCTTTGCCGTGTTGAGCAAAAAAGAAGCACGAATGCCAACAAACTGGTCTCGTCGCTACAAGAACCACTCGGAAAAACTCCGCAGTGGTGACATCTACCAAGTCGCTGAAGTTGTGCGAAACCTTTCTATTCGAGACAAAGACAAAGGCCTTTCCGCCGGAGAGAAGCGAATGCTCTCTCGTGCGCGACAGATCTTGGTTTCCGAGTTGACGTTTGCCTTGAATGTTGACGAAGAGACGGCTGAACAACGTCTTTCTGACGCACTCCCATAACGATGAAATGTTCGGCGATTGTGGTCGCCGGAGGATCGGGAAACCGTTTTGGAGGCCTCAAGCAGTTCGCACTGCTTCACGGTGAATCAGTGGCTGCCCGGTCGGTGACGCTGTGTCGAACCATCGCTGACACTGTTGTCCTTGTTGTCCCGGCGGGAATGACTGATGAGACCCACGGTGCAGATCGTGTAGTTGAAGGCGGGGGGAATCGTTCGATGTCTGTGCGAGCAGGCCTTGCCGCACTGGACGACGATGTCGAGGTCGTCGTCATCCACGATGCAGCACGACCTCTGGCTAGCGAGCGGCTGTTCTTTTCGGTGGTGGCGGAACTCTCCGACGAGAGCCTCGATGGCGCAATTGTGGGTCTCCCAGTCGTGGACACCATTAAACAGGTGACGAGAGTTGGTGAGCGCGTTCGCGTCCATGAGACGATTGATCGGGAGCAGTATGTCACGGTGCAGACCCCACAAGCTTTTCGGGCAGCCGTGCTTCGCCAAGCCCACCAACAACACGAGACGGCCACCGACGACGCGGCGCTGGTCGAAGCGTTGGGGGGAATTATTGTGGTCGTTCCTGGCGAAGATGAAAACATCAAAATCACCTCACCGGCTGACGTGGTGATTGCAGAGAAGTTATTGGGAGGACGGGTATGAGGGTAGGGCAAGGAATTGACGTCCACGCGTTTAGTGGCGATCCTCAACGACCCCTCGTTCTCGGAGGAGTTGTGATCGCTGGGGCCCAGGGTTTAGATGGACACTCTGATGCAGATGTTGCGACCCACGCCGTCATCGATGCGCTTTTGGGAGCGGCTGATCAAGGCGATATTGGTCGTCACTTCTCAAGTAACGATCCAGCTCATCAGAACATCAGTAGTTTGAAACTCTTAGAGAGCACGATGGAGATTCTGGCAAACGCTGGCGTGATCGCCACTTCTGTTGATCTCACGCTTGTGGCGCAAGTTCCTCGGCTTGAATCCCATCTTCCGACCATGGCGAGCATCTTGACGGAGAAAGTTGGCTGTCAGGTCTCTTGTAAAGCAACCACGACGGATCACCTGGGTTTTATTGGCCGCGAAGAGGGAATCGCCGCTTTGGCTATTGCCGTGGTGGAGCAACAATGACCCCGCCGCCAAAGCGAGGCGGACGTGGTCGCCCTACTCCGCAGCGTGGGAACCCACGCGCTGGGAGGGGTGAACTCTCACGAGGGCGTAGTGGCGAACAGCGGGGACGGTCTCGTCCCAATGGTGTCGACGAACTTGGTGGCGATCAAGTAGAAGGTCGCCGATCAGTTCTTGAACTCCTTGAGGCAAACCGACGTCCCGTCACGAAAGTTTTTATGGCAGCAGATTTGGACTCATCTGAGCAACTTGATCGTATTGAAGTTCTTTGCCAGCAACGGAAGATCAATGTCGATGTGGTCTCTCGCTCACGCCTTGAGAGAGAAGCCGGCACGGAGTCGCACCAAGGGGTGGTTGCCAAAACCAAACCGCTGTCGTCGGTTCCCTTAGATGACCTCTTCGCCCCTGAAGGGCGAACCCAGCCTTTTCTCTTGGTCTGTGATGGCGTCACCGACCCGCACAACATGGGTTCGCTCTTGCGTTCTGCAGAGTGTGCGGGCGTTACTGGCGTGGTCTTGCCCCGTCATCGCTCAGCACGAGTAACGCCAACGGTCACCAAGGTGGCCACCGGTGCTATCGAGTACCTCACGTTTTCGATGGTCCCTGGAATTCCCACTGCGTTAGATCAACTGGTGAAAGCGGGCATTGAAGTCGTGGGGTTGGCAGGTGAAGCGAAACAGTCACTCTATGAGTTGCCGTTGCGTGACGTCCCCTTGGCCATCGTTGTTGGGAGCGAAGAAAAAGGCCTTGCTCAGTTGAGTCGAAAACGATGTAGTCGCCTCGCGTCGATCCCTCACTTGGGTTCGATTGAATCGTTGAACGCATCGGTTGCTGGAGGCGTCGCGCTCTTTGAAGCCGCACGCCAACGCGCTATTCGCTAGGCGTCGCCCAGTTCGCTTCCAATTTCGATGTGCACGACGCGCAACGCGTTGCTGCGATGGGGATGTCGGTGAGACAACGAGGACAAGGTGCTTTCGTCAATGATTGTGTTAAGCCAAATCGGCGGAGCAAATGTTGTGTTGGTTTAACGACGAAGAAGAACACGGCCGTGGCGGTAATCAAAAAGGTCAAGAGCGCGTTGACAAAGAGTCCGTATTGAAACTTTGACCCATTGATGTTGAATGAGAGATGTGCAAAATCTTTGGCAAAGAGAGCACCGATGATTGGGGTGATGAAGGCAGCCACCAAACTGGTGATGACGGCAGTAAACGACGCACCAACAGCGACCGCGACAGCGAGGTCAACGACATTGCCACGCAGAATAAACGCCCGGAACTCTGTCAGCGTTGCTTGAGTTTTTTCCTTCTTTCTCACGGGACTACCTCCTCCTCGCTCCTGGTTGAGCCATTGGACCATTCTTCTCGTTGGAGCCGGTGGTGGGACTCGAACCCACGACCTGACGATTACAAATCGCCTGCGCTTCCATCTGCGCCACACCGGCAAGTAGTGACAAGCCTCAAGGATAGAACGGTTCTCGGGGTACTCCCTTGCGCTTTGGGTGGATCGTTGGCAGGCTAGGGAAGTGAGCAGAGATTCAAGCGACCAAACATCACCTCCAGGGAAGAAGGTTGGCCACCTCGATCTCACCAAGGCTGGGATTGTTGCCGTGGGCTTTGTCGCTGCTGTCTTCCTAGTCTTATCGTGGTCGTCAAGCCCCAAAGGTTCCCCGGGAGCCGCTCCCACGACGACGAGTACCCCGACCGTGAGAACGACCGTTCCCCCCACAACGGTGGCTCGGGCCAATGTGAAAGTCCAAGTGGCGAATGCGACCTCCACGCCTGGTGTTGCCACCCGAGTAACCCAGACGCTTCAAACGCAGGGTTGGAATACCTTGCCACCGGTGAACTCGACGACGCAGGTGGCCTCGTCAATGGTCTATTACGCATCGGGGAAAAAAGTTGCGGGTGCACAGATTGCGCAAGAACTGGGACTTCCCGCAACAGCAATTGCCCCACTGACGGCGGCTGTTCCGGTGACGGGTGCGACGGGGGACGACATCGTCGTCCTGGTCGGACCCAACCTGGCGTCGTAGTTAGTCGTCCTGCTTACTGCGCTCTAAGGCAATCGAAAGAATTTCAGCCGCCATCGGACCGAGTTCGTGAAGTGGGCGATTGCGATGGACTCGTACTCCTAAGTCAACTTGACCGATCGAACCTGCTCCGTACTTGCGCCCAACATCAATCAGCAAGGCCATCTCCACTTGGTAGCCCGGGGCTAAGCCAACCTTTTCAACGACAGATCGACGAATCGCTGTTTCACCGGCGAGGGGTTGATGTACATCGGCGAGCTCTGGGAACAACAAGCCTAAGGCTGGTCGAGCCATCAGTTCGGTGACCCGTCCGCCACCAGAGGGATCTCCATCAATGGGGCGAGCATAAAAGCCTTTGACCATGGCGATTTCTTCATGGAGAAGTAATGGCCCTAAGAGACGAGGAATGTAGTTAGGTGACATGTTGACGACATCAGCATCAAGAAAGACAATGAGATCGCCAATTGCTGTTTCGACCCCAGAGGCCATTGCTTGGCCTTTCCCACCGGTCCCATCAAGTTGGCGAACGTTCGCACCGGTGAGTCGAGCGACCTGAGCGGTTTGGTCGGTGGAGGCGTCATCGATGACCAAGATCTCATCGAGCAAACCGCCACCATGGCCGACGAGGTGCGGACGAATGGCCTCGACGACCCAGCCAATGGTGCTTTCTTCGTTGCGGGCTGGCAAGATCACACTCGTCTTGGTCGTTCCCTTGGCCGCCAACACCGCTTCCGTGGAGAGGTCCTCGGGAGCGAAGGTCCTAATCGATGACGCTGCAATCACACGTTCTTTTCTACCGTGTTTTCGCCGCCCTCCAAGCGGTTTGACGAAGTCGGGTTTTTGGGAGAAGATAGAGCCATCATCAAGAGCAACTGAGGGACGGGCCCGTTGACGTTGCGGCAACCAGGAAAAGGAACTTCGTTCTTTTCAACCAGGTGCCAACGCCCGATCGATGAGAAGGAGAAGAGTTATGTCAAGCGTTTTAGGACTCCGTTGTCGGGAGTGTGACCGCCAGTTTCCCGCTGAAGCACTTCACGTCTGTGATTTCTGCTTTGGGCCCCTCGAGGTCTCCTATGACTACGACGCTATTGCGGCGGTGACCTCTCGGGCATCGATTGAAGCTGGGCCAAGAACGATGTGGCGCTATCACAGCTTGCTCCCGGTGGGCAATGAAACGCCAGTCTCACTGGGTGCCGGATTCACTCCGCTTGTGCGCGCTGAGCGTCTTGGGGCTGAGTTGGGTCTGAAAGACCTCTGGCTCAAAGATGACACCGCGAACCCAACGGGCTCGTTCAAAGACCGCGTGGTCTCGGTTGCTCTAACAAAAGCGCGTCAACTTGGTTTCAAAGTTGCCGCCTGTGCGTCGACGGGAAACTTGGCCAACTCAGTTGCTGCGCACGCAGCACGGGCCGGAATGGCGTCGGTGGTCTTGATTCCATCGAACTTAGAAAAAGCCAAAGTCATGATGACCACTGTCTACGGTGGCCAAGTCATTGCGGTCGACGGAAACTACGACGACGTCAATCGTCTCTGCGCCGAGTTGACGTCGGAGCGTCCGAGTTGGGCGTTTGTCAATGTCAATGTCCGCAGCTACTACGCAGAAGGTTCAAAAACCTTGGCCTTTGAGATTGCTGAACAACTGGGATGGCAGGTCCCCGATCATGTAGTTGTACCGATTGCATCGGGGTCACAGTTGACCAAAATTGCCAAAGGTTTCTCTGAGTTAGCCACGGTAGGCCTCGTCGATGGCGATGGGTCACTGCGGATCTCGGGCGCACAAGCACAAGGGTGCTCACCAGTGGCCACGGCATTTAATAAAAACATCGACGCGATCGCTCCGGTCAAGCCCGACACCATTGCCAAGTCCCTGGCCATCGGAAACCCTGCTGATGGCTACTACGCCCTGGCGGCCATCAAGAACTCTGGGGGCGGTTGTGGATCTGTGACCGACGGCGAGATCATCGATGCCATCAAACTCTTGGCCCGTACCGAAGGTATCTTTGCTGAAACTGCCGGTGGAGTGACCGTGGCCACACTTGCCCAGTTAGCCCAGCGTGGCGTGATTGACCTGAATGAGAAAACGGTGGCGATCATCTCCGGCCATGGGCTCAAAACTGTTGAAGCACTGACGGGCCACGTGGACCCAAATCACACGATTCCCGCTACGCTCGATGCCTTCGACGCTGCCGTCGGTTTCGACGACCCCCTGTTCAATTAACGATCAATTATCGAGAAGGAGCACTATGCCCATCATTGTTCGAGTCCCCACTCAACTCCGCCAACTTACCGCCGGTGTCGGCGAAATCACTCTTGAGGCACAGACTGTTGGCGAAGCCCTCACTGCGCTCGATGTGCAGTACCCAGGATTCGGCGAGCGTCTTTTTGATGACGCAGGCGCCTTACGCCGTTTTGTCAATGTCTTCTTGGCTGATGAGGATGTGCGCTTCCTCGAAGGTCTGGCAACGCCAACCCCAGAGAACTCAGTAATTTCTATCGTTCCGGCAGTTGCCGGGGGCTCGATCTAACGAGAAGGTACGTCCGCCTGCGTCGGACAGTTCTATTAGATAGGGTGTGCCACGTCAGGGCAAGGGGTGCCTTGAGTACCGTGGCGTTGAGGGGGAGTTATGAATTTCTGGCAGTCGCTGTCGTTTACCGGGTCAGAAGACCTTGTTGTCTTGGCCAAAAAAGCCGAAGAGTCAGGCTTTACCGGCGTGTCAATCTCTGACCACCTGGTCACGCCCATGGAGATCAAGTCTCCCTATCCCTACACCCCGGACGGAAAAGTCTGGTGGGATCCTGCCACGCACTGGCCCGACCCTTGGATTATCGCGTCAGTCATGGCGTCGCATACCACGACCTTGCAATTTCTCACTCAGATCTACGTGTTGCCCATGCATGAGTTCTACGGTGCGGCCAAGGGAATCACGACGGCTGCGTACATGTCGAACAACCGTATCAACTTAGGCGTTGGCGTGGGGTGGATGAAAGATGAGTTTGACCTCACGGGCCAGGACTTCTCAACACGAGGTCGACGAACCGACGAGATGCTGGAGCTTCTTGAGAAGCTCAGCACCGGCGGACCGATCGAACACAAGGGTGAGTTCTACTCATTTGATGCGTTAACCATGGAGCCCCATCCCTCGGAAAAAGTTCCGGTCTTGATTGGCGGAGAGAGCCCCATTGCGCTGGCTCGTGCTGCTCGCCACGATGGATGGATTGGTGGAGGGCCCTATACCCCTGAGCAAGTTGAACCGCTGCTCGAGACGGTGCACGCAGCCTTCGCCGCTGCCGGCAGAGAGCGCGGGACGTATCGCATCGGTGTTGGTATCGCTGCTCCTCCCAGTTTAGATCTCTACAAGCATCTCTCGGATCTGGGGATCACAGAGTTCGGTGCACTGCCTTGGTACTACTCCATGGGTCCCGACACACCACTGCAGGCCAAGCTCGACGCCATGGCGCAATTTGGCGAAGAGTTCATTGAACCCTTAAGCCGCTGAACCCAAAAGAAACGAGAGACCAATGGCCAAGATGCTGCGTTTTGATCTTCGAGCCCCGGGGCTCGAAGGTAAAGAACTAACAACGTTCTACGAAACCTGTTTAGAGATGTGCGAATGGGCCGACGAATTGGGCTTTGACGGAGTGTCACTCTCTGAGCATCACGGCAGTGCGGATAACTACCTTCCCTCGACGGTAGTGATGGCGTCAGCGATTGCCGCGAGGACAAAGAATCTCACTATCAACTTGTGGGCGGTTCCCGCAGCCTTTCACGATCCCCTTCGTTTGGCGGAAGATTTAGCGGTGGCCGACATTATTAGCGGTGGGCGCATGAGCGTGGCAATCACGGGTGGCTATGTCCCCTCTGAATTTGACATGTTCGATCGCAGCATTAAAGAGCGCCCTCAACAAGTCACCGAGATGATCCAAACCTTAGAAAAAGCATGGACGGGTGAACCCTTCGAGTTTCGTGGGCGCACCGTTCAAGTTCTTCCTCGCCCTGTCCAGCGTCCTCGTATTCCTTTACTGATGGGTGGAGCGTCCAAACCAGCAGCTCGTCGTGCTGCACGCATCGCCGATGGCTTTATCCCAAGTCTCCCTGAGTTCTGGGATGACTATCGTGCCGCCATGGTCGAAGAAGGCAAGGAAGATCCAGGACCCTTACCACCGCGTGATCAGGCGTTTAACTACATCGCCCATGACGTCGATGTCGCATGGGACAAAATCGCACCGTATTGCGTTCACGAGATGACGTCGTATGCTGCGTGGTTCGCCGGGTCCAATGCACAAAGCGAATATTCAGACGGAACAGAAGAAGCAGCGGTTGTCTTCACTCCCGAGATGGTCCGTGGCATGGGAATCTATCCGGTCTTGACGCCAGAAGAGACCATCGCCGAATGCAAGCGCCTCGGAGAGTTCGGCCTCTTTACAATGCATCCGCTGTGTGGCGGAACCCCACCCGCATTGGCCTGGGAGTCGCTGCGCCTCTTTGAACAAGAGGTTCTTCCCGCACTCTAGAAATCAAATAAGAGAAAAGTTGGTGAGCTATGCCACGAATCGATGTGCCCAGCAATCAAGATCCCATGATGTTTACGTGGACGGAAATCGCCACTGATCTCACCGGCCCGGCAGCAGCACTCTCGAGTGCGGTCTACGAAAAGTCGTCGCTGCCACTCAGAGAGTTCGAGATGGCCCGCGTGCGCATCGCTCAGATCAACGACTGTCAGATTTGTCTGAACTGGCGCTCGGCACGTGATGTGGCATCGAGAGCTGACGAAGGGGGAGCCATTGACGAAGAGTTCTACGCCCATATCGGTGACCTGTCATGGAGTGGCTTTAGCGAGCGAGAGGTCTTGGCCGGCGAGTTCGCTGGCCTCTTTGCCCAAGATCACTTGGCGATGGATAACGCGTTCTGGGATCGCATGCACGCGGCCTTTAGCGACGACGAGATCGTTGATCTCAGCGTCTGCGTGGGCTCATGGTTGGCCTCAGGTCGGCTGAATCGGGTCCTGGACGTGGACGGGGCCTGTCGAGTCCCCGTTCCTGGCGCAGCGCCCGTCGGCGGCTAGCAACGCAAAATTTCCAAGTAATTCTCTACTTTTGGCACTCCAAAAGGTGGTCTGCTAGCACTCTAGGTCGAAGAGTGCTAATCTGGAATCCTTAGGTAAACGATCTCCTACCCCCTTTGGAGGAATGAAAATGGCAAAGATTATTGCGTTTGATGAAGAGGCTCGCCGGGCATTAGAGACCGGTATGAACAAGCTCGCTGATGCCGTTCGAGTAACCCTTGGGCCAAAAGGACGAAACGTCGTCCTCGACAAGAAGTGGGGAGCGCCCACCATCACGAACGACGGTGTGTCGATCGCCAAGGACATTGATCTCGAAGACCCTTTTGAGAAAATCGGCGCTGACCTCGTCAAAGAGGTAGCGAAGAAGACCGATGACGTTGCTGGTGACGGTACGACGACGGCCACGGTGTTGGCCTGGGCCATGGTTCACGAAGGACTGCGCAACGTCGCTGCCGGAGCGAACCCTATGTCGCTCAAGAAGGGCATCGAAGCTGCTGTTGAACAAGCAGTCGGAGGACTGCACGCGCTGGCGAAAGAAGCCAACACGAAAGAGCAGATCGCCCAGGTTGCGTCTATTTCTGCTGCGGACACCGAAATTGGTCAAATGATCTCTGAAGCCATCGACAAGGTCGGCAAAGACGGCGTCATCACCGTTGAAGAGTCACAGACCTTTGGCATGGACATGGACCTCGTTGAAGGAATGCGCTTCGACAAGGGCTACATCTCCCCGTACTTCGTGACCGACCCAGAGCGCATGGAAGCATCGCTTGAAGACCCCTACATCCTGCTCGTTGGATCCAAGATCACCGCGGTGCGCGACATGCTCCCGGTTCTCGAGAAGGTCATGCAGTCGGGCAAGGCCCTGGTGATCATCGCCGAAGACATCGAAGGTGAAGCACTCGCAACACTCGTCGTCAACAAAATCCGTGGCACCTTCCGCTCAGTTGCGGTGAAGGCTCCTGGATTCGGCGAGCGTCGTAAGGCCATGCTTCAAGACATCGCCATTTTGACTGGTGGACAAGTCATCACCGAAGAGGTGGGACTCAAGCTTGAAAATGTGACGCTGGACTTCTTAGGCTCTGCGCACAAAGTTGTGATCACCAAAGATGAGACCACCATCATCGAAGGTTCTGGGCCGAAGGAAGACATCGAAGGACGGATCAATCAAATCAAGGCCGAGATTGACAACACCGATTCCGACTACGACCGTGAGAAGCTCCAAGAGCGCCTCGCCAAGTTATCTGGTGGTGTGGCTGTCATCAAGGTCGGTGCCGCAACGGAAGTTGAACTCAAAGAGAAGAAGCACCGCATCGAAGACGCAGTGTCAACGACCAAGGCGGCCATTGAAGAAGGCGTCGTTCCTGGTGGAGGCGTTGCCCTGCTGCGGGCTCAAACGGCAATCAACGAGTTGGCCGACCAGCTTTCGGGTGACGAAGGAACCGGAGCGCGGATCGTGGCTCGAGCGGTTGAAGCGCCGTTGAAGCAGATCGCAGAAAACGCCGGGATGGAAGGTGGCGTTGTCGTCGACAAGGTACGTAACTTGAAGAAGGCAACCGAAGGCTTGAACGCAGCGACCGGAGAGTACGAAGACCTCATCAAGGCTGGCGTCATCGACGCCACCAAAGTGACTCGTTCCGCTCTTCAGAACGCTGCGTCCATTGCTGCGCTGTTCTTGACCACCGAGGCCGTCATTGTTGACAAGCCCCAAGAAGCCTCAGCAGGGATGCCTGGCGGAGGAATGGACGACTTCTAAGCCCTTGAAAAATAAGGGAATTTGCGATCGGGCGGCCTTGTGGCCGCCTGTTTCGCATCCGGGGGTGAACCATGAGCGTCCGGACTGGCTAGGTTATTGCTTTCAGGACTGCCAAAAGGGGAATAACCATGGACGAGACCATTCGCCAGCACAAGTTTGTTTTAGACGAGTCAGAGATGCCCACGACGTGGTACAACCTGGTTCCCGATCTCCCGTCACCGCCACCACCGGCACTTCACCCAGGAACGCATGAGCCCGCGGGACCTGCGGACTTTGCGCCGCTGTTCCCAATGGATTTGATCCTTCAAGAAGTGAGCCAGGAGCGGTACATCGATATTCCCGGCGCCGTACTTGACGTGTATCGCCAATGGCGACCCACCCCGCTGTTCCGCGCGCACCGCTTAGAAGAAGCGCTGGGAACGCCGGCTCGGATTTACTATAAGTATGAAGGGGTTTCTCCTGCGGGAAGTCACAAGCCCAACACCGCAGTACCGCAGGCGTATTACAACAAGATCGCTGGCGTCAAAAAGTTGACGACCGAAACTGGTGCTGGACAGTGGGGAACCGCACTGGCATTCGCCTGTGCGCTCTTCGACCTCGAGTGTGAAGTCTGGCAGGTCGGTGCCAGCTATGACCAGAAGCCCTATCGCCGTTTGATGATCGAAACCTTCGGTGCCGAAGTGCACCGATCACCGTCTGAGTTAACGAACGCTGGTCGTGAGTTCTTAAAAGACCCGAAGAACCTTCCTGGATCACTGGGAATAGCGATCTCCGAAGCCGTTGAAGTAGCGGCATCGCATGACGATGTTCGCTACGCATTAGGCAGTGTGTTGAACCACGTCTTGATGCACCAAACAATCATCGGGGAAGAAGCGTTGTTGCAAATGGCTAAGGCCGGCGAATCGGCTGGACCTGACGTGATTGTTGGTTGTACCGGTGGAGGATCGAACTTCGCTGGCCTGTCCTTCCCGTTCCTGCGAGAGAAGTTGGCCGGAAAGATGTCACCCATCATCCGTGCGGTGGAACCAGCATCGTGTCCCACGCTGACCAAGGGTGTCTATGCCTACGACTTTGGTGACACCGCCGGGATGACGCCATTGATGAAGATGCATACCCTGGGCCACGACTTTATTCCTGATCCCATTCACTCTGGTGGGCTTCGTTATCACGGCATGGCGCCATTGATCAGCCATGTCTATGAGCTTGGCTTCATGGAAGCCATGTCGGTAGCCCAGACGGAGTGCTTTGCTGCGGGGCTTCTCTTTGCTCGCACCGAAGGCATCGTGCCGGCTCCAGAGCCGACGCACGCCATCGCCGCTGCGATCCAAGAAGCTCTGCGGGCCAAGGAGACCGGTGAAGAGACCGTCATCTTGACCGCACTTTGTGGCCATGGGCACTTTGACTTGACGGCCTATGAGTCCTACATGAAGGGCAATATGGTCGATGAGGATGTGACCGATGCCCGTTTGGCAGAGGCACTGCTGACCATTCCATCAGTTGGCTAACAGCCTCTGACGAGTCTTCAAGGGAATCGCCTAACATTGGAGATGTGAGTACTCCTGAACCAATGGTCCCATCGCAAGGGTGGAACGTCATTCATCTCTTTGTGAAGCCGAAAGACTCGGTCGACCACGCAGCCATCTCAACGGCGAAAGAAGACGCAGAGAAGGCTGGGTGCCAGGTCGTGCTTGCGGCCATTGTCGGTCATAAAGCTGATGCCTGCGTCATGGCAACGAGTGAAGACCTCTGGGATCTCCGTCGCCTCCAAAGTGCGCTGGAACGAGCAGGTCTTGACATCGTGGAGTCCTACGTTTCGCTGACGGAAGTCTCTGAGTACGCCGGAGAAACGCCAGAACACATCTTGGAAGCTCGCCTTCATCCAAATCTTCCTCCTGAGGGCATGCGGGCATTCTGTTTTTACCCCATGTCCAAACGACGCGGCGAAGAGCACAACTGGTATGCACTGCCCTTCGATGAGCGTCGAGATCTCATGCGTGAACACGGGAAGTCGGGCAGAACCTTCCACGGGCGGATCGTGCAGGTGGTCACGGGTTCAACGGGTCTTGATGACTGGGAGTGGGGCGTCACGCTGTTTGGCAATCGTCCCGATGACATCAAAGACTGTGTGTACACGATGCGTTTTGATGAGGCCTCCACGCTCTACGCGGAGTTTGGGCCCTTTTATACCGGAATGGTCGGCTCCGTCGACGACGTGTTTGCTTCCTTAGGATCCTAAGTGACCAGTGAAGACAAACTCATTGAGTCCCTCAACGAATTCGGCTCAATGGTGGTGGCTTTCTCTGGAGGAGTCGACTCGACCTACTTGGCCTATGTGGCCACCAAAACATTAGGGAGCGATCGAGTGTTGTGCGTGACGGCTTCGTCGGCATCGATGGCGCAAAGCGAAGCTGAAGAAGCAGCCGTCTTGGCCAAAGAACTTGGGCTCAGCCATTTGATCGTTGAGACCCATGAAATTGATGATGCGCGTTATGTGGCGAATAACGCTGATCGTTGTGCCTGGTGTAAAACCCACCTAATGGATGCCCTCGAGCCTTTGGCCACAGAGCGAGGAGCCACAGTTGTCCTGGGGGTCAACGTCGATGATCTTGGCGATCATCGGCCGGGCCAAAAGATCGCCCTCGACCGGGGTGCTCGCTTTCCCTTGGTTGAGGCAGCACTCACCAAAGATGAGATTCGAGCATGGTCGAGAGAACACGGTCTGGTCACTGCCGACAAGCCGGCGTCACCGTGTCTCGCGTCGCGTCTCCCTTACGGCACACCGGTGACCTTGACGTCACTGTCGTCGATTGAACGAGCAGAAGCCAGCATCCGACTCCTGGGTTTTCGGGAATTACGAGTCCGCCACCATGGTGAGGTCGCGCTGGTGGAAGTCCCTCAATCAGAGATGGAGGCAGCGCTTGACGCCAAGGACCAAATCGTCAACGCCTGCCAAGAAGCGGGCTATCTCTTTTGTGCCCTTGATTTAGAGGGTTTGGCTTCTGGGCGCTTGAATCGGCTCGTGGGCTAAGTTGGAGACACGATGAGTACCGACTTTTGTGTTCGAGTAAAACTTACGATTCCTGACTCCCTGGTCCGCACTCCAGTGGTCGCACACTTGGTACGCGACTTTGATGTCACGCCTGATATTCGCCGGGCCGATATCTCCGAATCAGTGGGATGGATCGTCTGTGAGATCGATGGAGAACAAGACAACGTTGATCGGGCCCTCGAATGGCTCCGTAGCCAAGGGGTCGGCGTCGATCTTCTCGGTGACGTTCTCGAGAGTTAGACCTGCCAGCCGGCGGTATCGATGCCGCGGGTTTCATAGAACAAGCAACCCTCTGGGCAAGCAAATGGCAACGGCTCGTTGGCATCAAGCTTGCAGCGCTCCGTGACATCGTGAGCATCGGCCGCTCGGCGGACGTAGTGGCGACAGTCTTCGTTTACCGGCATTTCCCTATTCTGCCCCTTCTATTCCCCTCGGTGAGAATTGGTTGGTAGCGTGAAGAGTCGTGGACCGCTCAATTCCTGAAAAATCCCTCCTGCGTTGGTCAGAGACTCTTGCTGCCATTGCCATGACTGGCATGGGATTCACCGAAAGCCTCTATGAAAAAGAGCGTTTCGAAGAGATCTTGAAGGTTGCGGCGGACATCAAAGTCTCTGCCTATGAAGGGTCTCTTGAACTTGACGACGCCGAAGGACTTGTTCAGGAGTGGATGGGAAAAGTCGGCAAAGGTGTCGGTGGCTATGTCACACCGAAAGTTGCGGTTGGTGCAGCCGTTGCCAACGACAAGGGAGAATTGCTGCTTATTCAACGAGCCGACTCTGGCGTTTGGCTCTATCCCACGGGGTGGTGCGATGTTGGCTACTCCGCAGCTGAAGTCATTGCCAAAGAAGTCGAAGAAGAGACTGGGATTGAAGTCGAGCCCGTTCGCGTTATTGCCGTGCTCGATGGATTTCGCCTCGGGATGTCACGCATCCCGCTCTACACCATCTTGTTTTATTGCCGAGCTATCGGTGGCGAGCTCAACGCGCACCCCTTAGAAGTTGCCAACCTGGGCTGGTTTACCCCAGAGAATCTCCCCACCCCGCTCGTGAGTTATGAACGATGGGGAGAGCATGTGTTCGCCGCTGTCAACGGCGAAGAGCGACCCGTCTTCTATGACGCGGTACGCGGGCCTGTGTGGCGAGAAGGAGACGCACGTTGAGCATTCGAATAGAGGAAGCACTTGTCGCCGACGGAGAACTTGTCGCAGCATTTCGCAGACTCTTGCCACAGCTTTCGGCTTCTGCCAAAGAAATAGAAGCCTACGATCTTGAATCGATCGTGGCGTCGCCCGCCACCATGTTATTGATGGCGCGTGACGAAAACGATGAATATGTCGGAACACTCACCTTGGTTCTCTTCCGGTCTCCGAGCGGAGCACGGGGCTGGATTGAAGATGTCATTGTCGACGAGAATTCACGAGGGAATGGTGTCGGCGAAGCCCTCGTGGATGAAGCGATTCGTCAAGCCCAGAAGGCGAACGCTCGAACACTTGATTTGACGTCCAATCCAACGAGG
The DNA here is from genome assembly GCA_903825895.1 of uncultured Actinomycetes bacterium. Taxonomy (GTDB): domain Bacteria; phylum Actinomycetota; class Acidimicrobiia; order Acidimicrobiales; family RAAP-2; genus CAIUMH01. Next base: position 80,778 of record CAIKCI010000028.1, read on the forward strand.
GAAGCGGCGAATCGTCTGTATGTCCGTTGTGGCTTTGAAGAGCGGACGACGAACGTGTATCGGTTTTCGTTAGAGGGCTGACGTTCAACCCTCGATCTCTCGGCGATGACCGATCGCGATCACCACGAGAACGAGAATCCCGTCATCGATTGTGGAGATAGTTCGATAGTCACCAACCCGACCTCGCCACCCGGGTCGGCCACGAAGTTGGCGAGAGACGGGTGATGAGGACCCTCCGCACGCAGAGTGAGAGCGCCCCTGAGTTGCTCGCGAGCGTCGGGTCGCAACTCGATTCGGTAGTGGCTCTCGTCCAGCCGAAATCTTGCTTCACCTACTCCCGAGCGATGTTGTCACCTTGGCCATCAATGAATTGATCATGATAAAAACCATGTTGTACAAAATGACGCTGATTCGTTTCTCCCGACAAAAGAGAGATTTACGGAATCGTTAGTTGGTTTTTGTGAGTGAACCGATGGCTGTCGCAGCGCTTAGTGCCTGTGTGGGAATTGCTCGCCACCACGTCCACCGGCCACGCTTCTCGCCAATGATCAAACCCGCTGCAGCGAGTTTGGCAGTGTGGTGGGAAATGGTCGGCTGGCTTTTCCCGACAGGACCTTCAAGGTTGCACGAGCAGACCTCCTTGTTTGCGGCGATGAGCGAATAAATCCGAAGCCGAACCGGGTCGCCCAGCGCAGCGAGAACCGTTGCAAGCTCTCCTGATGCCTTCTCATCCAAACCTCCAGGCGAGGCAGGCCCACAGCAGTTTTTCAGGTCAGGTATCGCCATATCTCTATTGTATTGACAAACGTCAATGAATGCTGACAAACTACTTATTGACAGATGTCAATGAGTAGGGAGACCCAAATGTCCCAGTACAACTTGCGTTGAATGTGAGCAACCTCGAAGAGGCGATTACCTTCTATTCGAAACTCTTCGGCGCAGAACCCGCCAAGGTACGCGAAGGCTACGCCAACTTTGCCATCGTCGATCCTCCGCTGGAGTTGGTCCTCATCGAAGGAGGTCAAGGTGGATCGATTAATCACCTTGGCGTTGAAGTCGAAACGACCGCTGCTGTCGCTGCAGCCACCCAACGTCTGGCGGATGAAGGACTGGGTACTGATGGTGAACAAGAAACAACGTGTTGTTTTGCGGTACAAGACAAAGTATGGGTGAGTGGACCAGATCACGAGCGTTGGGAGGTTTACACGGTCCTCGGTGACGCGGAGAGTTTCTCTGGAAATGAACGCTGCTGTGCGGCGGAAATGACTACCGAGCCGTTGGCCGTCAAGAGTTCCTGCTGCTGAGGTTGAGTGATGAATCAGATTGCACTTTGGAGGAGACTGATTGCCGAGTTTCTCGGTAGTGCGTTTCTCGCCGCCATCGTTATCGGTTCCGGCATCGCAGCGCAGCAACTCAGCCCGGGGAATATCGGTCTTGAGCTTTTGGAAAACGCTCTCGCAACAGGGGCCGGACTCTTCGCAATTATTTTGATGTTCGCATCGGTGTCTGGAGCCCACTTCAATCCTGTAGTTTCCCTCGCCGATGCTGCATTTGGTGGAATCTCATGGCGTGATGCCAGCGCGTACATCCCCGCACAAATTGCTGGATGTATCACCGGGGCAATCAGCGCCAATGTGATGTTTTCTCTGGCGGCAGTCTCAATGTCGACGCACCACAGAGCGACTGGACCTCATCTCTTCTCCGAGGGGATCGCAACGATTGGCCTTCTTCTTGTGATCTTTTCCCTGGCGAAAACTGGTCGTTCTTCAATTACCCCTGGGGCAGTAGCGGCGTACATCACCGCTGCGTATTTTTTCTGCTCGTCAACGAGTTTTGCGAACCCGGCGATCACCGTGGGAAGAATGTTCTCAAATACATTTGCGGGGATTGCCCCCTCCTCGGTTCTTTCTTTTATCGGTGCCCAGCTCTTGGCCGCCCTGATCGCCGTTCTCCTCATTCATCTTCTCTTTCCAGGAATCACCCCCACGGAGGCAGAAGAGATCTTCACACCTGTTTACGAGCAAGGAGCATAAGCAATGACCACGCCATCGGTCCTTTTTCTCTGCGTGCACAATGCCGGTCGCTCACAGATGGCTGCGGCCCTCCTTGAGCGAGAAGCGAAAGGGGCAATCACGATTTACTCGGCTGGTTCTGCACCGGGCGAGACGCTCAATCCGGCAGTCGTTGAAGTACTCAACGAAATCGACATTGATATTTCGTCGCAGAGACCACAGAAACTTACCGACCAAATGGCGCTTGATGCTGATGTGATTGTCACGATGGGCTGTGGCGATGCCTGCCCGGTCTATCCAGGGAAGCGTTACTTAGATTGGGAGCTGACAGATCCGGCTGGCCGATCCGTTGAAGAAGTCAGAGTCATTCGTGATGAGATCCAGACGCGAGTGAGCGATCTCGCCAGAGAGTTGCTCGCCGCCAATTCGTAGATTTTGTTTCAAAGATGTCGAGATATCCGCACTCTCCACATGGAGCAATAAGTTCCTGCATCGTGCCGGCTGCTGTGGCTGTTGTGGCTGTTGTGGCTGGTGAATCAATCGAAGAAGTCCCCGTGCCAACCAGCCAAGGAACTGTTCTTCACGCCAACGCTTGATCGCTGATTCTCAGGACCCCCTACTGGGATGGGCCCGACGGTCTGAGAAACGCAGTTCTGCGCTTTCTCATGTATCAGGGTTGGGGTCTGACCAAAAAGGCCGGAGCCCCTAGTGGATCTGGTTTTTACTTGTTGAGTGCGGCCTGTTCGCATAATTTGCGTTGAGTTTGCAGACGGCTTTGAGGCTATACCACTGAGACAGCTAAGCGAGATAGTGAGATCAAAACCGGATACTGATGAGGGTCCGTATTAAAGAACCAACTTCTTCTCTTTTGAGTGACCATCGGATAACTCAATCAAAATCGTGACAGACGCACACTGACCGAGCCACGCTGAGTTTCAGCGCTGATGAAATCCCACGTTGCCTTCTCTGCAACCTAAGAACACCCAGTCCCCCGAGCCCAACTAGCACTGCGGCGAGGCCGAGTGGAAGGGCGAGGTTGGTGCCGGTGGCGGCCAAGGTCGCAGGCACCGTCGCAGGCACCGTCGTTGTAGGAGCAACTGGCGTAGTTTCATCCACCACAAAGGCTTGGCCTCCCGCGCTGTCTGAGTAGTTCCCACCAGCACTACAGTTGCC
>CAIKCI010000029.1 GCA_903825895.1 uncultured Actinomycetes bacterium
GTTGTAGGAGCAACTGGCGTAGTTTCATCCACCACAAAGGCTTGGCCTCCCGCGCTGTCTGAGTAGTTCCCACCAGCACTACAGTTGCCCGCCGAGGAACACGAGATTGATGAGACGGAGGCCCCGTTTTGCGTATTGAGCACACCCGCTACTTCTTGGGCGGCCCCCCACGTGCCACCCACTTCATCGACCACAAAGGCTTGGACTCCCGAGCTGTCTCGGTATTGCCCAGCAGCACTGCAGTTGCCGGCCGAGGAACACGAGTTTGAGGTAACGATGGCGTAGTTGTCCGTATTGAGCGCACCCGCTACTTCTTGGGCGGCCCCCCACGTCCCGTTCACTTCATCGACCACAAAGGCTTGGATTCCCGCGCTGTCATGCGAGCTGTCATGGTAGTTCCCGCCAGCACTACAGTTGCCCGCCGAGGAACATGAGATTGAGTAAACGCTGGCGTTGTTTTGCGTATTGAGCGCAGCTGCTACTTCTTGGGCGGCCCCCCAGGTCCCGTTCACTTCATCGACCACAAAGGCTTGGCCTCCCGCGCTGTCTGAGTAGTACCCGCCAGCACTGCAGTTCCCGGCCGAGGAACATGAGATTGAGTAAATGGAGGCGTCGTTTTGCGTATTGAGCGCAGCTGCTACTTCTTGGGCGGCCCCCCACGTCCCGTTCACTTCATCGACCACAAAGGCTTGGTATCCAGCGCTGTCATGGTAGTACCCACCAGCACTACAGTTGCCCGCCGAGGAACACGAGATTGAGCGAACGATGGCGTCGTTTTGCGTGTTGAGCGCACCCGCTACTTCTTGGGCGGCCCCCCAGGTGCTCGTGGCGGAGGCGGGCCCGATTGCAAGGACCCCTAAGGTCGAAAACAATATGATTGTCGCCGTAGCCAAGAAACCGCGAATTGATCCTGACATTAAGTCCTCCTTCGCGCCCAAGAACTTATTTCCTTAGGTTTTCTTTTACTCGAACATAGCAGTATCCCAAGATGACTTCACGACTTTTATTTTCCGAGTGGGTCCTTGCTCATTTCGCTAAGACCTCATCGTGGAGGTGGCGGGAATCGAACCCGCGTCCGCCGGTATCTCAATGAGCATTCTCCGAGCGCAGCTAGTCGTTAGTTGTCGGGTGCGGAAGCCGACTAGCGACTTTTCCACTCCGTATCCCTACTGTGGTGTCCCTCGATGCCGGTAGGTCGCAACTCCGAGGTAAGTCCTTCTTAATGGCGTCCATATTCCGACCCGAAGGACTGAGACCGGATGAACGTCACTGCCTAAGCAGCGAGTGCGAGCTGAGGCTCGGCGTTTATTTTTGTTTCAGGCTCTTTAACGTGGTTCCTGAGACCACGGCTCGCTTCTCTCACCTCAACATCCAACGTCGAGACCAATCACCCCCGTGCTTACTTTCGCCGTGAGGTTCACGACATCTCCATGGTACTAGAGGATTTCTGAAATCTTCGCTGAAAAGCCGATGCCGCCCTTCAGAAAAGAAGGACGGCATCGGCGGAACTCCACTCTCAGAGCTGAGGTCTGATTCAGCTGGCTTTGCCCGCGTTGGCTGCATCCGGGATTTCAACGAGTTTTCCGGTGGCGACATCATAGATATAGCCATAGATCGGGATGTTCTTTGGCACCAGGGGGTGATTACGAATTCGGCGGACGTCTTCAACCACGCTCGTGGGATTGTCCTTGATGGTCAACCAATCGATGTAGTTCCCTTCGGTTGATCCAGGTCCGGTCCCCACGTCGCTAAAGCCATCGGCGCCCAGTGCCGCAGTTTCGAGACTGTTGGCCAAAAGGCCTCGCATCACGTCGTCCGTGAAGAATTCCATGCCGCAGTTGGTGTGGTGGATGACGAACCACTCTTTGGTGCCGAGCAGTTTGTACGAGATGACGAGCGAACGAATCGCGTCATCGCTGGCTCGACCTCCGGCATTACGGATGACGTGGGCGTCTCCTTCGGAGAGTCCGGCATATTTCGCTGGGTCGAGACGAGCGTCCATGCAGGTCAAAATAGCGAACTGGCGCGCTGGGGGCAGGGCCAAGGATCCCTTGTCGCCAAAGGAGGCGGCGTAGGCGGTGTTGGCGGACAGGACTTCATCGTGGACGGGCATAGGGCTCGCTTTCGGTAGGGTCAGGCGAATACCTGACTTATATGATCGGATTTATCATAATTACCGAATAGGATGAGTCTGTCAAGTCACGAAAGCATCGAGAATCCTGGGTACAGGGCTTGAATCTTTTTGAGGACCCTGCTCAATGATCCGCATGAATCGAAGAGGGGACTTAGCGTGAAGCGTTGCGATGGGCGCGATCAGCCTCACGCTTCTCGTCACGTTCTCGGATGGCGTGACGTTTGTCGTGAACTTTGCGACCTCTGGCGAGGCCGAGTTCGACCTTGGCTTTTCCCTCATGGAAGTAGACCTTCAAGGGAATCAGGGTCAACGGCTGGCGCTGGGTCTGCACGATCAAGTCTTCAATCTCATGACGGTGGATTAAGAGCTTGCGTTTCCGATCGGGGTCGTGGGTCCCAAAGCCAACGGCAAATTTCCAAGGTGGAACGTGGAGGCCAAAAAGCCAGAGTTCGCGGTTATCGACTCGGGCATAGGCATCAGCCAATTGGGCTTTGCCTTCGCGTAGGGACTTCACTTCTGAACCCGTCAGGACCATCCCGCATTCGAAGGTCTCCAAAATGTCGTAGTCGTGACGGGCACGACGATTCGATGCGACCGTTCGGTCACCCGATGGCTCCGCCTTTTTGGCATCTCGCTTGGCTTTTGTTTTCTTGGCCTGTGCCATGGGCTCAGGCTACTTCTCTTGGCCACCACACCTCTTTGACTAGGTTGGAGGCGTGCTCCAGATGACCAAAACAATCGCCGATGCGATCGTGGCGCACTGCCTCAAGGGATTGCCCGACGAGGCGTGTGGGCTCTTTGGCGGTGACGTCAGCAACGCCATCGTGCGAGACCTCTATCTTTCGGAGAATATGGCGCATTCAGCGCTGATCTATACGGTCGACCCCAAAGTACATTTACGAGCCGATCGCGATGCAGAGGGCAAAGGCGGGGGGATTCTTGGGGTCTTCCACTCCCACACCCACACCGAGGCCTATCCGTCGCCCACCGATGTTGCTCAAGCCCCCGACCCCTCGTGGCACTACGTCATCGTGTCGCTGCGCGGTGACGTGGCTTCGATCAGGAGTTTCACGATTATCGGTGGGGTCGTGAGCGAAGAAGCCATAGAGATTCTCTAAGGTCAAGGGGCTGGTGGCGAGAAAAGCACTCTGCGAAGGTGGTCGGGCAGTAGCCTGACAGGTGAAACCACCTATCGGAGGAACTCTTCATGCTCGCAACTGCTACTTATCACTCCTGGGCAATTAGTTTGAGTTTGCTGCTCATTCGCGTTGCGCTGGGCGGAATGATCGCTGCGCACGGACTCAACAAAATCTTTGGCGGCGGCAAAATCGCAGGGACCGCCGGTTGGTTCCACTCCATTGGCATGCGTCCAGGGGTGCCGAACGCGTGGGCCGCGGCAATCACGGAAGTAGGTGCCGGCTTGTTCTTGATCCTCGGGCTGATTACGCCAGTGGCCTGTGCCGGGCTGGTTGCGTTGATGGTCGTGGCGATCATTACGGTGCACCGAGCAAATGGCTTCTTTGTTTTTAACGCAGGGCAAGGTATTGAGTATTGCCTGATCGTGGCGGCGATCGCCATTGGCCTCGGTGGCCTCGGTGCTGGTAACTGGTCACTCGATCACGTAGCCAAGATCTGGACCTTTCAGCCATGGGTCGGCCTTGTTGTTGCCGCCGGCGTCGGCATCGGGGGAGCGTTCTTGCAGTTGGCGGCGTTCTTTCGTCCATCGAAGGTAGCCAGCGAAAGCTGATCGTTCGCAGGTCATCTTGAGTGGCCTGCACCGACGACCTGCCAAGACCACTAATATGTGACTAAAGAAGTCAGGTTTTCCTCGCTTCTCCTGATGTCCCAAGGAGGCCCCCGATGACTGTTTCAGTGCGACTCCCAACGGTTCTGCGTGTCCAGGCCGGCGGCCAAGCAGTCGTGGAGTTAGATGGCACCACCATTGGCAAGGTCTTGACGACGTTGGTTGACACCTTTCCAGGCCTCAAGGGCCAGGTTATTAGCGAGGACGGGACGTTAAATAAGTTCGTCAATATCTATATCAATGACGATGACGTGCGGTACCTCCAACAACTCGACACCCCGGTCAGCGACGGTGATGAAATCTCCATCCTTCCTGCTGTTGCCGGAGGGGCCCACTAAGAACGTGGCTCGGTACACATCCGTTCTTGATCTGATTGGTGAGACGCCCATTGTCGACGCCTCGGCGCTCAGTCCAAATCCCAATGTCAAGATCTGGGCCAAACTCGAAGGGCGAAACCCGGCCGGTTCGGTAAAAGACCGTGTGGCGTTGAGCCTGGTCGAAGCTGCCGAACGCGACGGCATCTTGGTGCCCGGAAAAGCCGGCCAAGTACTCATCGAGCCAAGTTCGGGGAATACCGGCATTGCCTTAGCGATGGTCTGTCGTATGCGTGGCTATCACCTCAAGGTGGTGCTCCCGACCAACGTCTCGATCGAACGACGACAACTTTTGGAAGTCTTCGGCGCAGAGATCATCGAATCGCCCGGCGACGAAGGTTCAAACGGAGCGGTAAAGCGCGCAAGGATTCTCGCCCAAGAACACCCCGAGTGGGTGTTCTTGTATCAATATGCGAACCCCGCCAACCCCAACGCGCACTACACCCACACTGGCCCAGAGATTTTTAGAGATGTCCCTGAGATCACACACTTTGTAGCGGGACTTGGCACCTCAGGTACGCTGCTCGGCGTAGGCCGCTTTCTGAAAGAGCAAAAATCAGCGACCCAAATCTGGGCGATTGAGCCGCCAACCGGCGAGATGGTTGACGGACTGCGCAATTTGGATGACGGGTATATCCCGCCGATTTTCGCCGATCTCGGTGGCGCAGAGATTTTGGATCGCAAAATTGTGGTTCGCCCCAAAGAGTCGATTGAGTGGACTCGCCGCATGACTGAGATTGGTCTCTTCGTCGGTATTTCGTCGGGAGCGATCATGGCAGGTGCCGTTCGATGCGCCAGCCAAATCCCCGAAGGAGAATCAGCCACGATTGTCACCATCGCCTGTGACGACGGCTGGAAATATCTTTCGACGGGAGCCTGGACTGACGACATCGACACCGTCGTTGAGCGGGCCAAGAAGGTTATTTACTTTTAAACAGGGCCGACCGTCGCCCAGCGATACTCGGCGTTCTGAGTTTGGTGCGAGGTGAACTGTGGCGTCGAGAAAGAGTAATCAGGTGGGCCAAAATTGTTCAGTGGAAAATCCAACCGTTGTCGTGCTCGTCCCTACACAGGATTTTCTTGCGCATTCGCTGCCACCCGCTACCTTCCCCCAGGACAGAGTCAGCGCATCTGGCGGGGAGCGGTCGCTCTACGAACTCGCTCTCGCGGCGCAGTTGGCGGGCTACAACGTCGAGCTGCGAGGTGAAGCCTCGAAGGTGCTCTTGTCCTTTGTAGAGAGCGCGGGTGGGGTCGCACTGTCGTGTCCTGAAACGTTTCGTGAGATTACCGACAAGGACATCATTATTTTTCCTGAGGTCATCTCGCCACACCAACTCTTTAACTATTTCCATTCGGGTGCCCGACTCGTGATGTATCAACTCTCGGTGCCCGGATCCATTACATGGGATGGAACGCCTGAATGGACCTTGCAGCGTTTGACGACGGTGCCGTACGAATCGTTGGGTCGACCGGAGTCCTTCCAGGCTTTCGATCGGCTCGGCGTGGAGATGTGGACGCATTCAGAAGGAATCGCCTTGGCCGGAGAGCGCGCTGGTGTTCATGTCACGAGATTTGGTATCGGACCGCTACTTGATGTTCCTTCGCCCGTTGAGCGAAGCTTTGATGTCGCCATCGTGACCGAGAACCGATGGGGCCAGTGGGCTGAAGATATTGTTGCGAAATTGCCCGAAGCCTCGATACTGCGGATCCCAAAGAGGGAGCGTGTGTATTCGTTGGCCAGTGAGTTGCGCCACGCCAAGGTACTCGTTTTTCCCTCGCGCGTTGAAGGACTTCCACGTATTGTCGGCGAAGCGGCGTCCGTGGGAACGGTTCCCGTCGTGCTGGGAACCAATCCGTTTTTGACCGAAGGTGATTGGGGGAAAGGTGTCGTCCTGGTCGATCATCTCGACGACATGGCGAACGCGACCCGAGATCTCTTGGCCGATGATCATCGATGGCGAGCACTCTCAACAGCCGCAGCGGCATCGCGCGCTGAGCGCGGAGATCTTGCTGCGTTTGTTGGGCGCGTGGGCACCGCACTCGAGGACATTCAGCCTCAAGTCACCAGTGAAATTCGAAAAGTATTCGCCCAAGAACTCATGGGGGAGTACGGCCGGCGAGATGAGACCCAACGCATCTTGTTCGAAAGGACCGTCATCCAAGCAGCGACGATAGACGAATTGAAGAGTGAAAGAGAGACGAGAGAGCGTCACATTGAAGCCATGGTGCACAGTCGTTCTTGGCGGTCGACGGCCTGGATGCGAAGGCTGCGGCGAGCACTGCCATTGAAATAACCACCACATCGACGTGAATGGCACCGTGATCCTGGGGGAGGAACACGGCGATCTGAATGGCCTGATCCTTAGCGTTGAGTCAGGTACGTATTCATTCGCTCGCTGAACGGTGCTGCTGGCTCCCATCCATAGAGGAGGCGCGCCTTCGCTGAAGAGACGATGGCTGATGGCGGATCGATGCTACGACTCGGCACGAATTCAATGCTTGATCCATAGCGAGCGGCAACGATTTCGGCGAGCTGCAAAATGGTGACGACTTCTGGCGCCACCAAATTGATCACTTCGCTCGCCCAGGGCTGGTCGATGACCCGCTCAACGCCGAGTGCAATATCAGTGGCGTGCGTGAATTGGCGGAACTGGCCGCCATCTCCGTGCACTGACAGCACCTCACCGCTCTGCGCGGCGTGCGTAAATCTCTCGAAGACGGAGTTTGGCCGCATACCGGTTCCAAAGGCAGTCCCGAGGCGCAGGATCGCAACGCGCAAGCCCTGGCTTTCGTGGAGTGCACCCAGCATCATTTCTCCGCCAAGTTTCGAAACGGAGTACGCATCGCTTGGAGCCAGGGCAAAGTTTTCATCAATTTCCCCTGAAATCTGTGGGGCGTAAACTTCCCAGGTTGAGGCGTAGAGAACGCGGGCATCGTGGCGAGCTGCGGCGAGTCCGATATTTGTTGTCCCCAGGACATTTACCGACGCAGCCAAGCCAGGATCCCTCGTCGCTAACTCGGTGTCGCCGATTCCGCCGAAGTGGACCACCGTATCGAATCCAGCAACGGCAGCCATTACTGATTGGGCATCGGTCAGGTCACCGATTGTGGTCGAGATATCGTGCGTTGTTGGAGGGATGAGGTCGAATCCCCGCACAGCGTGGCCACTGCTGGCGAGATGGCGAGCGACGTTTCCGCCCAGAAACCCGGAACTGCCGGTCACCAGGATGGATCCAGTCGTCGAATTCATGGCCTCATCCTCGCTCTTCTTCGATTCTTGCCAGAAAGAATCACGATAACACTGCCCTTGTGCAGAGAATCTTGCGTCATCGGAGGAAACAAGGTGACTCGGACAAGAAGTCCGTCCTTGCACGAGATGACCCGAAGACAAATGCAGCCGTGCGATGATAGAGAGCGCCAAATAAAAGGAGCACGTATGAGTGAGACCGACCCCCGAGTACTTCGAGAAGATGGACGGACGATTGACCAACTTCGCCCCGTCACCTTTGAGCGGGACTTCACCGTGATGGCCCCCGGATCCGTTCTTGTATCGATGGGCCAAACCCGGGTTCTGTGCACCGCATCGGTGGAGGATCGAATCCCACCGTGGATGCGAGGATCGGGCAAAGGATGGGTGACCGCTGAGTATTCGATGCTTCCCGGGTCAACACCGGAGCGGGCGTCACGCGAAGCCGCCAAGGGTAAGCAGTCTGGTCGCACCCAGGAGATCCAGCGACTTATCGCACGCTCATTGCGGAGCGTCACCAATTTGGTGGCAGTGGGAGAGCGTCAGATCACGGTTGACTGTGACGTCTTGCAAGCCGATGGAGGGACCCGTACCGCGTCGATCAGTGGCGCGTATGTGGCCCTTCATGATGCGTGTAGCCGACTTATGGCCGCAGGCGAGATCAGCGCGCATCCCCTCACCGACGCCGTGGCGGCAGTGTCGGTTGGCATTATCGACGGCGTGCCGATGCTGGATCTTCCCTACAGCGAAGACTCACGGGCCGACGTGGACATGAACGTTGTGATGACCGGTCAAGGACGCTTTGTCGAAGTTCAGGGAACTGCTGAACAAATGGCCTTTTCTCGTGGCGAACTCGATACCCTGCTGGGTCTTGCTGAGTCAGGCATTGCCCAACTCCTCACTGCCCAAGCGGCGGTTCTTGCCACACCTCCATCGGCTCGATAGTGCCGTGGCGCTGCGCTTAGTTCTTGCGACCGCCAATCTCGACAAAGTCCGAGAGATTGAGAGAATTTTTGGCGAGGTTGGGTCGATCGAACTGATTGATCGACCGGCCGACGTGGCCGACGTTGAGGAGACGGGAGCAACACTTCTGGAGAACGCTCGCCTCAAAGCCCAAGCACTGGTCACCGCCACCGGTGTTGCCGCAGTGGCTGACGATACGGGGCTGAGTGTCGATGCTCTTGATGGAGCGCCGGGAGTACGTTCAGCTCGTTTTGCCGGAGAGCATGCCACCTACAGCGAAAACGTAGGAAAAGTGCTGGCGGAACTCGATCACGTCGCCGACGCAGATCGGGCGGCACGATTCTCGACGGTGGCGCTGATCTCATTCCCTGATGGAAGCGAATGGTCGTGCGAAGGAGTGATCGAAGGAGCCATCGCACGAGCCCCACAGGGCTCGGAGGGCTTCGGGTATGACCCGATCTTTCTCCCGCAGGGCGGCGATGGGCGAACGTTCGCAGAGATGACCCTTGAGGAAAAGAATGCCCTCAGCCATCGTGGACGGGCCTTTCGGTCCTTGGCAGGCCTGCTCGCCGAAGCCGGTCTTTTGGCTGAGTAGCCATCTGGCGTTCGGCCCTCCAAGTTGGCTAACCTCAAGGCGGCACCAGCGAGGAGGAACAATGACGGACCAGGTGAATCTTGAAGCGTTGATCGGCGTGGTGACCACGACCTCAACCGTGGTGGTCGAGCGCGGGCCCGTGGCGTTCTTTGCGAGTTCGGTTTTTGATGAGAGTGAGGTGTACACCAGCGAAGCAGCTGCGAATTTACAAGGATTCGATGCGATTCCCGCACCGCCTACCTTCCCCTTTGTGATGGAAAACTGGGGCCGCTTTAGCGACGTTCAAGAGTCTGATGAACCACAAAACCCCGGCATCATGGTGGCCTTGGCTCCCCTGTTGGCTCAAGGTGGCCTGATTTTGCACGGCGAGCAATCGTTTTCGTATCACCGAGCAGTCCAAGTAGGCGATGTCTTGAAGGGCCATGGCACCATCGTTGACGCCTATCGAAAAGAGTCCAAGGGGAAGACCATGACCTTTGTGGTCACCGAGACGCTTTGGAGCGATGCCGAAACCGGCGATCCCGTTGTTTCGGCTCGCTTTAACGTTATTCACCGTTCGTAACTATTTTAGAGTCGTTGCGGCCACGGCGGACATGTGTGGCACGGCGGCCTTGACGAGATCAAGTGAAAGGAAGAGATAATGGGTCTTGGCGTAACCGACGATCACGTCGAACTTCAGCGCACGATTCGGCGCTTCGCCGAAGAGCAGTTGCGCGATCGTGCGCGTGCCGCTCTCGATGAAGTAGTTGAACCCAGAGATCAAACCCTTGGAGAACTCTCTGAGATGGGACTCGTATCCATGCACGTTGGCGAAGCCTTCGGCGGCGACGGTGCGTCGTTGTTGGAGCTTTGTTTGATTATTGAAGAATTGGGTCGCGTGGTGGCTCCCGGAGGATTCCTCATGACCACCCTGGCGTTGGATCTGCTCGAGCGAGGCCTCGATGAGGTCGACGCAAAGGACGTGATCGGAGAGATTTTGGGTGGAGCGATCATCACGGTGGCGATGCCAGGTTCGAAACCTTCAGGCCTGATCGGGACGACGTCGACTGAGGGGATCACGGTGAGCGGGACGCTTGAGGCGGTCTTCCACGGAGTCAGCGCACAGTGGCTCCTCGCCCCAGTCAGCGTCGAGGGCGCAGAGCGCATGGCGTTGATTGCCCTTCATGGCGACGTCGTGCGCACCGAGCATGTGGGCTTAGACCCCACTCGCCGAGTTTCCACGCTGACGTTCCACGATGTTGCTGTCTCAACCCACCGCATTCTCTCGATCCCCATGTCACTTGCTCGCAGTATTTCGCTGGTGGTTTGTTGCGCAGAAATTACCGGCGGAGCACGGGCTTGCTTGGAGCTCGCGACCGAACACGCGAAGACAAGAGTTCAGTTTGGACGCCCCATCGGACAGTTCCAGGGGGTGAAGCATCGTTTGGCAGATGTGATGGTGTTGGTGGAGCAAATGACCGCAGCAACGTGGGACGCAGCCCTTGCGCTCGAACACGTGGGCGACCCTGAACACTTGGCTGAAGCGGATCTTTGTGCCGCAGTTGCAGCATCACTTTGTCTCGATGGAGGAGTCAAGGTTGTTAAAGACGTTATCCAAGTTCTCGGTGGCATGGGATTCACTTGGGAACACGACGCCCACCTTTATCTGCGCCGAGCAACCGTGTTACGCAGTCTCTTAGGTCCGGCGCGTCGTGTGCGCCAACAGGTGAGTGAACTCGCTCTTCACGGCACGCGCCGGGCGCTGGGCATTGATCTGCCGCAAGAAGCCGAAGCAATTCGTGAGAAGTTGCGAAGCGTCTTTGAACAAGTGGTCGCAGCGAGCGCTGAGAGCCAAGTGACATTAATGGGAGAACTCGGCCTGCTCTTTCCACATTGGCCTGAGCCCTATGGACGTGGCGCTGGTCCAATCGAGCAACTGGTTATTGATGAGATGTTGATGGAATACGGCCTGCGTCGACCGCCAGCGCACGTCACCGCGTGGGCCCTACCGACGCTGATTGCCCACGGGACGATCGAACAGCAAGAGCGCTACGTGATCCCTTCGCTGCGTGGTGAGTTTCTCTGGTGTCAGTTGTTCTCAGAGCCGGGTGCTGGTTCAGACTTGGCATCGCTCAGCACGAAGGCTGTCAAGGTCGATGGCGGTTGGCAGATTAACGGCCAAAAAGTCTGGACTTCGGTTGCTCAATGGGCAAACTACGGAATTTTGCTCACGCGAACAAACCCCAATGTCCCGAAGCACCAGGGGATCACCTACTTCGTCTTGGACATGAAGAGCCCGGGTGTGGACATTCGGCCGCTGCGAGAGATCACCGGTGATTCACTCTTTAACGAAGTGTTCTTGGACAATGTGTTTATCCCTGATGAGAATTTGGTAGGCGAGGTTGACGAAGGGTGGAAGTTGGCGAGAACCACCTTGGCGAATGAACGCGTGGCGCTTTCGAACTCGTCTGCTTTTGGCGAAGCGCTCGAAACGGCGCTTGCGCTCGTGGGCGAACACCACGATCCCGAAACCTACGAAGCGATGGGACGGCTCTTGATCGATGCCCAATCGCTTTCTCAGATGCGCCAGCGGTCGCTGCTGCGCTCCGTCTTTGGACTTGAACCCGGGCCTGAAGCATCATTGGCCAAACTCCTAGGAGCGGAGCATGACCAGCGAGTGGCGGACTTTGGCGTCGAACTCTTGGGCCCGATTGGGATTACGGCATCGAGCGATGACGGGGTGTTGTTCACCCGTCAGATGCTGCACACGCTGTGTTTGACGATTGCTGGTGGGACGTCAGAGGTCCAACGCAATGTCATTGGGGAGCGCCTGTTAGGCCTTCCGAGGGACCCTGAACCCCAAATTCAGGCCT
This sequence comes from uncultured Actinomycetes bacterium, assembly GCA_903825895.1. Classification (GTDB taxonomy): domain Bacteria; phylum Actinomycetota; class Acidimicrobiia; order Acidimicrobiales; family RAAP-2; genus CAIUMH01. The sequence goes on from CAIKCI010000029.1 coordinate 11,970, forward strand.
AGGGTAGCGAGAAACGAGGAGAAACGATGGCGAAAAAACTGACAGCGAGCGACGTTCCTATTGGAGCGACTGCTCCAGAACTGCGTCACGTTCTGACAAGAACTGATCTTGTCCGCTACGCCGGAGCGTCGGGGGACTTTAACCCGATGCACCATGACGAGGTGAAGGCGACCGGGGCGGGACAGCCCAGCGTCTTTGGCCATGGCATGTTGTCAATGGGTTTTCTCGCAACGGCCATTACGTCCTATGTCGGTGTTGGCAATGTGGCCGAATTCTCGGTTCGCTTCGCCAAGCAGACCTGGCCCGGCGAAGAGTTGGTGACGCAGGTGACGGTGACCGGGACGAGGGAAGAAAACGGAACCACGCTGGTTGATCTTGACGTCCGTCTCACCAATGCCGAAGGTGAAGAAAAGGTCCTCGGCAACGCCTCTGCTTGGATTGGGGAATAGAGCATGGGGATGACCGTTGGAATGTCGCTGCCCTCAATGGCAGAAGGCTTCAACCGTAAAGAGTTTCTGGCATGGTGCAAAGGCATCGATGATGGTCCGTATTCGGCGATCTCAGCGGGAGACCGGATCACCTTCTTTAACCCGGAGTTGATGACGACCTTGGCGGCCTGTGCGGCCGTGACCGAGCGGGTGGCTATTTTTGCCAACTTGGTGGTCTCTCCTATTCACCGAACAGCGCAGCTGGCCAAGCAGTTAGCCACGATTGACGTGATGAGCGAAGGGCGGCTGATCGTGGGCTTTGGCGTCGGGGGTCGACCTCATGACTATGAAGCAGTGGGAGCACCGTTCAAACGCCGCCATGATCGAGTCGATGAAATCGCCGCAGAACTCAAAGAGATTTGGGCCGGGAAGCCGCCCTTTGAAGGTGCCGACCCCGTGGGCCCCCCGATGTTCCAGGAGAACGGCCCGCTACTTGTGGCAGGGGTTATGGGCCAATTAGGGATGGGCCGAGCGGCAAAGTGGGCCGATGGCGTCACGGGCTTTTCGCTCTCCGCGACCTATGACGAAATGGCCGGACAAGCAACAATGGCCAGAGACGCCTGGTTGGGAGCGAATCGACCAAGCGCTCCGTGGTTGGGTTCCGGTGCGTTTTGTGTTCTTGGCGTGGACAATGCCCGCCCCACTCTCCAGAACTTTGGCGCGACCTATCTGTCATTCTTTGGCGACGAGGTGGCGAAAGCCATTGCCGCGACCTTGACGCTTGACTCTGCGGACGCACTGACCAACTTGTTGGATGAGGCGGCACGTGTTGGGCTCGATGAGTTCACATTGGTTCCAGGAACTTGGGACCTTGACTGTTTAGAAGCAATGACTGAGACTGTTTCTGCGTGGCAGGCAGCTCAGGGTTAACAAAAGAAAAAGGGGGACGAGATGGTTGATCTCGCGGGAAAGACAGTGGTCGTTGTTGGGGTAACGGGGCAAGTGGCAACGCCACTCGCCAAGGCACTTGCGGCCAAAGGAGCCAACGTTGTTGGGGCGGCGCGCTTTACCAATGAAGCCGCCCGAGCGCACCTCGAAGCGTCAGGGATTCGTTGTGTCACGATTGATCTCGAATCGGGAGATGTAAAAAATATTCCTGCCGACGCCGATTACGTCGTGAACTTTGCCGTGGCGAAGACCAACGACTGGGACCGTGACCTCGATGCCAACGTCGGGGGTACTTTGTCTTTGATGGAGCACGTACAACATGCTTCGGCCTACCTTCAGTGCTCGTCAACAGCGGTCTATAAGCCCATGGGCCACCACGTCTTTGACGAGGAAGGTCCCTACGGCGATAACCATGGCGTCTGGGGATTTCTCTCGACCTATTCCACCTGCAAAATCGCTTCAGAATCTGCTGTCCGCTGGGGCGCAAAGCGATTTAACCTCCCCTCGATCATCAGCCGCCTCTCGGTGCCCTACGGGCCAAATGGGGGATGGCCGGCGATGCACCTCGAGATGCTGATTAATGGTTCGGCAATCCCCGTGCACACCGACGCGCCTTCTACCTATCACCCCATCCACGATGATGACATCGCGGCGATGGTGCCCGGGCTGTTGGGAGCAGCGTCGGTACCCGTGACCACGGTCAACTGGGGTGGAGCAGTCCCGGTCTCTGTGGAGGAATGGTGTTCTTATTTGGGCGAGATCACCGGTCTGACACCAGAGTTTCTGTCGACTGATCAAACCATTGACTCGGTCATGGTGAACCTGAGCCGGCTCCACAGCCTCGTGGGTGAGACGCAGGTGCCCTGGCGTCAAGGCATGGCCGACATGGTCGCTGCTCGGCATCCTGAGCTCCTCAAGGCCTAGAGAAGCCCAGAATGTCAAGGGAAAGACGCCATAAGCGTCACAGTGTGTGATTCGGACACATAGCCTAGGGGCGTGAGTGAAACGAACACAGCCCTGCCGATGTTTCCGCTCTCAACCGTGCTCTTTCCTTCGGCTGAGCTTCCGATCCACATCTTTGAAGAGCGATATCGAACATTGATCACTGACGTCCTCGAAGGAGACCACCAGTTTGGCACAACCTTGATCACCGCAGGATCAGAAGTTGGCGGTGGTGAACAACGCAGTACGGTCGGGACGCTACTCAATGTCGAGATGGCGATGCCGTTTGATGATGGGCGATGGATGGTAGTGACCCGTGGGGTCGAGCGTATCGAAATTGAGGAATGGCTTGACGACGACCCCTACCCTCGCGCCATGGTCCGCCACATTCCTTCAGGGCCATTTTTAGGGTCGTCAGGATTACTTTCTCAGGCCACCGCAGCGGTGCGTCGAGCGCGGATGCTCCTCTCGGAGTTGGACCAGGGGCCACCACTCTCAATCGATCTCGACCTTGAAGACAATCCAATTATGGCGTCGTGGATGATCTGTGCGCTCGCTCCTCTTGGGCTCTTTGACGCACAGCGCCTGTTGGAGATCACGCCTCCCAACGAGAGGCTCGAGTCACTCATAGAGCACTGCTCCGCCCAGATCAGTGATCTCGAACTCCTTTTATCACAGCCTCCAAAAAGGCCAGGCGATTAGAAGAAGCTGAACTTGGGTACGCCCGACGAGATGCCCTTGAAAAGTTCTCCCTTGGCCGCAGCGAGTTCCGATGGGGTCCACGGACCGTCACGGTGCACTTCGCCGACTGGCTGGAACGCCGACATGGCCCAGACGTCGCCACCAAAGACGACAAAGACTTGTCCAGAAACATCTGCTGCCTCATCTGAAGCCAAGAAGCCAATCAAGTTGGCAATGTTTGCGGGGTCGAACTTGTCGAAGCCATCATCGGTCTTTGCCATTTCGGTAAAGATGGTCTCGGTCATCCGGGTTCGTGCTCTTGGAGCAATCGCGTTAACCGTGATGCCGTAGCGCTGGAGTTCACGGGCTAAGGTCCAGGTCAGCGAAACAATGCCACCTTTGGCAGCTGAGTAGTTGGATTGACCAGCACTTCCGAAGAGTCCTGATTCCGACGACGTGTTGATAATGCGACCCGAAACCTCTTCGCCGGCCTTGGCACGATTACGCCAGTAGACGGAGGCGTGCTGAGCGGTAGCGAAGTGGCCTTTGAGGTGCACACGGATGACGTCATCCCAGTCCGACTCTTCCATGTTGAAGCACATTTTGTCGCGCAAGATGCCGGCATTGTTGACCAGAATGTCCATCGAACCAAAGGTGTCAACCGCTTGGTCAATCACATTCTTTCCACCGGCCCATGTCGAGATGTCATCTGCGTTCACCGCAGCTTCGCCACCGGCTGCGACGATAGTGTCAACCACTTCTTGAGCAGGGGACTTGTCTCCGCCTTCGCCGCCCAACGAGCCGCCGACATCGTTCACGATGACCTTCGCACCTTCACTGGCCAGCACGAGAGCTTCTTCCCGTCCAATACCTCGTCCTGCACCGGTAACGATCGCTACTTTGCCGTCTAACAACCCCATGACTTGCTCCTTATCGCTTGTGGTCGTTGAAGACCGTATCTGAGATGTCCTGGATGAGGCGAACCGCATCCTTCGTGCCTAGAGCATGGCTGTTTCGACGAGATTTTGCAACATTGCTTGCTCTTCTCACGAAACCGGCCCTCAATGCCGCCAAGCACGGCCACACGCCAAACTTCCTTAGTGGACCTCGAGGAGGTCAACAATGAAGATCAACGATTCGTTGGGCTTGATCACGCCGCCCGCCCCTTGTGCTCCATAGCCCAAGTGAGGAGGAATGGTCAGGCGACGTCGACCTCCGACGTTCATGCCCTGCACTCCTTGATCCCAGCCACCGATTACTTGGCCGGCGCCGAGCGTGAAGGAGAAAGCGTCGCCTCGATTCCACGAAGCGTCAAATTCTTCACCGGTTGACCATGCAACGCCCACATAGTGGACGCTCACGCTCTTTCCAGCAACAGCTTCGGTCCCAGAGCCGACAACTTCATCGACAATCTGGAGATCGGCAGGTCCCTCGCCAACGGGTGGTTCAACTAACGGTCGTTCTAATGCCATGGGGTCAAACTCTAATAGAGAAGATTCAACGGTGGTGAATCCTCTCAGCGTGCGGGCGAGAGGACTCGAACCTCCACCCCCGAAGGGACCAGGACCTAAACCTGGCGCGTATACCAATTTCGCCACGCCCGCAGGACGCCTCTCACCCTCGTCGCAAGCGAAAAGGTCAGAGCACTCATCCTAGAGAATAGACATGGACCTGCTGGAGCGGTCCCACCGGGTAGCCTGAGAGGTATGGAAAACACCCTGAACCCGTCCCTTGCTGGCCCCGGCGGCATGTCCGATATTTCAAGTGATCTGACCCAACGACTTCTGCGAGAGCGGATTGTCTTCCTTGGCTCCGTGGTGGACCAGATGGCGGCCAATACGCTCTGCGCCCAGCTTCTGCTTCTCGAGGCCGAAGATGGCGAGAAAGACATTTCGCTCTACATCAACTCACCCGGTGGTTCAGTGACCGACGGCCTGGCGATTTACGACACCATGCAGTATGTCAGTTGCGATGTGCGCACGATCTGTGTCGGGATGGCCGCGTCAATGGGGCAATTCCTCCTTTGCTCAGGAACTCCCGGCAAGCGCTTTGCCCTCCCGAGTTCACGTATCTTGATGCACCAACCAAGTGCTGGAGGCATGCAGGGGCAAGCATCGGATATTGCTATCCAAGCCGAACAGATTGTCTTCATGAAAAAAATGTTGGCTGAGCGTATTTCCTTCCACACAGGCCAAGATGTCGAGCGTATTGAAGCTGACTCTGACCGAGACCGTTGGTTCACTGCAGAAGAGGCGAAAGACTACGGCTTCATTGACGCGGTGATCGATCGTTCAGCGGCGAGTATCGGGAGTTAATACATGGCAACCGACGCATCAGCGTCGTCGAGCCCCGCTTCCGCCCTTGGCGAAAACGTGCAAGCAGAAGCTCGAGTAAAAAAGACCCGAGTTGTCTCAGCCCGGATGAGTATTCCACAGCGGCTCAAAAACATCTGGACGAACCGCGAACTACTCCGTAACTTGATCTCGACCGAGATCAAGGTGAAGTACAAGGGATCTGCGCTGGGTCTGCTGTGGTCAATGGTTTCGCCAGCGATGACATTGATTATTTATTACGTCGTCTTTGGGGTCATCCTCAAAAACTCGATCCCGCATTTTGTCATCTACCTCTTTTCAGGGCTGTTGCTGTGGAACTTCTTTAACCTCGGGGTTCAATCAGCCACAGGAATCATTGTGGCGCGCTCGGGTATCGTAAAAAAGGTTGCGTTCCCCCGCGAGATTCTCGTGCTGTCGTGTATCGGGACCGCTGGCGTGTTCCTGTTCTTTCAATCGCTTGTTTTGATTATCTTCATGGTCGTCCTTGGCGTGGCGCCGGACTGGCAGCTCCTGCCGTTGTGGTTCTTGACCCTCTTTATTGTTGCGTTACTGGCCTCAGCCCTCGGCATTGCGCTTTCGGCGATCAATGTTTACATGCGCGATATGGCGCATCTTATTGAGGTGATTTTGGCAGCTTGGTTTTGGGCGTGCCCAATTGTCTATTCGTTTTGGACGCAACTGCACGCCCGCTTCCACCACGCGTGGGAGTCATGGCTGTACTTTGCCAATCCAATGGCACCCCTTGTGCTGACTTCTCAGCGGGTGATCTACAACGCCCCCTATGTTCATCTCACGTCTGCTGGAAATAAGGGAGAGCAGATCTTGCCGCCCTGGAGGGCCACAACCTACATTTCCTGGAACGTCGAGCTCTTGGTGGTCAGCAGCTTGTTGTTGTGGATTGCTCTTGTAATTTTTGGTCGCCTTGAAGGCAACTTTGCGGAGGAACTCTAGCCATGGGTGATGTCGCAATCTCGATTCAAGATGTGTCAAAGCACTTCAGGCTCTATCACGAGAGAGGGACCTCCCTGAAGGAGCGACTCGTCAAAGTACGGACCTCTCGCTACGACGAGTTATGGGCACTGAGTCAGGTCTCCCTTGATATTGAAGAGGGCCAGACCATCGGCATTTTGGGCCACAACGGTTCAGGAAAATCGACACTTCTCAAATGCATCTGTGGAGTCCTCCAGCCCACGAGCGGACAAATTGTGGTTCAAGGTACGTTGGCGGGACTCTTGGAACTCGGAGCGGGGTTCCAGCCTGAGTTGTCGGGGCGTGACAACGTTTTTCTGAACGGCTCAATGCTCGGCTTGTCCCGGACGGAGATCGAAAACGTTTTTGACGACATCATTAAATTCTCTGAGCTTGAACAGTTCATCGACAATCAAGTCAAATTTTATTCTTCGGGAATGTATGTACGGCTGGGATTTGCAATCGCAGTCAATGTCGACCCCGACATTCTGGTCATTGACGAAGTACTCGCCGTTGGCGACGAACGATTCCAGCGTAAGTGCATGGATAAAATTCGTGAATTCCAAGAGAAAAACAAAACCATCGTCTTTGTCACCCAGTCAGCGGAGCAAGTCCGTCAAATCTGTGACTCAACATTGGTACTCAAAAATGGACATTCAATAGCATTTGGTGAACCCGGCCATGCGATTCGAACATTTAGAGAGACTCTCCTCGAAGGGCCCGACGGAGTCGGTGGCACCGTGATTGATGACGCCGATCCGAACGCCGAAAGAGTTATTGAATTTGAACCCGACAGCCATGAACAGCCGATCCAGATCCTCGACGTTGTTCTTTCCTACCCAGATGATGCAAGCAACGCCTATCTCAAGAGTGGCGATCCGCTCAGCGTGAGGGTGGCGTATCAAGCCGAAAACGACATCGATGACGTCATTTTCTCGCTGACGATCGTTGAGCCAAAAGGTGAAACGCTTCTTTCGACCAGTACAGAACAGATGGGTCTGCATTTCGATGTAAAAACAGGAAAGGGTGCGATGGAGTTTGCTTTCCAATCGTGGCCACTGCTCGACGGGCTGTACAAAGGCTCAGTGGGCATTCAAAGCCGAAAAGGTGGCGTGATGTACGACTGGAAAGAAGACGTCGTGAACATAGAAGTCCTCTATGACGGAAAGTCCGGCGGCCTGCTAAACCTGCCAATCTCGGGGTCGTTCACTACAGGGAATCTGAACGAGCGCGGGCAGTGAGCAGCGATTCGCTTGACCGTGTGAATGCCGAGATTCAACGAGAGGCGGCACGCGTGAGAGAAAGCGGCGAGTTCTCCCCACGAGAAGAGCAAGACCTAAAGGACGCCTTCTGGGCGTCTGCAGCGCTCCAAAGCGATGCGGCGATTTTGGCGGCGACCTTGGCGGACCTTGATCGATCGATGCTGATTGATCCAGCAGTACCCGTCGATTCAGCCCGTGCCGGCGGAGCCGTCATGAAGAAGTCCCTGCGCAAAGCAATGTATTTTTACGTGCGCTGGATCACCGATCAAGCGTCGAAAAGCTTCTCGACCATTGCGGCAGCGCTTCATCTCATCGAAGAAGATCTCGGTCACGTCCATGAGCAACTAACACTCCCTTCACGTGCCGAAATATCGATCATCGACGAGGACGAGAGAGACGGGGAAACCTGGTGGTCACCGCAGGCCTTCGATCGACTGCGAGACTGCTCGGCGCCGATCGTGGTTTCGGCATGTGGCAATGGTTGGTTAGTGGAAGCGCTCGGAGCAACGGGAGCAACGGTCTCAGGCATTGATCCTCGTGAAGCCAGAGTGCAAGAAGCTCAGCGTGTCGGTCGCAGCGTCACGGCCGAAGATATTTTTTCTTTTCTTTCTCGAACGAGTGATCAAAGTCTCGGCGGCATTATTTTGACGGGTACCACCGAAGCGGTTCCTGCACAACGGCGTGGCGATCTCTTGACGCAACTGGAGCGGGTGGTAACCACCGACGGAGTCCTCTTGATCCATAGTCTCCATCCCGACGCGCTCGAGGGAGATCTTCTCCCGGTGGAACTCGATCTGGCCGGCGTGAAACCATTGCGTCCACAAACCTGGGCCTCGTTGCTCTCAGAGCGAGGATTTCAGGTCACCATCGAGTCATCACCTGACGCTCGTTCATTTTTGGTTGTGGCCGCCCGCTAAATCTGGCGGGGACGCTCAAACGCCCTTGATCACCGCTTCGAGCCCCAGCATGAATGCCTTGGTGGCATGGGGGAGTGCGTAGCGCTCGAGTTGACGATCTTGTGCGCTGGCCAAGGCATCTCTCAACGGCTGGTCTTCGAGTACTCGATGAATGGCGGCGGCAAAGGTAACCGGTTCCTTGTCGTCGAGAATGATTCCTGCGTCCTCGATGGTTTCGGGGACGGCACCTGCTCGAAAGGCCACGATGGGAACATTGTGACTCATGGCTTCAAGAAGCGGGACACAAAAGCCCTCGTGATTGGATGCACAGACAAAGACATCACTTGATCGCCAGTGGGCCTCAAGATCGTCTGGAGCGAGAGGCCCCGTGAAATGGACGGCGTCACTGAGGCCAAGGTCACTGACGTACTGATCGAGTGCCGACGCGAATCGCCCGCCAAATGATCGGCCAACAAGGGTCAGCGTGGCATCAACGTGATAGATCTGGCGAAACGCAGCAAGCATGGCAACAAGGTCATGCGGCGCCTTGTGGGGGGCCAATGAGCCGACGAAAAGAAGTGACGGTCCGCCTCGAGCATGCTTTTCGGCCATCAGTGTCTCGAAAAGGGGTCGGTTCACGTCACTGCTTTGTGCATCAAGATCAATCAACAAAGGAGCGATCGCTGTCTTGGCATAACCGAAGGAAGAAAGTTCGCGTTCACTCAGTGGGGAGTGGGCAATGGCTCCAATGGCGCGGGGGGCGAATTCAGCTACCTGTCGACGCCCCAGGGCAACTTCACTTGATGTCGAGGGAGACCACTGCTTGAAAAAGCTTGCCGGGGTGATGTTGTGATAATCGAGGACTACTGGACTTCCCTGTCGTGCCACGACCTCGAGAGCGGAACTCCCGGTGGATGCGTGGTAGATGAGAATTCGATCATCGGCGGCAACCGGCATGGCCGACAAGGGGCGACCGAGATTCGCCACGTCGGTGGTACTGGTCTGAAAGTAAAGCTCAGAGAGATAGCCGTGAGCGATCAGAGCGGCGCGGACATTACGAGCATGGACGCTGATGGCATCGTAGCGAATGAAACTTGGCACCACTTGATCGATGCGCACCTCAGATCCCAGCGTCCGCCGGAGCAGCAATCACTTCGTCAAGTGAAGGAAACTGGCTCAGGCGACTTGCTCGGCCGAGCTTGGCACAGCTGACGGGAAAGTTTGCTGCTCGCAAAAGGCGAAGATCGCCGCGGCTATTTCCATAGGCCCACAACACTGGCATTTGGTCGGTTGACCCTAAGAGGCCTTCGCTGCGCATCCAACTCGTTGTTCTTGAGAATTTTTCTGTGCCGCGGCAGTTCCTTCCCTGGTAGCGACCCGTGAGATTGCCCGAACCATCGACTGCCAATTTGGTGGCAACCACTCCTTCGGCCCCTAAGAGAGTCCCCACTTCATTGACATACAACTCGGGTGATGCCGAGACAATCACGACATGATGGCCGGCGGCAACGTGATAGTCCATACGCGCCTTTACGTCAGTGCGGAGGTTTTTGGCCACATGATGCCGAGCGAACACTTCACTTTTCGTCCGAACTTCGTCAAGGGACTTCCCGCGAAGCAAGGTTGAAAAGAGCCCTTCTTTATGGCGATCGGCAGCCTCGCCGCCTTTGATCGCCCCGTAGGCGAGCGAGGGCGAAGAGCGGCCTAATGCCTTGAGGGTCTGGCTGGTTCCAGCCACGGCGCGCAGCCAGGCCACCACGGAGCCTCCTTCCGTCAAGGTCCCATCGAGGTCAAAGGCAGCGACCACAACTTCGGAGCGGTCGCGGTGTGCTGGGGTCATGAGTGTTCCACCTGGGGGAGTCGAGGTTCCACGTCTTGCATTGTCTCACGGCCTCTTTGGGGAGACTGCCATAGCCCACTTGATTCCCGACAAATATGACAAGTTAGGTCGACAATCGCCAGAAAGACGTATAGAGTCCTTCATGTAACGAAGGTTCCCTTGGACCCCCCAAGGGAGACGCAAGGAGGAAAAACACCGATGGCTATTCGACTCGGAGATACCGCACCTGATTTCACCGCAGAGACGTCTGAGGGTCCAATCAGTTTTCACGACTGGCTCGGCGACAGCTGGGGCATTCTTTTTTCGCACCCGAAGGACTTCACCCCCGTTTGCACGACCGAACTCGGGGCATTTTCTGCTCGAAAAGGCGACTTCGACAAGCGGAACACCAAGTTGATCGGCCTTTCGGTGGATTCATTGGCCAGCCACGAAGGATGGGCCGGTGACATCAAGGAGACGCAAGGAACGGCATTGGCGTTCCCGCTCATCGCTGACGAAGACCGCAAAGTTGCGGATCTTTACGACATGATTCACCCCAACGAGTTGGAGACCTTGACGGTGCGCAGCGTTTTCATCATCTCGCCGGACAAGAAGGTAAAACTCACCTTGACCTACCCAGCATCAACGGGTAGAAACATCGACGAGATTCTTCGTGTTTTGGACTCGCTGCAGTTGACCGCTGGTTATTCGGTGTCGACGCCGGCAAACTGGAACGATGGCGACGACGTCATCATCGCTCCGGCGATCAACGACGAAGACGCCAAGGTGAAGTTCCCGAAGGGATTCACCACCTTGAAGCCTTATCTGCGGATGACGCCTCAGCCAAACAAGTAACGATTTGAGCGGCAACACGTCGCTACCAAAGTGAAGCAACGAGGGCCAGCACCGCGCTGGCCCTCGTTGTCGTGTGACGGGAAGTCCAACTAGTCTTTCAATCACTGCACCCTGCGAAAAAGAGGAGTCCCATGAGTTCGAAGCCAGTTAGCCAAAGCGGAACGTTTGCATTCCAAGGCCAAGAAGTTCACCGATTGGGCTTTGGGGCGATGCGAATTTGTGGCCCAGGTGTGTGGGGACCCCCTCGTGACGAAGCCGAAGCGCTGGATGTTCTTCGTAAAGCTGTTGAACTCGGTGTGGACTTTATTGATACCGCCGACTCGTATGGTCCGAACATTTCCGAAGAGTTGATCGCCAAAGCCTTGGCCCCCTATGGCGATGTTGTGATCGCCACCAAGGCAGGCTTGACCCGGCAAGGCCCGGATCTGTGGCTGCCGGTGGGTCGCCCTGAATATTTGCGCCAACAGTGCGAGCTTTCACTTCGTCGTCTGGGCGTTGAGGCTCTCGACCTCTTTCAACTTCACCGTATTGACGGCCAAGTACCCTCGGCTGAACAATTTGGCCTTTTGCACGACCTGCTGACGGAAGGCAAAGTCAAAGCAGTGGGTCTTTCTGAAGTGAGTGTTGACCAAATTGTGGAAGCCCGTGAGATCGTCGAGATCTCAACGGTTCAAAACCTCTACAACGTGGCAAACCGTCAATCTGAAGCCGTGCTTGAGTACTGCGATGCAGAAGGAATCGGGTTTATCCCATGGTTCCCCGTCGCGGCGGGAGAACTTGCCCGACCGGGTGGCCCACTCGATACCATTGCCGCTGACGTAGGGGCCACTGTTGCCCAAGTATCGCTTGCGTGGCTTTTGGCACGCTCTTCGGTGATGCTACCGATTCCTGGCACTTCATCAGTGGCGCACGTTGAAGAAAACTGTGGTGCGGCGCTCGTTGAACTTACGCCAGCACAGTTCACAACTCTGGCGGACGCGGTCAGTTCGTAAGTTCTACTCGTTGAGTGAATCGCTTAGATTTTTCTTGACGAAGAGAAATCGCTGAGGGATAAGGTCGTCGACAGAACGTTCGCGCACAAAGCGTGCAAGTTCTTCGGCCGAGACGTTCATGCCGACGTGAAGCTCAACGGCAGCCGTGATGATGGTCTTCTGTTCTGTCACCGTGCAGGCGGCAACGGCAGCATGGCGAAGAAGCAGTTGCTCGATTCCACGGAAGTGTAGATCGCTACCCACAGAGAAACACTTACGTCGCTGAGGCGGACGGCGTGAAGAGGTGAGACCGGTAATACCGCAATTCCTCGAGCGACTCCTTGATGTCGTCGAGGGCACGATGATTCTCTCCCTTTTTGGGAGCGTTGGCGTAGATCTCAGGGTACCAACGGCGGGCAAGCTCTTTGATGGTTGAGACATCAACGCAGCGGTAGTGGAGAAACGACTCGATCCGAGGCATCTGGGCGGCGAGAAAGCGGCGATCGGTTCCAATGGAGTTCCCGGCCAAGGGAACCTGACCTTCTTGGTCGATGTGCTGGTATAAAAAATCAAGCGTGGTTTGCTCGGCATCTTCCACGGTCAGTAGTGACGCCTCAATGTCCTTTCGGAGGCCAGAGCGATCATGCATCGCGGTGACGAAGTCATCCATGGCGCCGAGCTGAGCAGCAGTAGCGCCAATAACGAGTTGCGGTCCTATTGCCACAATCTCTAAATCATCGTCGGTGATGAGGGAGGCAATCTCAACAATCACATTGGACGTTGGGTCTAAACCCGTCATCTCAAGGTCAATCCACGCCAGCACGATTCGAACCCTACTCACTCTGGGAGAGCACCGGTGGATAGGCCGGTATTCTTGAGACATGATCTCCGTTCCCATCACTTTGCTCGATGCCGATCTCGATCTTCCCCGTTATGCCAACCCTGGCGATGCGGGTTGCGACCTCTTGGCGCGAGAATCCGCCATGGTGCCCTCTGGCGGAGGCAGGGTACTGATGCCAACGGGAATCAAGATCGCCCTTCCCGACGGCTACGCAGGCTTTATCCAGCCGCGAAGCGGTCTTGCCCTTCACCATGGAGTGACGTGCCTGAACTCACCTGGCCTCATCGATGCGGGCTACCGTGGCGAACTTAAGGTGCTCTTGATCAACACTGACCCCAGCGAAGATTTCATGATTTCCCGTGGCGACCGGATCGCACAATTGGTGATCCAAGAAGTAGCCCATGCGGCGTTTGAATTGGTGAGTGACGATGACTTGGGTGCATCACATCGCAATGAAGCAGGCTTTGGGAGTACGGGTCGGTGACCGTGGAGCCGCTCGAAGGAATGGATGCACTCTTTGTAACCATGGATTCTCCCAATGCGCCGCTTCACATGGGAATAGTGCTTGAGCTCGAAGCGAAGAAGAAGTCCAGCCGGGATCCCATTGAACGATTTGGTGAGATCAAGAAAACGATCGACCAACGACTTGGGGGACTAGCGATCTTGCGCCGGCGAGTCGTTCGGGTTCCTTTTGATCTTGGTCCACCGGCCTACGTCGATGACCCCGATTTTGATCTAGACGCGCACGTTGTTCGCCGGGCCCTTCCTGCGCCCGGGACTGCTCGAGAACTCGAAGCCACCGTGGCCAGCATCATGGCGCAGCCACTTGATCCCGACCGACCGCTGTGGCAGATCAGCGTGATTGAAGGTCTCGAGAATGGTCACACGGCGCTGGTGGCCAAGATCCATCACGCATTGGCCGATGGGGTCTCTGGGGTGGCGGTCTTTGCTCAGTTGTTTGACCTTCAAGCCAAGGCCTCGCCCGCTCCTCGGGGCGGAGTCTTTAGCGACCCGCCGCCTATTCCGAACCCCATCGAGATGTTGGCCCGTTCTTCAAGTGAGTTTCTTCGGCGACCAGGAGCCGTGCTCGAGGTGATGGGGTCAAGTCTGACGCGACTCGCCGACAGGGTTGACGGTATCCTCGGCGAGACGTCACTGAGCGAACCGAGCCTCCTTGCGGCGCCCTCGACATCACTTTCGGGAACGGTGTCCTACGGGCGGACCTTCGCGCGTCTCTGCCTTTCTTTGCCGCGTGTGAAGGAAGTGGCGAAGGATCACCACGCTACGGTGACTGATTTTGCCCTAGCAATCACCGGGGGTGCAGTTCGTCGCCTTCTCGAAGAGCGAGGCGAGATCATCGAGAAGGAGTTGATCGCTGTGTTGCCCGTAAATATTCGTCCTCCCGGCACTGAAAAAGAACTTGGCAACAAAATCTCCGTAAACTTTTCTGGACTCGCCAGTGACATCGACGACCCAAATGAACGCCTGCGTGCCTTGGGTCAGCGCAGCCGCGAACAAAAAGCCTCTGGCCTCACGGACGCTGATCTTTTGGCTGATTTGGCGTACGCTGCCGGACCAGCGATGTCGTCGTTTGCTACAAAGGTGATCAATGCGTTTGAGCTCTTTGATCTCCTCCCGAATGTGGCCAATGTCGTGGTCTCGTCTGTGCCGGGGCCACCGATTCCGCTGTGGTGTTCGGGGGAGCGCATTGTGCGGGCCTCGCCAATTGGCCCCTTGATGTTCAACCAAGGGCTCAATGTAACCCTTCTGAGTTACTGCGATGTCCTGGAATTTGGCGTTCTGGGTTGTGCAAAACGCGCTCCTGACATTGAGCGCCTTAGAGAGCTCTTCGAAGATGAGGCTCGAGAACTCCTCGGAGACCAGGCCATCATGAAACAGGCCTCTACCGCTTGACGTGGTGCTCCCGAGGGCGAGTTTCACCATGGCGAGGTTCTTGACTAAAGTAAGAGCACCACGCGGACGTAGCTCAGTTGGTAGAGCGCAACCTTGCCAAGGTTGAGGTCGCCGGTTCGAGCCCGGTCGTCCGCTCCAATTTTCCTTCATCGAAGCGCCTCGAGGTCCTCGCGTGACGGGAGCGCCCTCAACGACCACGATCATTGGCGCAGTGCCCTCTAGCCTGCTTCTATCCTCAAGGTATGGCGTTTTCCTCTCTTCGGCCGTTAACGTCGCGAAATTTTGCGCTCGTATGGTCGTCGGCATTGGTTTCCAACATTGGGACCTGGATGCAAACCGTTGCTCTCGGTACGCTCATCACGCTAAAGACGCATAATGCACTCTGGACGGCGCTCGTCATTGCCGCTGCATTTATTCCGATGGGACTCCTCTCGCCACTTGGTGGGGTGCTCGCCGATCGTCTTGACCGTCGTAAGTGGCTGATCATTACGACGATCGCTGAAGCGGTATTTGCTGGAGTTCTTTGCGTGGCCACAGCCATCCACCACGACCCGCCGATTGTTTTGGTCATCGTCGCATTTCTTGGCGGCTGCTGCGGATCGGTTGGGTTTCCTGCCTACCAGTCCATGCTGCCAGACCTCGTCGACCCTGATGACTTACTCCCGGCGATTTCGCTTTCGTCGGCTCAGTGGAACATGGGGCGTGTGGTTGGCCCGGCACTCGCTGGACTGGTCATTGTTGCATGGTCGCCTGCCGCAGCATTTGGCATTAACGCCGTGTCTTTTGGCGCCGTGGTGATCGCGTTGCTCTTTGTTCGTCTCAAGGCGCACGTCAAGAGTCCGCATATCGAAAGCGTCTGGCATCGCTTGAAAGACGGAGCACGAATTGCCTTCACTGAGCCGGGATGCAGGTCAGCGATCATTTTGATCTCGATCGTTGCGCTGATTGGGTCGCCGTTTATTGGACTCGTGGCATCGGTGGCGATTGACGGCCTCCACCGCAGTGCAGGGGGACCGGCGGTGTTGACGACGGGGCAAGGAGTCGGGGCGGTTATTGGGGCGCTGGCACTCGCACCCCTGGCAAAAAAACTTGGTCAACGTATTGTTGTCTCAGTCGCTGTTGCAGCATTCTGCTGTGCGTTGGTGCTGTACGGATTGAGCCCCAACATTTGGACGGCAGGAATAGCGATCGCTTTGGTCGGTGGTACTTACATTTGCGTTCTTTCAGGGCTGAATACCGTGGTGCAGCTGCGCGCGCCCCAGGAAGCGAGAGGGAGGGTCTTGAGTATCTACATGATGGCGCTGGGGGCGATCTACCCCGTTGGTCTCATTCTTGAAGGCGCGATTGGCCAGGAAATTGGGGTCCGCGTTATGACGGTGGCCTCTGGTCTGATCCTTGGGGTAGTCCTTGGACTGCTGGCGATCATCAATCGCCCACTGTTCAGTGCTCTCTCGGTCGCACGCAATGACGATGCGTCATCACTGCCCATTGATGTTGCGACTCGAGAGGTGGGCGAGATTGATCTCGGCGCTCGTGATGAGTGGGATTAAAACGCTAGTGGAGAGTTTGCTGAGTATCGCTGATCGGGTCGGCCAAGCTTGATGGCCACCACGTGAGGTGGCCGAGCAGTTGAACGATTGAGGGAACCAAGAGCGTGCGCACCACAAAGGTATCGAGAAGGATGCCAATTGCAAGGGAAAAACCAATCTCTTCGATCTGAGGGCTTTGGCCCACAATTCCTGCAACGCCAAACATAAGAAAACCGCCAGCCAAAATGATGCCTGCCGAGGTAACGGTGCCGCCAGTAGCTCCTACCGCTTTGACGACTGCACTCGTGCGCGCTTCATGGCTGCCCCCACGGGGCCACTCTTCGCGAATTCTGCTCATGACCAAGATGTTGTAGTCCTCGCCAAGTGCAATCAAGAAGACAAAGAGTAAGAACGGCAAGATGAAATTCACTCCGCCTTGTGATCCCCAAATTTGAAATGCCAGGACCGTAATACCAAGCGTCGAAAGATAGCTCAAAATGACAGTCAGGATCAAAAAGATCGGGGCGATCAAACTTCGAAGGAGGAGGCCCAGCAAGATGGCAATAACAAAAATCACAATCGGGAGGACGAGAAAAAGATCCTTTGTTGCGATGCTTTTAATGTCATAGGCGACGGGAGCGAGACCAGCGAGTCCGTACTGGGTTGCTCCAGCCACATGTGCCACCTGTGTTGAGAGCGAGCGCAGTTGGGGTACTTCGTTAATCGCTGCATCGGAGTTGGGCTGGCCAGCGTTCAAGGTGGAGTCGAGTTGGACGGTCTTGCCGTTACTTGAGAAGTACGTTCCTTCGGCCCGATACAGGCTGTAGAGCAATTGATCGGAAGGAGAAAGTGAAGCCGGCGGCGTGACGGACAATGTTGATGGGGAGCCCCACGTGTTGTATGCCTGCATGTAAAGAGCAGGGGTTGCCGTGTAGGTCGGGCCGCCCTTCTTCGGCGTGTAGCCCGAGAACGGTCCCGACGTTGAGGCGATGAGCGAGCTGCTCGTCAGGCTTGCTTGCGCTGCTTCGATCCTGGCCAGGCCTGCTTGCGTCCAGA
Organism: uncultured Actinomycetes bacterium; assembly: GCA_903825895.1. Taxonomy (GTDB): domain Bacteria; phylum Actinomycetota; class Acidimicrobiia; order Acidimicrobiales; family RAAP-2; genus CAIUMH01. The sequence continues at coordinate 29,414 of CAIKCI010000029.1, forward strand.
CGGATTGGTCAAATGCCATAACGAATGACGTAGGGCCGGTCACCGAGGCGGGGAAGTTCGCGTTGATAGCTTCGTAGCCTCGCTGAGAGTCTGATCCGTTTGGACCACCGGGGTTGGTATTGAACCCATTCGTGGCGATCCCAAAGCAAGCAATCGAGAGCACGACGAGAACCGTGGTGCCTATACCAAGCGTCAGTGCCGGACGTTGCGCACAGCGTTCGGCGATCTTGGCCCAGCCGCTCTCGACGTTGGTTCGAGGCCGTGACGGCCAAAACGCCTTGGAGCCACTCGCTGCCAAGAGGGCAGGCATCAGCGTGAGTGCAGCGAGCAGCATGATGAGAATTGCTACTGCGAGGGCAGGTCCGATGCCTTTGTAGATTCCGAACTTTGAAAAGTAGAGACATCCCAATGCAGCAGAGACCGTCAACGCCGCAAAGACCACAGCCTCACCGACCTTTGCCGTGGCGTTGGCGATCGCTTCGTGGCGATTCGAAGTGAGTTCAAGCTCTTCTCGGTAGCGCATCATGACAAAAAGGCCGTAGTCGGTACCAGCGCCCAGAATTAAGACCGTCATGATGAATGCGGTGACGGGTGAACCGGGCAGGCCCCAGGCCACCAGCTGGCCGACGATGCCAGTAGATATTGAGAGCACAAAGATCGCCGGCACGATATTGAGGAGTGGCGCAACAATTGAGCGGTAGACCAACGCCAAGATAAAAAGAATCACGAGGAAACTTCCGAGTCCGATGATGTCACCGATCAAGGCATTATTTGCTTGTGAGTCCGCGGTGATGGCGATTCCACCCGTCAAGTAGGCGGTCTCGCCGGCGGGGACTCCGGTTACGGTGATGGCTGCGCGAATGTCATGAACGATCTGTGTGGTCGCTGCCGAGACGTCGCCGGTACTTGGCACGTTGATGGACACAATGGCGAGGCGGGCGAGCTGATTTTGTGACTGACCGGCGTCCTTGACGCCGACGACATGAGGGACTTTTCTTATGGCATTTTCCAAGGGAAGGATCGAACGTTCTGGAACGGGAGCGTTGAGCGATGAGACAACGAGTTGCCCTGTGGGATGGACAGTGGAAACAAATGGGGCAGCAAGCGTCAGCGCCTGGCTTGAGGCAGATGACGCGGGAAGAAAGGCTGAGTTGGAATTTGAAACAACGTTGCCGAGTTGGGGCAAGGGGCCTTTCGTCCCAGCAAAGAGTAAAATTCCCACCCAGACAAGGATCACAAGCCAGCGAAAACGTACGCAAAATCTTGCCAGCACGAGAAGTATTATCTCCATTTTGACCCCCTTCTCCTCTCTCGAGCCTAGGTCACGTTCGATCTCATGGTCTGACTCGAGATCAGGACCAAGAGCGCTTGCTTCCCGATACGATAGACATAGCCCTCATCTTTCAGATAATTGGAGAACCCCCTTCTCATGAAATCGCTCGCTACTTGGTGTGTCCGACATCGTCTCGCCGTCATTCTCATTTGGATCGCCGTGCTCCTGGGCACCTCGCTCATCGCTAAATCGGCTGGGTCCAACTTCCAAAGTTCTTTTGCGCTTCCGAATACTCCGTCGACTCAGGCCCTTAATCTGCTCCAAACGGCGGCTCCCCAAGCTTCAGGGGACACCGAGCGCGTTGTCTTTGAAGTTCCTGTCGGTCAAAGTGTTCTCGCTCCAGGGACGGAACAACGTATTAACGAAACCTTGACCAAGATCGCGTCGTTCCCAACCGTTCAAAAAATCACGTCGCCCTACGACGCAGGCGGGAGTTCGCAGATTTCAGCCAATCAGCGCATTGCCTACGCCACGGTCAACTTGTCGAAAGGTTCATTTGTTTACACCCAGACCCAGGCCCAAGCGTTTGTCACTTTGGCGCAGACCGCTGACAGTCCAACGATTCATGTTGCGGTTTCTGGTCAAGTCGCTGGCGAAGCAGCGAAGCCTTCCTTAGGGGGCGCGCTACCGGGTGTCATTTTGGCAGCGATCGTTTTGCTCTTAGTGTTCGGATCCCTCTATGCCATGGCGTTGCCTATTGTTTCAGCCTTGGCATCCCTGGGCACAGCGATTGCTCTGATTGAGCTCCTGAGCCACATTATGAATATGCCAGCATTCTCGACGCAGCTTGTGATGTTGATCGGACTGGGCGTCGGTGTGGACTACGCACTCTTTATTGTGACGCGGCATCGACAAGGCCTCATTGCTGGCATGGAGACCAACGATTCGATCGTGAAGGCCGTCAATACGTCTGGTCGAGCCGTACTCTTCGCCGGGATCATTGTGTGCATTGCCCTCCTCGGGATGTTTGCACTTGGTGTGGCCTTCCTCTACGGCTTAGCTGTCTCGGCATCGATCGGCGTCCTTCTCACGATGATTGCGGCGCTCACGCTTTTACCGGCGCTTCTGAGTTTTATTGGTCCACGAGTTCTCTCTCCTCGACAAAAACGAAATTTGGCCAAGAATGGTCCGAAGATCGTGGGACAAGGGACCAGAGGTTTTTGGGCAAAGTGGGCTGACTTCATGCGTCGCCAACCGCTCCTGCCAGCCCTCGTTGCCCTTGGGCTCATTATCGTCCTTGCCCTTCCTTTCTTCGGAATGCGCTTAGGCCATGGGGACCAAGGAAACGATCCGACCTCGTCGACCACACGTCAGGCCTACGACATGCTGGCGACGGGCTTTGGGCCAGGATTTAATGCACCGCTGCAGTTAGTGGCGGAAACCCATACGCCTGCCCAGCTCGCAGCAGTCACCCGGGCAGTCACTGCGGTCTCCCATGCTCCTGGGGTGCAGGAAGTTTCTCCTCTGATCTCGATTCCGACATCAAGTGGTGCCACGATTTCGTTGGCGAATGTCATTCCAACCTCCTCGCCACAATCGGCCCAAACGGCAAATCTCATCGGAACCTTGAGAACGATCACGATTCCTGGAGCAGTCCAGGGGAGTGGGGTGACGATCTATGTGGGGGGCGTGACGGCGATCTTTGTCGACTTCGCTAATGTGCTCGGCAAAAAACTTCCCTTGTTCATTGGGCTGGTTGTCTTTTTGTCCTTCCTTCTCTTAGCCTTGGCCTTCCGAAGTCTTGTTGTCCCACTGACAGCGGCCGTGATGAACCTGCTGTCGATTGCCGCTGGTTTTGGGATTCTGACCGCAGTCTTCCAACACGGTTGGTTCGGTGGCTTCTTTGGCGTGAATCAACCAGGGCCTATTGAAACCTTTATCCCGGTGATGATGTTTGCGATTTTGTTTGGGCTTTCGATGGACTACGAGGTCTTTTTGGTCTCGCGTATCCATGAAGAGTGGATGCACTGTGGTGACAACACCTTGGCAGTGCGCAATGGCATCGCCGCAACAGGAAAAACTATTACCGCAGCAGCCCTGATCATGATTTTGGTCTTTGGTTCGTTCATCTTCGGGGGAATGTTGGTGATCAATGAGTTTGGCTTGGGTCTTGCGGCAGGAATTTTTGTTGATGCCATCATTATTCGGATGGCCATCGTTCCTTCGGTAATGCAACTGTTGGGACGATCAAACTGGTGGTTCCCCTCGTGGCTCGATCGCTGGCTTCCGCACCTCTCCGTAGAGGCCGAGAGCGAAGAAGGCGCCGTACCTGAGCGCGAAATGGAAACGCTTTAACGAGAAACGCTGTCTTGCGCTTCGTACTCGCCGAGGAGTTTGAGCTCTTCGTTTTTCTTTGGGAACATGAACCACACCAAGATCGCACCACAAACGATGAGGATCGATCCAGCGCTGTAGGCCCAGTTGGCGCCCTGCAGGAATGATGTTTTCGCTCCAGCAATAATCGCCGCGCTGTTCTGCGGGTCGCCTTGGGCAAAGGTTGCAGCACTGGCATAGGACTTTTCAAGAATGGTCGTGACGTTTGAGGGAACCGTTTGACCCGAGTTCTTGATTTGCGTTGCCACCGCAGCACTGTAACCAGCAGCCAAGATCGCTCCAAGGATTGACTGCATGATTGATCCGCCGAGGTCCCGTTGAAGGTCGGCTGTTCCCGATGCCATGCCTGCCCGGCGTACGGGGACCGAACCGGTCAGCGAGTGCGAAGCAGGGGTTCCGGCCAATCCAACCCCCGCTCCGATGAGGACGAAGGCCAAACCCACCTGCCAGTAGTGGCTGTTCTGGTTCCAAAGGAGTAACATTGAAAGAAATGCAAAAAACAAGAACACATAGCCAATGAGGAGCGTCACTCGGGAGCCAAAGCGCTCAATCAACTTTGCCGAATACGGAGCAATGAGGATCATGGCGACGGCTGCCGGAATCACTGCAAGACCTGCCTTGAGCGTGCTGTAGTTGAGCACCTGCTGGAGAAACTGTGCTCCCACAAAAACTCCACCCATGAGCGTGCCAAAGATGATCATTCCCGCTATGGCTGCCACCCAGAATATTCTGCGGCTGGCGATGTGCAGGTCAAAGAGGGGATCGCGATAACGGCGCTGGCGGGCGAAAAAGGCAGCCAACATAGCGACCGCAACGACCGCAGAAATGATGGTGATTCGACCCTTTCCAGATTCAGCTGCAAAGTTGATGGCAAGGACAAGGGCCAGAATTCCGATGATTGAGAGGACGCCACCAAGGTGGTCAACAGGTTCAGTCGTTTCGTTGATGTGCGCGGGCACGAAGATAACTGCCAACACAAGCGCGACGAGCGCCAATGGGGCGGTGATCGCAAAACACGACCCCCACCAGGCCACCGTCAAGAGATAGCCGGCCACCAACATGGCAACGGCGATCATTGCGCCGCCGATTGCTGACCACAGGGCAATCGCTTTTGTTCGTTTGGCTCCATCCCAGAGTGCGGTGATGAGAGCCAGCGTGGTTGGGAAGGCCATCCCAGCAGCCACACCGCCGATGAGGCGAGCAGCAAACAAGATCTCAATCGACGGGCTCCAGGCGGCGAGGAGCGCGGCGGGGATGGTCAAGATCATGCCGAGGACGAGCATGAGTTTTCGTCCGTAACGGTCGCCGAAGGCTCCCAAATATAAGACGGTGCTGGCGAGCCCCAAGGAAAACCCGACACTCACCAGATTGAGTTGCGTCTGGGATGCTGCAAAGTGAAGTCCGATTTCGGGAATCGCAACATTGGCTACCGCCAGGTTGAAGTTCGCCACCGATGCCACCGCGATCAGCGCAAGAAGTGTTCCGGTTGTCCCGAGGACTTTCGGTGGGGTCACTGTCGCCATTTCTGTCGATCCTTCCGCGGTGTGTTCGATCTCAATGGTAGTACAAGGCGCCATCTAGGCTTGATGAGGGATACCTCGTTCTTAGGAGGATGCGGATCGACCTCGCCGAGCTCCAAGTTGTTCCGGATTTGCGGAGAGCCACCGGCGTAGTTCAGCCTTTGAGACTTTTCCTGAGTGAAGAGTCGGGAGAGCATCGAGCACGACAAGATGGCGCGGCAATTTGAATCCGGCCAACGCATCACGGCTTCGCTCGGCGATGTCGTCCAAATTCAATTTTTGACCTTCACGAAAGACAACGCACGCGCAGACGTTTTCTCCCCACGTGGGGTCAGGGACGCCAATAACGGCAATGTCGAGAATTTCTGGACACGAAGAGCGGAGCAACTGTTCAACCTCAAGTGAAGCAACATTCTCACCGCCCGAGACGATCACGTCTTTCAGCCGATCGATGACTTCGAAGATCCCATCGGGACGTTGGCGACCCAGATCGCCCGTGTGGAGCCAGCCATCGACGACGGCCTTGGCGGTGGCGTCGGGATCATCGAGGTAACCCACCATGACCTGCGCTCCTCGGATGGCGATTTCCCCGGAGAGCCCTCTCGCTGCCGGATTACCCTCAGCATCGAGGATCATGGCTTCGACACCTGGTCCCGGTTCACCTGCTGCCGACAAGAGCGAAGGGTCGCTCGTAAAGCCACGCTCATGGGCTGCTGCATCGAGAAAAAGGGCATTTCCTGCCATCTCGCTCATGCCGAATCCTTGAGAAAACGTCAAACCAAGTACCTCCCGAGCTTCTTCGAGCAGCACCGTTGGCATGGGTGCTGCGCCATAACTCAAGGAATGGAGAGTGGCGAGTCGGGCGATGTCATCAGGATGCGCTTCGAGGTGTTGCATCAAGCTCGCCAGCATGGTCGCAGCGACGGTTGCCGAGTTCACGTGATGGCGCTCGACGTTCTCAATAAAGACTGGAGCGGTGAACTGAGGAAACAAGACAACAGGACGCCCGGCAACGTGGAGGCGTGGAACGTTATAGCCAGCAACATGACAAAGAGGGAAGGGATAGGCGTAGATATCGGCAGACCCAACAAGGCGGGCGTGTTGTGCACTGCGAAGGGATGCATAGATATTTGCGTGTGAAAGGAGGACTCCTTTTGGTTTTCCTGTTGTCCCAGAGGTGAACATGAGCCAGGTCGGGACTTGAGGAGATTGATTCTTGTCGCAGATATCCTCGAGCGCCGTTGGCGGAAGGGCTTGGCCGAAGAGACAAAGATCTACTTGGCGTTCGAGAGCATCAAAGAAGGGTTCGATGCGAGCGAGTTCGTCTGCGCTCAAGATCAAAAGACCTACCTGGGCGCGATTTATTTGCTCTATTAATTCAAGGGGAGAGAGTCGATGATTCAAAAAACAGAGCTGGCGGCCAGAAGCACTGATTCCGTAATAAGCGGCAACCCAGTCAGGGTGGTTGGCTCCCAGCGCTCCAACACGCAACGCTGGATCTGTCGTCGATACGGCATAAGCGCCCAGCGAACCGGCTCGCTGAGAGAGGTCACCAAAGGTCCAGGTTTCCTCGCCATAGTGAACAGCAGAATGATTACCGCGATCTTGATCAAGATTGGAGAGAACAATGTCAGCAAGAAGCGAGTGAGAATGATTCAGCATGGTTGAGCAAGCCTGCAGAGCGAAGTCGGCACTGGTGCAGAACTTAGCGTTAATCGCCGACCGGGCCATCGTATACTTGGGAATTGTTTTAATTGTCCTCAAGAGGGGAAGACAGCATGAGTGATGCAAGAGCGAGAGAACGGCGATGGATCACTTTGCCGATTCTGTGCCTCTCGGTATTCTTGGTTGTGGTCGACAACACTATTGTCAATGTCGCCCTTCCCTCCTTGAGCCGAGACCTTGGGGCTTCAACATCTGCGCTGCAGTGGATTGTTGATGCGTACAGCCTTGCGTTCGCAGGTCTCCTTCTCGCCGGTGGCGGAATCGGTGACCGCTTTGGTCGCAAAGGAGTCATGCAGATCGGCTTGGTGTTCTTTGGCTTCTTCTCCGTCGCGGCCTCTCTGTCACACACCACGGGAACCCTGATTGCTACCCGTGCTCTGATGGGGGTGGCCGCAGCTTTCATCTTCCCGGCGACGTTGGCGATCCTGACCTCGATTTTCACTGAACCAAAGGAACGCCAAAAAGCCTTAGGTATTTGGGGGGCGACGTCAGGTATCGCGGTGGCGTTTGGTCCAATTACCGGCGGAGCGCTCCTCGAACACTTTTGGTACGGCTCAATCTTTATGATCAATATCCCGATCGTGCTGGTAACGCTGATTGGTGGTCAAATTTTAATCCCACGTCTTGCCCCTCAAGCCAAGGTCCGCTTTGATAGGAAAGGCTTGGTCATCTCGACCACAGGGGTCACGCTGTTGGTCTTCGCCATCATCGAAGGGCCAGCGTGGGGGTGGGCGTCTTCGGGAACCTTGCTGTGCTTCCTTGGAGCGGCGTTGCTTCTTGGTCTCTTCACCTGGTTGGAACTGCGTACCGAACATCCGCTGCTCGATGTGCGTGTGTTTACGGTGGCTCGTTTCAGTGCGGGAGCTGGAGCGATCGCCGTGGCATTCTTCTGCCTTTTCGGATTTATTTTCCTGATTACGCAATACTTCCAATTCGTGAAGGGGTACTCAACGCTCTCAGCGGGAGTCCACACCCTGCCATTTGCGATCGTTGCGGCGGTCTTTACGCCAATTGGAGCAGTGCTGGCGCTGAAAATAGGCTCGCGAAGCGTCGTAGGGATGGGACTCTTGTTGATGGGAGCGGGCCTCGTGACCGCAGGTCTCTCTTCGACGCCGAGTGCGGCATACTTCGGACCGATTCTTCTTTCGATGATCTTGCTGGCTCTTGGTCTTTCTTTTGTTACCGCACCAGCAACCGAAGCGGTGATGGGATCATTGGCTGCCCATCAGTTTGGCGCGGGCGCCGCAGTGAACAACACCACGCGCGAGTTGGGAGGAACTCTTGGCGTGGCGCTCGTCGGATCCGTCTTCGCCAGCGTCTATGGCCCAAAGGTCGCAACGGCTCTCGCTCCCTATCCTGTGCCGGCAGGAGCGAGGTCTGCGGCTGAACAATCCATGGCGGCAGCGCTGAATGTGGTGAGCCACGCCCCATCGGCTGTTCAATCAAGTTTGATTGACAGCGTCGATCTGGCATTTTCTGCGGGATTAAAAGTGGCATGTTTAGTCGCCGCTGGCGTGGCGGTAGTCGGGGCGATTGCGGCTTTCTCTTTTCTCCCGGGCCGATCTGAGATGAAGGGGACGCTCGGCGAGATGCTCTCAGCCGAAGACTAACGCTGTGTTGCAGGCTCAAGAGTAAGAATCTCGCCAGGACACTCAAGAAAATCTCCTTAGACCTTCTCCTGCATGACACCGGACCAGCACTGGCGAAATCGTAGGTGGGCTCATGACCGTCCGTTCACTGTTTCCGGTGTGGCGTTCTAGGCTGAGAGCGATGACGCAGACCCAAGAGAGCCTTTGGCCGCTTGACCCAACCAACGTTGGGACCGGACTTCCTCTTGAAGGAGTCCGTATCCTTGACCTTTCACGGGTCCTTGCTGGCCCACTCTCGACGCTTGTAGCAAGTGATCTTGGTGCCGATGTCGTCAAGGTGGAACCCCCGACTGGTGACCCTGTACGTTCCTTGGCTCCACCACGCGTGGATGGTGAGGCCACCTACTATCTCTCCGTTAACCGAAATCGCCGCAGCGTCGTGATTGATCTTCGAAGCGACGACGATCGATTGTTTCTTCGATCACTCGTCGGTGCCGCAGATGCCGTCGTTGAAAACTATCTGCCGTCCCAAGCGAGGGAATTGGGAATCGAACAGATGAAAGCCGACTTTCCCGACGTCGTCTGGGTGACGGTGGCTCCAGCAGCGCTGGGTGGTCCGCTTGGGGATGAGCCGAGTTTTGATCTCCTGGCTCAGGCGCGCAGCGGAATCATGGGAGTCACGGGTTCGCCTGAGAGCGGACCGTTAAAGGTGGGTTCACCAATCGCTGACGTCGTGACGGGTCTTTATGCGTGCATTGGTCTTTTGACCGGGCTCTTTGCACGAGCCAGCGATCGTTCAACACCAGGACTTCGTATCGAAGCGCCGCTGTTGGAGTCAACGATTGCCTCATTGATTAATCAAGCGGGGGGATACCTGGGGACGCAGAAGGCCCCACGGCTCTTAGGTAATGAACATCCGAATATCGTCCCCTACGCCCCGTATGCAACTGCTGACCGTGAACTGCTCATTGCGGTAGCCACCGAAGCACAGTTCAAGAGTCTCTGTCGGGCTCTTGGTACTGAGGCCGTGGGGGCCGATCCCCGCTTTGAAACGAACGACGATCGGGTGGAGAACCGTGAAGCACTTCGCACGCTGATGGAAGTGATCCTGACGACCCAATCGAGTACACACTGGATTGGCATTTTTTCTGAACATGGCGTGCCCTGCGCCCCGGTTAACGACGTCCCTGCAGCACTGGCACAAGAACAGATCACCTCGGGGGACTTGGTGCAAGAAGTGACTTTGGCAACAGGGTCAACGATGCCGATTATTGGATCGCCCCTCCGCCTCGATGGCGTCCGTCCCAAAATTAGAAAAGCACCGCCGCTGCTCGGCGAAGATACTCAAGCATTTCACGATCGATACTCCTCATCATGATGGCCAAGGCAGAAAAGACTGTTCTTGATTTCGCGTTGAGTGAAATAAGCCTCCTCGAACAAGCGGTCATTTCGATCAGCTCAGGCACTGGTTGGATCAACGTCACGCCGGGCGTCCCGACTGAAGTGGGTGAAGAAGGTGGCTCGCTCTTTTCATGGCTCTCTGGAGCCCGTCCACAGATTGCCCCACTGGCCACGTGGATGCCTGCACTCGATGGCTCAGGGAAACCTGGGTCGATGGGTGTTCTGCACGGAAGAGGCCGTCTGCATCGCGATGGAATCGCCAAACTTCACCTCCCCGAAGGGTGGATCGTCAAACAAGATCACGCTCGACGTGGACTCCTGATCAACGTTGGCTTGTCGTCGCCTGAACGTGTCGCGAGAACCATGATCGATCTTGTCGATGCACTCGCCATGGTCGAGACCACAGGCCGCTACTTTGCCGAAGTGTTTCGACGGTCTTATTGAGCGAAATGCTCGCCATCGAAGGTATCGATGGTGGTGAAGTCTTCGACGGTGTCTCGACGAAGTTTGGTGATGATTGTTTCTGGTTCGCCAAGGGCGACCAAACTCGCCACCACGACATGATCGGGGATGGTCAAGAGTTCTCGTAAGGCTGGCTCTTCGAGCACCGCGACCGTTGTCATGACGCCACCAAGCCCTCGGTCGTGAGCGGCCAGCAGGATATTCCAGATAAAGGGGTAGATCGATGCACCACCAACCATGCTGTAGCGATCCAAGTCGCGATCAATCGTCGCCAGAGCCGAGAGATCGGCAAGGACTAAGAGGAGGGCGGGGACCTTGTCGATGTTTTCGGCAAACCCGCCGGGCCCATTTGCAGCGTCTTGCGCAAAACGTGCCGCTTGGGCCCGTACTTCGGCTTCCTCGATTCGGTCATTCACCACGCTGAACGGCGTGAGGCCTGCGGCGACTTGTGGCAAGTATTGATACCAGCCTTCTAGGTAGAGCTCCTTAACGGCGGTGCGCAGGAGGGGATCTTTGAGGACGATCACTCGCCATCCTTGACGATTTCCTCCGCTGGGGGCAAAGCGGGCGTCATCGAGAATTCCATAGAGCGTCTCGTCAGAAATGGCGGTCTCCGTGAAGGCTCGAGTAGCGGGAGTGGTTCGTATACCTTGGCGTAGCTCCATGTTGTTGACCCTAGCGGGCCAGAGGGTGTGCGATGCTTTGGAGGAAACGAAAGGGGGAGTAGTGGAGAAACTTCAGTACTGGGTTTGGTTGGACGAGGGAACGAAGCGAGAAGAAGTCGGGCCACTCATGCTCGAAGGGATTGCACCGCAACTTTTGGAGAGTGGTCTTCATGGCTTGATCATGGACCTTGATGACGAATTCGCAACCATCCCGTCACCAGTGCCGGCTCCCGAAGGTGAACACACACCCCAAGCGCTGGTCTCACTTTGGGTCGACTGCTATGACCGTCGTGGGCCCGTCGAAGAGATTTTGAATCAATGCGCTGTTCGCCTTGAGGGATATCAAGTGATTGAGTCGCTCTATAGCGACTACGGCATGGCGAAGTGGTCTGCGCCGAGAAACTGGCCTGATGGACAGCGCTCTCCAGGCATCTTGACCGTCGCCACCTTCGACCAACTCGATGGCACTGATTTCGAATCGTGGCTGAGGTTTTGGCACGATCATCAGTCACCAATGTCCGAAGCCATCCAGCCTCGCTGTCGCTACGTGCGCAATTGGGCAGTTCGGCCCCTTGACCCTTCGAATCGTTCAGTTAAGGCCATTGTTGAAGAAGCGTGGCCGAGTCCAGAGCACGTGACTGATCCCCACAAGTTCTTTCTCTCTGACGGGGATAATGACGTGCTCACGGCCAATGTGACGACCATGCTTGAGCACGCCGAAAAGTTGTTCGACATGAACACCATGCGCTCGTTGACAATGAGTGAGTGGATGCTCAAAACATTGAGGGGCTCATGATGGGGAAGTACTCGCGCGAAGAGCTTCAAGCCGCTCACGATAATTTCGTCGAAGTGGCCGGGCAGTGTGCTCGCAGTAGAGAGTGGCGACCTTGGGCGGACCTCTTTACCGACGACGCCGATTACTTCGAACACACCTTTGGAAAGTTTCACGGTCCTGACGAAATCTATGCGTGGATCCAAAACCTGATGAACCAGTGGCCCAACTCAGAGATGGATGACTTCCCCCACGATTGGTGCGTCTGTGACGAAGAGCGGGGATGGTGGATCTGCCAGATTGAGAACAGATTCCGCGACATCGGCGATGGCAAGATTTACCAAGCTCACAACTTGACGGTCTTGCACTACGCAGGAAATAACAAGTTTAGTTATGAAGAAGACGCCTATAACCCAACGAATTTTGTCCCGATGGTCAAAGAGTGGATGGCCGCGGCAGCGAGGTCAGACGACGACTAAGCGTCTCGTCGCTGGAGAAACCACAAACCAGCAAGCAGAAACACGGCGGCATAAAGAGCGAGTACCAGCACCGCCACCCATGGGGTGAAGAGGACACCGGCCCAGTCAGTGGTTCGCGTGGTGGTAACTACCATTGCAATCCCTAGGTTCGAAGGCATGTATGGCTCAACACTATTTTTAAAGCCCGAAGGAAAGAAATTAAGAATGATCGGGAGAACCAGCAAGATCCCCACGAAGATTGAAATAGCTCCAGCAGTACTTCGAATAATGAAGCCAAGTCCGAGAGCAAGAATCGACAAGAGGGCGAGATATGCCCCCGAGAGGACAACTGCTTGAAGAACGCCAGGGGACATGATGGTCACCACAGGGATTGACGCTGATTTCACTTGCGTCACAATTGAAGCGCCAGCAGGCAATTGCGTCCCTCCATGGGCCGTCAGAATAATTTGGGCTGCGAAGAACGAAGCAAAGGCGGTGACTTCACCGACAACCAAGATGACAACGGCAATGACAATTTTTTTAGCCGCCAGCACGGTGAATCTCTTTGGCACCGTGGCCAAGGTCGTTCGAATAAGACCTGTTGAATACTCAGAGGTAATAATCATGGCCCCAAGAATTCCAACAACGAGTTGAGAGATGAAGTGTCCTGACTGAGAGAATGCCACAGGATCAAACGTGGCTCGTTCTTGAAGAGAACTCTGTGACCAGCGAGCAGCTTGGATGAAGGTCAACAGGACCGAAAGTCCGATTCCTGCGAGCACAATGATGAAGAGACATATCCAGGTTGAGCGAACCGAACGAAACTTTGTCCACTCTGAACGCGTGACTCCAGCGAGCCCTACGTGTCCACGGTCGGTGGAAGGCATCTGAGTATTGGTGACCGTCATGAGGTCACCTTTGCGTTCGTAGTCCCATGAAAGTCAACGGAGTCTGCGGTTAACTCCATGAACACCTCTTCGAGGCTGGCTTGCTGAGGACTGAGTTCGTGGATCGCAATGCCAGACGAGAGTGCCGCATTACCAATTTGGGTGCCATCGATTTTTGTGACGAGGAGGCTGCCATCGTCTTGGGTAGTAATTGATCCGCCAAGTCCAGCAAGGACCTGATTGAGTCGCGAGGAATCGGAGGAGCGCACAAGCACAGTAGCGACCGTATTTGAATCGATGAAGTTATTCACTGTGGTGTCAGCAATTAACTCACCGCGTCCGATCACGACTAAATCAGTTGCGGTTAAGGCCATTTCTGACATCAAGTGACTGGACACAAAGATGGTGCGTCCGTCGCGAGCGAGTGATTGCAGTAATTCACGAACCCAGCGAATCCCTTCAGGGTCGAGGCCATTGATGGGCTCGTCGAATAAGAGCACTGCGGGATCTCCAAGCAGTGCAGAGGCGATACCGAGGCGTTGGTTCATGCCGAGCGAGAATTTCCCCGCTTTCCTGTTTGCCACCTGAGTCAGTCCGACAAGATCAAGGACTTCGTCAACTCGGGCCTTCGGGATGGCGTTGGTCTGGGCCAAGGAGGTCAAATGGCTCCGCGCAGAGCGACCTGGGTGGATGGCCTTTGCCTCGAGCAGCGCTCCCACTTCTCGCAAGGGCCACTTGATCTCGTGGAAAGGCTTGCCGTTGATGGTGGCGGTACCGCGGTTCGGGCGATCGAGGCCCATGATCATCCGCATCGTCGTAGATTTTCCTGAGCCGTTGGGACCAAGAAATCCGGTGATGACTCCCGTTTCCACCGTGAAACTCAGGTCATGAACGGCCCGAGTCTTCCCGTAGGACTTTGAGAGATTCTTGACGTCGATCATGAATTGAGGAGCTCCTTTGCTATGAGGGACTTTATCGGGGTTTACTCGCCCCAAAGAACGAACCGGTATAAAAAAATTCTTATGGACGGCGCATGAAGGCAAGGGCGTCGCCGAGCGATCTTGATTACTCCTATTGGCACGGTGCTATCCCCCTTAATGAAATCGTGCTCGAGCAGTAGCGTCGGCTGAAGAGTACAAGGGAGGTGGGAGATCATGACATTGAGCTTTTTGGCTGCCCTGATCAATTTGGATAAACCCGGAGTCTTTCTTCACTGGGGGGTTATTCAGATATCCCTCGCCAACGTCATCGTGATCGGGCTGATGGTTGCCGTCTTTCTCTTGGCAATTTTTATCCCCTTCGATCGAAAGTCGAGGCGCCGATGAGCACGACGAAGGATCAAACGGTACTGGACCAAGAAGAAGCAGAGCTTGCCCGCCAGTGGACCGGGAGAATCCGCCGACTCTTGGTTGACGCGTTACCCCCGGACAAACTCCTTCCCGATCGTCAACCTTCGTACCTCTCTTCGTGGATCTACATCTTTGGTGCACTCACAATCGGAGGCCTGGCCCTTGTGATCTTGACCGGCACCGTCCTCGCTCTTGAAGGGCCGCAGTGGTGGCATGTTTCATCAATAGGACTCTTCGTCAACTCGATGCACCTTTGGAGTGTCGAATTCTTTTTCTTCTTTATGGTGATTCACCTGTGGGGAAAATTCTTTATGGCAGCGTGGCGAGGAAATCGACAGCTGACGTGGATGACTGGCGTCGTCACATTCTTCTTTTCGATCGGAGCTGGATTTACGGGCTACGTCTCGCAGACCAACTTTGATTCACAGTGGATCGCCACGCAGGCAAAAGATGGCATTAATGCAACCGGCGCGGGCGCATTTGTCAACGCCTTGAACTTTGGCCAGATGCTGATGTGGCACATCGTGCTGCTTCCCGCAGCAGTTGTTGCCCTGACGGGCTTACACATTTTGATGGTGCGTCATAAGGGAATCGTGACGCCCATTGAAGTGAATGGCACAGAGGTTCCTCATCAAGGAACTCAGAGCGAATCGGACCCTTCGTGAGCGAAACAACGATCCTTCAGCGACGATTCAACCCCGATCGTGATGCCCGACCTTGGCAAGGTGGGAGCCGACCCTATGACCTCATCAAAGAAGTCACCATCTGTTTTCTCGTGGTGACCGTCCTCGTTGTTGGTCTTGCATTTCTTTTTGGGTCACCCGACGACAAGGCGATCTCAATTCAGACCTGGGCCACCGCTAATCAAATTGATTTCGCACAAACCTCAATCTCTGAACTCAATGGAACGAGCGGAACGGCGACCTATGGTCCGCCGTATAACAATTTCGTGGGCAGCAGCCAAAGCCTTGGCCCGATTTCTCTGGAGTCATGGATCGGTGTGCACATCCCGGTCAATCCTGCTCAAGACTTCGTTCTTGGCCCACTCTCAACTGTGGCGAATGCTCCGAATGTGACCCGAGCTCTCGACGTCTTTAACGCAGCAACGCCCTCACAGCAACTCGCCTGGGAGACGAATTATGCAACGGCAGTAAGTCATGCGTCGTCAGTCAATGGTCATCTCGTGGTGCCAAGAGGGGCCTATGGCCCAATTGGCGTGATGATCGGGCAGCTCACGGCAATGGCAAAGTCGGGAGCACTTGACTCGGCAATGGTTGACCAGAGCGGCTTTTACGGCACGAACTACACGAAGTCACTGCTGTATATCGCTGACAGCACTTATTTTGCTGCGCAAGGAACGGCTCATCATCTCAGTGGCGATCAGTGGGGAATGATGAATGAGACCGGGAACTTCCCCGGCCAGGCATGGCTGTGGCTCTATACCTTTTGGTACCAAGTACCACCGTTCTCCACCAGTGCGAATGCAGATATTCAGGTATCTGCGCTGATGGGACTCCTTTCCCTCCTTCTCCTTTTGGTTCCCTTTATCCCGGGTCTGCGCTCTATTCCGCGCTGGACTCGTGTCTATCGATTTATTTGGAAGGACTATTACCGCTCACAAGGCTGAGAATTTGAGAAGAAGAATTCTGACGTCGAGCGGGGAGATGTCAACCCTGCCCCCTCTGATGACCCACAATGAAGAAGTGAGCATCGACGACCAGGGGCTTCCTGAACCAAGTCCTTATCGACTTTTACGCGAACCACGACGCCCACATCGGATTCGAACATCAACTGCCGCTCCATGGCTCGCTGTCACTGCCGTTTGTTTTGGCGCCATGATGAGCCAACTGGATTCCTCTATTGTCACCTTGGCGTATCCAACCCTCCAGCACCATTTCAACGTATCGATTGGTGCGGTGAGTTGGGTCGGCCTGGCGTATATTCTGACGTCGGTCTCAACGCTGGTGCTCTTTGGTCGGATCTCCGACATGATTGGGCGCAAACTCATCTACACCTACGGTTTCATGCTTTTCCTCGTGGGTTCGGTGGCCTGCGGATTGTCACCCTCGCTCACCGTGTTGGTCGTCAGTCGCATCATCCAAGCCATCGGCGGAGCCATGCTCCAGGCAAACTCTGTGGCCATTGTGGTGCTCGCCGTTGCCAAAAAGGATCGAACCAAGGCATTGGGGTTTCAAGCAACGGCGCAGGCCGCCGGCTTAGCGCTTGGCCCGACAATTGGTGGACTCATTCTCGGCGTGGTTTCTTGGCGTTGGCTCTTCTTGGTCAATATCCCTCTCGGTTTGATTGGCATGCCCCTGGCGTTCTTGTTCATCCCTCGAAGTCGACACTTAGCCGAGAGAGAACGACTTGATGTCTCGGGGGCGATGTATCTTTTGGTGGCCGTGGCAGCGCTCTTGGCCTCGCTCTCTTTCGCCAGCGATCTTGGTTGGGGTTCGCCAATGATCTTGGTGGGTTTCGCTGTTTTTGTTTTTGCGGTGCTGTTGTTCTTTCGCCAAGAGCGCACGACATCGAGTCCGTTGATTTCGCCCTTATTGCTCTCGCTCAAAGGATTTCGATGGGGTCTTGGCGGGTCACTCCTGAGCTATCTCTCGATGTTCTCGTTACTGTTCCTTGTTCCCTTTGAATTGGAGCGAGGACTAGGGAAGAGTACATCTTTCGCGGGTCTGAGCCTCTTTGCGCTCCCCCTAGCGATTGTGTTCGCGGCACCCTTCGCCAGTCGTTTTTCTCGCAAGGTAGGGACCACACGGGCATTGGTCACCTCGAGTGCAATTGCCGCGTTTGGTGTCGCCATCATTGCCTGTGGACAGTTGTCCTCCGCCGTCGTCATCGCAGGCCTCGCGGTCGCTGGTGTTGGTTTTGGGCTCTACAACACCACCAATAATTCCAGCATCATGGGAAAGGTTGCGGTGAACGAGACAGGCGTGGGTTCCGGCATGCTGAATATGAGCAGGGGAATCGGGACCGCTCTTGGTGTTGCAGCAGCGGGAGCGCTCTTTGTGGCTCTCGGGGGCGACTCACTCACCTCGACAACGGTGCGCGCGTCATTTTCGACCACCGCCTGGGTTGTCGCCGCTGTCTGTTGTCTCGCTGGACTCTTTGGAGCGTGGGGCGTTTCGTCGAACGAATCGCCTTAGGAGCGCTGGGCCGCCAGGCAGCGGCTGCAGGATCCGAGGACTGCAAAGTGGTGAGGGTCAACGACAAACCCATAGCGCTTGTTCGCTTCGGCGACCAGCTCGACAAAAAGATCCGGATCCGCTTCAATCATCTCGCCGCATTCGTGGCAGACCAAGTGACCGTGGGCAGCATGGCGAAAATGGTAAGTAGCAGGCCCTTTGCCGGCATGGCTGTGCTCGACAATGCCGATGCGTTCGAGTTCTTCAACGATCCGATAGACCGTTGAACTGGCAATTTCAGGGTTCGTGGTTTGAACCCATTCGGTCAGTTCTTCAACCGTCAAGTGGCCTGGATTCTGGGCAAAAAGTTCAAGGAGCAACCTCTTGGCGGGAGTGACTCGACCTCCCCCCGAGCGAATTGCGTCGATACCCTCATCGATTGTTGCTTTGACCGCATCACTTGCCACGTCCTCAGGCTAGGTCGCAAAAGCACGCGGAGCGAATGGCGCAATTAGGCTGGGGGAGAGGCAAAAAGGAGGAAGTATGCGTTTTTTTAAGAGTCCTGAAATGGTCACCCCCGAAAAAGCCCTCCCTGGCAGAGGAACCGAGATGCCAGTGCCAGCACTCCACGAGACCTTGGGTACGCCATTGAACGGACCTACGCCCGAGGGATTCGCTACCGCGTACTTCGGCCTCGGTTGTTTCTGGGGTGCGGAGCGTCTCTTCTTCGAGACCCCTGGCGTCTTTACCTCGGCAGTGGGCTATCAAGGGGGCTTCACGGAAAACCCGACCTACCAAGAAGTCTGTAGCGGGATGACCGGTCACGCTGAAGTAGTCAAGGTGGTCTTTGACCCCTCGAAGGTGTCGTTCGCCCAACTTCTCTCGGTGTTCTTCGAGGGTCACGACCCCACACAAGGTTATGGACAAGGAAACGACGTCGGCACGCAATACCGTTCAGCGATCTACACCACGTCGCCAGAGCAAGAACGGATGGCTCACGAAGCCAAGAACGCCTACGACGAGCAACTCAAGCTCCGAGGACTTGGACCGATTACGACCGAAATTGCTCCTGCCGGGCCGTTCTATTACGCAGAGGACTATCACCAGCAGTATCTCGTCAAGGTGCCAAATGGCTACTGCGGCCTCGGCGGCACGGGCGTGAGTTGTCCCGTGGGCTTATTCAACCAAGCCTGAGCCGTCGGTTAAAAACTCGGCGGCCAGCACGAGCCGGCGGCCCATCCCCACGCACTGACAATGTTGGCGGGGGGAACGGTCTTCGGGCACGTTGACGAAGGGCCAACCTGCCCATCGGCATAGGCGGTCCACGTGCCGCCAGGCGGCATCTTGAAGAGGTAGTAGGAACCTTGGTCCTGTGACGCGATTTGCGCTTGAGTATCAGCAGCCGTCATTCCAGGAACCAACCGAGCGGCGGCCCAGTAGGTATTCGTCGATTTGTCGATGGCGTAGTAGGTCAAACCAGGCGCCAAGCCCGTGTACTGCGATGGCGGAATGTTGTTCACGGCAGCGCCCGCATTCATCAACTCTTGACGAACCGCATCGGTCACTGGCAGATTGACCGCCGATGCGGATGATGCTTGGGTCGTCGATGTTGACGCTGTCGTCGTGGTTGATGGTGGAGAAGGAGAGCTTGTCGTCGACGTTGTCGACGATGATGTCGGAGAGGAACAGGCGGCGAAAAGTAAAGCACTCGAAACCCCAAGACAAAATGCGACGGTCTTGGGTGCTCTCATCATTACTCCATTCGCTGAGGTGTCTTCATCCTATTGGGACCTGTCCGAGAAACAATGGATCACTGCCATCTTCGTCGCCACGGCGGCGGCAAGGTCAACTATCGAGAAGCGAAGCTCCATGCGCTAACTCGTGCTCCGCTTGTTCGATGAACTGGCTGACCAGGTC
The DNA here is from genome assembly GCA_903825895.1 of uncultured Actinomycetes bacterium. Lineage (GTDB taxonomy): Bacteria > Actinomycetota > Acidimicrobiia > Acidimicrobiales > RAAP-2 > CAIUMH01. Next base: position 48,960 of record CAIKCI010000029.1, read on the forward strand.
GCCTGCTGAAACAAGAGTGTCAATTGCTCCGACGACTTGACCGGCGGGGTAGCCCTCGGTCGCGGGATCGACACCTTTCGAGTTCGAGTCCCCACCGAGGTGAAAGGTGTGATTCGAGTAGGACTTCCCCAATTGAGCAGGGAAAGGCTGCAACTCCTCGGGGTGCTCTTCGTAAAATGTCGTCGTGTCGTTTCGCAAAACTCTCATAGGCTTCCCGGAGAACGCTCTACTGACAATGGTCCCGTCTTCTTTTGATTCAAGAATTCTCTCTTTAAAACCAACGACTGATCGAGCTTCGGGGGTGGCGATGAAGCGCGTTCCCACCCAGACGCCATCAGCACCGAGCATGAGGGCGGCCGCCAGTCCACGTCCATCAAAAATCCCACCAGCGGCAACGACAGGGACGTGGCTTCCCACTGCATCGACAATTTGGGGAACGAGTGGCATGGTGGCGATTTGACCGGTATGACCGCCGGCCTCGGTGCCTTGGGCGATGACAAAGTCAACGCCAGCGTCGACGCCACGACGAGCGTGCTCGACCTTGCCACACATGTTGGCCACGAGCACTCCAGATTCGTGACACATCGCAATGACATTGGCCGGAACGCCGAGACCTGCGACAAAGACACTTGCCCCGCCTTCAATCAACAATTCAACGGAGCGCTCCATACCTTCAGGAAGTGCCGTCAAGAGATCGACGCCAAACGGCTTCGTCGTCATCTCCCGCACGGCCGAAATCTCTTCGACCATTTGGTCTTGATTCATTGTCGAGGCACCGAGACAGCCGAAACCGCCTGCTTGCGACACCGCACTCGTTAGCGCCGAATAAGAGACCCCGCCCATGCCGGCAAGCATCACGGGGTGTTCGATTTTCAGAAGTTCAGTCAGGCGAGTTTTCATTGTTTCCTTTTCTTTGGAGTGCTCTTCAACTTATCTTGTCAGCGTCTGACTGCTTCGACGGCGCCGGAGAGGATCGGGCCAGAATCAAAAGACCGAGGATGCCGCAGAGCAGCGAGGCCACCAACAGCCCCACTTTCGTCGCCGCGAGCAAGGCCGCAGAAGCGCCGAAGACTTGCCCGGCAAAGAGGAGGGGGACGGTGAAGCCAATCCCGCACAACAGCGCAGCACCAATCATCTGGCGCCATGAGGCACCGCCAGGAAGGTCTCCAATGTTGAGTCGGGTGACGAGCGCTACTCCACCGAGAATACCGATGACTTTGCCAATGCTTCGAGCAGCGATCAGCGCGGCAAGGAGGCCACCTTGATGCGACCAGGGCCGTGTCGAAAGGTTCACTCCACCGACGAGACAGGAAAACACGGGAAGGATAAGAAAAATGGAGAGCGGAGCGACGATTCGTTCAAGTCGGGGCCCGGGCAGAGTTCCCTCAGAGCCGCTGGGGACAAGAACGCCAATGACGACCCCAGCCAGGGTTGGCTCTATTCCCAGCTGAGCGAGCAACCACCACAGGGCTATGGCGAGTATGACGAAGAGCCAGATGAAGGGGGCAACGCGACGCACAACGAACGCCAGAGCAATAACGAAGAGTGCTGCAATGGTGAGCGCTGCCGCCCTCCCGGCACTGTGGACAGCGCCACTATGGCTTGTCGCACCCAACACGATGACCGATGCGACGTCATCGGCCACCGCCAAGGTGAGAAGAAAAACTCGGAGTTCTTTCGAAACTCGGCCACCCAGCAGACTCAAGGCGCCGAGTGTGAATGCCACATCGGTTGCCATGGGGATGCCCCAGCCAGCGAGGGCGCTGCGATTGCCGTCAAGCACGATCGTCAAGGCGAAGACACCAGCCGCTGCCGCCATTCCCCCAAGCGCCGCCACGACCGGAGCAATAGCGGAGCGCAATTCGCGCAAGGTGCCTGTAGCCCGCTCTCGTCCGATTTCCAATCCGATAGCTGCGAAGAAGACAATCATGAACAAACTCGTCACCAGGGTCGACACGTTGTTGATGATGTGGTGGGGAATAGTAGGGATGAACACGCTCGCGGTGGTGAGGTGGCTATAGGAAGCAGAGAACAGCGAAGCCCAGGCAATACCAAGGAAGAGGGCAATGGTGAGTACGCCTCCTCCGAAGGCTTCTTGGCGGAGCAAGCTAGAAACAAAGTCGCCTGTTGATCGCGGCTCGGGCTTGTTACTCCTGGGAAACTTACTCGTCATCACTCGCATCTTTCGTCAGACCGTGGGCGGACTATTCGCCGAAGGCGTCTTGAGAATCCCATCGTAGGGCACGACCCTTTAGAGTGGGGAGGGTATGGCCTTTGCTCCAAGTGAACATCCGAATGATCGAGATGAACGATGAGCGACGCACCCTCAACGAGTGTGGCGCCGGTGGTACTGCCAAAGCGACAGATCATTATTGTCATGATTGCGTTGGTGCTCGGCATGTTTCTCGCCGCACTTGATTCGACCATTGTCTCAACAGCGCTTCCGACCATTGTCGGCGACCTCGGTGGTGCATCGCATCTGTCATGGGTCGTTACTGCCTATCTTCTCGCGTCGACCGTTTCGACCCCCATCTGGGGAAAGCTCGGCGACCTTTACGGGCGTAAACGTCTTTTTCAGGCCGCTATTTTGATCTTCCTTGCAGGGTCAATGTTGAGTGGGCTCGCACATTCAATGATTGAACTCATTGTCTTTCGAGCGCTTCAGGGTCTCGGAGCGGGTGGTCTCATCGTCGGGGCACAGGCAATCATCGCTGACATTGTCGGCCCCAGAGACCGTGGGCGTTATGCGGGCTGGTTTGGAGCTGTCTTTGCTTCGGCCACGGTTCTCGGTCCGCTTGTTGGTGGACTCTTGACGCAGTACGCCTCGTGGCGTTGGGTGTTTTATATCAATGTACCGATCGGCATCGCAGCACTGATTGTCACGGCGATCGCATTGCCCACGGTACGTAACCAAGTCAGTCATGTCATCGACTATCTCGGGGCAGCCGTTCTCACATTGTCGGCAACCTGCCTGGTGCTCTTTACCTCCCTGGGGGGGAGCACCTTGTCGTGGACGTCGTCGACGCTCATCGCTATGGGTTGTGGTGGAGTTGTTTTAATCCTGATCTTTATTGTCGTCGAGAACCGCTCCACAGAGCCGATCTTGCCCATGCGGCTTTTCAAGAACAAAGCGTTTTCTGTGGCCTCGGCGATCGGATTCGTGGTGGGGTTTGCCATGTATGGGGCCATGACCTTTTTACCGCAGTTTCTTCAACTCGTGAAGGGGGTGACGCCCACGAACTCTGGCGTTCGCCTTCTTCCGATGATGGGGGGGATGGTCGCGGCATCTATTTTCTCCGGCCAGATGATTTCACGAGGCGGAAAATATCGGCGCTTCCCAATTATTGGCACCCTTTTAATGTTGGTGGGACTTGGTGGATTGACCACGGTCGGAGTTTCTACTTCGAATTTGCTACTGGCCCTGTACATGTTGATCTTCGGCGTTGGTATTGGTTGCGTCATGCAAGTTCTCGTGACGATTGTCCAAAATTCTGTTGGGTACGAAGACCTTGGCGTGGCAACGGCATCGTCAAACTTTTTTAGGATGATCGGTGGTTCGTTCGGCGTCGCCGTCTATGGAGCAATCTTCTCGAATGTCCTTCCCCGCGACGTCGAACAGCAACTTCACATCACCTTGCCCAAGACACAAATTGAGACGATTACCCCGGCGATTCTTCATCGGCTCCCTACGCACGTCCAGCAAGGTTTGATGCAGGCAGTCGCTGAAGCAACGCAGACGATTTTTAAGTGGGGAATGCCGATCACCGTGGTGGCATTCATTCTGGCGCTGTTCTTGCCTGAAGTAAAACTTCGTCCGAGCGTGCAGGCTGGTGCCAGCGTCGGTGACTCGATCCCGATTCCAGAGACCCGCTCAAGCCTCCAAGAAGTAGAGCTCGCTCTTGAGCGCATGATCGCCATGGAAGACCGTTCAGTGGTCTACGCCAATCTTTCTCAGCGCGCTGCGTTAGACCTCGGGCCACAAGCCTGCTGGCTCCTCTTCCGCCTCGAAGAGTTCCCTGGCCTCAACGAAGAGACGTTGGCCGAGCGTTACAAAGTGAGACCGGACGTACTCGACGCCGGACTCAACGAGTTAGCTAAAGAGAACCTCATCGTCAAAGTGCCGTCAACCCCCTTCACGATTACGGACAAAGGTGTGGCCACCTTGGCCGCGCTGACCGAAGCTCGCCGACAGGGTCTTGAAACTCTTCTTGATGGGTGGAACCCGAGCGAACATCCAGAGCTCGAAGAGTTAGTGCGCCGCCTCGCCTCATCGGTGCTCGCTGACGATGATCGCTTACTCCTGGCGGCAACGCCTGAGTTAAAGCGCCCCTGATTCAAGTGCCTTGAGGAGACCAGACACCGAGCGTTCGACGTGCTCGGCGCACTGTTCAAAGTCTTCGTGCGTGCCGTAATAAGGGTCCGCAACATCCGTAGCGCCACCACCCAGGGGATCGTACGAGCGCAAGAGCACGATCGTTGTGGTCGCTGGATCCACTTGCCGACTCAAAATCTCTCGGTGCTTGCGGTCGAGGGCGACGACAAGGTCGTGGTCTCCCAAGAGGGCATGCGTCGCGTGCTGGGCTACATGGGTAGATGGGTCGAGATTCCGTTGCGTCAATACAATTGCGGCACGAGGATCCATGGGTTGACCAACGTGCCAAGTTGCCGTCCCCGCACTTTGAAAGGAGTGGACGTCGCTCTTCGAGCAAGCGATCACTTCAGCGATGGGGGAGCGGCAGATATTGCCGGTGCAGACAAAGAGGACGCGTCTGCCCTTTTGGTTCACGAGGAGAAGAGCGCTTTGAGGTCCTTTTTGACAATTTTTCCCGTACCAGCTCGAGGAAACTCGGTCACCAACTCCAAGCGCTCCGGGATTTTTTGCATCATGAGTCCTGCGTTTTTGCAGTACGCAACCATTTCTTCAAACGTCAAGGCGTCACCAGCTGCATTCATCACAACAGCACAGACCATTTCTCCGCGTTCAGGATCAGGAAGACCGATCACGGCGATCTCGGCAACCTTTTCATGTGCCGAAAGAAGATCTTCTACTTCCCGGGCACTGATGTTCTCGCCCTTGCGAACGATGACGTCTTTGAGTCGCCCGGTCAATGAGATGTAGCCGTCGTCGCGCATGACGGCTAGGTCACCTGTGCGGAACCATCCCTCAGCGTCGAAGGCGTCTGCATCGAGTTCCGGATTGGTGTAGCCCCGAAAGACCATCGGGCCTTTGAGACGTACTTCGCCTTCTTGACCTGGAACGGCGACGTCACCATCAAGGGTGACAATGCGGACTGAGATTCCCTCAACGGGAGCACCGTCAGTGTGGGCGAGTTGATCGTCTGAGTCATGAGGGGATCCCTGTGCGATCATCGGTACTTCCGTCATGCCGTAGCCATGGACAATCCCACGACCACCAATTTCGTCCTGCACTTCTTTGTGAAGGTTTGGAGGTTTCGGACCTCCTCCGCCGGACATCAGACGCAAGGTCGGGATAATTGCTTGGCCCGGCTGTTTGCGTTGTTCAGTCAAGTACGCAACGTAAAACGCCGTTGCGCCGCCGACCATGGTGACTCCGTGGCGATTAAAAATGGCAATGGCTTCAACGGGGATAAATTTTTCAAGCAGCACGGCAGGGAATCCGTGGATCAACATGGTCACGAGGTAGTCCGGGCCGGCGATGTGCGAGAACGGGAATGCAATAGAGCCAACATCACTTGGTGACATGTCAAGCGCACGGGCTAAACCCCATCCTCCCGCAATCAGCGTTTGGTCAGTGTGTTGAACACCTTTTGGTTCTGCCGTTGACCCCGAGGTGTAATAAATCCACTTGACGGGTGCTTTCTCTGGAGAAGTCCCTTGGGGAACCGCTGGCAAGGTCGCTGGATCGCCAACCGGGAGACCAGCAGAAGTGTCAATCACGGTTGCCACCGCACCGAACTGCTCCTTGGCTCGTTCGGCCATTGCAACAAAATCAATTTCGTTCCAAGTGCCAGGAACAAAGAAGAATGAAGAGTTCGTCTGGGAAAGCGCAAAACCAACTTCTCGTTCTTTGTAGAGGTGGATGATGGGATTTTGAATCGATCCAAGTCGTGCGAGCGCAAATGCTAAGACCACCGCATCGACGCTGGTCGGCAACTGCCAACTCACGCGGGTGGTGTCGTCGATGCCCATAGCGGCCAACCCAGCAGCAGTCATTAATGCTCGATCACGAAACGCGCCAAAGGTGACGGTTTCCCCACTTGCGTCGAAGAGCATGGGATGGTCCGGGGAGAGGTCGGCTCGCCGATCGACGAGTTCCCAAAGAGTCTGTGAATTCTGGAGTTCGGGATTGCTCATGGTCTTTATTCTTAGTTGATTCTTTTGCCCATTTCAGAACTCCTTGATTTTTCGCCATCCTCCACTCTCGAAGCGCCGTCTGAGAGCATGGGGTGGAGCAAAGGAGACAGAAATGTCGCACAGCAATGGAGTACGACCAAAACGTGATACCAAACACGACGTGGGGCTGGTTTCGATCACACTCGCAGCGGTTCTACTGATCTGGTTCGTTGCAGCGAATACCCAAAAAGTCCAAGTTCATTTCTGGGTGTTCACAGCCCACGCCTCACTGATCTCCGTGATTCTTATTTCAGCAGTGCTCGGAGCGCTGCTGAGTTTCTTAATCGCGCGAGCGCGCAAGCGAAAGAAGTTCTAGCTCTTTAGTTCGCTGGGTTCTTTGGGCGCCGGTCCTTCGATCCGCGTCATTTCCTGCGGATCGGTTGATTGAACCCATCGCTCGAGGGCGATAATTCCCAACTGGTAGAGAACTTCCAGCGCAATAATCCACCAAACGCCAGCGATGGTGTGAGTAGTGATGATGAAGATGGCGGCCACGATGGCGCCGATCCATCGATAAAACACAGGGCTGGTGCCCACGGACCGTCCTGATCGAACGACCCACGCCACTACCTTTCGTGCGGCTTCGCTCTTGCGTGCTTGATCCACCGTCTCGCCCGCCTGCTTCGCTCCACTGCGTAGTGCAGTTCGACCGGCTTTGGCCCACTGCGTGTCCCCGAAGAGCCAGAGGACGACTGCACCGAGAGCAAAGAACGTGATGGCCGTGTAGAAGGTGGATCGAAGATTACGAATCATGATGTTGAAGACATGGGTGGCGAAGAGTTGTGCATCGGGTGGAACGCTGGTGACGAAGATCTGCTCACCCACGGTGAGACCAACTGCCAAAAAGAGCGTTCCGACAATGCCGGCAATCATGACCCGGAACGCTGTTCGCCGCCTGCGAAGGGAAAGTGCAATCGCCGCTAAACCGACAAGTGGGGTAACAATCATCAGCACGAGGCGACCAGCGATGGCAATGCGAAAGAACCCTTGTACCTGCTTGACCTGTTTTGATGAGAAAAGTTGAAGCGTCAGACTATGAGTGTTCTGAAGGTGGGTTTTCAGGGGATTGAAGAACGTCACACCCTTCTTGTTGAGTGAGTCAATGGCTTGCACCAGGGTTGGCGTGAGGTCAACAACCAACTCGCGAGCTTTGGTGGACTTGGGTGAAGGGTTCCCCTGGAGAATCGCCAAGGCTTGACTCTGAGTAAAGCGGTTCTCTCGTTCCCAAAGATTGGCAAACCACGTTGACGAAACAATTTTCAGGATTTGCTTATTGGTGAACTGCTTGAGTTGAGCGGTAATTGGTGCTGCGGCAAAACCTGCGCTCTTTGGCAATGCATCTTTGACCTTCTTCTCGACGTTAATTTGGTCAAAGAGGGTGTTCGTCGCTCGATGAGCGATATATCCCTGGACGACCGGGTCGGTGACGATCGGCTGCATGGTCGAAACGTAGGCGTCGGTATTGGTGAGTGTTTTGACTGCCCACGCAGCGGTCAAGGTCAATGGCGTGAGAATAGCGAAGAGGACAACGAGGACCCACGTCAAGAATCTGCGAGCGAGATGACGGGAGGGGCGAGGTTGACTGGAGGACGCTATGGAGTCACTCGGAGAGGCCGGAGCCCCTGGGTCTTTGCGCAGTCGGTCCTTTAGTCCCACGCCGTCAGGATAGCCGCCGACGGGTTCTCCGTGGTTTTTCTCCACTTTGGGAAGCGCTCACCCTTTGTCCTCTCAATTATTACCTTCTCCGCGTGACGTTTGGCCCAAAGGAGTCGTAGTATTGAGCAAAGAGATGTCCTTGAAGGCCAAGGGCGATAGATCAAGGAAGGGGATGCGATGCCACTGTCGGAGCATGAACAGCGAATCCTCGCCGAACTTGAAGAGTCGCTCTCCACGGAGGATCCGCGTTTTGCTGACCGCGTTGCCAATGAGACGGTGTATCGCCACGCCGGACGGCACTGCAAGTGGGCTGGGTTGACCTTTGTCCTTGGGATGGTGTTTCTCATCGCGTTCTACTCGTACTCCGTTGCCCTTGGACTTCTTGGTGTCGGTATTATGTTCGTTTCCGCAGTGGTCTTTGAGCGCAACCTTCGCCACATGGGCAAAGCTGGTTGGCACGACATCACTCGCTCGCTGAATGAAGACGAACATTCTGGTGCTGCTGGTGGCATTGAGACCAAAGTGCTCGATGCTCGCCAATGGATCAAGAGTCGCTTCAAGCGCACCGATAGTTAAAAGGCCAGCGCAGAAAGTCGTGGGGGATCGACACTGTCTGGCCATTGATATCGGGGGCACCAAGATGGCCTGCGGCATCGTCAATAATGACGGTGATCTCCTTTTACGGGACGTGATCCCAACGCCGAAAGGCACCGATGGCGACGCACTCTCTGCAGCACTTGTGGCGCTTGTCGAGAGTGTGCGGCAGAGATCCGACGTCGTCATTGACTGCTGTGGGGTGGGGTGCGGTGGCCCGATGGAACCTGACGGCGTGACGGTGTCTCCCTTAAATATCACCGCATGGAAAAAATTTCCTTTGAAAGAACGGCTGGCGAACAGCCTTGAGATGGACGTCACCGTTGACAACGACGCGAAAGCATTCGCGTTGGGGGAGTGGTGGAAAGGGTCAGCGCATGGCGTCGACTCTTTTTTGGCCATGGTGGTCTCAACAGGAATTGGTGGAGGCCTTGTTGTCGACGGCCGGCTCATAAACGGACGCTTAGGAAATGCTGGTCATATCGGCCACCTCGTGGTTGAACCTCAGGGTCGACGCTGTGTTTGTGGCGTGATCGGCTGTCTCGAAGCGGAGGCGTCGGGAACAGCAATTGCAGCCATGACGGGGTGGCCGGCGAAAGATGCAAGCAGCGAAATACGTCGACGTACTGGCACCATGGTTGGCCGAGCAGTCGCATCGGTTGTGACCCTGTTAGACCTCTCCTTATGCATCGTGGCTGGTTCTGTCGCCTTGGGCTTTGGCGAGCCGTTTTTTACAGCAGCCCAAGATGAGCTCGAGCGGTGTACGGGTCTGAGTTATACCGAGGGCGCAAGAATCGTCCGGGCAGGACTCGGTGACGCCGGACCGTTAATCGGGGCAGGTGCCCTCGGGTTTGGGATCGGTCGAGACAAGGTGCAGTCGTGATGCGTCGCTTTGTGGCCAAGGGGACCGTGGCCAAGGTGCTTCGGAACCCCCGTCTTTGGCCGTCGGCAGTAAGGGCGATGATCACGATGGCGCCAGCGAAGTGGTGGCGTCGAGCTCCATTCTTGCCGCTTCCAGATAAAGAGTATTGGCACTTCCGACTTGAGACGATTCACGGGGGCGATGGGACCACGCCGCCGAGTTCTGATGAAGTGATCGATGTGATTGTGTGGCTCCGTGCACTTCGGGCCCAGCGACGGTAAGTTGATCACCGTGGAGCGAGTGCTTCTTCTCAACGCGACATTTGAACCACTCCAACTCATCGCGTCTCGACGAGCCATCGTCATGGTGTTGGGCGAACGGGCTGAAGTTGTCGCTCCTCGCAGCGATGGCGAGGCGTTTCATTCGCCGACCATGACCTTGGCGGTCCCTTCGATCGTCCGGCTTACCACGTTTGTCAAAATCCCGTATCGAGCGACGCAAGCCCCCCTTTCTCGTCGAGCGGTCTTGACGCGTGATGCCAATCGATGTGCCTACTGCAGCGGTGCCGCTGACACCGTGGATCACGTCATCCCCCGGAGCCGTGGTGGAACACACGAGTGGACCAATGTGGTGGCCGCCTGCAAACGGCATAACCTCCAAAAAGGGAATCGTCTCTTGAGCGAGTTAGGGTGGGAGCTGGCGTTTCAGCCCCAGGCACCGACCGGGCCCCTCTGGCGCTGGAGACACCTGGGTCAGATTGATCCTGAGTGGGAGCCGTATCTCGGATCCGCCCGTTCTGCTGCCTAAGTACGTCTGCTCAGCACCCCGGCGTGAGCCTCCACTAAGCCCACTTTGGCTCGCTTTTCTTTGAAGTCCTGAACTTTTTTCGGGCTCAACCACAGCCCCATCGACGGGCTTCCCTGTCGAAAGAGGCCTTGACCTGGCTTTCTGCCGTCATTGATCGAGAGAAAATGCTCCGTTTTCGCTGTTTGGCCCAAAAAATACGAAAAAAACCTCATTTTGAGTGGCCAAAGGGTAGAAAATGGCGTAGAGTGGAGCGCAGTGGAGGAAAAGGGAGTTTTCTGCCTTTCCAATTTGAGTGGAGGAACGAACAGTGGCGGGATTTGTCGGACGCTTCGAACACAGCGTTGACGCCAAAGGGCGGGTGATTCTCCCTGCCCGTTACCGCGAAGCGTTCACCCGAGGAGGATTTCTCTCGAGCCACCGTGAAGGGTGCATTGCCCTGTGGACACCCGGAGAGTTTGAGCGCCAAACCGCAGAGATGCTCGAAAGTTCAAAGAGCGATCGAGAAGGACGCAACAAAGCTCGACTCTGGGCCGGAGATGCCATGGAAGTCGAAATCGATAAGCAGGGTCGGTTGGCCGTTCCGTCTCGTCTCCGTAATTTTTCAAACCTTGAGGCTGATGTCCTCATCGTTGGCGTCATTGACCATATCGAATTGTGGAACCCCACGAGTTGGGAAGAGCGCGTCCAGCCAACCGAGCAGTGGTTCTTGGAGGACGACGCATGATCGCAACACTTCAGCAAAAAAGCAAAGGAGAACGAAGAGCAATCTGTACAAACAGCCCCAGGTCCATGCGCAGCCTTTCGACCGGCACGGTGGGAGAACAAAACTCCGCCCTCTTCCCCGTTGGTCCCGAGAGCCTCCACTCTTCGACGACTTCGTCGGTCGGAGGGCTGCGAATGGCCCAGGAATTTATCCATCACCCAGTTCTTGTCCTTGAAGTCGTCGACACATTCGCTACGGTGCCCTCAGGGGCCATCGTCGATGTGACACTCGGTGGAGCTGGCCATGCTCAAGCAATTCTTAATGCTCACGACCAGCTGGGCATCTTTGGCGTTGACCGCGACCTCCTAGCGCTTGACGTAGCGAAGAGCCGGCTTGAACGTTTCGGCGCACGAGCTCGCTGCGTTCACGGACGATTCTCTGAACTCACTCGCTTGATCAGTGATGCTCACGAGCAAAAAGATAGGTGGCCATCAATCGATGGAGCTGGTGCTCCGCTCCCCGTCACGGGTCTGCTGGCCGATCTAGGGGTGAGTTCTCCACAACTCGATATCGCTGAGCGTGGCTTCTCCTTTTCGCTTGATGGGCCCCTTGACATGAGGATGGACTCAACCCAAGGGGTGAGCGCCACTGACTACCTGGCGACGGTGTCACTTGATGATCTCACGAGTGTTCTTCGCGAAAATGGCGAAGGAAAGTTTGCTCGCCGAATCGCAAAAGCATTAAAAGAAGCTGCACCCATTGCGACGACCACTGAATTAGTTGCTGTTGTGGATCGAGCAGTGCCAAAGGCAAATCGTCGTCGGGGTCACGTCGCCTCACGCGTGTTCCAGGCGCTTCGCATCGCCGTCAACGGCGAAGATCAAGAGTTGGCGGAACTTCTGCGCTCTGCCATCGACCTCGTCACCCCAGGGGGACGTATTGCGATTATTTCCTATCACTCCGGTGAAGACGGTGTCGTAAAGCATCAGTTCCGCACATGGGCCAACGGTGGTTGCACCTGTCCTGAACACCTTCCTTGCGTCTGTGGAGCAACGCCAAAAGGCCATGTTGTTACCAAGCGAGCATTACGTGCAAGCGAACAAGAACTCGATCAAAATCCCCGGTCGCGCAGTGCTCGCCTTCGTGTCTTTGAGGTAGCCCAGTGAGCCCGGCTACTGCTGTTGCCCGACGAAGCCCAGCGTCGCGGCGTGGTCCGGCACGTTCGGCAAAGAAGCGACCATTTCGACTCATCCAAAATACGAAGGCGCTCGGTTCACGGCGACTTGGTGAGATCATCGCGATCTCAATTTTGGTCGTGAGTCTTTTCGCCATTGTGGTTGGTCACAGCATGTTGGCCCAAGGTCAACTCCGACTTGGCAACCTCAGTACTGAGCTAGCGAAAGAGCAGTCGATCCACAGCACAACCGTTCTTAAAGTTGCAGGGCTCGAAACCCCCGCTCGAGTTTCTTCCGAGGCGGGTTCATTGCACCTGGTGCAACCAACACAAATTCTTCAGCTCCCCTCGGCGCCACTGGACGCACCCCTGCCCACTCTCAAAATCACACCGGATCCGAAAAAACCGTGACGCCTCCCACCCAAGCCCCACCTCGTCGGCCAGCAGCTCGACCTGGTCGTCAAGGAGCGACGAATCCTCCAGCCCGTCGCACGACTCCAACCTCAACCCGCTCATCGGTCCGCACCGCTGCTCCGAGAACGGCGCCGAATCGCAAAAAGCCCAGTAGTTCAAATCCCAAGCGGAGGTCACCTCAGCCCACTTCTCGCACCACCAGTCGTCGACCCGTCGAGCGGGCTCCTCGCCGACAAGTAAGTGCTCCAAAGAAAGCGATCGATACCATTCAGCCCATCGGGAAGCGGATTCGCTTCCTGAAGATCATAGTTGTGTGCGCTTTGGCGGTCATGGTGTTGCGAGTCGTAGATCTCCAAGTTCTCCGCCATGGGCAATATCAACAAGACGCAAATCAACAGTTGCGTTCAACGATCACTGTTCCAGCGATTCGCGGAGGAATCTTCGATCGCAATGGAGCGGTTCTGGCGATGTCTGTACCAACGAAAGAAATTATTGCCGATGACTTCCAAATTACCCAACCAGTCCAAGAAGCCATTGCTCTCGCACCGCTTCTTGGGCAATCGGCAGTGAAAGTAGAGGCGCAACTTCGTCGTCACACTGGTTACGTCGTCCTCGCGACACACGTAGCATCGACCACTGCATCGAAGATCGCGCATAATCACTTCCCCGGCATCACCATGGTGGACACCTCAAAGCGATTTGTCCCAAATGGGGCGCTGGGTGCATCCGTTATTGGAGTGACAAATGCGGCGGGCGTTGGAGCGGGTGGACTTGAGTATCAGTTTCAAAAACTCCTTGCTGGCTCGAACGGGACGACGACGCTTCTCGAAACACCGTTCGGGGTCAGCGTCCCGCAGACGAAGGCCACCACAACAAATGCAGCAGTGCCAGGTACCGGAATTGAGCTCACACTCGATCAACCTCTTCAGTATGTGACCGAGCAGGCGCTTGGACAAGAAATTGCCAGCTCGCACGCACTCTCGGGAACCGCAATTGTGATGGATACTCGCACGGGCCAGATTCTTTCGATGGCATCACTCGTGGCAACGGGTCAGCCCACAACCGGCCCGGTGCCCGCCCCTCTTTCTAGCGGTATCGCCTCTGGAGTCCCGGGGGTAGATGAGGCGATGAATAACTTGGCCGTAACGCAGACCTATGAGCCGGGAAGCGTCTTCAAACTCGTCACGTTCTCTGCAGCGCTCTCTCAGGGTCTTATAACGCCAACGACGGCTTTTGCCATTCCGTCGCAAGTCACGGTCGATGGTTCGGTCTTCCACGATGCAGAGATGCATGGCGCAGAGTCGCTCTCCGCTGAACAGATTCTCGCTCAGTCATCGAATATTGGAACCTACGAAATCGCCAATAAAATCGGGGAGACGTCACTCCTTTCCCAAGTAGAACGCCTTGGATTTGGCCAACCGACTGGTTTGATCTTCCCGGGAGAATCGAACGGTCTCTTGATGACCCAAACGGCCTGGCAGCCCACGGACATGGCGGCTTTGCCCATTGGGCAGGTTGACTCGGCGACGCCGATGCAGGTGCTCGACGCCTACAACGCCGTGGCGAACGGTGGGATTTTTGTAAACCCCCAACTTGTGCGAGCAACGGTGACGGCGAATGGCACCTTGACCAAAAACTCGCCGTCGTCACACCGACAAGTCATGACCCCCGCAGTGGCCGCCACGTTGAATACCATGCTGCAACAAGTCATCACCAGCGGAACTGGCGCCAAAGCAGCAATCCCCGGCTATGTCATTGCTGGAAAAACTGGTACTGCGTCGATCCCCAACGCCACGAGTACGGGATATGTGGCGGGGGCCTACAACGCCTCGTTTGTTGGGTTCGCCCCAGCGAACAACCCTGTGTTCTCGGCCATCGTGGTCCTTCAACGCCCAACGCCGGACTACTTCGGTGGCGACGTCGGCGCGCCGGTCTTCGCAAAAATTATGAGTTATGCGCTCCATCGCTACGGCATCCCTACGTCGCCGGGTGGGAGCGGAGCACAACTCGCAGCAGCGACCAAGAACTCAACGGCTGAATCGACATGATCAGATCTCGACATCTCGTTGTCATTACGGTTGATCGCGCCGTACTTGAGAGGATGTCGTGCAACTCTCTTCGCTAATTGCTGACCTTGACGGAGTAAGGGTGATTGGGGCGGTCGATGGGATCGAGATCACTCAAGTGACGATGGACTCTCGTGAGGTTATCCCTGGCGCATTATTCTGCTGTGTCCCTGGAACGATCAGCGATGGCCACCGTTTTCTTGGTGAGGCCGTCAACGCTGGAGCCCTTGCCGTGGTCACCGAACACGATCATGATGGCGAACTCAGCGGCTGTGTCGAACTGAGAGTGGCGACGGGAATCGCTCGACGAACCGCTTCGCTTCTTGCAGGGATTTTCGAAGGAAACCCGTCGGCCCGGTTGACGATGGTTGGGGTGACTGGGACGAACGGAAAAACGACCGTCGCGCAGATGGTGGGTGCGATCTTGGCGAGTGAGGGAGGAACAGTCGAGGTCTTGGGCACCTTGAGTGGGGCGCGAACGACGCCACCGGCACCCGAACTGCAACGCCGGCTTGCGAGCATCGTGCGAGACGCCGATGAGCGAGGCGATCATGGCGCTGCTGTGATGGAAGTGTCGAGCCACGCACTTGATCAGGACCGGGTAGCGGGGATCGTGTTCGAGGTCGCGGCCTTTACGAATCTTTCTCATGATCACCTCGACTACCACCGCACGATGGAGTCTTACTTTGCGGCCAAGGCAAAGCTGTTCTTGCCTGAGAGCGCAAAGTCCGTCGTGATCTGGGGGGAAGATCCTTTCGGACAAGAACTCCTCGCACTGCGCCATGACGCAGTGGCAGTGACGTGGGGTGATGCTTCGGAGATCGCCCTCTCGATTGAGGGCTCGACGTTCACCTGGCGGGGCCATGACGTCAAGCTCTCCCTCATCGGGAGGTTCAACATTGCAAACGCACTGGTGAGTCTCGAAACAGCGGTCTCATTAGGCGTGGATCCAGAGCGCGCCGCTGCTGCACTTTCGTTCATGGGTTCCGTCGATGGCCGGATGGAACGGGTGGGCACCACGGTCCAAGGAGCATCGATTTTCGTCGATTACGCCCATACACCTGAAGCACTCGAGAAGGTCATTCGCGAGATTCGTGAAGTGATCGATCTCGGCAAGCGCGTCATTCTGGTCTTCGGGTGCGGGGGAGATCGGGACCAGGAAAAGCGGCCACTGATGGGGAAGGTTGCTGCGCACTACGCGGACATCGCTATCGTGACGACGGACAATCCACGCGGCGAAAAGGCGAGTGAAATAACCCAAGAAATCATGCGGGGCGCCCTAGGATTAGGAGACGTTCGAGAGATTCCTGACCGTCGTGAAGCGATCATCCAGGCACTCTCCATGGCAACAACGGGTGACGCAGTGATCATTGCAGGAAAAGGGCATGAAAGCACTCAGATTATTGGTGATGTCATCACGCCATTTGATGACCGAGCCGTGGCTCGAGCACTTCTAGGGGGTGTGAGCTGACATGTTGAGTCTTATCTTGGCTGGGGGGATGGCCTTCTTCCTTTCCGTTGTGCTGACGCCGATCTTTGTGCGATGGCTCGAGAGCCGCAGGATCGGACAACCCGTGCGAGAAGATGGGCCGAAGTCGCACCACGCCAAGGCCGGCACGCCAACCATGGGCGGAATCGTCATCGTTGGGGCAGTGGTGATTGGGTATATCGTCGGACACTTTGGAACAGGGATTGAGTTCTCGCGAGCAGGAATGCTCGTAGTTCTTGTGACGATTGCCTTGGCGATTGTGGGATTTCTCGACGATCTCTTAAAGGTTCGAAACAAGCGGAGTTTGGGTTTAAACAAACGGGCGAAATTCTCTCTTCAAATTGCGGTCGCTGCCGCATTCGGCTTCTTGGGCGTGTACTGGGTTCACTCGTCCACCGTCTTGTCGTTTACCCGGGCCAGCGTGCCTGGCTTTCAACTCGGTGTCATCGGGTGGATCGTGCTCGCCGGGGTGATGTTGGTGGGGACCTCAAACGCAGTCAACTTGACTGATGGTCTCGATGGGCTGGCAGCGGGTTCGGGGACGTTCTGCTTCGCCGTGTTGGCGCTCATCGGCTATTGGTCATTCCGTCACGTGTCGATCTACCATTTGAACTCGGCGCTTGATGTGGGGCTCGTTTCAGTAGCCCTCGCCGGCTCTTGTCTGGGTTTCCTCTGGTGGAATGCTGCACCTGCGCGCATTTATATGGGTGACACGGGATCGCTGGCCATTGGTGGGGGACTCGCAGCGATTTGTTTGATGTTGAACGTTGATCTCCTTCTCATCGTGATTGGAGGACTTTTTGTCCTCGAGACCGCATCGGTCATCGTGCAAGTGTTTTCCTTTCGTGTCTTTGGGAGACGAGTCTTCAAGATGGCCCCGATGCATCACCATTTTGAATTGCTCGGTTGGCCCGAAACAACGGTCATCGCTCGATTCTGGATTATGGCCGGAATTTTTGCGGTTGTTGGTCTTGGTCTCTACTACGCAGGCTTTCTCACCGCATCGACGGGGTCACTTTAAATGGCGACCTTCCCCCACTTCGTGGTCGTTCTGGGTAAGGCTTGGCGTATGACGTGTCGGAAGTCAGGTTGAAGGCCATGAAAAAGCGCGCCAACGCAACTTCGCAGGCCTCCACAGGCCTCATGCCCCAACTCTCGACGGCGACGTGGATGCTTGTGTTCCTTGTCGCCCTTTGTGTCGTTGGCGTCGTTATCGTGGGCTCGGCGTCATCGGTGGTTTCGATGTCGCTCTATGGATCACCCTGGTCAATTTTCTTTAAAGAATTGATTTGGATGATGCTTGGCACCATTGCGCTCATTATTGCAATGAAAGTTGACTACCACGTATGGCGAAAATTCGCCCCGATTCTGGTGTTGGTTACTCTCGGGCTCTTGCTTGTGGTGTTAACGCCTGGGCTCAGCGTTACCTCAGGGGGATCGAGTCGGTGGATTGGCTTTGGCCAGTTCCGCCTCCAGCCCTCAGAACTGATGAAATTAGCCCTCGCACTTTTTGCAGCGCACATCGTGGCGAAGCGCCAAGCAGACAAAGCGTCAACGAAGATGGTGATTGGCCCCTTGATCGCCGTTGCTCTCATCGCCATGGCATTGGTCTTCGCTCAACCAGACATGGGGACCGCCATCGTGCTTTTGGTGGTCACCTTGTCAGTACTTTTTGCCGCGGGGATTGACGGGAAACTCCTCTTTAAGGGATTGGTTCTCTGTGGGATTGCTGCATTCCTGTTGGGGATGGCCATGCCTTATCGCCGCGAACGGCTGTTAAGTTTTGTGAATCCCGGGGCCAAGGCGGACGGCTCAGGCTACCAAGTCGTCCAATCGCTGATTGGTCTCGGCTCTGGTCACCTCCTGGGTCTGGGGCTCGGGAATAGTCGTGAAAAGTGGGGGTTGCTGCCGAATCCTCATACTGACTTCATTTTTTCGATTGTGGGAGAAGAGCTGGGGCTCATTGGGGCCCTCACCGTCATTGTGTTGATGGGAGCCTTCGTTTTGAAATGTTTCCGAGCCGCCGAAGCTGCACCTGATCGATTCGGTCAGCTGCTCTGTGTGGGTCTGGCGTCTTGGATCGGGGCAGAAGCGATTATAAATATCGGCGCCGTCGTTGGGGTCCTGCCCGTCACCGGCATCCCCCTTCCCTTTGTCTCCTTCGGAGGATCATCGCTGGTCATCACAATGGCAGCGGCGGGAATCATGGTGAATATTGCCCGCCAAGGGAGTAGTGCACCAACAACGCTGCGGAGGTCCTCAGCGCAAAAAGGGAGCGGTCGTCCTAAGTCCAGTACTGCACGTTCAAGGCGCGCGGCATCGGTTCGGTGACGTCTCCCATCGTCATTGCCGGCGGGGGAACGGGCGGTCACGTCTTTGTGGCGGAAGCAGTGGCTCGTGCACTTATTGAACAAGGCGAACGACCAGAATCGCTGGAATTTGTCGGTTCCAAACGAGGCCAAGAGCGTACTCTGCTCGCCAACAGTGGGATCGCGCTCACCTTGCTTCCAGGCAGAGGGCTGCGTCGTTCATTCCGACCCAAAGCGATAGTGCAAAATGTTGGCGCCTTGCTCGGCCTCGCCCTCGGCATCATTGAAATGCTGCTGCGCTTTGCGAAGAACCGCCCCCGTGTGGTGGTGTCGGTCGGCGGCTACGGCGCCCTCGCTCCCGGTATCGCTGCAGGATTGTGGCGTCGCCCTTTGGTCTTGGTCAACATCGATGCATCGCCCGGATCCACGCACCGTTTTCTCAATCGCTTCACAACGGCGTCCTGTGTCATCACACCGTCAACCCCCCTGCGTAATCCGACGGTGACCGGGGCCCCGGTGCGCCCGGAACTTCAGTCACTGAGTCGAAGTCTCGAAGACCGCCGAGCGGCACGTCTGCGTCTTGGTTGTGACCCGGATCTCCCGTTTGTGGCCGTGACCACGGGGTCACTTGGGGCACACTCGGTCAATGAAGCAGTTCGCGCATTGGGAGCGCTCTGGAGCTCTCAGGCGATCACGATCTATCACGTGACCGGACGGCGCGATTTTGCTGAAATGTCCTCCGATGTTCCCGAAGAAGGATTAGCAGGCGCCTATCGACTCGTTGCGTTCCAAGAGAACATGGCGGATCTTTATCAAGCAAGTGACGTCTTGATCTGTCGAGCAGGAGCGTTGACGGTGGCGGAGATCACCGTCTCTGGACTGTGCGCGGTACTCATTCCACTCCCGGGAGCGCCTGGGGATCATCAGACCAAGAATGCGCAGGCACTCGTTGATCACCAAGCGGGCATCATGCTGCGCGACGGTGACCTCAATGGCGCCACGTTGAGTGCAACACTTGAAAGGCTCCTCAACGACAAAGGTCGGCGCGCAACAATGGAACAAGCGGCTCGACAACTCGGTCATCCTGACGCTGCGAACGAGGTGGCCTCGGTGGTGTTGGGCCATGGATAACGACGTCACCCTCGACGTGTCGACCCCGACGTCACTGCATATCGTTGGCGTGGGTGGTGCAGGAATGAGCGCATTGGCGATTGTGCTCGCACAGATGGGCCATCAAGTCTCTGGATCTGACCTGCGGGACAGTCCCATTCTCGATCAACTCCGAGCGGCGGGTGTGGCAGTTGAAATTGGCCACCGGCCCGAAAATATTGGTCGAGCGACGTGGGTGACGGGCTCTCCGGCCGTGGGAGCGGACAATGTCGAGATGGTCGCGGCGCAGCGGGAGGGCCGCTATGTGCGCACTCGCGCCCAGGTGCTCGGCGCGGTGACTCGACGGGTCAAGACCTTTGCGGTAACCGGCACCCATGGAAAAACAACCACGTCGTCGATGCTGGCCTTAATTTTGGTGCATGCGCAGATGAAGCCATCGTTCATTATCGGCGCCGAGATGATGGGCCTCGGTGTGAATGCCCAATTCATCGAGGGGTCACCTCTGGTCCTCGAGGCAGATGAGAGCTATGGAAGTTTTTCGGCGTTGACTCCTTGGATGACCGGGGTCACCAATATCGAAGCTGATCACCTGGACCATTATGGGAGCCTTGAAAATCTTGAAGCAGCCTTTGAGGACCTCTGTCGGCGCACCACGGGACCTGTCGTCGTGAACGCTGATGATCCGGGAGCTCGCCGCCTCGGCGAGCATCGGTCGGCGGTCATGGTCGGTCAAGGCAGCAAGGTCGACGTCGCTCTCACCGGGATTGTTGGTGGACGATCGACGTCGAGTTTTGTTTTGACGATGCCCGATGGAGAACAGGTCGCGATCACAATTGGAGCGCCGGGAAACCACAACGTCCACAATGCAGCGCTTGCGGCGACCATGGCATCGCTGGCTGGGGTAGCGCACGAGGTCATTGCCGAAGGACTGAGCCGATTTGTTGGTGTACCCCGTCGCTTTGAGTTTCGCGGGGAAGCAGATGGGGTGACCTTCGTCGACGACTATGCCCATCTCCCGAGTGAGGTGTCGGCCGCGATTGATGCCGCCGTATCGGGATCGTTCGGTCGGATTGTGGCGGTGTTTCAGCCCCATCGCTATACCCGCACCCAAGCAGTTGCTCATGAGTTCATTCAGGCCTTTGACCACGCTGACGTCGTCATCATCGCGCCGCTCTACAGCGCAGGGGAGATGCCAATCCCTGGGGTCAGTGAGAAGTTGGTGGCGGACGTCGTGCGCAGTGCCGGCCACCCTGATCTCCACCTTGTTGAGCGTGTCGAGGATCTGGCCACCACGGTCAATGCCTTACTGGTTGAAGGAGACGTCTGCTTGACCATGGGTGCTGGCGATCTGACGACGCTTCCCGATGAACTCATCAGGATGCGCTCGTGACGACCTTTGATGCGCCGTTCGGATCGCGCACCACCTTGCGGGTCGGGGGCGATGCACGCCAGGGGATTGACGTGACGACGGCCGATGAACTCTTTGCACTGAGCGAGACGATTGCAGCAACAACGCCTGTCTATGTCATCGGACGTGGTTCCAACACCCTGGTTGCTGACGCCGGATTCGACGGGGTACTCATCCATCTCGGCGAGTCGTTTTCCGAGATAGTGATCGATGAAGACGCAGCAACGATACGTGTGGGGGCGGCCGCTGATCTCCCGGTCGTGGCAAGGCGGAGCGTGGATGCATCACTCACGGGCTTTGAGTGGGCTGTTGGGGTTCCTGGATCGATAGGCGGAGCCGTCAAGATGAACGCAGGTGGCCATGGATCATCCATGAGCGAAAGTGTCGTGAGTGCAACGGTTTTCGATCTCGACACAGGCGAATTCCTTTCTCTTGGGAATGACGCCTTGACGTTCTCATATCGTCATTCAGGCCTCGAGAGCCGCCAAATTGTGGTGGAGGCCACCTTGCGTCTCAGTCCTGGCGACCGCGAAGAGGGAGCGGCGATGCTCAAGGACATCGTGCAGTGGCGCCGCGCAAATCAGCCTGGAGGATCGAACTGCGGCAGCGTGTTTACCAATCCACCTCATGAATCGGCTGGGCGATTGATCGAGCAGGCAGGTTGCAAGGGCATGAGGATTGGGAGCGCACAGGTTTCTGAAAAACATGCAAATTTTATTCAAGCTGACCCTGGTGGATCTGGTGACGATGTTCGAAGGCTGCTCGAAAAAGTGCGAGCGATGGTGCTCGCAGAATGCGGCATCGAACTGGCGACGGAAGTGAAGATGGTGGGGTTTTCGCCTGACGCTGTGGTCGGAGGGCGCTCGTGACAACATCGACCAAGCGTTCATCGAATAGGGTCATTGCTGATCCTCGACTCACCCAACGCCGACAACAGGTCGCTCGCTCAAAAACGCGTCGTCGAGTCCTCGTTGTCGGGGTGATGTTCTCTGTCGTACTCGCGGCGGGTGGGGGCTGGGCATTACTCCACACATCACTCTTTTCAGCCAAGACCGTCACGGTGTCTGGTGCAACGCACGAAAGCGATGCGCAGGTCGTTGCCGCAGCGGGATTACAACATCATCCTGCCTTGATTTCGATTGATGCGGGGGCGGCCGAAGCCGGTATTGATGCGTTGGCCTGGGTCAAGACGTCGTCGGTGTCGTTGCACTGGCCGAGTACGGTCAAGATCACGGTGACGGAGCGGACACCGGTTGCCGTCGTGAGTAGCGGGGCCGACGTGGCCCTTGTCGACGCCTCAGGGCGCGTGCTCGTTTACCAACATGCTCCAACAGCCCCCGAAGCGGCGAGTCTCGCCAAGGGCCTGATTCCGATCGTGACGGCGAAACCGATTACCTTGGCCGTTGGCTCGAGTGTCCCAGATTGGGTGCACGGATCGCTCCAGGTGGCGGGGAGCCTGCCCCTTGCGTTTAAAGGGCAAGTTGCTCAAATTCATGCAAATGCTGATGGGACCGTGACCTTGCAGCTGACAACGCCTGTGACCGTCACCATGGGGACGGCAACCCAATTGGAGCAAAAATATAGTGATATCGCCTCAGTCATCGCCGGAGCCACGCTCCACCCGGGCGATGTGCTCGACGTGACGGTGCCCCAAGCCTCCACGATTACCGGCCCGTGAGGCAAATGAGCGAAGTCCAAAGCGCGCGCAGTGGCCTGCGATACGATGGCAAGAGGGTTATCCACCATATTCACACCACTTTCAGGCAGGATAAAACACACCCATGAGAGGACGAGGGACGACATGAGCATTTCACCAACAAGCAACTACCTTGCGTTAATTAAAGTCGTCGGAGTAGGCGGCGGCGGCGTCAATGCGGTGAACCGCATGATCGAGGCGGGGCTTCGCAACGTGGAGTTCATTGCCATGAACACTGACGCCCAGGCTTTAATGGCGAGTGACGCCGATCTCAAACTCGACATCGGACGGGAGCTCACTCGGGGCCTCGGTGCAGGCTCAGATCCAGAAGTAGGTCGGATGGCCGCAGAAGAACACCGTGCCGAGATCGAAGAAGCGCTGAAAGGCGCCGACATGGTCTTCATCACCGCAGGAAAAGGCGGAGGAACCGGAACTGGTGCTGCTCCCGTTGTCGCGGAGATCGCCAAGGGTCTTGGAGCCTTGACCATTGGCGTGGTGACTCGTCCGTTTGCGTTCGAGGGACGTCGTCGTTCAACACAAGCCGAAAAAGGAATTCAGATTCTCAAAGAAAAAGTTGACACCTTGATCGTGATCCCGAACGATCGCTTGCTCACCGTCTCGAGCGAACAGACGTCGATGATGAACGCATTCAAGATCGCCGACGAAGTCTTGATGCAAGGGGTACGTGGGATCACTGATCTGATTACGGTTCCTGGATTGATCAACACTGACTTTGCAGACGTAAAAATGATCATGACGAATGCCGGTACCGCCATTATGGGTATTGGCTCGTCGACAGGGGAGGGTCGTGCGGTGAACGCAGCTCGAGCCGCTATTACAAGCCCCCTGCTCGAAGCATCAATTGAAGGAGCTCGTGGGATTCTGCTCAATATTGCGGGAAACTCAGAACTTGGCCTCTTCGAAGTCAACGAAGCTGCTGAAATCGTTCACTCGGTTGCCCACCCTGATGCCAACATCATCTTCGGCACGGTGATCGACGACTCGATGGGCGAGACGGTGCGCGTCACCGTCATAGCTGCGGGCTTTGAGAGGTGGGAGACACGAGGAAATTCCGGTGGATCTTCGCTCGGCCTGTCTGACTCACCTGAGACGATTGACATCTTCGCCGATGTCACCGACACAGAGATTGATCTCGGCGGCGGCGATGACGACTTCGACGTTCCGTCCTTCCTGCGCTGAGCAACATGGCGCTTGAGCGCGCAACAGACCCTGATGCCATTGCGGCTGCACGTGAACTCATCAACGAGAGAATTACCTCGGCCGGCGGTGACAGAAGCGCCGTCACCGTGGTAGCGGTCACAAAAACTTTTGGCATCGATACCGTACGTGCAGCCGTTGCGGCGGGATGTACGACGCTGGGAGAAAACTACGCCGCTGAACTTGTGGAGAAGGCGAGCGCAACGACGGACCTTGGAATCGCCTGGCATTTTCTCGGAGCGCTCCAGACCAACAAGATTGGCCGCCTCGCGCCACTCACCAGTTGCTTTGAGTCGGTCAGCCGTGAGCGAGAGGCTGAAGCAATCGCTCTTCGCAGACCTGAGGCGCATATTATGGTGCAAGTTGATTTCACGAATCGAGTCCAGCGAAATGGCGCGACAACCGAAGAAGTCGAAGGAATTGTCGATCGAGCCCAGACTTTGGGATTAGTCGTTGATGGCTTGATGACGGTGGCACCACCTGAGTCAGATTCCGCTCGTCGGGCTTTTCGAACCCTCAAAACCCTGGCAGACGGGTTGGGACTTCCTGAGTGTTCCATGGGGATGACCGATGATCTCGAGATCGCTGTAGAAGAAGGAAGTACCATGATTCGGGTGGGGAGGGCCCTCTTTGGAGGGCGAGATGCTGCCAAATGAGGACGAAGAGACCTCTTTGGCCTAGAGTGTTCACTCAAGGCCGATCGGGGCCTCAGTGACGACGAGAAAGAGACGGGGCTGAAGGAATGGCCGGAGGAAACGTTCGAAAAATCATGGCCTACTTGGGGCTGGTTGATGACGAGTACGACGAGTACGACGATCTCTCTGATCGGAATCGTCCTGTGTCGCCTCGCCAAGCACCGACTGGTGCTGGTCGCCCTGAATCTCGCGACCGCGACTATGACCGCGACTATGACCGTGAACCTCGCAGAACGCGGGAGCGAGACGATGACTATTACTCACGCCCAGAGCCGCCGCGCATGGCGCCGGTCACACGGATTCGCCCTATGAATCAAAGTGGCGAACCAGTTTCTGGACCGGGCCAACGATCGCCATTGCCCCCAACCCAGCGGCCCACGATGGTGTCAAAAGGTATGAGCGAGGCTGCACGTGTATCGGTCGTGACCCCGTTGCGCTTTGGCGATGCCAAAGAAGTGGGTGAACATATCCGAGCCAACAAGCCTGTGATCATCAACTTGCAAGATGCAGACCGAGATCTCCAGCGTCGGATGATTGACTTTTGCAGCGGTATTGCCTTCGCAGCGAACTGCACCATGGAGAGAGTAGCGGACCAAGTCTTTTTGTTGTCGCCCACCGACGTGACCGTTTCTCCAGAAGAACGAGCTCGCCTTGAGCGCCGTGGCTTCAACCGCGACGACTAACCGGCTCCATGTTGCGCTACATCGGGTTTTTACTCGAGATTTACATCTATCTCCTGATTGCCCGGGCGCTACTCAGCTGGTTCTCGGCGTCAGCCTCGCCGGATTCAGCCTTAGGGAAGATCAATAAGGTCCTTTATGCGCTGACCGAACCGGTTCTTAAGCCCATTCGGAGGGTGATTCCGCCGGTGAGAATCGGCGGGGCGTACCTTGATCTCTCGGTTCTGGTCCTTTTTGTCTTCGTGCAGTTTGTCCTTCTGCGCTTCCTCTAGAAAACGCATTTCCGCTCAGGCGAAGAGATTGGTAGGGTGGCCGACATGGATAACCAAGGACTACCAAAAACAGCAATAGAAGCCCTTCGAACGGTTGAATTCAAAATCAGCCTTCGTGGATATGGCGTCGAAGAAGTTGATGACTACTTGGAAAAGGTCGCAGTCGAGGCTGATGCCCTGCAGGAGCAACTTCGTCAGATGACGGACCGACTCCGCCAGGCAGCAGAGCGCATTGCGCAGCTCGATGCTAATAAGTCGAGCGGAGCACCCGAACCTGCGGTTCAAGCAGCCCCAGTGGTCGCAGCGATTGCAGAAGTTGATGCCGCCAAAAATGTTGACTCGTTGACGAGGACGCTTGAGCTGGCACAGCGATTTGTCGATGAGACGAAACGGGAGTCTGAAGAAGAGGCTGCCAAAACCATCGCCGCAGCACGAATGGAGGCACAACGACTTCAAGCTGAAGCTGAGGGACGTTACAAGGCCGACCTGTCTCGCCTCGAAGGGCTGAAGTCCAAGATGACCAGCGACGTTGAGTCGATGGCGCGCCAGTTGGAGTCTGAGCGGACCCGCTTGCGCTCTTCGCTCTCAGAGATGATTCAGTGGATTGAAGACAACGTGCAACCCGGCGCCGCCATTATGGCCCTGCGTCAAGGGGATGGTGCGTCAGATGCACTGAGTTCTCCTCAGGCGGAGGCCAGCATCGAGCGCCCAAGTTTTGGGAGCCCCCAGGCGGGAAGTCCGAGTTAACTGGTTCAAAGCGCGGCCCTCATGAATGCTGAGGGGCGGTTTGGCTGATACAGTGCCGCACTTGTACGGCGTTTCGTGAATAGAACGCTTCTGAGGAGGATCACCATGGCAACGACGCCATCAGCAAAGAAGAGTTTGGGCGCCAAAAAGGCTCCAGCTAAAAAGGCCATCGTAAAGAAAGCTCCAGCCAAGAAGGCTCCAGCCAAGAAAGCTCCGGCTAAAAAGGCCATCGTAAAGAAAGCTCCAGCCAAGAAGGCTCCAGCCAAGAAAGCTCCAGCCAAGAAGGCTCCAGCCAAGAAAGCTCCGGCTAAAAAGGCCATCGTAAAGAAAGCTCCAGCCA
>CAIKCI010000030.1 GCA_903825895.1 uncultured Actinomycetes bacterium
AGATGCCCCCAAAAGGGAGCCACTGCTTGAAGAGTGTCCTAAAGCCTTGGATTAGGTTTGATCTTTCCTGAGTTACCGTCCTTGACAACAGCACTAAAAAATGGACAAGAGCCACCGCTATCGCTGGCAACAAAAAGACAGGCTTCAACATCCCCACTGCGAATGAAGCTGCGAACAGGCTCGCGTGCCTCCATGGGAGCCGCTTTTGCAAGTACAAGATCGCTATTAGCGAAATAAATGAACCAGCAAAAATTGCGCTCGCGTCATTCGAAACTATTGAGGAATAGTAGATAACGATTGGCGCTGCTCCGACCAACAGAATCACACCACCGATTTTCTTGGCATCTATCCCGAGGAGCCTGCCGCAGCACCAGAGAATCGCCAGTCCTCCACAAAGCCAGAGCAGATTGACCGAGCGCATCAATAAAAGATCGCCTGTAGTTAATAATGGTCCAATGGCCCACCGGAAGGGTACCAAAGAGGCATAGTAGAGAGGAGGTTGGACAGCCTCGCTGAGTCGACCTCCTCCACTCGGATATTGCGAAGGTGTGAGGTTTTGGGCCTGACAGTTTGGAATGGTTTCCCCCCAGGGATTTTGTAATCCAACGCAAGAGATTGTCCTCAGCAACTCCGTTGAGAAGAATTCACCGACTCGAGGTAATTGTCCCTGAGACAGATCATCTACATAGGCATAGTGCGGGGGCTCATCAATCGGAGAAAACGGACGATTTTTTTCCAGATGCATCCCGACTAAAACACAAGGTGACATTATGCAGACCAGTAAAAAAATCACAATCGACTGTCGAGTGGGGAAGATTATTTTCAGTGGTTTTTGAGCAGTGTCCAGAGATGAAAAGTAATCGTCAATCTCCATATATTCCTAAGGATTCAATTTGTTGGGCTTGAGTCTGCTGATGTCGCTTGAATATCACTAGGTATTGGTCCGAAACCTGTTTGGGGATTTGGGATTAATCGACAAAAGAACACATAAAAATTTCTCCGTTCGATTTGTCAACTTCTGGTGGTCTCCATTACGGGAGTTCATATTGGAAACCCCTTACCGTAAGATTTATATTGTAGAAGGGATCTCGAGTTAACCGATCAGCCCATTTCTTCTGTATCAACAAGCTCTCCTCTTGCCTCTCGGCTAAAAACTCTCGATCAGAAATCTTGCCACGGCTTGCAGATTCATGGTGAATAATCCGCACAGATGGCGTCACAATAATTTTCCATCCGTGTTGTTTGACCGCTAAGCAGAAGTCAACATCGTTGTAGTCAACCGCAAAATGCTCATCTAAGCCTCCTACTAAATCCCACACGTCTCTCCTGACGAGCATGCATGCTCCAGTGACAGCGGAGACGTTTCTCGACAGCAAGGTATCGCCTCTATTGCCAACGTAATCCCAGGGATACCCAACGTAGGCATTTGCCGCTATGCCGCCAAAGCCGGAGATGATGCCACAATGTTGAATTCGACCGTCAGGGTAATAAAGCTTTGCTCCGACTATCCCAACTTGCGGCTGTAATGCCTCTCCGAGCATTACATCAAGCCAGTCATCGGATTGTATTTCGATGTCATCATTCATCAAACATACAAAATCACTCAATGTTGTAGCTACAGCGTCATTATTCAATTTTGAAAAATTAAATGGACTTTCATCATAGATCACTCGAAAGTTATTCCTGGGTTGGTAACGCTCAATAACGTTTAGAGTTTCCTCTTTCTCGCTTCCATTATCGATGAGCACTACTTCATAATTGCTGTACGTGGTCCTTTCAAAAATACTGTGGAGGCATTGCTCGAGATAAGGCCCGTCTTTGGTTGGAATTATTAGAGCTACCGATGGCTTGTCATTCGGTAATACCCACTCGAGCTCAACCCAACTCGTGTCCTTCATCAGCGTGGCGACTGCTTCGCGTGATTCGCGTTCGAGATGTCTCCTCACAGTCGTCAGAGACGACGCCGCCGCGTAAGGCTTCGCACTCAGCGAAGAACTCGTCGACTCAGGTGACATTCTCCAGTGATAAAGAACATGTGGCAGATGAATGACCTGATCGGGACGAAGCAGCTCAAGAACTCGAAGGAAAAGGTCCCAGTCCTGAGACCCCTCTAATCCAACGGTGAAGCCACCGACCAGATCAATCAGGTCTTTCCGAACGACTGCCAGATGACACAGGAAATTCTGGCCCAAAATGAGTCGATCATCGAAATCAGTCTTGAAAAAAGGATTGACACGTTCTCCCTTTTCTGTCAGCTGATCGTAGTCGCTATAAACAAACCCCGCATTTGGGTGCATCTCAATTCCCACAGCCACTGCAGCAAGTGCGAAATCATTTAATTCATCATCGTGGTCGAGTATTGCGATCCAACTACCACTCGCATGTTCAATGGCCGTATTTGAAGCCTCACTAATGTGACCATTGTTAGAGCGCCAAATGACTTTAATTCTGTCATCACTTCCTTCGTGCTGTCGAAGCGCCTGGATCGTTTTCTCATCCGTTGAAGCATCGTCAGCGAGCAGGAGTTCCCAGTTCTCATAACTTTGGGAGCGAACTGATTCAATCATCTTGTGGAGGAACTCCGCAGGAGTATTAAACACTGGAGTGATGAGTGAAATCAGTGGAGTTTCTCCTAGCGAATACATTCGTTCGTTCATCTCTCGAGCGGAAGTGGCCTCAACCGTTCCTATCCACTTTTTGTATTGGGTTGGTCGATGTCGGCCTTTTAGTTTCGAGCGCAACCTTCTCAGTGGTTGAGTGAGCAAGCGACCTAGTTGCCTTGGCGCTGCCTTCAAGCCATTGGCCAATCTCACCACCCGCCTCGCTTGGAACTGATCCACGAGTACTTGAAGATCTCGGAGACCTGCTCTCCAGTAGGAGACTGACGCTTCTAACCGCAGAATCTTCTTCTCCATCTCGGGGATCCGCTCCTCCAGGAACAAGAGGAATTCTTGTTGGAGTTCGTCTTGTAATTGTGCATAATCTGAGACGTTGGTGATTTCATCAGGATTCTTCCGAGAAATAGAGGTGATTGAATAGTGCCGAGTCCACTCAAAGGCACTTCTAATCTGTTCAAAATATTCACCAAGGTCACTCTGAGATGGCGCATTCAAAAATTCAGAGAGAGCACCTGACCAGCGCTCCTTAAAGATCTCATAATTTCGAATGTGACAAAACTGTTGAAATGCACGATTCGTCGATTCTGAACGAAAATGAATCACGGATGACCCAGAATTCAACCAGGTTTGTCTTCCATTCTCTTGAAGGCTTAGGCAAAGATCGACATCTTCATAATATGCCGGATAGTAACCCTGGTGAAATCCATTGATTCCTAGAAAATCATCTCGCTTCACAAGTAAAGCTGCTGCAGAGCAGTACATCACTCTTCTTGTAACGGGGACTCGCCCATCGAGCAAAACGTGATCGAGCACTGCAATCGATCCGTCACTCCACACTAAACATCCAGCATCTTGGACCGTTCTATCTGGATTTAGTAACAGACTTCCAACGGCACCAACGTCTGGATTCTTCTGCAGAATCTCAACGGAACTATCGAGCCAGTGATCACTGACAATCGTGTCGTCATTTAGAAACATAAGGTAAGGAGCATCAGCAACTAGAACCGCTCGATTATTTGCCTCTCCAAATCCAAGATTAACCTCGTGAGTGAGAGTTGCATGGAGGCCTTCGACTTTTTGTGCCAAATCGCGGACTAGCCCTTGAGTGGGCTCATTCAGCGTCAAAATCACTTCGTATTGAATTGAGGATTTGGACTTTGCCAGCGATTCAAGACACGCCAAAAGCCTCGGCGCATCGCGCCAACCAATTACGATGACGCTTACCGTTGGACTACCGGTCTGAGAAAAAGTTATTTTCTCATCGATGTTCGACCCTGTGCTCATCGTCTCCTTGCGCGAATACTTACTCTGGTCACTCTAGTTGCCGAAGAAATCTCTCACATGCCAATTTCACGGTACTTCTTTCTTCGCGATCCCTCCCCTACACTGACGACATATGGTCTCGTCGAATGATCAACACGTCGATATCCTGATCATTGGTGCAGGTCTTTCTGGCATTGGGGCTGCCTGCCACCTTCAGACTGAGTGTCCCGAGAAGTCGTACATGATTCTCGAATCCCGAGAGAAGATGGGTGGCACCTGGGATCTCTTTCGCTACCCAGGCATCCGTTCTGACTCTGACATGTTTACGTTGGGCTATTCATTTCGACCTTGGAAAGAAGCCAAATCAATTGCCGATGGACCGTCAATTCTGCGCTACATCCAAGAGACTGCCGCCGAGTACGCCATTGAAGAACACGTCGTCTATTCAAAAAGAGTAACGAAGGCGTCATGGTCAACTGAAGACCATCTTTGGAAGGTGGAGGTTCTTGACACCAAGACGCACCACACGCAACAAGTCTCATGCCGCTTTCTCTATGCAAATACCGGCTACTACCGCTACGACGAGGGCTACACGCCTGACTTTCAAGATCGTGATGCTTTTCAGGGTGAATTCATTCACCCACAGATTTGGCCTCGTGAATTTGAGGCAGAAGGGAAAGAAATTATCGTCATTGGGAGTGGCGCAACTGCCGTCACGATCGTGCCAGCGCTCGCACAAGCGGCGAGCCACGTCACTCTTCTGCAACGCTCCCCCACCTACATATTTTCGGCTCCCTATACCGATACGACTGCCGATAGATTACGAAAGTTCTTGCCTCCCATGGCTGCTTATCGTGTCATCCGATTCAAAAACATTCTGCGAGGCTCCTTCACTTATCAACTCTGTCGCCGAGCTCCCGAGCTTGTGAAGGGGATGTTTAAAAAAAACATCGAGAAGCAGCTCCCTGAGAACTACGACGTCGACACTCATTTCACACCCACCTACAACCCATGGGACCAACGCGTCTGTTTAGATCCGAGTGCATCGCTCTTTCGCTCAATCTCAAAGGGCTCGGTCACAATGGTGACTGATCACATCGAGAGATTTGATGCCACCGGTATCGTCCTGCAATCGGGGACGCACTTAGACGCTGACGTGATTGTGAGTGCCACTGGGCTGAACCTTCAGGTCCTAGGGGGCATTGAACTCGAGGTTGATGGAACTCATGTTGAACTCTCAGAGACGGTCTCCTACAAAGGCCTGATGTTCTGCGGTGTCCCAAATCTGGCCTTCACGGTTGGCTACACCAATGCGTCTTGGACCCTCAAGGCCGATCTTGTGGCGAACTACGTTTGCCGACTCCTCGATGCCATGGATGACAAAGGGGCCACCCAAGTGATCGCCCAAGCGCCAGATCCTTCGATGAAGGTTGAAACAGTGTTTGACCTCGACGCTGGCTACGTGCGGCGATCTGCGGGTCAGGTGCCACTCCAGGGAGCAAAGCGACCGTGGCGACTCGCTCAGAATTATCCCCTTGATTACATGGACCTCAAACACGGCTCCCTGCCCACCACGCTCGTCTTCTCCTGAGGACTCCGCTCCCAATCTGGTCGTAATTTCAATGCTTTCGGACTCCAGAACCACGGATGAATAGTGTTTTTAGGCCATACTGAACACCACTGGCACCTCACCTGCCTAGGAACAACCCAGGAGACCGAATGGACCTCGCTTGATGAGCGATAACGAAACACTCGCCACGGCTGAGAGTGTCGTCCCGCCGAAAGAACGCGTGCCTGCAAGGAGAGTTCCGCCTCGCTTTCCCGGGTTCAATGGACTTCGAGCAATAGCGGCAATCTTGGTCGTTGGCGTCCACACAAGTTTTGTTTCTGGCCTCACCCCTCGAACCCACTGGGGGATTTATACCTCGCGCCTCGAAATCGGCGTCATGGTCTTTTTCTTAATCTCAGGTTTCCTCCTCTACCGTCCCTTCGTCGAAGCTCATTTGGCCGGCGTGGAGCGTCCAGCGACGGGGGCCTTCTGGGTTCGACGGCTGCTGAGGATCTTGCCGGCCTACTGGGCGGCCCTCTTTATCTTGACCACACTGACACACATCGCCCAGATCGGCCCCGGTGGGTGGTGGGCTTATGTGAATCACTATTTCTTTTTGCAGATCTACTTTCCCCGCCAAGAGTTCTATGGCATCACCCAAGCATGGTCACTTTGCGTCGAGATGACC